>JAZLIR010000045.1:0-19454 GCA_045617485.1 Bacteroidaceae bacterium
GGCATCGCTGCCGGCTACAACGTAAGCACCCTTTGCTGACTGGCTGTAGTCAGTGCCTGCGGGCAGAGTCTTGATGTTCTGACGGCTCAGTATAAGACCTGTAGGACTTGTGGTGTTCTCCATTGCAAGCTTCCAGCATGCAGTGGTCTCGTCACTGTCAGCGGGACGTACAACCAGCATTGAGTTCTTGCCCTTGTGGGTCTTGAGCTTCTCCATGAGACGGATCTGGGCTTCCTGCTCAACGGGCTCATGTGTAGGACCGTCCTCACCTACGCGGAATGCATCATGGGTCCAGATGAACTTGACGGGGAGTTCCATGAGAGCTGCCATACGAACGGCCGGCTTCATATAGTCGGAGAATACAAAGAATGTACCGCAAGCAGGAATGACACCGCCGTGCAGGGCCATACCTATGCAGCAGCATGCCATGGTAAGTTCGGCAACGCCGGCCTGGAAGAATGCACCGCTAAAGTCACCCTTGACCATGTTGGTGGTATATTTCAGGAAGCCGTCGGTCTTGTCCGAGTTGCTCAGGTCAGCGCTTGCGCAGATCATGTTGGGAACCTGCTGTGCCAGCTGGCTCAGAACTGCAGCACTTGCTGAACGTGTGGCGTCATCGGCCTTCTGTTCAACCTTTGACCAGTCAATCTTGGGAGCCTTGCCACTGAACCATTCTTCAAGCAGCTTTGCCTTGTCGGGGTTTGCAGCTGCCCAGGCAGCCTTCTTTGCGTACTTGGCATCCATGATCTTGCGCAACTGCTTTGCGCGGTCTGCGTAAAGCTTCTTGACTTCCGGGAAAATTTGGAAAGGATTCTCGGGATCACCGCCAAGAGCCTTAACGGTGTTGACGTAGGCGTCACCGCCAAGAGGAGCGCCGTGAGTCTTGCAGTTGCGTTCGTAACTGGTACCGTCGGCCTTCAGGGCACCCTTGCCCATGATGGTCTTGCCAATGATGATGGTCGGTTTGCCGTTGCCGTTCTGGGCCATTGTAAGGGCACCGCGAATCTGGTCAACGTCGTTACCGCAAATCTCATATACGTTCCAGCCCCATGCGCGATACTTGGCAGCAGTGTTCTCTGCAGTAACGACTGCGCATTCGGTTGAAAGCTGTATGTCATTGGAATCATAGAACATGATAAGGTTGTCAAGACCCAGTGTGCCTGCAATACGGCCTGCACCCTGGCTGATTTCCTCCTGAATGCCACCGTCTGAAATGTAGGCGTAGATCTTGTGGTTCATGACTTCCTCGCCCAGAACTGCTGCCAGATGCTTTTCAGCAATGGCTGCACCTACAGCGAATACATGACCCTGGCCGAGAGGACCCGATGTGTTTTCAATGCCGCGTGCAACTTCCAGTTCCGGATGACCGGTTACAGGCGAGCCCCACTGACGCAGTGTTGCCAGTTCCTCCATTGAGAATTTGCCTATGAGAGCAAGCTGTGAATAAAGCATGGGAGCCATGTGACCGGGATCCAGGAAGAAACGGTCACGGCCTTCAAATTTCATGTTGCGGGGATCATATTCAAGAAATTCGCTGAAGAGCACGTTAATGAAATCGGCACCGCCCATGGCACCGCCCGGGTGACCGGACTTGGCCTTCTCGACCATTGATGCAGCCAGAATTCTAATGTTGTCGGCTGCTTTGTTCATCAGTTCTTTACTGTTCATTTTATAGAAATTTGATTTGTTGTCTTGATTACAATTCGCAAAATTAGGATATTTATTCTTATTTTTGCCCTGTTACATTCAAAAACCGCAACTAACAACAAATAAAAAACATGAAAAGACAGCTTTTGACAGGTCTGTTTCTTCTGGCAGCCATCGCAATAAATGCAGAAGTCATTAAAAAAGACGAAATCAATGACAGCAACCTGTTCAACTTTGGAGGCAGCATGACCGAATACATTGATCCGGGTGTGACATACAGCAAGGCACCGAAGGGTTTCAAGCCGTTCTACCTGAGCCACTACGGCCGTCACGGTTCACGCTACCTGCTCAATGACCCGCAGTATTCCGGTCCGTACAACACGCTGAAGGAAGCATACGACAAGGGAGTGCTGACAGAATTCGGCAAAAGCGTGATGGACCGTCTTGAAATAATGAAGAACGATGCCAGCGGCCACCTGGGTGACCTGACAAAGAAGGGACAGATGCAGCACCGGGGCATTGCACGCCGCATGGTGGAGAACTTTCCGCAGATATTCAACAAGAAGAATACTATCGTTGCCCGTTCAACCACTTCGCACCGCGTCATGGCCAGCATGACGGCAGCGCTTATGGAGTTTTCGGTACAGCAGCCCAAGATGGACATTGACTACAATGACAGCGACTACGACAAAGGCTACATGAACTACGAGGACCGCGCCATAAACTCTGCCAAGAACAGCCGTGAGAAGAATGCCGCAGTAAGTGACTTCAACGCCCGTCACACGCATCCGGAACGCCTTATGGCAGCGCTGTTCACCGATACCACATTCATAACCCAGTATGTGAAGCCCAACTCGAGCGCCGCACCCAGGAACAACTCGGCCAGTCTGTACAACCAGATATATGAAGTTGCCGCCAACATGGGAAGCCACGACCTGGGTTTTGATCTGAACGACGTGTTCACATACGAGGAATGGTACGACAACTTCCTGCAGAACAACATGTACTGGTACACCCAGTCGGCATTCAACCCGATTACAAACTCGGTAGTAC
Source organism: Bacteroidaceae bacterium (assembly GCA_045617485.1). Lineage (GTDB taxonomy): Bacteria > Bacteroidota > Bacteroidia > Bacteroidales > Bacteroidaceae > Colenecus. Next base: position 2,701 of record JAZLIR010000045.1, read on the forward strand.
CTTACGGCCACGCCACACTGTTACAGGACATTCTTGACAAGGCCGATGCCGCCATAGCCGCCAAGACCCCAAGTGCCAACCTGCGCTATGGTCACGACACCGCCCTGTTCCCGCTGCTCTGTCTCATGAAGGTCAACGACTGCGGATGGGACCCGGCCGACCTTGAACGTGTAGCCGACAAATGGGTTGCCTACGACATTGTCCACATGGGAAGCAACCTGCAGCTTGTGTTCTACAAGAACTGGCGCGGAACCATACTGGTGCGCGCACTGCTGAACGAAAAGGAAGCCACTCTGCCTTTTGAATGCTACAAGGATTCAAAAGGGGTTGAATACCCGTACTTCTACGAATGGTCAAAGGTTGAACAGTACTACCGCAAGGTTCTTTCAGACTGGACCCGCATCAAGGAAGAACTCACATCATCCAACGGTTCAGGCCGATGAAGGAACTGGCCATAGGCATTGACATAGGTGGGCAGAGCGCAAAGCTCGGTGTCGTTGACCGCAATGGCAACGTGCTCGACACATGTGTCATTTCATCCATGCAGCCCACCGTTAGCGAATTCATCAGCGAGCTTGCCGGTGCTGTTGGGAACCTATGCAGCAGAACAGTGTCCGAAGGACATGTAATAGGCATTGGAGCCGATGCGCCCAACGCCAATTACCATACAGGCAGCATTGAATTCGCACCAAATCTGAAATGGGGACGCGACGGCAACGGCAGACCGACGGTTGTACCGCTTGCGGAAATGATTGGCAAGGCAACCGGTCTGAAAGTCTCCCTGACAAACGATGCCAATGCAGCAGCTCTGGGTGAACACACCTACGGTGTTGCACGCGGCATTGACAACTTCATAATGATAACCCTGGGGACCGGAGTGGGCAGTGGAATCATCATTGACGGAAAGCTGGTTTACGGTCACGACGGATTTGCCGGCGAGTTGGGTCATGTCTGCGTGGAACGTGGAGGGCGTCGGTGCAACTGCGGGCTGAAAGGCTGCCTGGAAACATACGCCAGTGCCATTGGAGTTGCACGCACCGCACGTCAGATGCTGCATGACGACTCGCGTCCAAGTATGCTGCGCCAGCTTGCCCCCGACGCACTGACATCGAAAGAGATATTCAATGCAGCGGCAAACGGCGACGGCCTTGCAAAGGAGATTTTTGTCAAGACCGGACTGATTCTTGGCCGCGCATTCGCCGACTTTGTGAAATTCAGTGCCCCCCAGGCAATAGTCCTCTTTGGCGGACTTACAAAGGCAAAGGAATTCTTCCACAATGAGATGGTTCATGAAATGAACGACAACCTTATGGAAATATGGAAGGAAAAGATTAAGATACTGTATTCGTCCCTGCCGGAATCGAACGCCGCCATCCTGGGAGCTTCATCGCTGGTCTGGTGACTGTAGCGGAATGAAGCGGTACCAGAACCTTCTGTAATATTTGGGATTGCTCCAATAATGGCAGCCGAACGGCAGTTCCCGATGATTCAGTGAATAGCAATGTGAAAGTGACTGCTCGAACGAGAACTTGAGCGCCTCATGGTAATCGGGAATATTCAGCCTGTGGGTACGGCTTGCAACCTGACTTATATACCAGTCCTCATAATAGCGGCATTGTCCGATAATCTCTCTGTCATCGACGGTAATCTGGCGTATGGTGCTGATTTTCCGCAGTGAGAAGCCTCCGTTGCCTACAGCAAAGTACTTCATGCAATGCGGAATATCGGTCAGCTTGACAGGAAACAGTTTTCTGATTGTCTGCCAGGGCATTCCGACAATACGTTTCCAGTAATATTCAGATGGGACCCACGGAGCGCCGACATAATCATATCCCTTGTCAAGCCACTTATCCAGCTCATCACGGAAGACATACGCATCAAGCTGATATATGAGCATATAATCGTACTGTGAATACAGGTCGTAGAAATATGGAGTAAGCAGCAGATCGCTGTATGAAGCCACACCTGTAAAATGGCAGTCATCTATGGCCATCTCCGAAAGACTGCCCCTGCCGCCGTATTGTTCAAGAATGGAACTGACATCAAATTTCCTAGGGTGCAGCAGGCTTATCTCATGCCTGCCCAGAATGTTCAGTCCCTGTTCGAAACTTATCTTCTCAGTATCAGTAAAGGGACGATATACCGGAATGACAATAATGACGCTGCTCATACACGACTGCTTTTGCGCATCAGCCCGTAATAAATAAACTTGCCGATGATATTCCATGTAAGGCATGACGGATTTCCGCTCTCTTTCAGGTACTCGCGGATAATGCCGGTAGATTCATCTAACGTACGTGCGTTCTGAAAACGGACTCTCCAATATACCTGTTTGGAACGGTTAATCACCTTTTTCTCGCGGATGCTGAAAGACGGACAGTCCTCTTCACTGAACTTCTTCATAATGCCCACAAGAATCTCATCTTTCTTAATTCTGATATCAAGATTCCCTACCGCCTTCCTTGTGAATCTCTCCAGTGCTCTTGCGCTGAGTCTGATATTCCGCACCAGCGGCAGCTGCGATTTCCACTTCTTACCGAACAAGTCAAGGTTGTCAGCAAAAGAAGGGCTGAAAATGCCTACGGAATCATGTTCCACTATGATATCGTCGCAAAGCATTACCTTCAGTCCTGTCATCTGAACCTGCATGCTGATATCAAAGTCATATAGATGAAAACCGCCGTAGGTGTCTTCATCAAACCTGACCTGACTGAATATCCGTTTCGGCATGCAGAACCACAAGCCGTCAACGGCAGCCGCTTCGCGCAATATGCCCGATGGAGTGATTTTCTTCCTGTCTGTGGTATATCTCGGCTGCTTTTCCAATATATAGTACCTGTCCCAGTTGCAGCCCCAGAAATAGCCTCCCATTCTCGCATCGCCGGCTGAAGGGACAGCACTCACTCCGGCAACACCCAGAAGACCGACATTCAAGTCCTTCAGATAATTCTCAACCTTGCTCCCCCAGTTGTTCGAATGGAAGTGAAGGTCTTCGTGCATGAAGCACAGATACTCGCCCTTGCTCAGACGAACGCCCTCGTTGTACGCCTGAAAAATGCTGTAACGGCCTTGCGAATTGTCTATATGGACAACCTCGTATTCGCATCCGACAGTCTCTGCAATGTTTTTCAGCAAAGCAGGCGACGTTTCCGGAAATTTGGAACAGATGACAAGTGTAAGCATCGGGTACTTAAGGTCTATTTATACAAAAAGTCCATCTGACCTGTATGGAACAGATGGACATATACCGAAAGCCTTTGGAGCGACAGTCATGACAGGCTGAATCATTCCTCAGCCGGCTGTTCAATCTCTATGGGAGAATCAAATGTAGTCACTGATGTTTCCGGATTCATCTGCTGTGTCTCGATTGCGGCATCCTTCATTACAGAATCTGAAGTAACAGGTGAAGACTTGCCGACATAAGCAGTTATGACGCTCAGAACAACAATCGCAATAACCAGAGTCCATGTGGTCTTTTCCAGAATATCAGTTGTCTTGCGGACGCCCATAATCTGGTTTGACGATGCGAAACCTGCAGCCAGACCACCGCCTTTTGAATTCTGGATTGTTACAACAGCGCAAAGGAATATTGCAAGAATCACAATAATGATAAGCAGTACCTTGAACATTTTATTTTCAATTTATTTGATTTATTCTTACCAGTTTTTCCAAATACCGGATTTGGTCTGCAAAGTAAACGCTTTTATTCGGAAAATTCAAATAAAGGGACTTAATAATTTCCAATGCCCTATCATAGCGATGCTGCTTCAGGAAAATGTTCGCCAACGTCTCGGAACACATCATGCTGTCATTCTCCACAGGTGCTTCATATACAGGTTCCACGTCGTCTTCATCAATGTGCACCGATATGGCATGCGCGTTCCCGATGAAGGAATTCAACAGGGATTCGGTCCTTGAATGAATCTCGTTTTCAACCGGTGTTTCAGGAATGTCAGGAAGGCTGTCAATGCACCGGGCCATATAGTCGTCCGACACCGGCACATCAAGCTCATCGGTGTTGCCGCCGGGTGCAGGTTGTTTTTCAAGATACGTATTCAGGATTTCCAGCAGACGGTCATCTTTTTTTGCATCCATCACCACTTTGCTACCGTTTCGTTAAAAATCTGGTCCACAATATCGTCAATCATCTGCTGTACAAGCTCCTCCTGAACCGCCGAGAGCTGCTGTGACGAGTCGTAGTCACGCGATGAAGAGAAGGACTTTTCAAAATCGTCCTCATGGTTCGTATTGTTGGTGTACTTCACGTTGACGGTCATTCTCAACTGAACCATTGACGAATATCCATCGGCCGATATAGACTTGTTGGTCTGGTCATACGATGTAATCTCACCCTCAATGACCAGATCACCGTCACGCTTGACCTGCTTTAGCTTTGTCTGACGGTTATAGGTATCGCTCAGAGTATTGTTGAACATCGGGGCCATCGGGCTCCACTGGTACGACGCCCTGTTGGCAAACGTTTCAAGAGTTATGGTCTTGATGACATTGTAGTCTATGTATGTGTCATTGAGCTTGTACGATACGGCACAGCCCATAAGCATAATGCCGGCAAACGCAGCTGCCGCCATACGTGTAATTCGCTTGCTCTTCATTCCAGGTTGTACTCTTTAATCTTCCGGTATAGGGTTCTCTCGGAAATGTTCAAATCAAATGCGGCACCGCGGCGCTTGCCTCCGTGCTTGGCAAGAGCCTTTCTGATGAGATCCTTTTCAACTTCGTCAAGCGACAGAGTCTCCTCAATATACACTTCGGTATCCTGGATGTCATCGTCAGAACCGGCATTCTCCTGCTGGGCCGATGGGAATATTGCCACCGGCTGCTGCACCGGCTGCTGTCCCTGCGACATGCTGTTCACCTGAGCCTTCAGGTCGGTGATGTCGCGGCGCAGGTCGAACAGGACCTTGTACAGTATTTCACGTTCGTTCTCGAAGCTGTTTTCAGCCTGCGGCTGACGTGCAAGCGCCGGCAGGGTCTGCGACATGCGGTCCGGCAGATAATACTGAAGCATATCGGCGGTAATGACCCTCTGCTGCGCCATTATGGAAATCTGCTCGGTTACATTCTTGAGCTGTCGTATATTGCCCGGCCAGTGGTATGCCTTGAGCATCTGACGCGCATCATCGGTCAGCTGAATGGCAGGCATGCGGTATTTCTCGGCGCAGTCGGCCGCAAATTTTCTAAGAAGCAGCGGAATGTCATCGCCGCGCTCCCTCAATGGCGGAACCTTGATTGGAATTGTACTCAGACGATAGAACAGGTCCTCACGGAAACGATGCGATTCAATGGCCTGAGCCAGATTCACGTTTGTCGCAGCCACAATGCGGACATCGGTCTTTTCAACTTTCGACGAGCCCACTCTTATAAATTCGCCTGACTCGAGCACGCGCAGCAGACGCGCCTGTGTGGACAATGGCAGTTCGGCAACTTCATCGAGGAAGATGGTTCCTCCGTTAGCCTCGGCAAAATATCCGTCACGGTCATTTATTGCATTGGTGAACGCGCCTTTCACATGACCGAAAAGTTCCGAATCGATGGTACCCTCAGGAATGGCACCGCAATTCACGGCAAGGAATTTCTTTGTCTTGCGCAGACTGTTCTCATGTATTATCCGCGGGAACACATCCTTACCCGAACCGCTTTCGCCACTGATGAGGACAGCCAGATCGGTAGAGGCTACCTGCATGGCTACATCTATGGCCCTGTTCAGCGCCGCATCGTTACCTACAATGCGAAAACGCTGCTTCATTCTCTGTATCTCTTCAACATTCATGAATCCGCTTCTTTTTTGTAAGACTGACAAAAATACACAAATATCGCGACAATCGGAATTTTTGGCAGAAATATCAGTTGCTGCGGCTAACCTGCTTCACACCTTTGACCTGCTGTATTTTCCGTATCAGCTGCTTAAGCTGGTTCAAATCACCGACCATGACCGAAAGCTGTCCCTGAAACAGGCCGTCATCCGATTCAATGCTTATCGAACGCAGCAGCGTGTCAGGTTCCTTGTTGATGACCGATGTGATATTCGACACAATTCCAATATCGTCCTGACCTACCACCTTGAGTGTAATGCAGTACCGGCTTCCACTTTTCGCCGACCAGCGTGCCCTGACTATACGGTACGGGTAGCGTTCCTGCATCCGTTTCAGATTCGGGCAGTCGCTGCGGTGTATGCGTATGCCGGCATTCACGCTTACAAAACCAGCAACGCTGTCTCCGTATATGGGATTGCAGCAGCCCGCCATCTTGAACTGAATTCCGGTAAGTCCGGCATCTATGACAAGTTCATCGTCTTCGCCTGCTCTGTCCTGAATCTGAAGCGCCTGTTCCAGCGAGAAGTCCTCGGCACTGTGAGCATCGGCCGAGGCCGGTGTCTGATTCATTTCATCGTACTGTCGCAGAACGTCATCGACAGTAATCTCCTGTTCCACCAATGCATGGTAGAAAGGAGTCTGGGCCTTATATCCCATACGCAGTATGAGATGCGACAATTCGCTTTCTGATATCTCTATCTTACGGTTCTTGAAACGTCTTTCAAGCAGCTCCCTGCCCACTTGCGCCTCCTTGTTGCGTATTTCATTCAGTCCCTGGCGTATGCGCATTCTGGCCCTTGACGTCACTGCAATATTCAACCAGTCCTGCTTGGGAGTCTGGCTGGACTGGGTGAGTATCTGCACCGTATCGCCGCTTTCAAGTCTGTGACTGATACGTACATTGCGTCCGCCGACCTTGGCACCCACACAGGTAAGTCCCAGTTTAGTATGTATTGAGAATGCGAAATCAAGCACAGTGGCGCCTTTGGGCAACTGACGCACTTCGCCCGTGGGGGTGAAAACAAATATCTCCTCCTGATACAAGTCCATGGAGAAACTGCGGCTCATTTCCTGAACGGTACCACCGCTCTCAAGTATCTCACGTATGCCGGCAAGAGCAGCATCGGCCGCCCCCTCGCTCTTTATTCCCTTGTATGCCCAATGGGCGGCAAGGCCGCGTTCTGCAACGTCATCCATGCGTTTTGAACGTATCTGTACCTCAACCCACCGGTTATCAGGTCCGTTCACGGTAATGTGAAGCGATTCATAGCCATTGCTCTTGGGTATGCTCAGCCAGTCACGGAGCCGCTTCGGGTTAGGCTGGTACATATCGGTCACAATGCTGTACACATGCCAGCACTGCGCTTTCTCCATGGAAGGCTCCACGTCAAGAATGACACGTATTGCAAACAGGTCATATATGTGATCAAGACCGGTATTCTGGGCCTTCATTTTCGTCCAGATGCTTGAAATGGACTTTGTGCGGCCCTTGATGGTGAATTTCAAGCCGGCAGCCTCAAGTCTTTCCCTGACAGGTCCGATAAACGATGCGATATACGCTTCACGCGCAGCCTTTGTCTGTGCAAGCTGCCGGGCTATGTCATGATAGATATCGGGGTGCTCGTATTTCACCGCCATGTCCTCAAGTTCACTCTTTATCGCATAAAGGCCAAGACGGTGCGCCATAGGAGTGAACAGCAGGCTTGTCTGCTGCGTAATCTTCAATCTGTCGGCTTCACTGACTGCAAATTCAGGCTCGCCCGCCATCTTCATTACGACATAGCTTTCGGCAATCATGCAAATGATTACGCGCACATCGCCGGCCTTTGATACAAGCAGTTTTCTGAAGTTCTCGTCCAGAACGGAATCGTGCTGACTGCGCAGCAGCCTGACTCCATGAAGTCTCTCCATGAGTGCGGCCGTATCGGCATCAAGCAGGTCGCACGACCCTGGATCAAGCTTTCCGGACTCCAGCATGGGGTCAAGCAGTACGGTCAGCAGAGCCTGACGTCCCAGGCCTGTTTTTTCCACAACGACCCATGCGACCCTCAACGTGAGTTCAAGAACCGGCAGGCCGTATGAGCCCGCCGTTCCATACGCACCGTCCCTGATTCCCTGACGAATCAGGTTCTTCAGTCTGTTCCACTGTTCCCTGTCAAACAGCGGTTCTGCAACGGCAATAAGATTTTTAATAAGTCCGAACCGTACCATCAATCAACATGCAGTTCCGATAGCGTATGTATGGTCATATCCGCCTGGAAATCCGCATCAGCATTACCAGCAAATGACATGCCACAGTCAAGCAGACAGGTCCGGCATCCTATTGCATGCGCCGGAACCATATCGTTTTTTACGCTGTCACCGACCATAAGCACATTTTGAGGACTGACAGCAAGAAGTTCGCAGCCTTTTTCCATTATGCGGCTGTCCGGTTTGCGTACCCCTGCCACAGCCGATTCAACTATGCCCCTGAAACAGCCCGATATGCCAAGTTCATCAAGGACGCTTGCCATATTGCCGTAATAGTTTGTCACCAGTACTACCGGCATTCTTGCCGACAGACTTTCAAGAACCGGAGCCGACACTTCCGATACATTTTTTCTTACCATGTTCATACAGCAGTCCAGTATGCCCTTCACATTGGTAACCGCAATGCCGTCGGCTTCAAGACAGCCAGACTGCAATGCAAGCTTGGTTTCAATGGTGCGACTCAGCGTAAACGCGGGTTCAATCAGAGGCGTATGTTCCAGTGAACGCTCGGCATGGACATAGGCTTTGCGGAGCATATCCTCCGCAATGTCATTACCGACCGACAAATACGCCTGCTGGAAGACACGGAACCAGTGCACGCCGTCGGTATCGATGGTGCCGCCAAAATCTATGAGCAGTCCGTCAATCATCTGTTTTTCCTTTTATGGGCAGCCTCATGAGCAGTATGCCGGTTACAGTCCACACAAGTTCCCTGACTCTTGTTATCAGCGCCACATAGACGCCATATATTCCTGGCACCTGAAGTCCGCCTGCCGCGATTGCCAGTCCGCCCTCATGACCACCCAGCTGCATTGGCGAAAAAAACACCATATTACTGAAAAGCGATGAGAAGGCAAGCGCCAGCAAGCCATCAAAGAATGTGAAGCCCGGCACGAACAGTCCTATTAGAAGCCAGTACTCCACGCTTGAGAACACTCTTGCCAGATATTCCATAAGCAGTGAACCCCAGAACGGAGCACGGCGCTGCGAATGCAGTGATGCAATCTGTTCATCAATTATTGCCAGCTGACTGATATGCGACTCTCTGTATCCAACAGCCCAGCGCCTGACCAGGGGCATACGGCACAGCAGTCCAAAGACCTTTACCACAAATCCCTTACGGTAGCCTAGAGAGAACAGATAAAGCACGCTGCCAAAGACACAGGCCATGGCAGAGAGCATGCACACCATACCTGCGCCCAACGGATATTTGTCGGCATCGGCAAGGAAATGAAGAACCAGATATACCACAATACCAGTCATCCACAGGCAGAAATGCGAACAGACATGCATCATGGAGTACAGGATTGTGCTTGACGCCGCTTTCTTGCCTCCGACATAGCCGCTCAATTCCATTATACGGTAAGGTTCGCCTCCCAACAGTCCGAATGGCGTGACATAATTCAGGGCATAACCGGAAACAGTGAGTTGCATGATTCTTGTGAACGGTACTTTCCGCCATTCCTTCTCACGGATGATGAGTCCGTACGACACCGCATTCATGAGGTACACCACAGCCCACAGCAGCACAATAACGGGGAACCATATTCCAGCCTTTGAAAGAACGTCCACAGCGCTCTGCCAGTCGGACTGCATGGCAATAATCATTATCGCCACCGATGCCAGTCCTGCAATGAAGAATATGTTACGCCAGCGCCTGCTCATATCTCTTCTGCAATACTGCGGCACACTTTCTCATGCGAGCGCCTCATATATATGAATATCAGTTCCATTACCGTCATTTCAAAAATGAAATAGAGCCATGGAATTCCGGCAAGCAGGGTAATGTAAAGGGCTATTGCCCTGGTATTGAAAGTCAGAATATTGGTCCATTTGAGCAGGTGAAATGTACCTGAACAGAAACGCTGTCCTGTTTCAGCGGGAATTTCACCGGCGTACTTTTCCTTCAAAGACCTGCGCAGTTTCTGGAAACAGGGAGTCATAAGCTCCTGTACGCAGGTGTAGTTTCCGTAAAAGAAAAGCCCTATTTTCCACGGCCAGTCCTTCTTCCAGGTCAACTGCCTGCGTTCGCCGGCCAGTTCGCGCCCGACGCACAGTTCCGAACTGTCACCATGGAACAGCAGATATGCATTGCGGTAATAATCGGCCAGTGCCGCCTGACGGACGTGAAACAGCAGGCCCGACACCGCAGCCAACGTAAAGATGCCTGAAAAGCTCCACTGCCTGCCACTGCAGAAAGGCATTGGAGTTCCCGTAAGTCTGAAACAGATGCAAAGGTATATCGCTATGAACCATGCATCGCCCGACAGGCCGTCAAGCAGACGTCCCAGTCTGGACTGCTGGCCTGTCATACGTGCAAGCTGGCCATCGGCACTGTCAAGGAAATTGGCTGTCATAAGCAGGCCTATGCCGCAAAGCGTGCGCGGCATATTGTCATTCAGCAGACAGAGACCGGCCGATACGCCCAGAAAGATCGATATTATCGTTACCGTGTTCGGACGGATACGCAGTTTTTCACACAAAAGGGCAATGGCATACCCTACCTTCCGGGTAAATACCACATCAAGCCATTCCTCGGTGTCTTTTGACTTGAAGGTGGCGTTTATCTTACCGTTATCTTTTCCCATATCTGTCAACAGTCAGCTTTGCAATTGCCCGCGCCGCAGTTTCACGGCAGCTGCCGAAACTGGGCCAGTCGTTCAAATCGACCAAAGTCACACTGCCATCGGCTCCAATAATTGCATCACCTCCATATATTTCAAGTCCGATTGCCTCTGCCGCCTTTACGGCCTTTTTCTGCAGCTGGCCGATGTCCTCAATCAAAGGGAGCGTTCCAACTATTCCACATCCGGCAACCGCGTAGAACTTTACTGTCTTTCCCATAACGTTCCTCTGCAGCATGCACTCCGTCACACCGCGGGCGGCCATATTTTTCATGGCATCAGCGCATTGCGATGCATTCCGCACTATACAGACATCGTTCTTCTCCATTGCAGCCTGGCTGTCGGCTCTCTTTACCCAGCATGGCCAGAAGTTCCATGTATCGGGAACTTCACCCGCAGTAGGGCATACCATACTTTCGGGCATGACATCCAGCCCGCGCATGGCATCGGCAAGAATAGCTCTCTGACATTTCCTGACCGAATCGGGGGCATTCAGCACCGGCACGGCAGCCTTATCCAGGACAGCCAGAGCACTTTCGCTGCGAGTCATCTGAAGTACAGCACTGCAATCCGCAGGTATTCCTGCGGCGGCAATTGCGGCCTCATCGGCCAATATCGCTTCGTGGCCGCATTCTTCCAGCCGATGCGCCACAGTTTCAAGAATGGCGGCATCGGCCCCGACCTTTGACGGAGAAAATACAGGATCACGTTTTACCAGCAGAATTCTCATATCGCGGAACCCACAAGACAACGGGCTTCTTCAAGGTCATCCATACAGTCCACATCGATTACGCGGCCCATGTCGAATGCGTCCAGTTTCATGCCCGATTCCAGAAGCATGCGCTGAAAATGCCGCATACGTCTCTCTCCGCTCTGAACGGCTCTTTCCAGCACGTTTATGGCAGACGGCGGCAGGCAATATACCCCCGCCGATACATAACGGCATTCATCAGAACTGTCCAGAAAGCCTCTGATGTGCATATCGCTGTCAGTATCGACAAAAAGCGGCTTTTCATCTCTGACATAGCGTGTCACACCCATTATGCCGTCGGCCCGGCCAGTCTGCATTTCGCGTATCACACTCATCAGGCTTTCACGGCTGAAAACCGTATCGACGGTTGTGGCACAGAAAGATTTACCGGCAATATAGGGTGCAAGTTCTAGCAGGCTGTGCATGGGACTGGGAGTCTCACGGATTACAAGATTCATTGGCAGTTCTTTCTGCAAGCCCTGCATAAAGCTGACAGTCTCAACCTGCAGCGGATTGATAATGACCGATATGCTCTGTGCGCCGCAATCAGTAAACACACGAACCAGCCTCTCAATCATCGGCATTCCGCCAAGGTTGACCAAAGGCTTTGGAAGCGTTGATCCTCCGGCAGCGAGACGTTCGCCTTTCCCGGCCGCTATAATGGCAAAGTGCATATCGGTATGGCCGGAATCTTAATCCTTCGGAGTATCGAAACGCAGTCTGTCGCTGTCATCACGACGGTCAAAATATAGCTTCTTCAAAGGATTGGCATGGATTTTCCTCTCGTTGCGGCGGTTTCTCTCTATATCAATCGCCGAAAAGATAGCCTGACGCATTGAATCCTCATTGGCCAGTCCCCTGCCGGCAATGTCGTATGCAGTGCCATGATCGGGCGATGTGCGTACCACCGGCAGACCGGCGGTGAAATTCACGCCGCCGTCCATATCGAGCGCCTTCAGTGGAATAAGCCCCTGGTCATGATACATGGCCAGAATGGCATCGAACTTGCGGTAATCGCCGCTGCCAAAGAAACCGTCGGCCGGGAACGGACCGAATGCCTGTATCTTTTCCTGCACCACCTCCTCAATGGCCGGCTTTATTATTTCCTCTTCCTCCTTGCCCAGCAGTCCGCCGTCACCTGCGTGCGGATTCAGGCCAAGAACTGCGATGCGCGGTTTTTCAATGCAGAAATCCTGCTTCAGAGTCTTATGAAGCACCGTCAACCTGTCCTTAATGAGCTGTACCGACAGCTTGCCTGCCACTTCCGAGATGGGGTCATGTACCGTAGCAAGCGCCACACGCATGGAACTGTTCATGAGAATCATGAGAGCCTTGTTACCCTGGCCGAGACGGTCCTCAAGGTACTCGGTATGACCGGGAAAATGGAACGCGTCGCTATGAATGCTGTTCTTGTTTATAGGTGCTGTGACAATAACGTCAATCAGACCGTCACGGTATTCCTGAACGGCACGTTCCAGCGCCTGGAAAGCCGCCTTGCCGCCTTCTTCAGTAGCAGTGCCGAACTCAATATGAACCTCAGCCGGATTGCAGTCAACAATATTCAGGCGATTCGGTTCCGCATTGCGGCCCGATGCCACCGGATTGAACTGAGTCTGCAGGCCAAGTGCATTACGGTGATATGCGGCTATTTTAGGAGAACCGTAAAGTACGGGTATGCAGAACTCGTACATCATAGGGTCGTCAAAAGTCTTAAGGATGGTCTCGTATCCAATTCCGTTCACATCACCCTGAGTGATGCCAACTCTCAATCTTTCATCCATTTTTATTCCGGTTTAATGGTAATTTCTTCAATTTCAAACTGATTGTTCCGCAAATCAAGTTCATCGGGCAGGAACAGGGTGTAAAGGGCTGCCTCCATACGGCGCATCAGCTTTCTCTTTATGCCGTTCGGAGCGAACACGAAGCCTTCGGCCACAACTACTCTTCCGTTCTTTTCATCGACTCTCGATATTGAGACGAACGGTCCTCCCATGTCATAGTTGGAAATATCCCAAAGCCCGCGCGCAAACTGTGCGTATTCTCCGTGTACCGATGAATCATACACTCTGACAAAAGGCCTGCTTGTCTGCATGTACATTCCGTCCATCGGTCCGGGAATATTTGCCTTCATGACGCTGTCGCGCATTTTCAGGCAGTATTCCTGGGTAAACGTTTCCGGGTCGGTATATGGATATGAGTAGATGACAAAGTTCATGTCGTTTTCACCTTTGTCGGTAGCCGCCCACAGGAAATTCCGGCCGTTCTTTATCTTGCTCAGTTCGCATGGAACGCTTACCTCACATCCGAATTTCTTCATGACCATCTTCCTGATATTCGGATTGCAGTCATCCATAAGCTTTGTGGCCTCACGCTGAAGCTCGGTTCTGTTGAAGAAATCAATTATGACATCATGATTTTCGGCCACGAAATCGCAGAAGCTTCTGGCATCGGGCGCCTGAATGGTCATAATGAACTGCGGAACCGAATATACGTCCTGGGTGTATTTGATTCTGCATTTGGTATATACATCGCCGTCAATCTTGACTTCAATGATGTTACGGCAGTATTTCAGCGTCTTGGTGTAATTTGAAGTTGTAACCTTTGAGACGCGGAACTGCGGTTCGGCCTGCGGCAGACCCGGTATTTCGTCATTCAGTACAGCGAAAAGCGAATCGTATGCACCGGTCTGGAAATCCTCAGGATGAGCCACAACAAGAATCTCGTATGGTGAGCCGGTAGCGCCCGGAGTCAGCATTGACTTTTTCTTAGCTTTTTTCGGTTTCTTTGCCTTAACGGCCTTTTTGACCGTTACCGTGCTGTCAACTGTCCTGCCGGCATTGCCCGTTTCTACGGTTGCGCCGCCATTTCCGTTATTTCCACAAGCCGCCGTCAAAGCTGCGACAAGCAGAAGAGCCAATGTTTTTGCCATTGTTTTCATAGTCATATCAGGTTAGTTTTGATTTCCACTTTCGTTTGCCGTGCTCAGCATTCCGCAGGCGGCCCATATGTCCTCTCCGCGCGATGCCCTGATGGTGGCAAACACCCCATGGGCAGTAAGATAGTCCCGAAATTCCAGCATCCCCTGTTCCGGAACGGTTTTCAGCGGACTGTCGGGAATGGCATGGAAGCGTATCAGGTTCACTCTGCATGACAGCCCCTGCAGGGCACGCACCAGAAGTTTTGCATCGTCCAGACTGTCGTTGACACCCTGGAACATGGTGTATTCAAACGAGAGCCGGCGCTGATGGCTGAAATCGTAGCCGGACAGCACCTGCAGCATTTCAGTCATGGAGAATGCCTTTTCGGCCGGTACCAGGCTGGCACGTTTTTCAGGTGTCGGAGCATGAAGGCTTACTGCAATATGGCACTGACAGCCCTCAATCAGTTTCTTGAGCTCGCGCCTCAGGCCCACGGTCGATATTGTTATGCGTTTAGGGCTCCATGCCATGCCCCAGGCCGACGTCAGTATTTCCTGAACGGCAAGCACATTGTCAAGATTGTCCAGCGGCTCGCCCATACCCATGAACACCACATTGGTCAGACGGTCCTTTTCGGGCAGTGAGAGAATCTGATTCAGAATCTGTCCGGCAGTAAGACTCGCAGTATAGTGCTGGCGTCCTGTCATGCAGAACACGCAGCCCATCTTGCAGCCCACCTGCGACGATATGCACAGCGTACCGCGGTCATCGTCGGGAATGAACACGGCCTCCACGCTATGTCCCTGACCGGCGTCGAACAGATACTTGACGGTTCCATCGGCCGATGCAGCCCTGTGTATCGGAGCCGACAGTGCCACCTCGTATTCCTGCGACAGTCTGTCACGAAACTTGAGAGATATGTTCGTCATTTGTGAAATATCGGTTATCTGCTTGACATACAGCCATTCAGCCATCTGTTTCGCGGCAAACAGCGGCATTCCTACCTGTACGGCAACCTGCTGCAAACCGGCCAGCGTCAATCCTACCAGATTCTTTTTCTCCATAATTGCGCAAACTTACAAAATTATGGGCAGATTCCGGCCGTTCTTTAAGGTTTACGTAACTCCTAAAAAATAACTTGGTAAACTTTTTGAGTCTTTTTGGTCTATATTCCTTTTCTCATCTATGTTAAATAAGCTTAAACAACTAATGCAATAAGTTCAACTAATAAAGTAAGTTGATATATTTGTCACGTCAAACAAACATAATTATGAAAAGACTGACTGAAATTGAGACATTCATTATGGAGCAGTTCTGGGAAAACGGGGCTATGACCGTGAGCGAGCTCAGGGAACATTATGCCGATCCGAAGCCGCACGTGAACACCATATCCACACGGGTGCGCATTCTTGAGAACGACGGAATGATAGGACACTCCAAGGAGGGTACCGGCTTCCGCTATCACGCAGCCGTAAGCAGGGAGGAATACGCTAACGGCAACCTGGGAAGTCTGGTATCAAACTGTTTTGGCAATTCGTACATAAGCGCGGTATCGGCCCTTGTTGACGATGACAAGATATCGGTCGATGAACTTGAGGAACTGGTCCGCCGTATCAAGTCCGGAAAAAAGTAGAATAATATGGAAGCATTCTTGGCATATCAACTGAAAGTGGCAGTGCTGGTGACCGTACTGGTACTGCTGTACAGGGTCTTCCTTGAAAAGCAGACATTCCACCGCTTCAACCGGTTCATGCTGCTTCTCATTGCAACGCTGTCAGTCACTCTGCCGTTTGTGCAGATAAAAGCACTCAGCATGCACACTCCGCTAAGGCATACCGAAACGCATATTACCGCACCGGCACACGATGCCGCCGATACGGAAACTGCAATGGTATTGTCTGATTTTGCAAAGACCGGCTCAGAGACATCAGACGAGGTTCTGCACAGCCGGGCCGATGTATTTACAGCTCCAGACACGGGCAGCAGTTCCGGACAGCCTGCATGGGTTATAATACTTATTGTGGCTTACGCCATAGGACTTATGATATTTGTTGCAAGATACATCAGGTCACTCAGGTCCGTAGCACGCCTCATTGACCAGGGCAGTTATGCCGACCGCCGCGAAGGCTGCGATGTGATTGAATCGAACCAGGTAAGCCAGCCCCTGAACTGGATGCAGTATATTGTAATGCCCCGCCAGTGGCTGGAATCGGAAGACGAGTCAATGGCCTGGAAGCACGAGCATCTGCACGCGAGCCGCTTCCATTCGCTGGACCTGCTGCTGTCCGACCTGCTATGGGCAATGCAGTGGTTCAATCCTGCCATGAAACTGCTGCACAGTGAGATAGAACTTATTCACGAATACGAGGCAGACAGT
>JAZLIR010000046.1:0-39475 GCA_045617485.1 Bacteroidaceae bacterium
TCTGTTCAAAGAACGTCTCGTCTGGCGCTCAACGCTCGGGCGTTCCCTTGCGAAAGCGGGTGCAAAGATAGAGCACTTTTACTTACCCACCAAACATTAACAGCACTTTTTTTACCACCTTTTTTGTTAATAAACATAACTCGCCCATTAACACAGAAATAGAGATGGTGTAAATAGGGACTGTCGTTTAATGTTTTCAATTTGAGCGAAGCGGCGACTAGCCCCATCCGTTTTCTGCGTTCGGCACATCAAAATTACGTTTTTATATCTCATTTCGATCGTTATGGCCGGCTTTTTCTTCTGTTTCCGATGGCGGAGGCATAGTTCCTCTGCAAAAGCACTTTTTGTGCGTTTTTCGTTTCTCAGGCTGCTGCCAACTTCGCTCTCTTCTCGATCCTGTCCGCCAGCTGCACCACATTTGCAGTGTGGATTCCGAAGAAGATGTACAGGATTTCCGTCTTCTTTGTCCTGGCCTTGACTTTCTTCAGGTCGTAGCGTTCTTTCTGCGTGCCGAACGAGCCATCCAGCAGCCTGTAGTTCGACAAAGGGCGGGGCGGGTCTATTATCACGTTGCAGAACATCTGGTAATGGATGTTGCCGTTCAGCTGCTCCATCAGTTTCGGACCGCTAAGTCCCGTGTACATCTTCAGGAACATCAGTGCCACTTTTCCTTGCGGTGCGAAGAACGCCTTACGCCCCAGCTTTTGTCTTCTGCTTTTGCTTGCCAGTCCGAAGTCCTCGGTCATCTCACGAAGAGGGAGCAGCCTCATTATACGGCCCAGTTCGCTATTCTCAAACGTCGACCGGTACAGATCATAAAAATCAAACTCAGAAAACGCAAGGGTTGGTGCTATTTCAGCTAAATTTCGTACTTTTGACATGCAGATTAACGCAGTTTAATTTTTGCAATTCCTCCAAATTCAGCTTCTCAGGGCCTGTTGGAGGAATTTTTTTCTCCATATCATAGATATAAAATATCTATCACATTGCCAATCAATTTGTTAGGAAATTATTGGCACTTCCCGACACTCCCTAAATAGTCAGTATGCCCATACATCGCGGCAAAAAGACATTCCGATATGTCATTGAATATAACGACAAGGGCAGAAGAATCAATTCCTCTGCCCTTGTAATATGAATAATTATTGCAATTATTCTGCCGCTGGTGCATCAGCCGGAGTTTCTGCCGGAGTTTCTGCTACCGGCGCCTCAACGGCCTTTGCTGCTGGTTTGCGAGAGCGACGGGTCTTGGCTGCCTTTTTAGTGGCCTTTGCCATGTTCTCATCGTAATCTACAAACTCTATGAATGCCATTTCCGTTGCATCGCTCTTGCGAATACCCAATTTGATTATACGCAGATAGCCACCGGGGCGGTCAGCAATCTTCTGGGAAATCTCCTTGAAGAGTTCTGTAACAGCCTCCTTGTTCTGAAGGTAACTGAATACTACGCGACGCGAACTGGTGTCATCCTTTTTTGCGCGATTAATAATCGGTTCAGCATATACACGCAGAGCCTTTGCCTTTGCCAGTGTTGTCTCAATTCTCTTATGCATGATAAGAGAAACGGTCATATTGGCCAGCATTGCATCCCTATGAGCAGCTTTGCGGCTCAGGTGGTTGAATTTCTTATTATGTCTCATTGCTTAGTCTTTGTCTAATTTATACCTCGAAATGTCGGTTCCAAACGAAAGGTTCAAGCTTTCCAGCAAATCGTCCAATTCTGTAAGTGACTTCTTACCGAAATTGCGGAACTTGAGCAGATCAGTCTTATTGAACTGGACAAGATCGCCAAGTGTATCAACATCGGCTGCCTTGAGACAGTTCAAAGCGCGAACTGAAAGATTCATGTCACACAGTTTGGTCTTGAGAAGCTGACGCATGTGCAGTACTTCCTCATCAAATTCTTCATTGTCGTCCATATCGGAGTTCTCGATTGTAATCTTGTCATCTGAGAAAAGCATGAAGTGATAGATGAGAATCTTTGCTGCTTCCTTGAGTGCATCCTTCGGGTGGATGGAGCCATCTGTGGTTATCTCAAGAACAAGTTTGTCGTAGTCCGTCTTCTGTTCAACACGGAAAGGTTCCACAACATACTTGACATTACGTATAGGAGTATAGATTGAATCAATTGGAATCTGGTTGACATCAACACAGAATTCCTTATTCTCATCGGAAGGAATGTAACCACGTCCCTTGTTGATGGTAAGTTCAATCTGCATAGAAGCCTTCTGATCAAGATGGCATATCACAAGCTCCGGATTCAAGACTTCAAATCCGTTCAGGCACTTGCCAATATCACCGGCTGTGAATTCAGTAGTATTCTCAACCTTGATGCTGACTTTTTCATTTTCCGCATCTTCCACAATCTGCTTGAAACGCACCTGCTTCAGGTTAAGGATAATGTTTGTAACATCTTCCTTTACACCTGGAATGGTAGCGAATTCATGCTCCACACCTTCTATCTTGATGGTATTGATGGCAAAACCCTCAAGAGTAGAGAGAAGGATTCGACGAAGTGCGTTACCAATGGTTATACCGAAGCCTGGCTCCAAAGGACGGAATTCAAACTTTCCGAACTTAGGATCGGACTCGACCATTATAACCTTCTCAGGTTTCTGAAATGCTAATATTGCCATTTACCTCTTAGTTTTTATTTTGAATACAATTCAACAATCAGCTGTTCCTTGATGTTCTCAGGAATATCTTCTCTTTCAGGTTTATGCAGGAATTTGCCCGCCTTAGCCTGCTCGTCCCATTCAATCCAAGGATACTTCGCGTGGTTGAAACCTGCAAGTGAATCAGCAATGACCTCAAGAGACTTCGAGCGTTCACGAACGGCCACAATCTGACCAGGCTTTACCTGATAAGAAGGAATGTTCAGCACCTTTCCGTCAACAGTAATATGCTTGTGATTTACCAACTGACGTGCAGCGGCACGAGTCGGAGCGAGTCCAAGACGGAACGCAACATTGTCCAAACGTGCCTCAAGCATTTGCAGCAGATTTACACCTGTAATTCCACTTTCTCTGGAAGCTTTGTCGAACATATTGCGGAACTGGTTTTCCAGAACGCCGTAGGTGTACTTTGCCTTCTGCTTCTCAGCAAGCATGACACCATATTCTGATTGTTTGCGGCGACGGTTGTTACCGTGCTGGCCGGGAGCGTACTTTCTCTTTTCAAAAGACTTGTCAGCTCCAAAAATTGCTTCGCCGAACTTGCGTGCGATGCGGGTCTTAGGTCCAGTATATCTAGCCATAATGTTTTCGTTAAATCAAAATTAAACTCTTCTTCTCTTCGGTGGACGGCAGCCATTATGCGGCAGCGGTGTCACGTCAATAATCTCGATAACTTCAATACCGGCACCATGCACGGCACGAATTGCTGATTCACGACCATTACCCGGACCCTTGACATATGCCTTGACCTTTCTGAGGCCAAGATCAAAAGCCACCTTTGAGCAATCCTCTGCCGCCATCTGAGCTGCATACGGAGTGTTCTTCTTTGAACCACGGAAACCCATCTTACCGGCCGATGACCAGGAAATAACCTGACCTTCGCTGTTAGCAAGAGTAACGATAATGTTGTTAAATGATGAATGTACGTGCAACTGTCCCATTGCATCTACCTTCACATTTCTCTTCTTAGCTGCAACTGTTTTCTTTGCCATAGTTCAATTATTTAGTAGCCTTTTTCTTATTAGCAACAGTCTTCTTACGGCCCTTACGTGTACGAGCGTTGTTCTTTGTGCTCTGGCCACGAACTGGAAGGCCGTTACGATGACGGATACCGCGATAGCAACCAATATCCATCAGACGCTTGATGTTCAGCTGAACCTCACTGCGGAGGTCGCCCTCTACCTTATACTCTGCACCTATGACTTCACGGATGCGGGCTGCCATATCATCAGTCCAATCCTGAGCCTTGATGTCTTTATCCACACCAGCCTTAGCCAAAATCTTGGCTGCGCTGCTGCGACCTATACCAAAAATGTAGGTTAACGCGATTTCACCCCTCTTATTCTGCGGGATGTCAACTCCAGCGATTCTTATTGCCATATAATTGTTAGTTTGTTTACTTAGAGTTTATCCCTGACGCATTTTCATCTTGGGATTCTTCTTGTTGATTAAATACAAACGTCCCTTGCGACGGACAATCTTGCAGTCGGCTGTACGTTTTTTGAGTGAAACTCTTACTTTCATATTCTTAGTTATTTATTTGTACCTGAATACGATTCTTCCCTTTGTCAAGTCATACGGTGACATTTCCACTTTGACTTTGTCTCCGGGAAGGATTTTTATGAAATGCATTCTCATCTTACCGGATATATGACCGGTAATCTCGTGTCCGTTCTCCAGCTGGATGCGGAACATTGCATTGGACAATGCCTCGACAATGGTTCCATCCTGTTCAATTGCGGATTGTTTTGCCATATTAAAATTCTTTATCTCCTAAAACCTGCGCAATATAGTCAAACGATGAAAGGATTTCAGCCTTACCCTGATATACGGCAACCGTATGTTCAAAGTGAGCTGAAGCTTTGTGGTCGCGGGTTCTGACACCCCAACCGTCTCCATCCATCTGAATTTGTCTTGTTCCAAGTGTAATCATAGGCTCAATGGCAAGGCACATACCTTTCTTAAGCTGTGTGCCATAACCACGCTTCCCATAATTCGGAACGTACGGATCCTCATGCATCTCACGTCCAATGCCATGTCCGACAAACTCCCTTACCACACCATAGCCATGACTTTCGCAATGAGTCTGTACTGCATAGCCTATATCTCCAAGACGCTTCCCGGCTACGGCCTGTTCTATTCCCATATAAAGAGACTCCTTGGTAATCTTGAGAAGATTACGAACTTCCGGAGTCACTTCACCTACACAGAACGTATAGGCCGAATCGCCATTGTATCCATTAAGGAGCGTACCACAGTCAACCGAAACGATGTCACCTTCTTGCAAAGGTTCATCGTTCGGAATCCCATGTACAACCATTTCGTTGACCGATGTACAGAGAGCAGCCGGGAAAGGACTTCCATCCTGGTTCGGGTATCCCTTGAAAGTAGGAATAGCACCGTTATCGCGGATGAATTCCTCTGCGACTCGCGTCAGCTCATTGGTGGTCACGCCAGGTTTGATAAGTTTGGCAACTTCACCAAGAGTTTTGCCGACCAACTGATTAGCTGCCCGCATCAACGCAATCTCTTCTTCGGTCTTAAGAAAAATCATTTCAATAATTTAATAGGCACTCATACCGGAACGGCCCTTAATGCGGCCAGTCTTCAAAAGACCGTCATAATGACGCATCAGAAGATGACTTTCAACCTGCTGCAAGGTATCAAGAACCACACCAACAAGAATGATGAGTGATGTTCCTCCAAAGAATTGTCCAAACTGCTGGTTTACGCCGAAAAGACGTGCAAACGCAGGCATGATTGCAACTATTGTAAGGAAGATAGCTCCAGGCCAAGTAATGCGTGACATAACAGTGTCTATGTAATCAGCGGTCGGTTTGCCGGGTTTTACACCGGGAATGAAACCGTTATTACGCTTCAAATCTTCTGCCATCTGCTGCGGATTCACAGTTACAGCGGTATAGAAGATTGTAAAGGCAATGATAAGCACTGCATAAATGACATTGTATACCCAACCGTCTGTATCCATCAACTTGAGAGCAAAGCCCGAAGGCTCACCACCTCTGCCCATGAAAGCAAGAGGAATGAACATAATAGCCTGCGCAAAAATGATAGGCATAACGTTTGCTGCATTTACCTTCAGTGGAATGTACTGACGTGCACCACCAATCTGACGACCGCCTTCGATACGTTTGGCATACTGTACAGGTACCTTACGGACACCTTGAACAAGCATTATCGTACCTGCAGTAGCAAGAAGCAGGACAAGTATCTCAAACAGGAACATGACCAGACCGCCACCGCCTGCACCCGAGAATGTCATACGGGAAGTAAGTTCCTGCATGAATGCTGACGGGAAACGTGCGATAATTCCGACCATAATGATGAATGAAATACCATTACCGATGCCACGGTCCGTGATACGCTCACCAAGCCAGAGGATGAATGAGCTGCCGGCCATGAGAATAATGGTAGATGTTGCAACGAAAGTACCGGTACCCACGGGAATAGCCTTGGCAAATTCAGGGCCCATCTGATTAAGAAGGTTCCAAATGTACGACGGTCCTTGAAGGACAAGGATAGCCAGTGTCAAATAACGGGTGTACTGATTAATCTTCATTCGGCCGCTTTCGCCTTCCTTCTGAAGCTTCTGGAAACTTGGCACCGCAATAGTAAGCAACTGCAGTACGATAGAAGCCGAAATGTAAGGCATAATACCCAATGCAAAGATTGAAGCATTTGAGAAAGCACCTCCTGAGAACATATCAAGCAGCGAGAGAAGACCGCTGTCAGTCTGTCTCTGCAGGTTTTCAAGCATACCCGCATCTACACCAGGAAGAAGGATATGGGATCCCAGACGATAAACTGCGATGAACAATATCGTTGTCAGAATCCTTTTCCTGAGATCCTCAATCTTTGAGATGTTCTTAAGTGTAGCCCAGTTCTTAATGACAACAAGAGCAACAATAATTGCAACCGCAAAGATTATGACGTATTTCAGAAGATTTGCTGAGTCCATAAATTAAAGTTTTGTAGCGGTTCCACCTACGGCTTCAATAGCTGCAATAGCTTTCTTTGAGAAAGCGTTTGCCTCAACATCAACCTTCTTGGTGAGCTGTCCGTTACCAAGGACCTTTACAATCTGCTTTGAAGAAACAAAACCTGCAGCCTGAAGATCGGCAACAGAAACCTTCTCGAGGTTGTTCTTTTCAGCCAAAGCCTGAATAATATCCAGATTGATTGCCTTATACTCAACATGGTTGATGTTCTTGAATCCGAACTTCGGAACAAGACGCTGAAGAGGCATCTGACCACCTTCAAAACCTATCTTTCTAGCATAACCGGAACGTGACTTAGCACCCTTGCTACCACGTGTCGAAGTGCCGCCAAGACCAGAACCTGGACCACGGCCAATTCTCTTACGTGACTGGGTTGAACCTTCAGCCGGTTTCAATGTATTCAACTTCATGATTTGTTCTTTTTAAAAGTTAATCAATAACGGTTACCAGGTGGCATACCTTGTTGATCATGCCTCTTATGGAAGCATTATCCTCAACCTCAACCACGCGGTTCATCTTGCGGAGTCCAAGAGCATCAAGAGTTCTTCTCTGATCTATAGGAGCGCCTATACGGCTCTTTGTCTGTTTGATCTTGATTGTTGCCATATCTGTAACTCATTATCCGTTAAATACCTTACTCAAACTGATTCCACGGCTGGCAGCAACCATCTTGGCATCGCGCATTTCTGAGAGAGCCTTAAGAGTAGCCTTAACCAGATTGTGGGGGTTGGACGAGCCTTTGGACTTGCACAACACATCAGTAATACCAACACTTTCCAGGACGGCACGCATAGCACCACCGGCAACCACACCGGTACCGGGAGCGGCAGGCTTCATGAATACTTCAGCACCATCATAACTTGCTGACTGCTCATGAGGAATAGTGCCTTTCAACACCGGAACGCGGATAAGTTCCTTCTTTGCGGCTTCAACACCTTTGGCAATGGCTGCGGTAACTTCGCTGGCCTTACCGAGACCAAGACCGATGATACCATTACCGTCACCGACAACGACGATTGCAGCAAAGCTAAACGTACGACCACCCTTTGTAACCTTAGTTACGCGGTTGATTGCGACGAGCCTGTCTTTCAGCTCGACATCATTTGTAACCTTAACCTTATTGTTCATAGTAATCGCAGTTTATTAAAATGTGAGACCGGCCTTGCGGGCTGCATCGGCCAATTCCTTAACTCTTCCATGATACAGGAAACCATTGCGGTCAAATACTACAGTGGTGACACCTGCCTCATTGGCATTCTTTGCAATAAGCTCACCGACCTTGGCAGCCTGTTCCTTGCCGGACATCTTTTCCATGCCCAGTGAAGATGCTGCAGCCAGAGTCTTACCGTTCAGGTCATCAATGATCTGAACATAAATCTGCTTGTTGCTTCTGAAAACGCTCATACGCGGACGCTCGGCAGTACCCGAAATCTTATTGCGAACGCGGAACTTGATCTTATTTCGTCTTTCTGTTTTTGCTGACATAATGTTACTTCTTAAAAGTTAATTACTTGGCAGCGGCTGACTTACCCGACTTGCGACGGAGTACTTCATCCACGAACTTGATACCCTTGCCCTTATAAGGTTCAGGCTTACGGAAAGTACGGATCTTGGCACATACCTGTCCCAGAAGCTGCTTGTCGCATGACTCCAGGGTAATGAGCGGATTCTTATTTCTTTCTGACTTGGTCTCAACCTTGATTTCAGAAGGAAGAACCAGGACAATTGAATGAGAGTGAAGAAGTTCGAATGTAATTACGTTACCCTGATTTGATACACGATAACCTACACCGACAACTTCAAGTTCCTTCTTATAACCTTCAGAAACACCAACAACCATGTTGTTTACCAAAGCACGGTACAGACCGTGGAAGGCATGACGCTGTTTTGGATTGTCCTGAAGAAGTTCAGAGTTTTCCTCAAGAGTGATAACTCCGTTCTCAATTGACACGTTGATTGAAGGATCAATGCTCTGAGAGAGAGAACCCTTCGGGCCCTTCACTGCAACCACGCCATCCTGAAACGTAACTGTTACGCCTGCAGGAATATGAATAGGCAATTTTCCAATTCTTGACATAGTAGTATCTCCTTCTATTAAT
This sequence comes from Bacteroidaceae bacterium, assembly GCA_045617485.1. Lineage (GTDB taxonomy): Bacteria > Bacteroidota > Bacteroidia > Bacteroidales > Bacteroidaceae > Colenecus. Next base: position 8,794 of record JAZLIR010000046.1, read on the forward strand.
ATACGTAACAAAGGACCTCACCGCCAATCTTGTACTGAGCGGCTTCCTTGTCAGTCATAACACCTTTTGATGTGGATATAATAGCGATACCCAAACCGTTGATTACTCTCGGCATTTCACGATAACCAGTGTACTGGCGCAAGCCCGGAGAAGAAATTCTCTCAAGTTTCTTGATTGCACAAGCCTTGCTGGCCTGATCGTACTTGAGGGCCACCTTGATGGTACCCTGTGGGCCATCCTCTACGAACTTGTAGTTCAGAATGTAACCCTTCTCAAAAAGGATCTTGGTGATCTCTTTCTTGAGATTTGAGGCAGGTATTTCAACTACCTTGTGCTTTGCCTGAATGGCATTGCGCAGCCTCGTCAGATAATCTGCAATAGGATCTGTCATAAAAAACTGTTTTAAATTGATCAGGACTTCCTGACAATATTTAATTAACACTCACTAATCATACCAATTACCAGCTAGCCTTGCGTACACCAGGAATCAAGCCCTGAGATGCCATCTCACGGAACTGAATTCTTGAAAGGCCGAACAAGCGCATGTAACCTTTTGGACGACCTGTCAGCTTACAACGGTTGTGCTGACGGATTGGATTTGCATTGTAAGGCAGATCCTGCAACTTCTGAGCAGCCTCATAGGCAGCAACTGGATCTTCATTACCCTTGCGAACTATTTCCTTAAGGGCGGCACGCTTGCTGGCGTACTTGGCAGCCATCTTGGCACGCTTTACCTCGCGAGCCTTCATTGATTCTTTTGCCATGTCTTACTTATTTGTTTTCATTCTTGAACGGCAGACCGAACTCCTTGAGCAGTGCATAACCTTCTTCATCAGTCTTAGCTGTGGTAACGAAGGTGATGTTCATACCCAGAATGTTTGAAATGCTGTCGATGTTGATTTCAGGGAAGATAATCTGTTCCTGGATACCCAGTGAATAGTTACCCATACCGTCAAACTTGCTCTCAATACCCTTGAAGTCGCGGATACGCGGCAGAGCCACACGAATTAGTCTTTCAAGGAATTCGTACATGCGCTCACGGCGAAGTGTAACCATCACACCGATAGGCATTTTCTTACGAAGCTTGAAGTTTGCGATATCTTTCTTTGATACGGTAGCAACAGCTTTCTGACCGGTAATTGTGGTCAGTTCTGCAATGGCTGTATCAATGATTTTCTTATCTGCAATGGCAAGCTTGCCAAGGCCCTGGTTAATTACAATCTTCTTCAGAACAGGGATCTGCATTGAAGAAGAATACTGGAATTTCTCCTTAAGTGCGGGAGCTATACGCTCAGCGTACTCTTTCTTAAGATTTGCAGTAGTGCTCATTACTTGATCTCCTCTCCTGATTTCTTTGCAATTCGTACTGACTTACCCTCGGCATTCTTAGCACGGCCAACGCGTGTCGGTGCACCGGTCTTAGGATCAACGGGGTTAAGATTTGAGATATGTATAGGCGCCTCCTGCTTGATGATGCCACCCTGAGGATTCTTGGCGCTGGGCTTGGTGTTCTTTGAGACGAAGTTTACGCCCTCAACGATAGCCCTCTGTTCTTTAACGAGCACCTTCAGGACCTTACCGGTCTTGCCCTTATCTTCACCAGCATTGACGAAGACGGTGTCGTTCTTCTTGATATGTAACTTACTCATTACTCTTACCTTTTTTGAATTAAAGTACTTCAGGAGCCAAAGAAACAACCTTCATGTTCACTGCACGAAGTTCACGTGCTACAGGACCGAAGATACGGCTGCCCTTGATTTCACCTGTGTTTGCAAGAAGCACGCAGGCGTTGTCGTCAAAGCGGATGTAAGAACCGTCTGCACGACGAATCTCCTTCTTTGTACGAACTACGAGCGCCTTTGAAACGGTACCCTTCTTCATATCACTTGAAGGGATAACGCTCTTAACTGTAACCACGATGGTGTCACCTACTGTAGCGTAACGCTTTCCAGTACCACCAAGTACACGAATGCAGAGGCACTCTTTTGCACCGCTGTTATCACAAACTGTGAGTCTAGATTCTGTCTGTATCATGATTACTTAGCCTTTTCTACGATTTCTTTTAATCTCCATCTCTTTGTCTTGCTCAGAGGACGGGTCTCCATAATGCGAACGGTATCGCCTATTCCGCATTCGTTGTTCTCGTCATGAACATGGTACTTCTTCGTCTTTCTGACGAACTTACCATAGATAGGGTGCTTCTCCTTGAAGACAGACAGAACAACTACTGTCTTGTCCATCTTGTCGCTGATAACGACACCCTGGCGCTCCTTGCGCAAATTTCTATCATTCATAGAACCTTGTTTTTACTTGTTAAGTTCCCTTTTTCTCAACTCGGTCTTCATTCTGGCGATTGTCTTGCGAAGTTTGGCAATCTGAGAAGGATTCTCCAGTGGAGAAATGGCATGATTCAAACCCATCACGGTGTAGTTTGCTGACTCGGATTCAATGCGCTCCTGCAGCTCCTGAGTTGTCAACTCCTTGATTTCAGAATTCTTCATAATGAGAGGTTTGATTATTATTCGTTCTTAAAATCATAGTCACGTCTTACAACAAACTTTGTTGTGACGGGAAGTTTCTGGGCAGCTAGACGGAGAGCTTCTTTTGCCACTGCGAATGGAACACCGTCAGCTTCAATGATTATACGACCGGGAGTGATCGGGAACACGTAACCTTCTACGTCACCCTTACCTTTACCCATACGTACATCCAAAGGCTTCTTTGTGATTGGTTTGTCCGGGAAGATCCTAATCCAGATCTGACCCTGACGCTGCATGTAACGTGTCACGGCTACACGAGCTGCCTCAATCTGCCTACCTGTAATCCAGGTGGTGTCAAGAGACTTGATGCCGAAAGAACCGAAAGCAAGCTGGTTGCCACGCATAGCGTTGCCCTTGCTGCGGCCATTCTGCATTCTTCTGTATTTTGTCCTTTTAGGCTGTAACATAATTCTATATTACTGTTTCAAATTTTACGAATTGCAATCAACGATTGCTTCTATTTCTCTTTTTGTTGAAAGGTTTTCCACCACGTTCTCCGCCACGGCCAGTTTCCTTCGACTGAGTGAAGTTGGGTGACAGATCCTTCTTTCCATAAACCTCTCCACGGCAGATCCACACCTTGATACCATGGACGCCGACCTTTGTAATGGCACCAATCTGGCAGTAATCAATATCTGCGCGGAAAGTGTGCAATGGAGTACGGCCTTCCTTGTACATTTCTGAACGAGCGATTTCAGCACCGTTCAAACGACCGGCAATCTGAACCTTGATACCCTCGGCACCCATTCTCATGGTATTGGCGATGGCCATCTTGATAGCACGGCGATATGCAATCTTACCTTCAACCTGACGTGCAATGTTGTTTGCAACGATAACTGCATCCAGTTCAGGCTTCTTCACTTCGAAGATGTTGATCTGGATCTCCTTGTCGGTAATCTTCTTGAGTTCTTCCTTGAGCTTGTCGACTTCGCTACCGTTCTTACCAATAATCAAACCCGGACGGGCTGTGCAAACGGTAATGGTAACGAGCTTCAATGTACGCTCGATAACAATGCGGGAGAGACTGGCCTTGGCCAGACGGGCGTTCAGATACTTGCGGATTTCAGAATCCTCAACCAGACGTTCGTCATATTTGCCGAACCAACTGGAATCCCAACCTCTGATAATTCCCAAACGGTTGCTTACTGGATTAACTTTCTGTCCCATGTTTTACTCCTGATTGTCGTTAGTGTTCTGTGCAATTGCCTTTGTATCTACGAAAAGTGAGATATGGTTGGCACGCTTGCGAATACGATATCCTCTACCCTGTGGGGCGGGTCTCATTCTCTTAAGGGTAACTCCTTCGTCAACATAAGCCTTGGTTACGAACAATTCGCCGGCTTCAGCCTTGCGCTCATTCTTCTGTTCCCAATTGGCGATAGCAGAACGGAGAACCTTTTCTACATCCTTGGAAGCAGCCTTGTTAGAGAAACGCAGTGTACCAAGAGCGCGGTTAACCTCCATTCCGCGAATCATGTCAATGACAAGACGCATCTTGCGGGGTGACGAAGGAACATCGTTGAGCTTGGCAAAGTACTGGGTCTTTTTAGCCTCCTTAATCCTCTGGGCTGCCAAATGTTTTCTATTTCCCATTATCTTAATTTATTTATTTCAAATAAACACCAGTTTACTTTCTGTTGCCGCTGTGACCACGGAAAGTACGGGTAGGTGCAAACTCGCCGAGCTTGTGGCCAACCATGTTTTCCGTAATGTAAACAGGAATAAACTTATTACCATTATGAACTGCGATGGTATGACCGACAAAGTCTGGAGATATCATCGATGCCCTAGCCCAAGTCTTTACAACGACCTTCTTGCCACTTTCATTCATGGCAAGCACCTTGTCCTCGAGCTTTTTGTAAATAAACGGACCTTTTTTAAGTGAACGTGTCATTTTGTACTCAGGTTAAAAATTACTTATTGTTGGCTCTCTCGATGATATACTTCGTTGAGCTCTTCTTTGGATGTCTGGTCTTCAGGCCCTTTGCATACAAGCCCTTACGTGAACGCGGGTGTCCACCTGACTGACGGCCTTCACCACCACCCATCGGATGATCATGCGGGTTCATTACAACACCACGGTTGTGAGGACGACGACCAAGCCAACGTGAGCGGCCAGCCTTACCTGACGACTCAAGAGCGTGATCTGAATTACCTACACTACCGATTGTAGCCTTGCAGGCTCCCAAAATTCTGCGAACCTCGCCTGAAGGAAGCTTGATGACACAATAGTCACCTTCCTTTGAAGTCAACTGGGCGAAATTGCCGGCTGAACGGACAAGAGCTGCACCCTGACCCGGACGCAATTCAATGTTATGAATTACAGTACCGACAGGAATATCCTTAAGGAACAAGGAGTTACCGATTTCAGGTGCTGCTTTTTCACCTGACATCAGAGTAGCGCCGACCTCAAGGCCGTTAGGTGCAATGATATACCTCTTTTCTCCGTCTGCATAGAACAACAGAGCGATACGTGCCGAACGGTTCGGATCGTACTCGATTGTCTTGACAGTTGCCGGAACCCCATCCTTGTTTCTCTTGAAATCGATGACACGGAACAGTCTTTTATGACCACCGCCGATGTAGCGGGCAGTCATCTTACCGGTATTGTTGCGGCCGCCTGTTGCGAGCTTTCCGAAAACAAGAGACTTTTCTGGTACCGATGCAGTAATCTCCTCAAAAGTACCAATAATCTTGTGTCTCTGACCCGGGGTCGTGGGTTTGAATTTACGTACTGCCATCTTTATTAAATGTTGCTATAAAAATCAATTGTATCACCCTCCTTCAAAGTGACAACAGCCTTCTTGAAGGCGTTGCACTGGCCTTTTGAAAGACCACGGCGGGTGTAACGTGACTTGGTCTTGCCAGCATATGATGCTGTATTGACATCTACAACTGTTACATTGTAAAGGTCTTCAATCTCCTTCTTAATCTCCAGCTTGCCGGCTTCAGGGCGTACAATGAAACCGAACTTGTTGGGGAACTTTTCAGTAATGGAGTTCATTTTCTCCGTTACCAGGGGTTTAACTATATATCCCATGATCAAGTCTCCTTATTAATCCAAAATTCCGTTTATGACTTCGATTGCACCTTCAGTCATAACAAGAGCGTCAGCGTTCAGAATACTGTAAGTATTTACTGAAGAAGCGTTGACGACCTTGGTGCTCTGCAAATTGCGAGCCGACAAAGATACAATATTATTGCTCTCGGGCAGGACAAAGAGTGATTTCTTGTCACTAACTTTAAGATTATTTAGCACTTCAATAAAGCTCTTTGTCTTAGGTGCTTCGAATGCGAAGTCTTCAATTACTGTGAGCGCTCCGGCCTGAACCTTATATGAAAGAGCTGACTTGCGGGCAAGCTGCTTTTCCTTCTTGTTCAGTTTGAAACTGTAATCACGCGGCTTAGGACCGAATACGCGGGCACCTCCTACCAACAATGGTGAGTTGATGTCACCACGACGAGCACCGCCACCACCTTTCTGACGTCCGAGTTTTTTGGTAGAGCCACTGATTTCACTTCTCTCCTTTGACTTATGGGTTCCCTGACGCTGGTTAGCCATGAACTGCTTTACGTCCAGGTAAATTACATGGTCATTTGGTTCAATGCCAAAGATGGCATCATTGAGGACAACCTTTCTTCCGGTATCCTCACCCTTGATATTTAATACCTTGATTTCCATTACCTCAGAATTGAAACGATTGAACCTTTGTAACCTGGTATCGAGCCCTTGATGAGAAGCAGATTGTGTTCCGGAATAACCTTGAGGACCTGAAGGTTCTGTGTAGTTACCTGATCACCGCCCATCTGACCGGCCATACGCATGCCCTTGAATACCTTTGCAGGGTATGAGCAGGCACCTATAGAACCCGGCTTACGGCCACGGTTGTGCTGACCATGGGTCTGCTGACCAACGCCACCGAATCCGTGTCTCTTTACGACACCCTGGTAGCCATGACCTTTTGATACGCCAACAACGTCCACGAAAGTAGCGTCATTGAACAACTCGACGGTAAGTACATCACCCAGATTGAGTGTGCCGTCAAAATCCTTGAACTCGGCCAAGTGTCTCTTTGCCGTTACACCAGCTTTCTTGAAGTGTCCCATCATAGCGGCTGTGGTGTTCTTTTCCTTGGCATCTTCGAAACCAAGCTGAACAGCCTCATAACCGTCTTTCTCAACACTCTTAATCTGAGTAACCACGCAAGGACCAACTTCGATAACGGTGCATGGAACATTCTTTCCATCGGCACCGAAGACCGATGTCATACCGATCTTTTTTCCTAATAATCCTGGCATTTCAAATAAAATTAAAAAGTAACTGTAAAATAATTGTTTCTAATAAAGTGAATCAGACCTTGATCTCAACTTCAACACCGCTTGGAAGTTCGAGTTTCATCAGAGCGTCAACAGTCTGAGCAGTTGACGAATAGATATCAATCAGTCTCTTGTAGGCTGAAAGCTGGAACTGTTCACGCGACTTCTTGTTTACGAAAGTCGAACGGTTTACGGTAAAAATACGCTTGTGTGTAGGAAGTGGAATAGGACCGCTTACTACAGCGCCAGTAGCCTTAACGGTGCTGACGATCTTGGCAGCTGACTTGTCAACGACATTGTGGTCGTATGACTGCAACTTGATTCTGATTTTCTGACTCATTGTAATTGTTTTAGTTATTATTCTGTTTTTATTTGTGCGACCCGGATAAGAGTCATTTGCTATCCGAGCCGCTTTCTCTCATTATTTAATTAAAGCAATGAAACGTTGCCCCCCTGCTCTTCAACAACTGTACGTGCAAGCGCCTTGGAAACTTCGGCATGCTTTTCATACGACATTGAAGAAGTGGCACGTCCCGATGTAATGGTTCTGAGAGCTGTAACATAGCCGAACATCTCGGCCAATGGTACGTGAGCCTTTACGACCTTTGCACCGGAATGGTTGGTTTCCATTCCTTCAACCTGTCCGCGACGCTTGTTGAGGTCACCGATTACATTACCCATGCTCTCTTCAGGAGTAACCACTTCCAAAGCCATGATAGGTTCTGTAAGACCCGGGTTAGCCTTGACACAGGCATTCTTGAATGCCTGAGCTGCGCAGACTTCGAATGACAAGGCATCCGAGTCAACCGGATGATACTTACCGTCAAGAACCGTAACCTTGAGAGACTCCATCGGAGCGCCCATAAGAACACCGTTCTTCATAGCGTTTGTAAAGCCCTTCTCAATTGCAGGAAGATATGTCTTTGGCAGAGCCTCACCCTTGGTTGCATCGACGAACTGAAGACCGCCCTTCCAATCTGCATCGGCAGGACCGATTTCAACGACAATACATGCATAGTGGCCCTTACCACCGGTCTGCTTCTTGTATTCCTCACGCAGCTGGACAGTCTTTGATATTGACTCCTTGTAACTAACCTGAGGACGTCCCTGATTGCATTCAACGCCAAATTCACGTTTCAGACGGTCAATAATAATATCAAGGTGAAGTTCACCCATACCGGAAATCAGTGTCTGGCCTGAATCCTCATCAACCTTGACGGTAAATGTAGGATCCTCTTCAGCAAGACGTGCAAGACCATCGGACAACTTGCTCATATCCTTCTCGGTCTTAGGCTCAACGGCTATGCTGATAACAGGATCCGGGAAGTCCATGCTCTCAAGTACTATAGGTGCATCTTCGTCGCAAAGGGTATCACCAGTGCGGATATCCTTCAATGCAACAACTGCACCTATATCGCCGGCGCTGACTTCGTCAACCTGAATCTGCTTCTTCGAGTACATCTGGAACAGACGGCTCACACGCTCCTTCTTGCCCGAACGGGTATTGAATATGTAGCTGCCGGCAGTTACCTTACCGGAATATACGCGGAAGAAGATAAGACGGCCGACATACGGGTCAACGGCAATTTTGAATGCAAGAGCCGAAGTCTTTTCTTCCGATGACGGAGCACGGTGTGTCTCCTCTTCTGACTTGGGAATGAAACCGGTAACACCGTCAGCATCGATTGGTGAAGGCAGGAATGCGCAGACATAGTCAAGCAGAGGCTGAACGCCCTTGTTGCGGAAAGAAGTACCGCATACAACCGGAACAAGCTTCTGACTGATGCAGCCCTTGCGGACAGCATTCAGTATTTCCTCCTGCGAAATGGTTGAAGCATCTTCAAGATACTTTTCCATCATTTCGTCATCGAAATCGGCAGCTTTCTCAAGAAGATTGTCACGCCATTGCTGTGCTTCATCCATCATCTCGGCAGGAATCTCCTCGACGGTATATTCAGCGCCAAGTGACTCATCGCGCCAGTAGATGGCCTTCATTTTAATAAGGTCAACGACACCCTTAAAAGATTCTTCCTGACCGATAGGAATTTCGATAGGACAAGCGTTTGCCTTGAGAATTTCCTTCATCTGGTTGACTACTCCAAAGAAGTCGGCGCCAGAACGGTCCATCTTGTTGACGTAGCCCAGACGGGGAACGCCATACTTGCTGGCCTGATGCCAGACTGTTTCTGACTGCGGCTGAACACCGCCTACTGCGCAGAATACTGCAACAGCGCCATCCAGAACACGCAGAGAACGCTCAACCTCGGCAGTGAAGTCAACGTGACCCGGAGTGTCAATAAGGTTGATTTTGTAAGTGTTGTCATTCCACTTCCAATGACTGGTGACAGCAGCCGATGTGATTGTGATACCTCTCTCCTGCTCCTGGACCATCCAGTCCATAGTTGCAGAACCATCGTGAACTTCACCTATTTTATGTGTAAGTCCGGTGTAATAGAGAATACGCTCTGAAGTCGTAGTTTTACCGGCATCGATGTGAGCCATGATACCGATGTTTCTCGTAAGATGTAAATCCTGATCAGACATGTAGTGCAATTAGAATCTGAAATGTGCAAAGGCTCTGTTGGCTTCAGCCATACGGTGCATATCTTCTTTACGCTTGAACGCACCACCTGCATTATTAAACGCATCAATAATTTCGGCAGACAGCTTGTCTGACATCGACTTTCCTCCGCGCTTGCGTGCGAAAGAAATAAGGTTCTTCATTGAGATAGACTCCTTACGGTCGGCACGGATTTCGGTAGGAACCTGGAAAGTGGCACCACCGATACGGCGTGACTTTACCTCGACCTGAGGAGTGATGTTGTCAAGAGCTTTCTTCCAAATTTCAAGGGCTGACATTTCTTCGTTGGGAAGTTTTGCCTTTACCTTGTCAAGGCTCTCATAGAAAATCTCGAAAGAGGTGTTCTTCTTGCCATCGTACATAAGATGGTTGACGAACTTTGTAACGGCTACATCACCGAACACGGGATCCGGAAGGATGATACGTTTTTTTGGTTTTGCTTTTCTCATTTTTGAAAATTTTGTTTTCGCTTAGGCTGTCGTTTCTGATTCTTCAACTTCCACGCCTGGATGTTTACTCAACCTTCATCTACTTGCCAAAACTTTGTTGATTATTACTTCTTTGCTGCTTTCGGACGCTTCGCACCGTACTTTGAACGACGCTGCAGACGACCATTTACACCAGCGGTATCAAGTGTACCGCGAACGATATGGTAACGTACACCAGGAAGGTCCTTCACACGACCGCCACGAACCAATACGATTGAGTGCTCCTGCAAGTTGTGACCCTCACCCGGAATGTATGAGTTAACTTCCTTCTGGTTGGTCAGACGTACACGGGCAACCTTTCTCATGGCTGAGTTAGGCTTCTTAGGTGTTGTTGTGTAAACTCTCACGCAAACGCCTCTTCTCTGAGGGCAGGAATCAAGGGCCGGTGACTTGCTCTTGTCATCCAGAACCTGACGTCCTTTGCGTACTAACTGCTGAATTGTTGGCATGTTGTTTGTTTTTAAATTATTATATTATAATAGTTAATTCCAGATTTTTTGGCGTGCAAAGATACTGCTATTCTTTGAAATGGCAAGGGAAGCCCGCCCGTTTTTTTATATTTTTCTACAAGACGGGCAAAAAAAAAGCGCAGCAGAGCCAGTCAAAAACAAGCTCTGCTGCTTAGTTAAAAAATCATAAAAGTTTATGCTTCGCCCTGAAAATCGGAAAGCGGAGGCACAAAAGTACCCTTCTGACCACCAGCCTGTATAGTGCCGAACGAATTTTCGTACTTGGCAATATTATCTTGAAGCGCAAGCATCAGACGTTTGGCGTGCTCCGGCGACATAATAATTCTGGAAGCCACCTGCGCTTTGGCCATTCCGGGAAGAATACTTATAAAATCCATTACAAATTCAGAAGATGAGTGGGTTATCATGGCAAGGTTTGCATACACCCCGCGAGCCACTTCATCCTTAAGTTCAATTTGCAACTGCTTCTGCTGACTGCCATTCTGCTCCATAACAGGCTTATTTTACAACCTTCTGTCTGATAAGATATTCCGCTATCTGGACAGCATTCAGAGCTGCCCCCTTACGAATCTGGTCTCCAACCACCCAGAATACCATCACATTCGGATTCGCTATATCCTTGCGGATTCGTCCGACATATACCGGATCTGTACCGGACAGGAACAAAGGCATAGGATATTCCTTCTCGTCCGGATTGTCCATCAGGACAAGGCCTTCACCATTCTTTACCGCATTGCGAAATTCTTCAACAGATACAGGTCTTTCGGTCTCAGCCCAGATTGCCTCGCTGTGACAACGCAGAGCAGGCACGCGTACACACGTAGCACTGCACTCAATGTCGTTGTGGAACATTTTCCTGGTCTCATAGAACATCTTTTCCTCTTCCTTGGTATAACCGCTTTCCTTGAAAACATCGATATGCGGAATCAGATTGAACGCCAGCTGATATGCAAACTTTTCCACCTTCACAGGATCGCCAGCAAGCACCTGTCTGTACTGTTCATAAAGTTCAGCCATCGCAGCAGCACCTGCGCCGCTGGCAGCCTGATATGTCGAAACCTGAACTTTCTTTACAGGCGAGATATCGTTAAGCGCTTTCAGAGCGACAATCATCATGATAGTCGAGCAGTTCGGATTAGCAATGATGCCTTTTGGACGCACAAGCGCATCTTCGGGATTGACTTCAGGAACGACAAGCGGGACCTGCGGATCCATTCTGAATGCGCTTGAATTGTCAATCATGACACATCCGTATTTGGTTATCGTTTCTGCATATTCCTCAGATGTGCTTCCGCCTGCCGACACAAAAGCAATGTCTATATCCCTGAAATCGTCATTGTGCTGGAGCAGCTTGACCTGCAGCTGTTTACCTTCGTAAGTGTAATATGAACCTGCACTACGGGATGACCCGAAAAGAACCAACTCATCAAGAGGAAACTTCCTCTGCTCCAGAACACGCAGGAACTCTTGTCCCACTGCTCCACTTGCGCCTACAATAGCTACTCGCATAATTAAGTTTGTGTATTTTTGTTTTTTGGAATGCAAAAGTAGTGTTTACTTTGCATTGAATTAATGCCTTAGGACATATTTTTGCAATTATTGCCGCAAAATGACGAATTCCCATTCCAGAACCGAACTGCTGCTCGGACATGCAGCCATCACAAAACTCAGAGATGCCAGCATCCTGTGCGTCGGTGTGGGAGGTGTTGGAGGACATGCCGCCGAGATGCTGATACGGGCCGGAATAGGCCACATGACCATTGTTGACGGCGACAAGGTTGATGAAAGCAACCTGAACCGTCAGATAGCTGCTACAACGGCGACAATAGGAATGCCCAAAGTCATTGCGATGAAGGAACGCCTGCTTCAAATAAATCCGGAGCTGGAAATAACAGCAATTGAAAAGTTCCTTCTCGATTCCGACATCGAGCCGCTGCTGTCAGGGGGCAAATACGATTTCATTGCCGACGCCATTGACAGCGTAGCCACCAAATGCCGGCTCATTGAAAGCGCCTTTGAACACGACATTCCTATTATCAGCAGCATGGGAGCCGGAGCGAGAACCGACATCTCCAAAATACACATGGACAAGCTTGGGAAGACACATCACGACGGCTTGGCCAAGGCTGTGAGAAAACGTATCGGCAATGCGGACATCTCCAACAGCCTGGACGTGGTTTTTAGCAGCGAGGTGCCCATTCCGAACGCCGTAGCGGAATCGGCCGAAGGACTGAGAAAGTCAACTGTCGGAACCGTAAGCTGGGTCCCAGCATCATTCGGCTGCCACATGGCCAGACACATAGTATTAAAACTGACAGAAAATGATTGAACTAAAAGACATAAAGAAAAGTTTTTCCGGGCTTGAAGTATTGAAAGGCATAAGCCTGAGCATTGACAAGGGAGAGATTGTCAGCATAACAGGGCCAAGCGGTGCGGGCAAAACGACACTTCTTCAAATCATGGGAACACTTGACAGCCCCACCGGCGGTCACGTACTTTTCAACGGCACCGACACCACACTTATGGATTCACGGTGCCTGGCAGCTTTCCGGTGCAGCCACATCGGGTTCGTATTCCAGTTTCACCAGCTTCTGCCGGAATTCACCGCGCTGGAAAACATTGAAATTCCCGGACTAATACAGGGAGCCGGCATGCAGAAAGCCAAAACAAGAGCCACAATGCTGTTAGAGAAACTCGGTCTTGCTGACCGCGCCGACCATAAGCCGTCCGAACTGTCAGGTGGCGAGAAACAGAGAATAGCGGTGGCACGTGCACTGATGAACGAGCCCGATGTAGTCCTGGCCGATGAACCATCAGGAAGCCTGGACAGCCATAACAGGGACGAACTTCACAAACTATTCTTTGATTTGAGAAACGATTTCGGTCAGACATTCGTCATCGTCACCCACGATGAGACACTTGCAAATCTTGCCGACAGACGCCTGCACATTCTTGACGGACGGATATCGGACTGACATACATCCTACCACCGGGTGAAATACAGCACCGCCCCGTTACCTGACAGCACCAGCTTGTTACGTTTCGGCAAATTGTACGAACACCCGAATTTCAGATTCTCAATTCCGAATTTTCCAATGACCTCCATGGTCAGAGCCGTATCGGCGCACATGGAGAAGTCAAAGAAAAGACTGTCAGAGCTGTCATTAAACAGAGCGAACGCCTGAGCATATCCCGCCGGAGTATCTCCCTCAAATACAGCAATATGACGTGCCAGGCTCATCCAGCAATTGCCGTCCTGATGTAATTCGCCCAGTCTCTCCACACCGTCAAGGCGCCACTGAAAATCAATGTCATCATTTGGGAATACCCTCTCGCACGAGCATAAAATACAGCCGAGCAAAACAGCTATCACAGACTTCTTCATAGAATATTCCAAGTTTTTACAACTGAAAGCATCAGTCCCCGATTATTTCCCAGCCAGTTGCTGTCATCGCTGTCAGCCCCCGCCGAAAGGCCAAGTTTCCAGCTGTACGAAGGCCCTCCAATCCAGAACACCGAAAGTTCTCCGCTTAAAATATCACGTGTATGTTCAAAAGGCCTTTCGTACGTTCCCCAGTGACGCGTTGCAGTCAATTTAAGCCGATAGTCAAAATGCGTTCCAAAGCTTCCGTCAAGACCAAGATGCAGCATATTCACTCTGTTGCCTGCAAAACGCTGGTTACCATCGGCGTTGTATATGGGAGACAGCAGAACAGGCGAACCTATTGCCAGACCGTGATGGCTGTATGAATCGTACGGCACATGGCAGTACATGCCATCACGACCATCCACGCCTTCCAGTATGTTGACTTCCGGCATTTTTAAAACAGGACCGCATTGCCCCCTGGTATTCAGGAACTCCACCACGACGTTTCTCACGCACCAGGAATCAGGCAGATTGAACTCCAGGCCATACAGACCATCCAGCCAATTGCGGCGGCAGCCGTAACTGACAAAGCCTCTGTTGCCCTCGACATCGGCCTTGTATTCAATTCCAAGCATACTGGAATGGTCCTCGTAGAAATGCTCATAATATGCTCTGGCAGTAATATCCCCTGCAAGGAACCAGTCAAGAGCCAGATGCCAACTCCCAAGAGTATTCCCGTTTTCCATAGTCTGCTGCCCCGTCCTGTTCAGCGGAAGCAGTATGCCCGCATACGTCCCGATGTCGCTCGGCAGCTTATACTCATCCCAGACGGGATCGGACGAATAGAGCCTGCGATTATGGAGAACGCCGCCGAACATGGCATACATCTCCAGTCCGCACGTGAGCTCCAACGGAAATCTTTCGCGGTCACCAATCTTCAGGAATCCTTCCTTTGAATGGAAAAGAATGTTATCGGTATAGGGCCCCGAAGGATCTCTGCCACGCCACTTGTCATCGGTAAACATTCCATACGACATCTCGCCCTTCAATGAAAGCCATCCGTCAAGACACGCCAGACGGTAAAACTCCGGAACGCCCACCCTGATTTGCGGGATAGGCTTGCTGTTGCCCGACCATGTAAGCGAACCGCTGCTCAAGCCGTTGTTTACAAGCACGCCGGAACGTTCCCTGGCACCTACGGACAAAGACCAGCTGCGGTAGCCGAAATCAATATAAAGCTGTTGGACAAACCAGTTTTCTTCCAGTCCGGTTCCGATGCCAAGATCCATACCATAGCTTACGCTGAACGTACTTGGAAGGAACATCTTTCCAAACATGCCATATCTCATGTACGCCATCGCATCTGATGTAGGGAACAGTCCCTGCCTGTTTGAAGCAAGCCAGAACGGTGCATTGGCACCGTCGACTGCAAGTCCGACCGATTCGAACCGATATTTGAGACTACGCTTTATTTTCTGCGCAAGCATTGCATTGACAAGCGCCTCCTGGTTCGCGGCCTGGGCGGGACGCCAGCCGGACCCTCTACGCACACGGCCGGCATTCATGCTGCTTTGCTGTGCGTCAAACGGACTATCCTCAAAGGGATCGTCGTTCTGAGCTACAGCAGGAATATGCGGCAGGCACAGCAGAATAAGCAGAGCACCGTATTTGATGAATCTTTTCACTGTATGGCGGTTTTAGGCCTCAAAGTTAAAAAAAAGGCGGAAGACCTTGAGCCCTCCGCCTTTTTGATTTTTCCGATACAACAATCAGCCGTTTGCCCTCTTTTCGCGGATACGTGCCTTCTTGCCGGTAAGTTCACGCAGATAATAGAGTTTTGCGCGGCGAACCTTACCTATCTTGTTGACCTCAATGCTGTCAATAGACGGTGAACTGATTGGGAAGATACGCTCAACGCCAACAGTACCGGACATCTTACGAACAGTGAAACGGCGGTTATCGCCATGTCCGCAAATTTTAATTACAACACCACGGTACAACTGAATACGCTCCTTGTTTCCTTCAACAATACGATACGCTACGGTCACAGTGTCACCTGATTTGAATTCGGGGAACTTTCCCTCATTGCCTGTGGCAAATGCCTGTTCGGCAACCTTGATTAAATCCATTTTTATAAAAAATGTAGTAGTTTGTTATGCTGCGCGCGACATACCAAGTTACTCTTCCTTGACAGCGATCACGGCAAAGCGGCGCAAAGGTAGCAATAATATTTATGTCAGCAAACATTTTTACTCGAAATACAATGAAAGGACTATCATTCTGCTCATTGCCTTATCAACTGAATTCGAATATTTAAGGAGAGACAAATCCTTCAGGTCCTTACGCGTTGTCTCGTGAACATCCTTCATGCCGAAACAGAATTTGATTTCAGGAATCAGTTTGAAGAACTGATAATAAAAGTCACAGCCCATTCCTATTTCAAACATGTAATCATTGCCTTTCAACAGACACGCCTCGCCTTTTGAACGCGTAAGATCCAGCGTAGGAGCCAGTCCTGCCACAACATACGGACGGCTGTTGTTGAATCTGAGAGGAGAAATCTTCAAGTCAAAAGGCACGGAGAACAGGGTAGATTTCAAATACTGCTCCGTCACTTTTCCCGAAATCTGTTCTCTGAACACCAGTTTTCTGTCTCCGAAATGCATTGTAGGAATCATCCTTATAGACACATAGTCAGACAGCTTGTATTCACCGAGAATTCCCACGCTGAAGCCAGGTATGTATTCCGGCACAGTCGAATACCAGTATTCCGCATATCCCTGTTCATTGACAAACGGCAGACCATTGTTCTCGGGGACAAGATCCTGATAGTGGATTCCCAGCAGAAATCCATAATGCCATACCCTGTCGTCCAGAAAAGGCCTGTTTTGGATTTTTCGCTCCTGTGACAGAACCGTCAGCGGCATAACTAGCGCTGCCGCCAGAAGAAGAATAAATTTATTTCCAAAATGGTTCGATTTCATTGTCATGACAGAATACTAACGCATGCCATGCAAAGATATTGCGTTGAAGACCGCCATTTTCCTAGTCACAAATTGTCTGGATTTCCAAATTTAAAGTATCTTTGCAGAAAGATTATCAAACCAAATCAAACAACAATATGGCATACGTTATCGGAGACGACTGCATTGCCTGCGGCACATGCATCGATGAATGCCCGTCAGAGGCAATCTCAGAAGGAGAAAAGTATTCAATCAACCCGGATCTCTGCGTAGACTGCGGTACTTGCGCAGGTGTCTGCCCGTCAGAGGCTATTCACCCGGGAGAATAATTCTTTCAGAAAAAAATAAAGGCTCCGAGTTCGGAGCCTTTATTTTTTCCGGCATGCCGCCATCAGGCCAGTTTTGCCAATGCGGCAGCAATGCGCTTGAATGCTTCACGGATTTTATCATCCGATGTGGCGTAGCTGAAACGGATACATTCAGGTGCGCCGAAGGCCGTACCGCCGACGGTTGCCACATGAGCGACCTCAAGGAGGAACATTGCCAGATCATCGGAACTTGAAATTACCTTGCCGTCATATTTCTTGCCGAAATAGTAATCGCACTTTGGGAACAGATAGAATGCGCCTTGAGGATTGTTAACCTCAAATCCCGGAATCTCACGGGCAAGCGACACAATAAGGTCACGGCGTCCCTGAAATACCTTACGCATTTTCTCTACATCGTCCTGGGGACCGTCAAAAGCAATCTGAGCAGCTTTCTGGGCAACAGAACACGTACCGCTGGTGTACTGGCCCTGCAGCTTGGTGCATGCCTTTACCAGCCAGTCCGGACCGGCCATAAAGCCGATACGCCATCCGGTCATTGCATAAGCCTTTGACACACCGTTAATAACAGCAATCCTGTCCTTGAGCTCAGTGAACTGGGCAAGGCTCTGATGGCCGCCGATGAAATTGATATGTTCATATATCTCATCGGACACAACGAATACTTCCGGATGCCTGGCAAGCACCTTGGCTATTGAAGCAAGCTCATCCTTACTGTAAACCGAACCGGTAGGATTTGAAGGCGAGCATATCATCATAGCCCTGGTTTTCGGAGTGATGGCGGCCTCAATCTGCGCGGCTGTAACCTTGAAGTCCTGGTCAATGCCAGCCTTGATAACCACAGGAACACCTCCGGCAAGTTTCACCATTTCAGGATAGCTTACCCAGCACGGTGAAGGAAGAAGCACCTCGTCGCCCGGATTGACAATAGCCATGATGACATTGCAGAGAGCCTGCTTTGCACCTGTTGACACCACAATCTGTGAAGGGTCATAGTCAAGTGAATTCTCACGCTTGAGCTTGTCACTGCATGCCTTTCTAAGCCACATGTAGCCGCCCACCGGAGAATACTTTGAGTAGTTCTGGTCAATGGCCTGATGCGCAGCCTCCTTGACATAGTCAGGAGTATTGAAGTCGGGTTCACCGACACTCATGTTGACAACATCGACACCCTGTGCCGAAAGTTCACTGCTCTTCTGGCTCATGGCAAATGTAGCCGAAGCAGCAAGACTCATAACGCGATCTGAAATCTGTCCCATTGTTATGTAGAATTATTTGGTTTTATTCATATAAGCGGCAAGGTCCAAAGCAACCTCGCGTGTCCGCACCAACTGTTTTCTGATTTTTCTGCCGAACAGCCATGCCCTCAACGACATCAGCACGCCAAACGGAACGATGACACCGCACGCCACATTTGCCCACCTGGCTTTGAACGGTCCCTTCACTCCATAGACCGGTATTACCGGCAGGCAATTCAGCATATCCAGTTCAATTCTGTCGCGGCTGTTGCCAAGTTCCATGACCAGACTCTCACAATCCGCGAACAAGTTGTCCATATCAAATGTATTGTCGTCCCTAAAGAACAGAGCCGCGTAACGCGGACGTGCCGACATGAGTTTCGACTCCAGAACCTTGTCGGAAAGACGGCTTATTTCATCGGTAAGCTCCAGACAGAACTTTCTGTTCGGTTCGTCTATGACCACATCTTTCCGAGATATGTTTCTGGAAACCCTGCCTCCAAACCAGTGACGGAAAAATTCCACGACCACCTCGGGCTGGAATACGGTAGAATCGCCATTAGCCTTAATGGTGAAGAAGATACTCAGCGGAGCCAGAACAATAGTGCTGAACCAGCATCCCACTATGCTCCACATACCCTCGCGGAACATCTTTTCGCCCGAGGCCGATGTGACATAGAACAGTATGTACGTCAGAACCGATATTATGACAGGAACGCCAAGGCCGCCCTTCCTGATTATTGCGCCAAGAGGAGCCCCGATGAAGAAGAAAATCAGGATTGCCAGCGAATTCACTATCTTGCGCATCCATGACACCCAATGCTTTCTAATAGAGCGGTCCTGACCGGCCATATTGATATTCTTTGCAGTAAGATCATTTGACTGGAGCGAGATGTCCTTTTTCATTGCTCCCCTTATATCAAGCTGGCCTTCCCTTGATGCAACCCGGAACAGACTGTCGGCATTGATGGCAGCTCCGCCCAAAGCAAGCATTCTGACAGAATCGTCACTCTGCAGTCTCACCTTCTGCTCTACAGCCGATTTATATTCATAGAAATTGCCCCGACCGATACTATCCTGACGCTGGGACAAAGAGTCAATGGTATGGCGGATTTCAGCCATATTCTTACTTTCGGCCTGGCCGCTCATAAGCCCGTCATCAGTCTGAGTAAAGCCCGAGTCGAATTCAAGCAGTATGTCCTGCCGACGGAAGGCCTCCCTGAAAAACGGCTCGCTTCCGGAATCCATGTTAATATCCTGATCCTGACTGTACTGCACACCCGCAAACAGATGCAGCATGATATGCTTCTCATCGGCGGTAGTCTCAAGGAATGCCGAATCGGCCAAGGTCACGCTAAGATTGTCATAACCCTGGCTGTGATCATATATCGCCACATCGTACAGCATTCCACTTTTTATGTCCTTGTGCCTGACATACAGATTATACCCGCTTATCTGGTCATAAAATGTGCCTTCCGGAATCTCAAGTTCGGGACTTTTCTGATTGATGGAGACAATGAGCGCAAACAGTTTCTCGGTTGTCTTCGGTACCGTGACATTCTGGAAATAGAAGGACAGACAGGCCAGAAATGCGCTGAAAATGGTCAATGGCCTCATTATTCTGAGCAACGGAATACCCGCCGTCTTCATGGCCAGGAGTTCAAGGCGCTCGCCAAAATTTCCGAATGTAATGAGCGAAGCCATAAGTACAGCCAGCGGAAGCGCTTCGGGAACCAGACGTGTACCGAAAAGAAAAAAGAAACGGGCAATTATGCTGAATGTCAGGCCCTTGCCCACCAAATCCTCGACATACCTCCAGAGTATGTTCATCAGAAGCACAAAAAGACAGATGCAGAATGCCGCCACGAACAGTAGCAGAAAGCTTCTGATGATGAAAATATCGAGTCTTTTGGGTCTCATTCTTTGCGGTACAGCCACTTCCAAACTGCAAAGGTACTGCAATTTGGAGACTTCTGCAAAAAATAGAGGTAGCTTTTGGGACTACAGGCCGCAACGCCGCAACGACTCAATGGAACTATTCCAAAGGCTTTCTGTTTCTTTCAGATAGTCCTTCTCGGCAAAATCAGTAATGACCAGAACACATTTCTGCGTCAGATCGTTTTTTGTGATTCGAATTTCAAAGTAAGTGCCCGGATCATCGTCCAGCCAATGAAAACGTACATAAGCCTGCTGGCGGCAGTTTATCAGTTCAGCCTGACGCTGTTCGCTCTTTCCCCAGAAGAAAGTGAAAAGTTTCCCGTCTGAATTCGCATCGTCAGCGAACCACGAAGCCAATCCCGGAGCGGTTGCAATGGCATCCCAAATCATGGGAATGGACTGCGAACTCAATTCATACTCAAGAATGACCTTGTCCTTTGAGTTGTGTTGTCTGTCTGTTGCCATAGTTCAAAATGCTTATTGGTTTAATTGCAAAGAAATATTAAAAACTCCATAATTGCAAATAAACGGGGCAAAAAAAATGGCTACTTTTGCATGTAAGAAATCCACATATTTATGAAATACTATCTGATTGCAGGCGAGGCTTCAGGCGACCTTCACGGCTCGAACCTGATGAAATCAATAGCAGAGGCCGACAGCGGCGCACAGTTCCGCTGTTTTGGCGGAGACTTGATGCAGCAGGCAGGAGGAACACTTGTCAGACACTACCGCCAGCTGGCATACATGGGCTGGTGGCCAGTTCTCACCCACCTGGGCACCATACTCAGAAGCAGGGCCTTCTGCTACGAGGACATAGCCGCATGGAATCCCGATTGCGTCATACTGATTGACTACCCCGGGTTCAACCTGTCAATTGCGAAACAGGTCAAGACCAGGCTGGGAATACCCACCTATTACTATATATCGCCAAAAATATGGGCATGGAAAAGCTACAGAATCAAATCCATGCGCAAATACGTGGACGAACTCTTTTCCATTCTTCCTTTCGAGAAGGAATGGTTCGCAAAAAGGAACTATTCAATAAGATACGTAGGTAACCCGTGTGTCGATGCAGTCGATGATTTCAAGAAAAAAGGCGGCACCACACAGCCATTGACCAATAGCGGCAAGCCGATCATCGCCTTGTTGGCCGGCAGCCGCCGCACCGAGATTTCGCGCAATCTCCCAATCATGATCGATGCCACGCAGGGTCTCGACGGCTACCAGGTTATCCTTGCGGCAGCCCCCGGCGTGGATCCGTCCTATTATGACAGTTTCATAAAAGGCACCAATGTAAAAGTCGTGCATCAAAGCACATACAAGCTGTTGTCAGTGTCACATGCCGCGCTTGTGACATCAGGCACAGCCACACTTGAGACCGCGCTTTTCGATGTCCCGCAGCTTGTATGCTACAGAATGCCCATGGGCGGAATAGTGAACATCCTGCGGGCCATGGTTCTGAAAATTCCGTTCATATCGCTGGTCAACCTTATTGCGGGCCGCGAGGTAGTTCCGGAACTTGTAGCAGGTCAGATGGAAGCCGGCACCGCACGGCGGCTGCTGATTCCGCTTCTTGCCGATACGCCTGAGCGCAGGGCCCAGCTGGAAGGCTACAGCAGGATTCACAGCATTCTCGGACCTGCCGGCGCATCGGACAATGCCGCCGTTCAAATTGTCGCGTTACTGAATAAGTAACAGCCGGCAAGAAATTATCCCGGAATTGTTTGAGATTACAAAAAGTTATACTACATTTGCACCCGCTTAAGGCAAGCACACAAGCCTGATGGCGGGATAGCTCAGCTGGTTAGAGCGCATGATTCATAATCATGAGGTCCCCGGTTCAATCCCGGGTCCCGCTACTTAATATAAAAGCACTTACGGATCCGTAAGTGCTTTTATATTGCCTGCCAAAACTTGTTATGTCTATCGCACCGGCCGTATGGCCATTTCTTTGAATGGCATACCCGGAGTGATATGAATGCGGCTCATGTTACCAATTCCACAGTCAAATGATTTGTCATCCTGAAATTCATCGGTAGTACCGTGTTCGTATCCATCAAACTCCAGAATCACGCATCTGTCTGTAAACCAGTTCAGTATGGAGGAACTTGCCGACATATACCTGGCATCATCGGAGCTTGTAAACGGCAGGAAAATACTGTTGCCCTCATATCCCGGAACCTTGCTGATTACAAGATTGCCGCGGATTCCGTTCACTACGGTATCTGTCCATTCGCATTTTTCAAGCAGTTCGCGGAATTCGTACCTGGTCGGAATACGCCAGTCACCGCCCCAATTCGCACTGGCGGCATCCATGTTGGCAGGCAGTGTCTCTATCTCTGCAACCGTGTCAGTTGACCAGCAGCCGCAGCTGTCATTGTATGATGCCAGCGAATAGTTGTATTCTGTATAATACGGCTTTTCTGCCGTCTCGCCCCAGGTAAATTTGCTGCCGCTTTCCTCAGGAGCCGATGCACCTATATTGGTGGTGGCCCACTTGACGCTCAGACCCAGATCGACATATTCGTGACTGACACTTTGAACGCTCTTTGCACTGTTTCTTCCGGTAATTTCCGTCTTTCTATGCTCTGTTTCCCGTTCCGTGAGCTCCTGAACCGGACGGATGGGCATGCCTACAACCTTGGAATTGGTGTGCCCCATAGCTACCTCAAGTGTTGAAGTCCAGTATGAGAATTCCTTTCCTCCTCTCCATTCATTTGAAGACACCAATTCCGTTTCCGGCAGAAAAATGCCATTTTCCTCGAATCCAGGAACATTGCTGGTGACAAGCCAGCCTGTCCTGTTTTCCTCATTGATATAAGTCCAGGTACAGTTCGTTTCAAGTTCATGCACTTCAACTGCCGTCGGCATCCGCCAGTTTCCGCCCAGCAGGACATGAGCTGCATCATCTTCCGGATCCAGCTGTTCCTTAAAGTCAACGACCTGGTCTTCTGAATACTCCTGCCCGAAATTATATTTCAAATAAGCTCCGTTACTATAATGCTTATAGTTCTCCCAGTTGTACGGCAAGCGTTTGACCGATGTCTCGCCCCACGCGAACATACCGCCGGCACCATCCGGTGAAGCTGCACCCAGATTGGCTGACGCCCATTTTACACTCAGACCAAGATCAACAGGTTCAGGACTTGGAAATGTTACCGTGACAGGCACCGATATGCTTCTGCCTGCATATTCCGCCGTCAGTGTGCAGGATCCTGTTTTCAGGGCGACGACCAGTCCGCCAGAAGTAACCTGAACAACAGTTTCATCGGACAACGTCCATATTACGTTATCCATGTTCATGGGACGCCCTGATGGCTGCATGACAAGTGATACCTGTCTTGACTCACCGTATGACATTCCGGTCAGACTGCCGTCAAGTTCCAGATATGAGAACCGGTCTTCCGTCAGACTGCGGACAGGACGTATATTCAAGCCATAATACCTTTCCATAGAGGGCGTGTACATTCCTGCAGATAGAATTGCCTTCATTTTGTCAGACAGTTTGTATGCCCTGATATAACCTGCAGAAGAACTTCCCCACAACTGGAATTCCTGGCCCGCTCCAATAGGATCATCGCCCGAGTATCTGCCACCGAACGGGATAAAGATGCTGTGCCCTTCGTAGCCTGGGACACAGCTGGTAAAAACGGAGCCCGGTATGCCTTGGGCCGTAACGGTATCAGAAATGATGCAGTTCTCCTCAAGTTCCTCAAATTCACTCCGGGTGGGAATATGCCAGTCATTGCCCAGGAGCACCGTTGCCGCATCGTCTTCCGGCAACAGCCGGTCCAGATTGTCAGAAGGCAGGAACTGGTGCGACATGCCTTCAGCAACATATTTGTCAAGACCGTTGTACTGGCCCGGAAAGCTGCAATACCTGTAGTTCGTCCATGAGAAGAATTCCTTAGGTTCAATTTCGCCCCATGCGAAATAGTCACCATAGTCCGATGAATCCCGAGCACCCAGATTACGGTCTGCCCACAATACTGACAGGCCCAGATCCACGTATCGGTACTCATCGGCCACTACAGTTACCCTGCACTCCACGCTTTTCCCGTATGCAGAGGCGGTAATGATGCAGGTTCCCGGATTACGGGCTGCAATGAGCCCGTCAGGACTGACACATGCAATTCTGTCATCCGAAGAGGTCCAGCTGCACGCACTGTTCACATTACGTCTGCCGTGTGACATCATAACCTTAAGACGGTCCGATGTCCCCTGCCTCATTGACAGTTTTCTGCGGTCCAATGAGAGTGATGATATTCCGTTGCCGGACAATGGCTTTACAAGACGGACCGACTGTTCCGAAAAGCGGTTCTCGCTGTGCCACTCAAACGTTCCGCGCTGAAAATTGAAACCGTAAGCGGCAGTCCGGCCAGGCTGCACGCCTTCTGTTGCCGTCCAGTACGAAGCGTAAGACGAAACCATTTCCAACCGGCCGTCCTGAAGCCAGCCTGCAGCCGGAAGGAATATGCTGCGCTCAGTGAATCCCTTGACCTTGCTAGTCACCAAATAGCCTTCCTGACCGCCAGCATCCGACCATTTCCAGGAGCATAGGTCACGCAGTTCGTCCCACTCGGACTTTGTTGCCAGACGGCTGCCGGAATTGTCATGTCCGTACTTTTCCATAGCGGCAGTCCATGTCAGGTATTCACCTGCAGGACGTTCTTCACTTATGCCGCTGTTCACATCGGCCCACAGAACACTGAGACCCAGATCAACATATCTGATATTTTGCGCACCTGCTGACAGTGCCGGCAGCAGGCATATCATAAGAAGGGCTGTTTTTTTCATAATCGTCATCTTATCTGCAAGTTGGGAAAACGTTCTTTCAGCGAGGCTTCTTCTTCAGGAGTCATTTTACCCCTAACGGTCAGCCGGCCAATATTCAGGCCTTCCATCCATTCGGGCAGATCCACCTTTCCTGTGAATTCAAGTGTAAGCGACTTTAGGTGTGAAACCTTTTTCAGCACCTCGGGAACCCGGTCTATCCTAAGTTCCAGACCGCCCCATCCGTCACCACTGTCACGGCGGTACATTTCCTCAAGAATCTCGTCTTCTGTTTCCTTGACCCTGACAAACCAGCCAATCTTAGGGATTGCAGTCCAGTCCTCTTCATTGAACGTCATACCCATAATGCCGGCACGCAGTTCCATGTCAGTCACACTCAGCACTTTCCCCGACACGGGATCTGTAATTGCGTACTTGAATTCCACCGATACCTGTTCGGGCAGCATGTCATGAGTCATTCTGATCTTTGACGGCATGCGGCCGTTCTTGTCATACGGGAAGAATTTCAGGAACCAGCCGTCAAGTTCGGTTGACTCGTCAAAGCCGCAGCCTGCCCCGCGCATCTCGCCCGGGCGGTGTTTCTTGACAATGCTTTTCCAGAAATCCGTATCGGGCCGACCCTTCGATGCCTCTACGAATTCCTCCAGAACGGGTTCCAGTCCTTCGACCCACCATCCCAGACCGTACTTTTCCAACTGCCGGATGCGGTCAAGTATGGACTGCCAGTCCTGCGGTGTGCCGGTCAGAGTGATATTTGGAATTCCGCATCCGATATAATGTATAATGTACTGGAAATAAGACTCCATTGATTTCATCAGAACTACCTGTGACGCCATGAGTTCATCGGGGCCGGTTGTTGTGAACGGCTGTGCCATGAGTTCGGCAATACCGTCTTTTGTCTTTTCAGATATCAGAGTTTCAAAATCGCCGACAATCCCATACCAGTCAGCCTTTCCGGAAAACAGATCTTCCGAGCTTTCTACCAGCAGGTCAATTTTTCCGTCGTGGCCAACGAACAGATGCCGCATCTCCTCCGGATTCTTATTGATATGATATGCAAAGCCCTGACAAATGAGCTGCCAGATTACATCTGGGCTAAGCACTATGGCCCTATGATTGGCAAACGCGTCAATCATTCCCTTGAAGAAAGGGTTACGTCCGTAGTTGCCGAATCTTTCATCGTGAAAACTTGATGCCAGAACTCTGCGTTTGTCAGCAGGAATATCATTTCCCAATATACTGTTGATAATCTTATCGGGAGTGGACAATATCTCCAAACCCGTCGGTTCCGGAATATGACGGTCAACCGTAAAGGTAATTGAGCCTTTTTCCTTTTTTATTATCACTCCCCGTTTTGAAGCCGAGGTATCCGTACAGGTCAGGGCCAATACTGCAAGCATAAATACCGTTCTTTTCATATCAGTTGATTTTTGTTGTTTTCTGCATGTACAAAATTACCACGACTCTATTGTCCCGACAAGTATTCCAGCATTTCAGATTTCTTCATTACTATTCACAACAATCTCATTTCCAATAAGATATAATTCACTGAACGGAACTTATTCTTCAGACCGAATTTTTGTCCGTTCTGCACCTCAAAAAACCTTTTCAATTATTTCAAAGCTGCATCCGTTTCGCGGTATGAGTGAAAAATGGTATTTTTGCGACAATTTTAAAAAGAACGGACATATTATGGAATTAATGGAACAGATCATTGCGCGTGCAAAAGGTGACAGGCAGCGCATTGTATTGCCCGAAGGTACTGAAGAACGCACCCTCAAGGCTGCCGACAGGGTTCTGGCCGATGGTGTTGCAGACCTCGTAATAATTGGCAACAGGCAGGAAATCATGAACCTTGCTTCACAGTGGAACCTTGACAACATTTCAAAGGCCACAATTATCGACCCTGAGAACAATCCAAAAAGCCAGGAATATGCAAATCTGCTGTTCGAACTCAGGAAGAACAAGGGTATGACCATTGAAGAGGCCCAGAAGAAGGTGCTCGACCCGCTCTATCTGGGTTGCCTTATCATAAAGAACGGCGAGGCCGACGGTCAGCTGGCCGGTGCCCGCAACGCAACTAGCAATGTGCTGAGGCCCGCACTTCAGATTATCAAGACCAAGCCCGGCATTTCGGTCGTTTCAGGCGCTTTCGTCATGATAACCGATGCAAAGCAGTACGGCGAGGACGGAGTTCTGGTATTCGCTGACTGCGCAGTCACTCCGGTTCCCGACGCGGCACAGCTGGCACAGATTGCAGTTGCATCGGCCGATACGGCAACGGCGGTAGCCGGATTTGCCGAACCGCGTGTAGCGCTTCTCAGCTTCTCGACCAAGGGCTCGGCAAAGCACGAGGTTGTTGACAAGGTCACCACCGCGCTGCAAATGGCCCGCGAGCTTGCCCCCGAACTCAAGATAGACGGAGAACTGCAGGCCGATGCCGCCATCGTCCCCATGATAGGCGAATTCAAGGCTCCGGGTTCGCAGATTGCCGGGCACGCCAACGTTCTGGTATTTCCTGACCTGCAGTCAGGCAACATTTCATACAAGCTGGTACAGCGTTTCAGCGGCGCACAGGCCATCGGCCCTATTCTTCAGGGCATTGCACGTCCGGTCAACGACCTGTCGCGCGGTTGTTCAGTCGATGATGTATATAAGATGATAGCCGTTACCGCAAATCAGGCAATGGCAGCTAAAAAACAGGCATAATGAAGATTCTGGTATTAAACTGCGGCAGCTCGTCAATCAAGTACAAGCTGTTCGACATGAAGAAGAAAAGTGTCATTGCCCAGGGAGGCATTGAGAAGATTGGAATGAAGGGCTCTTTCCTGAAGCTGACCGATGCAGAAGGAAAGAAACAGATAATCGAGAAGGAGATTCCCGAACACACCTGCGGCGTGAAGTTCATTTTTGAGGTTCTTACCGGCAGGGAATTCGGCGTAATCAAGTCTCTTTCCGAGATTGACGCTGTAGGCCACCGCATGGTGCACGGAGGCGAGAAGTTCAACAAAAGCGTGCTGCTGACCCCGCAGGTGCTGGCCGATTTTGCCGCCTGCAACGATCTGGCACCTCTGCATAACCCGGCAAACCTGAAGGGTGTGAACGCAGTGAGCGAGCTGTTGCCGAACATACCGCAGGTCGGCGTATTTGACACTGCCTTCCATCAGACAATGCCTGACTACGCATACCTGTATGCCATTCCTTACGAGCTGTATGAGAAATACGGCGTGCGCCGCTACGGCTTTCACGGAACATCGCACCGTTTCGTATCGAAGGAAATATGCAAGTATCTTGGAATCAAGGCAAAAGGCTCCAGAATAATTACCTGCCACATAGGCAACGGCGGTTCGATATCGGCCGTGAAGGACGGCAGGAGCATTGACACCACAATGGGTCTGACCCCGCTTGAGGGCATAATGATGGGCACACGCAGCGGTGACATTGACGGTGGCGCAGTGACTTTCCTCATGGAAAAGGAAGGTCTGGACAGCAAGGGCATGAGCGACCTGCTGAACAAGAAATCAGGATTACAGGGTATTTCGGGAGTCTCGTCCGATATGCGCGAAGTGAGCGCAGCACAGGAGCAGGGCAACTACCGCGCCGACCTGGCCAAGAAGATGTACGCCTACCGCATTAAAAAATACATCGGCGCATTCGCTGCAGCAATGGGCGGTGTTGACGTGATTGTATTTACCGGCGGCGTTGGCGAGAACCGTGACGAGGTACGTATGGAATCGTGCAAAGGTCTTGAATTCCTTGGCGTTAAACTTGACAGGAGAAAGAATGCCGCAATAAAGTTCGGCAAGGACGGTATCATTTCCGCCAGGGACTCAAAGGTCAAGGTCGTTGTACTGCCTACCGACGAAGAACTGATGATTGCTCGGGACACTCTGGCTCTGACAAAGTAATTCTACTATGTATCATAAAAAAGCTGCCACATCAAATGGCAGCTTTTTTATGCTTTAACAACCGGGTCTATCCGGCAAAATTATCCATAGACAGGTTTCGGCCGTCAAAGCATGCATAGGTGCAAAGACCTATCCATTCACCTATAATCATAAGACGGCTGCTGTGCGAGAGCATAAGGTCAAGCTCAATGTGCCTGTGACCGAAGACAAAATACTCGACATCGGGATGCTGTCTGAGATAGTCCTTGGCATAGATAACCTGAAACTCCTTATCCTCGCCGAGATACCTTGCCTCGTTACCTTCCATACGGTGTTCACGCATACTTTTTCTGGCCCAGGCCATACCCATCCACATACTCCAACGTGTAGGCAGCAGCGAAAACAGGAACTGACAGACTCTGTCCCGGAAGAACCAGCGTGTAAATCGGAAGAAAAGGCTTGGATCGCCCATGCCGTCACCATGACCGAGAAAGAACCTGTGGCCCTGTATTTCCAGCAATTCGGGTTCGGGATGAAGAATCACGCCGCACTCCTTTTCCAGGTATCCGAACATCCAGATGTCATGGTTTCCAATGAAATAGTGAACCTCGACACCATCATCGGTCAGTTCTGAAACTTTGCCAAGGAAACGTGAATAGCCTTTCGGCACGACATATTTATATTCGTACCAGTAGTCGAACATATCGCCAAGCATATAGACCGCTGCGGCCTTGTCCTTTATGGAATCAAGGAACTGTACAAGGCGACGTTCCCTGTTATGGGCATCGGCGGCAGTGAATGCCCACGAGCCCAGATGCGCATCCGAAATGAAATATACGTTGCCCTCTTTCATATCATTCCAAGTTCAAGTTTGGCCTCTTCGGTCATCATGTCCTGATTCCACTCCGGTTCAAAGACCAGATTCACGGTGGCCGATTTTATACTTTCAATACCCTCTATGCGCATACGCACATCATCGACAATGAAATCGGCCAATGAACAGCCGGGGGCAGTCAGTGTCATGTCAACAGTGCAATTGAATTCATCGTCAACATCAATCCTGTAAATCAGGCCAAGACTGTATATATCGACCGGTATCTCAGGATCATACACTGTCTTGAGCACTTTAACCACCCTTTCCTCAACTTCCAGCTTCGTCATAATCGGTTATAATCTGCCTTTGTCTGCATAACTGTAGTATGCATGGTCTGTAAAAATCACGTGATCAAGCAATCTGATGTCAACCTGGTCAAGTGCCTTCTGCAACTGCATTGTCAATTCATCATCCTGCGGGCTTGGCTGTGTATTTCCTGATGGATGATTATGGCATATCATCAATGCGGTGGCCCTTTGTAGCAGAGCTTCGCGCAGGATGCAGCGTATATCGACCGATGCACTTGACAGCCCGCCCTGGCTGACTTTCACGCTTGAAATGACCCTTGCGGACTGATTGAGCAGGAGCACATGGCACTCCTCAATCTGCAAATCCGCCATAATAGGATAGAAGTAGTCATATACAGCCCGCGACGTTCTTATCTGTTCGCGCTGCAACGGCTCTTCCTCTTTACGCCGACGGCCCAGTTCACAGGCTGCAAGTATTGAAATTGCCTTTGCCGGACCTATCCCCTTGAAAGAGCAAAGCTCCCCGATGCTGAGTTTCCCAAGTTTGGAAAGACTGTTGCAGCAGGAAGCCATTACCTTCTCAGTCAAAGCCACTACCGAATCTTCAGTGTTTCCCGTATGTATTAGAATCGCCAATAACTCAGCGTTTGT
>JAZLIR010000047.1:0-4845 GCA_045617485.1 Bacteroidaceae bacterium
GGCCGAAGGCTTCAAGGGAATCTTTGTAGGTTCAGGCGCAGGTCTGCCTAACTTCATGAACATTCCGGGTGAGAACTACCTGAACATCATGTCATCGAACGAATACCTTACCCGCGTCAACCTTATGGATGCCGCAAGCAAGGAGTCCGATACCCCGGTCATCTTTGGCAAAAATGTAATGATTGTAGGCGGTGGCAACACCGCAATGGACTCGGTACGCACAGCCCTGCGTCTGGGTGCCGAACGTGCCATGATAGTCTATCGCCGTTCCGAAGAGGAAATGCCCGCACGTCTTGAGGAAGTCAAGCATGCCAAGGAGGAAGGCGTTGAATTCATGACACTCCATAATCCCATTGAATACAAGGCCGATGAAAACGGCCGCGTCAACAAGGCCATCCTTGAAAAGATGGCACTTGGCGAGCCCGATGCCAGCGGACGCCGCAGTCCCGTACCTACAGGCGAGACCGTCGAAGTTGACGTCGATATGGTCATAGTAGCAGTAGGCGTATCGCCCAATCCGATTGTTCCCAAGTCAATTGAAGGACTGGAACTTGGCCGCAAGAACACCATCGCCGTAAACGACTCAATGCAGTCATCAATACCTACAATATTTGCAGGCGGTGACATTGTACGTGGCGGTGCAACCGTAATCCTTGCCATGGGCGACGGCCGCAAGGCAGCAGCCAACATGACTGCCCAGCTCACCAGGTAACAGACATTACCCTTATACGCATCAGCGGCAGCGACCGGTACCGGTCACTGCCGCTGATTTTTTTTTTGGATGTACGATTTTCTTTGTATGTTTGTATCTGCAAATATTCCATTATGAAAGATGTTATCATGAGACGGAGCGTTATACTATCTGCACTTTTGTGCTGTTTCACATTGCCTGCAATGTCCGGGCTGACCCGCTCTCTTATTATTAATGAGGTTATGCAGTCCGTCACACAAGGCAATCTGGATCAGTTGAATGAGTATCCTGACGGCTGGGTGGAACTGTACAATCCCACAGACAATGCCATAACGCTTACAGACTACGCGCTTGGAGAAAGTAATAAATTTTCCAAATGCTATAAGATTCCGCGGTCAGGTCACATGGAGTCAAACGGATGGTGGTCATGGTGGGTTGAAGACGGTGATGTCGTTATTCCGGCCAGAGGCCACATGATAATATACTGCGATAATGAGGCAACGGTAACCGACATGGAAGTGCATACCGATTTCAGAATGCCGAATTCAAAGGGCGGCACGCTGTACCTGTTCGACAGCAACAAGAATTTGGCCGATTCCCTGTATCTTCCGCCTATGCCAGCCACTGATGTAGCATACGGACGGGAGACCGACGGCAGCAGTAAGACAGGGTACATGCTTACACCGACCAAGGGCGCGAGCAACAGCGGAGGCTTTGCAAAAATGATATTGCCGGATCCGATAATCACCCCAAGCATGATATCCGAGGCTAAAGCCAACAGCGGGAAGAAAATGGACATCTCCATATCAATGCCACAAGGAGTACCGGATGATGCCGTAATACGCTATTCTCTATCCTACTCCGAACCGACATCGTCAAGCCCCATATACACTGAAGGAATACAGATAGACAAGACTACGATTGTTAAGGCAGCCATATTCGCAAAAGGCTGCATCACTCCCCCTGCAGCAACCAGATGCTACATCTTCCTTGGACGAAAGCTTTCTGTGCCGGTGGTGTCGCTGGTTACAGACAGAAAGAATCTGTATGATTCCGATGCAGGTATTATTGTCAACAATACATCTTCCGATGACAAGGAGAATTGGCGCAGACCTGTGAGAATTGATTATTTCCCTACAGGAAAGGACGTGTCACAGTTAAGCCAGGGAGCTGAAATAAGAGTGAGCGGCGCATATTCCAGAGCAAATGCTCAGAAGTCGTTCATTGTATATGCCAACAGCCGTTTCGATGCAGGTGGAAAGGACTATTTTGAGGCTCCGTTCTGGGAATATACTGGCTCCGATATGACCAAAAGCCCCTCAATAGGCTTACGGAGTTCCGGAAATGATTTCAATTTCTCGCAGATGCGTGACGGTGTATCGCAGATGCTGTTCGGTATGAATACCGATCTGGACTGGCAGGATTTCCAGCCGGCCATAACCTTTATCAACGGGGAATACTATGGTATTCTTAACATCCGTGAACGTGCCAATGAAGACAACATCTGGATGCATTATGAAGATGACAAAGGTGGGCATCTTAATGAAATCACCCTTATTGAGAACCCGACCTGGGGTCAGGATGGGCTTAAGCGAGGTGATTGGGGGCAGTACAATGAATTCACGTCATTTTTGAGTTCCAAGAGCACTACTTTGTCTGATTATGAGAAAAGTATTGATGTCGTGGAATTTACCAATCTCATGATGGCCAACATCTACATGTCCAATACAGACTTCCCCGGCAACAACTACGTGATGTGGCGGCCTGAGGCAGCCGGTGGCAAATGGCGGTTCATACTAAAGGATGTTGACCGCAGTTTCGGTTTATGCTACTGGCATGGAGACTCCTCCAATATGGACGGCGGTAGCAGTGATGCCGAGTATCTGCGTTGGATACTGCGTGATCCGGAGAATATATTTCAAAACAACTATGAGTCAAATGGTGCCGACCAGACCAGACTGATCAGGTACCTTATGAAAATACCATCGTACAGAGATATGTTTGCTGACAGATTTACCATATATCTCGGAGATTTTCTCAAGTCTGACTATATAGCATCGGTCATAGACAGGACTGCCGACGTGATGTCACTGGAGATGGAATATCACAAAATGTTGTATGGTGGCGGGATGAATGACTGGTACACTGAAATTGACAGAATGAAAACATGGGCGAAAGAGCGCACCGAGAGTATGTATGCACAGCTCAAGGAGTATTTTAATTTCGATACCCTGATAAAGGCCAAAATAAATGACAATATGGCCGATTATGCCGATTTCAATGTCACGGTCAACGGAATACCACTGGCTACAGGTCTGTTTGACGGAAAGCTGTTTGCAGGCCGCACATACAGCATATCGGCGGCAAGGAAGTCGGGAGGCAGCAACGATATTGGATGGCGTGTAGTATGCAGGAATAATGCCGGCCAAGTCATAAGCAACGACATACATAACGGACCGTCGTTTGACATAACCCCCAATTCGTCAATAAGCGAGATTACAATATCGGTAATAGGCAGTATTACAGATGTGAACGAACCAATCAGCATTAATGAGCCTGTCAATATCAGATATTACAACATGCACGGCGTTGAGTCCGACAGACCGTTCAATGGAATGAACATAAAACGCAGCACATATTCTGACGGTACAATATCGTCAGAGATACTGCTGATCAGATAATTCTGAACCTAATGCAATTATTATGAAAAGATACCTTTCACTTCTGCTGCTTGTAAGCATGTTATCCTATTCATATTGTATGGCACAGGACAATGAATTGGGAACGTGGTTCAGCGCCGGTATTAAAAAAAAGCTGGCAGGCGGACTATCTGCCAGTATTGAAGGCGAATACAGGCTATCCGATTTTAACCGCATGGACCGATGGGCGGCTGGAGCCACGCTGTCATACCGTCTGTATCGGAACGAGAAAAAGACATTCAATGTCACGGCCGATGCCGGAATCAAATACATGAAGGTATGTTATCCGGAATCAGTAAAACTGAAGGGCGATGAGAGATCGGTATGGAGGAGCGACGGAGAGCACAGAGTGCACGAATACAATATGGACGACGCGTACAATGTGTGCAAGACACGTGCCTCCGCCTCGCTGGCAGCAACGTACAAGGCATCCCGTTTCAAGTTCTCGCTGAGAGAACGCTATCAGTTCACAGGCAACGACAGCGTGTGCGTTAACGAATACAAGTGGCGATATGACAAACGCAAAGGAGACATTGCCCTGAAGGATACCGAAAAGGAGTGGAAAGCCACAAATAACCGCCGGCACGTATTGCGTTCACGCCTACAGGCAAGTTATGACATAAGGCATTTCCCCATCGGTCCCTACGCATCGGTCGAAATGTACAATGACCTGAAAGACAATTTCTCACTTGAGAAAATGCGATACCTGTTCGGGCTTGATTACGAACCCTGCAAGCACCACGGTTTGAAACTATACTACATGTACCAGAATCATGCCGACGATGATGAACCCGGCGGCCATGTCATAGGTCTGAGCTACTCCTTCGATTTCTGATTCGTGACAAAGTCACAAACCTGATAATCCCGGTTATGCAGATACTCTGCTGTCAGGATTATGCGAAGGTATTATGACACTGTGAATATTGTCAATGTATTTTGCAAGAGGCTGCATAAATGCCGTGAAGACATAAAGATGCTCATCAAACGGAGCCTCATTGACTACAATATCCTTTGTGATGTCTCCATTCTCGCATACATAGCTGACGATGGATGCAAGGAAGTCTTCCTGATCAGCGTTCAGTTCGGATCCTGAAATGAAATCTCCGAACCGGCGCATGGCTTCCTTTCTGTCAACTCCAATAAGAGAACGGATAAGAGCGGCCACATTACTGCCGCAAGCCATGTCTGAGGTATATTTGTCGTAATCCTGCCTGGTTCCCAGCTCCTGCCACAGAATCTTCTCAAGCTCCTTGATATCGGCCGATGACAGCTGTTCAAGGGCGTGTATCCTGTTCAGTACCGGACTGTCCCGGTGCTCCTTCAGATAGTCTATCACACGCTGCTTATAGCTGACTCTCGGCATAACACCCGTACTCTCGCCGTCGTAGGATATTACATCGTCAATGTCAACTATAAACCATTTTCCCTTGTGTCCAACCAGGAACTTCATCAAAT
>JAZLIR010000048.1:0-7595 GCA_045617485.1 Bacteroidaceae bacterium
ATCGCTTGGTGATGTGGAAAAACCGAATCATGCACGATATATTGAACTGTTCAAGGCCATTGATTCTTTTGACAGACGCTTGCAGAACAGGTATGCGTCCCTATCGTGAGGGGTGTGTGGCGGAATGGTGCATTTCCATGCAGAAGCAGTACTGCCATCTACCATAACATCTATCGGTTATGGGGCATTTGGTGCTTGTTCTTCACTCACTTCTATTTACATAGCCGCAACGACTCCTCCCCAGTTAGCAGATGACGCTTTTTCATTAAGTGGTGGAACTATACATGATCAGCTGAAGATTTATGTTCCACAGGCTTCACTCGACAAGTATAAGTCAGATCCAAAGTGGAGTGTGTATGCCGCCAAAATAGTAGGATACAACTTCTAATATCTGGAATGTCAGAACTTGACAGGTCCAAAGCCTGTCTTGCTATCTCCTGCAGGCGTGTCACATGCTTTGGCCACAGTTCACCATACGGCTTTCCCGTCTTCCTCCGATATTATTTCAGGAAGTGCTGCTGATTTCGTCCAGTTCCATGACCGTTCCTATATGTTTCAAAGGTACACAAAAGTCTTTATTATGGCTTTCTGAAGGACATCGGCGTCCAATTTTCTTGAGTTCAATATCTGGTATCATGAGTTTTAAACCGGTTTGTACGATTAATTGTGAATTCACTTGCAAATAGTTGAAATTTAATCGGTTTGCCTATTGTTTCTTTCAAATTTAATTTGTACAACTAAAGAAGCAATACAGCAATGTCCAGACCGACCAGACAAGAGAGCATCTATCAGGTATCCATCCACAGCAACGGAGGTTATATGTAGCGTCTCTGATTGAGGCAACAGTCAAATAATAAACGTCCCCGGGCCTGATGAAGTTCCGGGGACGTGATTATTACGGGGGCGCGAAAAAATACGTTTCGTTTTGGGAAAAAGAACGCTTCGTTCAAAAAAATGGGAACGTTTCGTTTTGCGGATTATAGATTCATTGCAGAATTTGTATGTAAAAGTAGAAATTTTTTTGGTGAATCAGGTTATTGTTCCAGAGGATAATGTGACAGTTTGGCAGACACTGTCAGTGACAGTATGGGATTTCTGGCATGCCATGTTGTCTTTACGGCGCTGGCATGCCATTTGTCATTATTCATGTGCCTGCATCGGACTGCAGGATACGGACTGAGAATATTTACAAAAAACAAATAACTGTTATGGGAAAGATTATTGGTATTGACCTTGGTACGACAAATTCATGCGTATCAGTATTTGAAGGTAATGAACCTGTAGTGATTGCAAACAGCGAAGGCAAGCGCACAACTCCTTCAATAGTAGCATTCGTAGATGGCGGAGAACGCAAGGTGGGTGATCCTGCAAAGCGTCAGGCCATTACAAACCCGCAGCGCACAATATTCTCAATCAAGCGCTTCATGGGTGAGAACTGGGATCAGGTGCAGAAGGAAGTGGGTCGCGTGCCTTACAAGGTTGTCAAGGGCGACAACAACATGCCGCGCGTTGACATTGACGGCCGCCTGTACACCGCTCAGGAAATCAGTGCAATGGTGCTCCAGAAAATGAACAAGACCGCCGAGGACTATCTGGGTCAGGAGGTGACCGAGGCTGTCATCACCGTTCCCGCATACTTCAGCGACTCTCAGCGCCAGGCCACCAAGGAGGCCGGCCAGATTGCAGGTCTTGAAGTGAAACGTATTGTCAACGAACCCACTGCTGCCGCTCTGGCATACGGCGTTGACAAGGCCAACAAGGACATGAAGATTGCAGTCTTCGACCTTGGCGGCGGTACATTCGATATCTCAATACTTGAATTCGGCAGCGGCGTGTTTGAGGTCCTGTCAACCAACGGTGACACACACCTTGGCGGTGACGACTTTGACCAGGTCATCATCAACTGGCTTGTCCAGGAATTCAAGAACGATGAGGGCGCAGACCTTACCGCAGACCCCATGGCACTGCAGCGCCTCAAGGAAGCCGCAGAAAAGGCCAAGATCGAGCTGTCATCATCGACCTCTACAGAAATCAACCTGCCGTACATCATGCCGGTAGCAGGCATTCCGCGCCACCTTGTAAAGACTCTGACACGCGCCAAGTTCGAACAGCTGGCAAGCGGCCTTATCCAGGCATGTCTGGAGCCCTGCCGTAAGGCCATGAGCGATGCCGGTCTGAGCAACTCCGATATTGACGAGGTCATCCTGGTGGGCGGTTCAAGCCGTATCCCCGCTGTCCAGAAGCTGGTTCAGGATTTCTTCGGCAAGGTTCCTTCAAAGGGCGTGAATCCCGACGAGGTCGTAGCCGTAGGTGCATCAATCCAGGGTGCCATCCTGAACAAGGAAGGTGGAGTAGGTGACATCGTACTGCTTGACGTGACTCCTCTGACCATGGGTATTGAGACCCTGGGCGGTGTCATGACCAAGCTGATAGAAGCCAACACCACAATCCCGTGCAAGAAGTCCGAAGTGTTCTCAACCGCCGCCGACAACCAGACTGCAGTGACCATCCACGTGCTGCAGGGCGAACGTCCCATGGCCAGCCAGAACAAGTCCATAGGCCAGTTCAACCTTGAGGGCATTGCTCCCGCACGCCGCGGTGTTCCTCAGATTGAAGTCACATTCGACATTGACGCCAACGGTATCCTGAAGGTAAGCGCCAAGGACAAGGCCACCGGCAAGGAGCAGGCAATCCGCATCGAGGCTTCATCGGGCCTGTCAAAGGAAGAGATTGACCGCATGAAGGCCGAGGCCGAAGCCAACGCTGAAGCTGACAAGAAGGAACGTGAGAAGATTGACAAGCTGAACCAGGCTGACTCAATGATATTCCAGACCGAACAGCAGCTCTCAGAACTTGGTGACAAGATTCCTGCTGACAAGAAGGCTCCCATTGAGACCGCTCTGAACGCTCTGAAGGATGCCCACAAGGCTCAGGACATTGCGGCCATTGACAAGGCCATGGCCGAACTGCAGACCGCCTTCCAGGCAGCCAGCGCCGAAATGTACGCCCAGAGCGGCGCCCAGGGTGGTGCCCAGGCCGGCCCCGGCGCAGGTGCAGGCTTTGGCGGCGGCTTTAACGGCGGTTCCCAGCAGGGTCCCCAGAACGACCAGAAGGGCCCGGACGTCCAGGACGCTGACTTTGAGGAGGTAAAATAATTTTACCAAATAAACATATAATATCCATAAATAAAGGCGGTGTAAGTCATTGATTTACACCGCTTTTTCTATATTCTGACATAACAAGGTGTAGTTTTTGTGTTATTGATTTTCAGCATATATTTGCACCGTATTTTCACCGCAACAAAAAAGAGCCCAAAGTGCAACATTCTGCAACAAATGCAACAACCTGCAACAAATGCAACAAAATTCATAACACTAATATTTACCAGCTATGCCAGCATCAAAAGTACAGTACGAGAAAGTTTGCCCGGTGTGCGGAAACCGGTTCAAAGCGAAGACCCTTTATTCCGTGTATTGTAGTCATAATTGCAGTAATAAAGCCAGGAAAAAAAAGGAAAAAGACGAACAACTTGAACTTGAAAGGCTTAAGCGTATTGAAGAAATGCCATTGTGTGACTATGTCTCAGTTTCACAGGCCGCAGATCTGTATGGAATATCCAAATATACCGTTTACAGATTAATCAGATCAGGGAATGTACGAGCAGAAAAGTACGGCCCTCATCTGACAAGAGTGAGAAAGTCCGATATGGAAAGAATGAATCTGATAGACCTGCCCAATGCAGTATTAAC
This sequence comes from Bacteroidaceae bacterium, assembly GCA_045617485.1. Taxonomy (GTDB): domain Bacteria; phylum Bacteroidota; class Bacteroidia; order Bacteroidales; family Bacteroidaceae; genus Colenecus. The sequence continues at coordinate 3,750 of JAZLIR010000048.1, forward strand.
ACCACAGAAAGTAAAAGAAAAGGAGGAACATCGAATCTACTCATACCGGTTTGACGAATCGGACTGCTATACAATAGGAGAAATCAATCAGAAGTTTGCGCTCCACGATACGACAATATGGAGTGCGATAAGAAAAAAAGGTATTCCTATATGCTACAGAGGCAATTATGCATATGTGCCAAAAGACTTGATAGACCAACTGTTTTCTAACCAGCATTGATATATGACACTATGAAAAAGACACTTGAGAAGACAAAAGTTACAGTAATGTTGAAAAAGTCCGAATGTTCTGATTCGTGGAGACTTGTTCTGTTTATTTATCCAGTATATGAAAATGGACAGCCGATGCGCAAATTTGAGTCTTTGAACAGAACTGTCACTACACCCGTTTGGGTAATTTCCAAAAATGGGATTCGTCCCAAGCCCAAACGTGATAACAACGGAGTAATCCAATGTATGTCCGAGTGTGATAAGATTGCCTGTCAGTATGCGGAGAGCGTAAGATCGCTGCGTCAGCAGGAGTATGACAGACAGGGCCTGTTCAGTGACGTTGAAAAGGAAATGTTAATGAGACAGGAACGTGGCAACTGCGATTTCATTGAATATTATAAAAGCGTTATCCGAAAGAACCATCCAGGCAGTAATGCAAATGTTCTTGAAGCATGGGACAGAGTAGTTGAAATACTGTTACAGTATTCCAAAGGAAAACCGATACCATTCAAGACAATAAACGTCGGTTGGCTGACAGATATGAAATATTATATGCTGGATCTGGATTATTCCGGTGGTAAGAAAAAAGGAAAAATCTCTCAGAATACGGCATCCCATTATTTTTCAGTACTGAAGGCCGGTCTCAAAATGGCTTATATTGATGATTTCCTGCCATCAAATATTGCAGAGAAGGTTCCTGGTATTAAGGTCAATGACGGCCGCCGTGAAGCATTGACAATAGAAGAAGTGCAACGTCTTATCAATACTCCATGTGAATACGAAGTGATACGCAGAGCTTCAATTTTTTCAATACTTACTGGCATGAGGCATTGCGACATCAAAGCGCTGACCTGGAGCAAGCTGGTCAATATTGGAGGAATCTGGAGAGTGGACTTCACTCAATTAAAGACAAAGGGCGTTGAATATATGCCTATTTCAAATGATGCGTATGAAATTTGCGGTGACAGGAAGGAACAGGAAAGGGCAGTGTTTGAAGGCCTGCCTGATCCGTCATGGATAAGCAAGCCGCTGAAGAAATGGGTGGAGTCGGCTGGAATAACCAAGCATATCACTTTCCATTGCTTCCGTCATACTTTTGCAACGCTTCAACTGACAATGGGTACTGACATATATACTGTCAGCAAGATGCTGGGGCATACAAAGGTTACCACGACTCAGATTTATACCAAGATTGTGGATTCAAAGAAGATTGAAGCTGCAAACGCAATCAAAGTGAATCTTGATAGTAAAAACAAAAAAACGATAAAACAGGCACGCAGAAAGATATAGCATAATACCGGATACTCAAATTTGCGGTGCTGATACAAGCTGCAAGCCCTTAGTAATAATTTATGATAAGCTTATGAGGGTGGTTAAGCATTGAATCAGCATCGTTTTCATTTGTTCTTTTGCGCCGCTTTTGTGAGGACATAAATCTCAAATCACTCATAACAAAATGGAAAAGGAACAAATCACATTCGAAGACATTCCGTCATTTCTTGTAGTCATGATGGACAAACTGGAAGAGATGACGGAAAAGATTGACAGACTTGAACAGTTCAAGCAGAATTCAAAGAAAGATGTCTGGTTCAGTGTAAAGACATTGTCGGAGTACATTCCAAGTCATCCTGCAGTTCAGACAATATACGGATGGACACATAGCCGAATAATTCCGTTCCATAAGAAGGGGAAGAGTCTGCTTTTCCTGAAGTCAGAGGTTGACAAATGGCTCGACGCAGGAAAGGCTCCATCTGAGAGTCAGATGAAGGATGACGCATTCGCATTCGTACAGCGCAAGAACGATGAGTCTGTCCGCAGAAAGTATTTTGGTTAAGAATATTGGTTTGGTCAATTTGCAATATAGAAGGCAATGAACTAAACTGAACTGCTCTGTGCGGGCCAAAGGAAAAAGGAAGAGTTCTGTGTTTTTTCTTTTTTTCTGGCCAGCAAAAACAATGATTGAATCAAGTCAAGAAGTATCTTTGCACTCCCTATGAACAAGAAGGTTCTATTTCTACACGGATTCTTTGCCAGCGGTCAGTGTCCGCAGGCAGAAGCATTGCGCAAGGCCCTCTCAAAGAAGGCCGATGTACTGTCTCCCGATCTGCCTCTTCATCCCGCTGAGGCTATGGAACTTATTCGTACCATCTGCGACAAAGAAAAGCCTGACCTTCTTGTCGGCAACAGCTGTGGGGCGTTCTATGCCCAGATTGTTGCGCCAAAAGCTGGAATACCCGCATTGCTCGGCAACCCGTCATTTACCATGTCGCAGTTCCTGGAAGAAAGGATAGGGGAGCACCAGTACAAGTCACAGCGTAAAGACGGTCATCAGACCTTCATGATACCTGAAGAGCTGGTGGAGGAGTACCGTTCGTTGGAGTCATCACAGTTCGACTGCTGCAACTCATACTACCGTGACCGTGTGTGGGGACTGTTCGGTGGGAACGATGACCTGATGCACGGTGAGCAACTCTTCCTGCAGCACTACAATAACGCAGTGCACTTTCCTGGTGGGCACACTCCGACGCCCGATGAGGTGAAGACCTGGTACGCTCCGCTGGTAGAGAAAATGCTGCTTCGGCTTTCTTCATCGGAAGTCCGTCATTTCCGTCACTTCAAAGGTGGTCTGTATCACATAGTGGCATCGGCCCTTGACAGCGAGACCTGTGAACGCATGGTGGTATATCAGGCAGAATATGGTGACTGCAAGCTGTGGGTTCGTCCCGAAAGCATGTTCTTTGGACATGTGGAGCGTGATGGTCGAAGGTTTGAGAGGTTCACCGAATACGACCCGGACAATGATAAGTGACCGCATAGAATCCTTTGTGCTGCGCTATAGAAAGGGCGATGCCGAGACCATGTCTCTGACCGAAACGGCTGCTCTTCGCAGCCACCTTGACGAGTTCATTGACGAAAGCGATCTGAGTGAACTTGCCAGGCTGCTTTCCTGTTATCCCACCAGGGACAACATCCGTGATGCCATTGAATCCATGACCCGTGAGGCAGAACGTGCCATACGCAGTCTGTATGCAAGCGGACGCTGCCGTGAGATGGGGGATGACGAACTGATTATGTGACTGCTTTTTCCTTTGGACAGCAATTGCTACAATACTTTGGGCAAAATCAGATCTGGATTGTAAGAATCTCGTTGATGTCGGTGAGGTAGTTGTAGCTTTTGTGCTCGCTCTTCACTTTCCAGGGCTGCTGTTTATCACCTTCGACACCTAAGGCTATGGTTTTGAGGCCGTACTTCTGGTTGAGGCTGTCGATTCTCCGGGAGAGGTCCAGACGCTCGGCACGGTTCTGGACGGGGTCGAACAGGTCCGGGTGAACGTTGGACTGGCGGACTATCTTGCCGAGTATCACACCGGATTTCTTGTATCTGATGCCGGGCTTGAAGATGCTGTCCACTATCTGCAGGGCTGTCTTTGTTATCTCGATGGTGTCGGCCGTAGGAATGCAGAATGGAAGTGTTGCGGCATTGTAGTACTGCTCCAGGTCCTCACGGAAGTAGTTGCTGCAGAGGAACACTGTGACGCAACCGGCGGCCGAACGCTGACCGCGCAGCTTGTTGGCGCAGCTGGCCGCAAAAGTGGCCACGGATGCCTTGACCTGCTCTATTGAGGTGATCATGTC
>JAZLIR010000049.1:0-50361 GCA_045617485.1 Bacteroidaceae bacterium
CCACGAAATCACCAAGAACGCAATCCTGCACGCCATAGAAACCCCGCGCGACATTGACATTAACCTTGTATATGCCCAGCAGGCACGCCGTGTGCTTGACCGCATTGTAGGTTTCAAGCTCTCGCCCATTCTGTGGCGCAAGGTCAAGCCGTCACTTTCGGCAGGCCGCGTCCAGTCAGTTGCCGTAAGACTGATTGTAGAGCGCGAGCGTGAAGTCCAGAACTTCAAGTCCGAAGTCTCATACCGCGTAGTCGGAATATTCAAGCTGGACGGCAAGCAGGAGGTCAAGGCCGATTACAACGGCCGATTCAAGACCCGTGAGCAGGCCATGGCGTTCCTCGAAAAGTGCAGAAACGCCGCTTTCCAGATAAGCGACATCAGCACCAAGCCGTTGAGGAAGGCCCCGGCACCACCTTTCACCACATCGACCATGCAGCAGGAGGCCACCCGCAAGTTCGGCTTCACGGTAATGCAGACCATGATGCTTGCACAGCGTCTGTATGAATCGGGTAAGATTACATACATGAGAACTGACAGCGTGAACCTGTCAACCCTCTGCCTTGACTCATGCCGCAAGGCCATAACCGAAGGCATGGGCGAGCAGTATGTAAAGACCCGCCAGTTCACCCAGAAGGCCAAGGGAGCCCAGGAGGCCCACGAAGCCATACGTCCCACATACATGGACAACCAGACCATTGAAGGCACAGCCCCCGAAAAGAGACTGTACGAACTTATATGGAAACGTACCATTGCCTCACAGATGGCCGACTGCGAAATGGAGAAGACCACTGTAAGCATCACATCGCCCGCCTTTGACGGTGAATTCAACGTAACCGGCGAAACCGTAAAGTTTGACGGTTTTCTCAAGGTATATCGCGAAACCCGCGACGAGGACAGCGAAAGCCAGGAAGAGATTCAGCGTCTGCCCGAAATGCACAAGGGAGACACCCTTACATACAGCCAGATTTCAGCAATGGAGCGTTTCACCCAGCATCCGCAGCGCTATAACGAAGCCGCTCTGGTACACAAGCTGGAAGAGCTTGGCATAGGACGTCCTTCAACATACGCACCTACAATAGGCACCATTCAGCAGAGAGAATACGTTGTACGTGAAGACGTTGCCGGCAAGACACGCAACTACGACATGATACGCCTTGAAAACGGCAGCATAGAATCGCAGACCCTGACCGAGACCTACGGATCAGAGAAGGCAAAACTCATTCCGACCGATATAGGTCTGGTGGTCAACGACTTCCTCATGGCCAGCTTCCCCGAAATCATGAACTACAACTTTACCGCGCAGGTCGAGAAGGAGTTCGATGACATTGCCGACGGTGAAAAGCAGTGGAAAGGTGTAATCAGCGACTTCTACGGTACATTCAGCCCGTCGGTCGAAAGCGCCATGACCATCAAGAACGAGCATAAGGTAGGCGAACGCGTACTGGGCACCGACCCCGTATCGGGCAAGCCCGTATCGGTCAAGATTGGCCGTTACGGTCCCATTGTCCAGATTGGAAGTGCCGATGACGAGGAGAAGCCGCGTTTTGCACAGATGAAGAAGGGCCAGACACTCGAAACTATAACGCTCGAAGAGGCTATGGAACTGTTCCGTCTGCCGCGCACGCTGGGACAGTTTGAAGATGCCGAGGTAAGCGTAGGCACGGGACGTTTCGGCCCGTACGTACACCACGACAAGATGTACGTCTCACTGACAGGTGTCGCCGACCCGCTCACCATCACTCTTGACGAGGCTGTGCAGCTTATCCTGAACAAGCGTGAATCGGAATCCAAGAAGGTCATCAAGTCGTTCCCCGAGCATCCGGAAACTGAAATCATGAACGGACGCTACGGTGCATACATTGCCAGCGACGGCAGCAACTACAAGATTCCCAAGACCATGGATCCGGCCAGCCTGACATACGAGGAATGTCAGGAACTTATACGCAAGCAGATTGAAAAGACCGGCTCTGCCCCCAAGCGCAGAATCTTCAAGACCAGAAAATGACACGCATTTTCCTGACCGGCTTCATGGGAGCCGGAAAGACCACGCTGGGAAGGGCCATGGCCAAGGCCGACAATCTTGAGTTCATTGACCTGGACCAGTATATCGAGGGCCGTTACATGAAAACGGTCAGTCAGATTTTCGCCCGGATGGGCGAAAGCAAGTTCAGGGAAATTGAGTCACGCCTGCTGCGTGAAGTCGGTGAATTCGACAATGTGGTCATTGCCACCGGCGGTTCCACGCCGCTTATCGGAGACAATATGGACTATATGCTGCAGCAGGGACAGACCGTATATCTGAAATGTACGCACGAGACCCTTTCAAGACGCCTCAAGGAAGCGCGCAGCAACCGTCCTCTCATTGCCGCAATGGACGATGCGGCACTTGACCGGTACATTGACAGCGAGACCGCGCGCCGTGAGCCCGGTTACCTCAGGTGTCAGTACATCTGTCCCGGCGACCGTCTGGAATCACGCTCCCAGATAAGCGACACAATAGAGTATCTGAACAGACTGTTGGATTTGAACAATAAGGAATAATAAGGAACAATAATATTATGGCATTGAAAGAAACCCTTGTAATAGTTAAGGTAGGAGGAAAGATAGTCGAGGAACCCGATACCCTTGAGCGTCTGCTCACCGACTTCAAGGCAATTCCGGGAAAGAAGATACTGGTTCATGGCGGCGGACGCTCCGCTACAGCCATGGCCGCACGACTTGGCATTGAGAGCAAGATGGTTGACGGACGCCGTATTACCGATGCCCAGATGCTCGATGTCGTCACAATGGTATATGGCGGTCTGGTCAACAAGAACATAGTGGCCAAGCTGCAGGCCCGCGGTCTGAACGCCATAGGTCTGAGCGGCACCGACTGCAACACCATGCTGTCAGACAAACGCCCGGCCGGTCAGGTTGACTACGGTTTTGTAGGCGACCCCAAGCAGGTCAACGCCAAGTTTCTGAGCAGCCTGCTCGAGCAGGACATCGTTCCGGTACTTGCACCTCTCACCCACGACGGCAAGGGCCAGCTTCTGAACACCAATGCCGACACCATAGCCGGCGAAACCGCAAAGGCTCTTGCCCCGTACTTCAAGGTCACCCTTATCTACTGCTTTGAAAAACCGGGCGTAATGCTTGACGAGAACAATGACAACAGCGTCATCCCGTACCTCTCATACTATGATTTCCCGCGTCTGGTTGAGGACGGCACCATATCGGGCGGCATGATTCCAAAGATTCAGAACGCCTTCAACGCCCTGAACGCCGGTGTCGCATCGGTACTCATCACCAAGGCGTCATCGCTGGACACCCTGACCGGAACGACTATAGCTCTTTGAGCCGCAGCCGTTTCAGCGGGAAGAATACCGGCATGACAAACACTATCAAATAATTTGTCCATGTCGGCCATTGACTGTTTCTGCAATTACAGTGTTTTTTGCATTGAACAGAAAATATTCAAAAGTGTTTTTTGCAAAAAACACAGAAAACCGTGTAAATGTACCTCTGTAGTCCGGAGTATCAGGTGATACTCCGTTATTCCAAGGTACATAGAAAGTATATCGACCGGTATGACGGTTGGATGCCTTTCAGAATTTTACGGTTGCACCAAGCAGGGCGTAGGGCTTCAAGGCGCGATAGCCGGCCCAATACTCGAAGTTGTGACCAAACAGGTTGGCGGCCTTCATATATACTGACAGATTATCTATAATCTGCCAGTCTGCCCGCAGTTCAAGTTCGTTGATGGCATTCCGTCTTTCGCCATCATCGCACAGAGCAAAGCGCTGCCAGTTATACTGTGCGCTCAAGTCAACGCCCGGATATACGCTGGCATGGCCGAAAAGCTGGGCAACTGCTACAGGCTTGTATGTAAGAATGCTCCCGCAATAATCGCCTGTCCAGCTGTACAGTTCAAGAGCTGCCTTGGCATCGAAACGGCTGCCCATGGCCCAGGCGACATCGAACCCTGTCCACATTACGCTTGCGTTGTCCTGAAGGAGTTCCGACGTTACAATTCTGCCCTTACAGTCGGCAATCTGGAATATCTCGTCCTTGGTATAGCGCATTCCAATACGGGCGCTTGCCGTAAGAACCGACGGCAGCGAATACTTCACTCCGCTTTCAAAGCGGGTCAGGGTGTATCCGTCGCGTATGGGACGGTATTCGGACCAGTAAGGCGATATCGAAGACAGGCTGTACATGCTGTGTTCTTCAAGCCCGCCGTCCAGACGGCCCCACACGGTAAACTGGCTGTTTATGTCATATTCGGCACTTATCCTGGGCGAGAACATGAACGTCTCACCCATAGCCGAGCGGAAATCAAGGTTGACGCCGAAACATGTCCTGACACTTCCAATTACAGATTTCCATTCAGGAGTCAGTGTGAATGTCGAGAAATTGTCATATACATATCCGTACATGCTGGTCCAGTTGCGGTTTACCGATTTCTGACGGTATTTTACCGATATGGTACCGAAGTCAAACGGCATGGCGGCACCTGCATCGACCCGGAAAATCATTTCGTCATTATCTGGAGTAAAGCTGTAGATGGTCAGCCCACGGCGTTCCAGATTCTCCTGGCTGAAACCGAATGTCCATTGGATTGCCGCATCGGCCTTGGAACTGACACTGACACCATACTTGCCGTACCACGAATGCTGCATAAGGCTGTCTTCACCAAGATCGATCATCTCACCGATATCTCCACGTCTGAAATTACGGTGTGAATAATTCAGAGTACCGAATGCGCCAAGGTCAAAGCGGTCAAACAGATGCGTGTACGAAAGGCTTCCCCTGGCATCCATAAGGCGCTGTCTCCATCCGTCGGTTCTGGCATTGTACCCGTCAAGGCCGGCATTGAACTCCAGGCGGTCACGCTGTGAGAAACGCCATATCAGTCCGACATTCCCATTCAGGGCATTCTGGAATCCGTAACCGAGAGTGGCGTATCCGTCAAACATCGGGTATTCTGGATCGTTTGAAGTGCTGGAAAGGACTTTCATGGTACGTGGTTCAGGACTTGCCTTTGCAGGTTCCAGGGTAATATAATCGACCTTGATCTGTGACGGAACCGGCTGCCTGAGTTCGGGAACAGGCAGGAGCTTGCTTTCCTTGCCGGTATTCGGGTTATACTGTCCTTCAATTGTAAGCGACCTTTCCCAACCTGCCTGCTGGGCGGCAGCAGGAAATGCAACCATCATGGCACTTACTGCCAGCAATATGTTTCTTCTCATAGCGTTCATTTGTTAAGACGTTCTTCTATCATGCCTGCAATGTCATCCTTTTCAGTATAGTTTGCCTGTAACGAGAGCAAGTACTGTCTGGCTTCGGTATTCTTTCCCTGCTCCTTGAGTATGTCGCTCAAAAGGATAAGGCTTCTTGACAGCCAGTACAGATGCGGAGTGCCCTGGGCCATCAGTTCCATGATATTGTCCTGAGCCTTGTCCACACTGCCCTGGTCATACAGCAACTGACTGAGCAGATAATCACATTCTGCGCCGTTCTGAGAACGGGTGTCCTTTGAAAGTTCCTCCAGAAGCGAATGCAGTTCCTTACCCTTGTCATTCTTTGCCAGAAGAGCCTTGGCCTTGTAGTATTTCATATCGGCCAGCTGCAGGGCACCGGCACTGCCTTTGACGGCGGCATCGTAGAATTCAAGAACTGCCTCGTATTCTTCAATCCTGCCGGCACTGAGCACGGTCCTTTCGGCACAGGTCTCCCTGATTGCCGGATCGGATGCCTTTCTGTACAGGCGTATGTACAGGTCCATGGCAGTTTCGTAGTCGCCTACCGAGTATGCCAGATCGGCCGCATTTGTCAGTGCGTATGTTGAAAAACGGCTGTTTTCGGCCGATGCCGCCTCCAGATAGAAGTCAATAGCATTGTCATAGTCGTTATTCTTCTCATAGATAACGGCTGAATAGTAACGTGCATCGGCTGTAAAGGCTCCATTCGGGTATTTGGCAAGATATTCACTGAACAGTTTCAAGGCATTTGCCATATCACCCTTGCCGTATCTGCTTTCAGCGGCGGCATAGCTGAGCGAGTCCTGCTGGCTTGGAGCCAGAACTGCCTGACCGCCCATTTCCTGTGTGTATTTGATGAACGATGCGGCATCGCCCTGTTCAACATATATGGACTGTAAATCGGACATTGCAGTACGCGCTTCGGCACTGCCAGGGTAGTTATCTATGACCTTGCGGTACATCTTTTTGGCGTTGTCATAGTCGTCCATGCGGTAGTACGCCAATGCAGTCTCGACGGCGGCCCTGCGTGACAGGTCAAGTGACGGATATGACTTAACTACACGCTGGAACATGTCAATTGCATTCTTTGAATCGCCAGCCTGCTGATATGTGGCTCCCATGTCAAACAGGGCCTGCGGGACATACTGCGAATTCGGATATTCCCTTGTAAGACGCTCCAGACAGGCAATCTTGTCGGAGTTGCGTTTCATGAGTCCGTTCACTGCGGCACACTGTGAAAGCACATAGTCATTCTGACCGCTGTTCATTGACAGTACCTTGTTATATGTATCCAGAGAATTGGAATACTGCTTCAGGTTAAGCTGACAGTCTGCCAGACGCAGATATGCATCGGCAGAGAATGACTCATCAAGACCGCCTTTCACAGCCAGAGCCTGCTGCATCCGGTTTGCAGCACTTGAATATGAACCACGGTTGAACAGTGCGTATCCAAGGCCATAGTGCGCCATGGCTGCATTTCGACCATTCGCAGAACTGGCAGCCAGACTGCTGTTCCAATCACGTTCAGCTTTGTCGGTCTGACCGATACGGTAATATGACTCGGCTCGCCAGAACAGCAGTTCTGCAGTACGAGAAGCTTCAAACTGACCAAGTTTTTCGGCATCGGCCAGGATGGAGGCCGCACTCTCGTATTTTCCGTTTATGAATTCGACAGTTCCCTTCTGCATGAGCAGTTTCTGCTTTGAGTCCAGAATCTTGGTACCGGGGTTCTTTATGCGTGCTATCGATGCCAATGCTGCTTCAAAGTTGCTGGCGTTGTCATACTCCTGAGCCAGACACTGCATCACCTTGTCGGCATGGGCCGATTTCGGATAATCGTTCAAGAATGTCTCCATGGCCTGCACTTCATCACCGAAGGGCGATGCCTTTGATTCATGCATCAGCATTATGTAATTGTACAAGGCCTGCTCGCGGACATCGGCACGTCCCGGAATCTGCCAGGCACGCTGGAACGATATGCATGACATTTGTCTGTCTCCATTCTTCAAGGCTGCCAGTCCCATGTACAGCGCTGCGCTCTGAGCCATCTCACCACTGCCTTCCGCAACCGGAGCCAGACAGTCAATGGCGGCATCCCACTGCCGCATCTCATAAAGGGCTGTACCTGCCAGATACCGGTCACGCGGCTGAACCCTGTCGCCTGCCTTGTCTATATAATCAAGCAGAATATCGGCGGCAGCTTCCGGGTCTCCGTTTTTCAGACTGTTCTCACCCAGCAAACGCAGGGCTTCAAGGCCTATTTCACTTTCGCCCTCATCGTCCGACAGGCCCTTCATGTCAAGTACGTCAAACGCAGACTGTCGATTGTTCTCCATTGCCATCTGTGCCAGGTAAAGCCTTGCCTCGGCCTGATGACGTGTGTCAAGGAAAAGCGGGAAAATACGGCCGGCTTCCTCATACCTGCCGTTCTGATAGTCGGAGAAAGCCTTGTAGAACAGCCATTCTTCCTTCATGTCTTCCGGACAGTCTTCGCGGCATAGTTCCAACTGCACATCGGCCTCGTCGGTCATTCCGCTACGATACAGCAGGATGGCGTAATTCATTTCAGCCCTGACACGTTCGATACTGCCAAGGTTCATGACATCGCATTCGTCATAGGCCCCAAGAGCCTTGTTAAAATCACGGGTTGCAAGACAGGCCTCGCCGTAGTAGGCCAGAATCCTGTCCGTATAGGCCGAACCTTCGTAATTCCGGAGAAACGACTCAAGCAGCTGCTTGGCCGATGTTATATCTGTGTTTGCGGCTATTACCGCCCTCATATAATCAATTTCCTGAGCCGATGCCAGACTGCTGTTTCCTGATACCTGATTCAGTAACAGACCGGCCTGACTGTATGAACCCGCCGCAAACAGACTGCGGCACTCGCCAAGCAGACGGCTGTCATCCTGACGGACAACCTGAGCGTAACCCTGAGTGGCGCATGCAAGTGCCATGGCCATGCATGCTCCCATTACAATATCGTTGAATCTTGCCATAATCAGAAATTGTTATTGTTCCACATATCCAGTGCGCGGTTCTCATGACTCTCCATAACAGCCCTTTCGCCCGGCCCCTTGTCGTTTATCCCACAAAGGTGCAGCACGCCGTGAACAATGACACGCAGCAGTTCCCTCTCGTACGATGTCTTGAACAACCGGCTGTTACTCAATACCGTATCCAGGCTTATATACATGTCACCGCTTACCGTTTTCGGTGTGCTGTAGTCAAAGGTAATGATATCGGTGTAATAATCGTGTCCCAGAAACTCGTTATTTACCTGAAGAATGCGTTCATCGTCGCAGAAAATGTAATTAAGACTGCCCGTCTGACGGCCATCGTGCTCCAAAGCGACAGCCTTCAGCCATTTTCTGACCCTGTTGCGGTCAATGGCCGGCATCTTCACGTTCTCAACAGCAAATCCAATCATAATGTATTATCCGAAAAACAGGTACGCCATGAATATTGCCGCCAGAATCCCCGCAAGGTCTGCCAGCAGACCACAGCCTACCGCATATCTTGTATTTCTTATGTTCACACTGCCAAAATAAACCGCCAGTATATAAAAGGTGGTGTCTGTCGAGCCCTGGAACAGGCATGCCAGACGGCCGGCAAACGAATCGGCTCCGTACGCGGTCATGGCGTCAATCATGAGGCCGCGTGCACCGCCGCCCGACAGAGGCTTCATGAGTGCGGTGGGCAGGGCTCCCACAAAGCCGTCGTCAAGTCCGCAGGTGCGTGCCAGCCAGCCGATGCCGTCACAAAGGGCATCCATGGCACCCGAGGCACGGAATGCCCCGATGCCGACAAGTATTGCAATCAGGTACGGAATGATTGAGACCGCAGTCTTGAAGCCGTCTTTAGCCCCCTCGACAAAAGCCTCGTAAACATTTATCCTTGCCCTGATACCGGCAAGCAGGAAACCCACAATGACCAGCATCAGAATAATGTTGGCAGCGCTTGTCGAGACAGTGCCTATCTTCACGTCGGGCAGACGGCTGAAACCCCAGATAATCAGTGCCACTACTGCGCTCAGCCCGCCCAGGAACAGAACCAGCACCCTGTCAAAGCGTATCTTCTGCATGAAGCAGGTAACCAGCAGCCCCACCATGGTCGAAAAGAACGTTGCCAGCAGTATGGGAATGAAGACGTCGGCAGGCTGGGCCGCACCCATCTGCGCACGATATACCAGCACGCTTACAGGTATGAGAGTAAGTCCCGATGTGTTCAGCACCAGAAACATTATCATGGGGTCCGATGCCACATCCTTCCTGTCATTGAGTTCCTGCATTCTCTGCATGGCCTTGAGTCCCATGGGAGTGGCGGCATTGTCCAGCCCGAGCATGTTGGCTGCAATGTTCATGAAAATATGCCCGTATGCAGGGTCGTTCTTTGGAAGCGACGGGAACAGGCGGCAGAACACAGGACTGAGCAGACGCGCAAAGCCGTTCACCACACCGCCCTTTTCGCCTATCTTCATTACGCCGAGCCACAGAGACAGCACGCCGGTAAGGCCCAGCGAAATTTCAAAACCGTTTTTTGCCGATGCGAACATGGAGTCCATAATGTCGCCGAACACCTGTGCATTGCCCATGCACAGCTGAATGACCGCCACCGCAAACGCTACAAGGAAAAACGCAATCCAAATCCAGTTCAGAACCATAATGGAAATAATGTTAGAAGCAGTTTTGAAATGTTCGATTAAAACGCTGCTTCTTATTGTTCTACAATAACTTTCTGCGACCCGGTTCCGGAGCGCATATCCGGTGAATACAGGCACTGGACCTCGGCCCTTCCGGCCTGGAAGATACCGGCCTTCTGCACAAACATATCGTACTCCAGTTCCACACTGCCTTCCTCCAACCGGTCAAAATAGAAATCCATGCCGGTATTGCCCGGAGCCATGTAATAACCGCGGCTGAACAATCCGCCCCTCCATCCGGCAGATGTGCTTTCGGGTTCGAAGCCTGCAGCCCACATATCCCTGAGCCGCACATATTCCACTGCACGGGTGGTCTTCAGTCTGAGCCTTACACGCATGCGGTCACCTACACGGAGTTCCTCACCGTTCCCCACAGGCTGAAGAATTTCGCCGTCGTTACCGGCAGCCACACGCCACAGGCTGCGCTCCAATGTCATTCCGTTAGCGCTCCCGGCAACATTTTCCAGCAGGTCAGTGTACATGTAGTACACAGCGCCCCAGCTTATGCCTTCGCTTCGGCTCTGCACCGTTATGTCCGAGGCCGATGGCTCTGCGCGGCCAGGCAGTTCTACCTTCATATAGCCGCAGCTGCTGTTGTAGGCCGCCGTAAAGCTGCCGGTTCCAATATTCACCGTTATGTCGGGCGACATCTGAACACTGCCTCCGGCAGTAGCCAGCAGTGCGGACACGGCATGTGACGTAGCGGCCGATGAGCCCCAGTCACCGGTCTGACGCTGTTTCAGCAGCCAGCGCGAGCATTCCACAGCCTCCTGTTCATGACCGGTGGCCTGCAATGCCTCAATGGCAAGCGACTGGGCCTCGATTGGAGCGTCCTGCCAGCGGTATCCTGACTTGTTGTCCTTCCAGTACCGGCCCATCTCATCTTCCAGCACCGAGCGTTCAAGCATGGTCTGAACCACATGTTCAGCCCGGCCGGCATCGGTCTTGAGAAGCACTATGACAAGCTGTGCCCTCTCCATCAAGTTCATATTGCGCGTATCCTGCCTTCCGGCAATGTCCAGGAAGAACTTGTGCACATCGCTGCGGCGGTTGGAGTACAGCAGGTCGTCCAGACGCTGCAGTACCAGCAGATACGAAAGTTCCTGCGCATACAGCTGTTCAGGCTTGTCATCGGCCTCCATCTCACGGGCAAACTGCGCGTCCAGCCATGAAAGGGCATCGCATACGGCCTTCTCCATATCGGTATCGAATACAAGTGCCCCATTCTCCCTGAGACGGCCCAAGCAGTCCAGGATGCTTGTGGTAATATGGATATCGGGGGCCATGCCGTTCATCCAAGGCCAGCCGGCACCGTCAATGTGCATGGCGGCAAGCCTGAAAAGGGACTCGTCCAGCTGACTTTCAAGGGTTACCCCGTTCAGGGCGCTTCCCAACATGTGCAGGCGCTCTTTCTCGTTCTGCGACTGCATATACCACGGCGTATTCTCCGCAAGTATGCCCGACGTGGTGCTGTTACGTTCCAGGCGTGACTCCAACCGGCCTGCAGGCTGCAACGCCCACTGGCTGACCATGTCCCTGACATCGGGATAACGCCTGAGTATGTTGATGGCCGATGCGTTTCCCATTATGCTGTGAGCCAGACGGAGCGAGCTGGGATCATCGGTCCTTATCAGTGACGGCAGACACTGGATGGCATACCACATCGGCGTGGTGCTGTATTCCAGAACCATGCGCTCATCGGCAGCATCGGCCGACAGAGGCTGTTTCAGCCTGTCAAAACTGAAGCTGCGTGTTTCGTTGCCGTTATTGAAAAGCGAAATGGCTTCTGTTACGGGAATCCTTGAGGAAAGTACGGGCAATGTCTGGCGTAAGGCATCCTGACTGCTGCCACAAGTGGCCGACAGAGTGTATTCCAACGCCTGCAGACCGTCTTTGGGCACTGTTATCCTGAACACGGCCATAGCACTGCCGCATGCAGGCACATACACCGTCCTGACAGCTGAACTGCGTCCGCCGGCCAGAGCTCTGACAGGACTGCCCAAAACGGCATCGGTCAGTTCAATGCCTGCCTTCACATCCATGCCGGCACCGGTGCTGTTCATTATCTTGAAACTGAAGTCAAGAACATCGCCCTGACGCACAAAACGCGGAGCGGCGGGCTCAATCATGATGTCCTTTGCAGTAATCTTGTCAAATTCAACACGTCCCACACTCAGGCTGTCCGACCACATTATTGCACGGACATGCCATTTGGTCAGCAGCTGCGGAGCCGTAAAACTTGCGGTTGCTCTGCCAAGCGAATCGGTCTGGGCAAATGCAAAGAGCCCGGTGGGATTCAGATCGGTACGCAGGGCGTCAATGTCCGCAACCGGCAGCTGTTCAGCGTCGGACGGTTCCGGCAGAACCTCTTCGTCCATCATCATATCGGCATTTTTTGCTACGCCCCTGAGATGCATGGTACTTCTGAGAACGGCAGTCTCCATGGCCTCGTAGCCGGCAAGCGGATCAAGCAGCACGCCTGTCAGAGCCACCTTGCCCGAATATGGACGGGACTCACTTGCAGAAAACCAGCCGGGATTGTACTGCTGCGAATAATACGAACGGCGCAGGGGGCTTACATACGGCCTCACACTGTTCCATGGCTGCAGATTCCAGGAGTGGATTCCATAAGCGTCAAGAGCGCTGTCATACATGTCAATGAGTATTCGTCCCACAGCCGGACTGCCGTCATTGTTACTTATGCTGAAACTCCAGTCCAGCTCATCGCCCGGACGGACGGTATCGGAACCGTGACTTGCTTCCACCTTCAGCGTGTGGCTGGCATACGGAACTACAAAATAGAAGTCCTTATATTCGTCCACATTGTCAAGCGTGCAGTACAGATGCACGATAAAACCGCCCTCCATTGACTTGTCAACGGGAATTTCCAGACGCATTTGCCTGCCGGCCGATTCCAATGTCCCATGGCGGTTCATGCCAAGGCGGTCAATCACCGAATACAGAATAACCGAACCCGCCTGCCTGTTGCCAAGACGTATTACTGCGGTGTCGCCCACGTTTACGGTATCTGACTCAGCAAGTGCAAACAGCAGACTTCCGTCGGGCACCCACTCATGATCGTTTTCAAGCATACACTTGGCCCGTATGGTGTAGGTTTCAGCAAGTTCCGATTCAAAGACGGCCTCATATTCTCCGGAACGGGATATGGGTATATGCAGGGATGCCGGCCTGTCTCCTGATTCCAACGTTTCGTCAACCAGAACTGCACCTTTTACGGTACGGCCTGTAAAATCCAGACAGTATCTCGGGAAATAACCTGCCAGTTCCTGTCTGGCAGCGCTTTCCGTGAGTTCTTCAAGATAACGTTTCTTCAAACCCGATGCCCACCGGTCCCTGTTCAGTTCAATGCCTCCACATGTCCCTTCAAGCCCGCTGACAACCGCATGAACCTTCCCCTTCAGCAGCTTTCCACTATAGGAGTTGAAGTCATAAGGAGCCACAATGACATCCATGCCGCCGGCAGGCACAAGCGCATCGTCAAAGGTGGAAAGTATGCTGCGGCTGCCCTGTCCCACCATGACACTGGCATCGGCTGTTCTGGTTTCTCCGTTCACATCGGTAACAAACACCTGTATGTGAACCGGTGTAGGACCATAATCGGAAACGGTAATGTCTTCGGGCACCGTGAACCTGAGACTGAAACGGCCGTCGGCATCAGTCACCGTCTGACCGCCGGCTAGCCTGGCGTCACCGGCATCGGTTCTCGGCATAAATATGTACGCGTTGCTGCCTGTCAGACCGGCACTCCACTGTACGGTTGCGCCGCCCACCGTCTGGCCCGTATTGCTTCTTACACTGCCGGTAAGACATATCTCACGGTCATAATATGTCAGCTGGCTGGCGGCATCAAGCTCAACTGAGAACTTTGACTGATTGAAGTTCTCCACATTCACGCTGCACCATACCGTGGCGTTCTCGCCCTGTTCACCGGCCACCGCCCTCAGGCTGAAACGTCCCGGCATGGCATCGGCCGGAATTACAATACTGCCCATGGCCATACCCATACTGTCGGTAACCATTGTGACAGAACCCGTTTCCTTTGACGAGGCGTTACGCAGCGACACCGTAACGGGTGCGTCCGCAATGACCTTGCCCGAGTTCAGGCCATGCCTGCTGTAGTACAGCACAGCAAACTGTATGCTGTCGCCCGGACGGTATGTGTAACGGTCTGTGTATATCCTTGCTATCCCCTCCTGGGGCATGTCACGCAGACCGTTCACATAACCGGTGCAGTTGCATACATCGTCTCCACGGCTCAGTTCCAGATTGTAGTTCAAACTGTTCAGGCCCTCAATGAGAATGTACCCGTTGTCATCGGCAAATCCGTATCTGACCCTTCTGGTCTGATTGCCGCTCCAGTCCGTCTCCCATAGATTGTATCTGACTCCGATTTCGGGCTGTCCTGTACGTGAGTTGACCACGTAGCCCTCAATGCTGCTGCCATCACTGGTTCCCATTTGTACAAAAGTCATGGCACTGCATTCTGCATGGGCAAACGATATTATATCCTTAGGACCGAAGTTGGAGCCAGTTGATGCAACAATGTAATACTGGCCCGGCATGAGCGGCGGAATGCGTGTCACAGCATAGTGAATTACATTGTCCTTGGGGCTGCCCGTCACCACTTTCCATTCGGATGCCGTGCTGGCAGCCGCCAGTCTGTCAAGAATCTCCGGAACCGTTGCATCCTTTATCTCGCCGGCCACCTCGACGGCTTTGAAATACACGGTCCCCACATTACGGTATTCAAAGTATGCCAGACTCGAACTGCCCGATGTCAGGCCGTAGGGCAGGACAAGTGACAATTCCTTCTCCTCAATGGAGCTGAGCATCTTCATACACTCAAAGGCGCCTTCGCTCTTGGGCCAGACTTCAATGGCCTTGCGGCACAGCTTCGAGGCAAGAGTCATGTAACGTGACTCCTGCTCATCGCTCATATTTCCCGAATCCAGTATCCTGGCTGCGGCCTTGCTCAGAAATACGCTGGCAAAACTGATTTTCTTTCCGTATGACTCGGCCATGTGCACCAGGCCGTCAACCCACAATGAATCGGCGTAACTCCACTGCTCGCGGCCGTTACTGTCAAGCATATTCCCCAGCACATCCATACGCCGGCTGTCAATGGTGGAACGGATGTCGGGCTTGGATTCCAGATGGCGTGCTGTAAGCAGATTGAGCACATGCAGTTCCCAAAGGTCCGGGTCGGCATCGTCAATTTCAAGCGTGGCCTCCACAAAGTCCGGTCCGGTGCCGTACAGGCGTCTGTCGCTGAGCATCTTCAACTGACCTTTGTTCAGTTTCTGGCCCGATATGGGCGTTATGGCATTGTCCAGAAGCAGGTCGGTAAGTGTGGGACGCAGCTTCATGCCTTCCTTGTTACCGCCTGGAAAAAAATCCTCGAACCATTTGCCTGGAGCGTTGCCGGCCTTGTCAATTGACAGCTGCAAATGCGCCATTATGGTATCGCACAGCTGTCCGGGTGTGAGTTTGTCAAGCGGAATGACATCGGAGGTCTGAGGCAGGTTACGGACTATGGCCGATCTGTTGCGGTTCCAGTACTTGATATATGACTTTGCAAGTAAGGCATGGCATATCGCCTTGTATTCGCTCTGACCCAGCTTGGGCAGCAGACTGTTGAACAGATCAATTGAACTGCTCAGGTTGTCGCCCGCCATCATGGATTCTATGCGTGACATGTAAATGGCACTCTTGAGCAGCTGCTTTGAATCATGGTCCGCCGCAGCCATGTCAAAAATTTCATTAACCTTTGCAGCCGCGCTCTCGGGAAGATCCTGTTCAATGCTGCGGTCCACAAGTTTCCATGCGCGTTCATACCTGTCAGCGCTGGCATCTATTGAAGTCAGTGTCATAATGGCTATCAGAATCAGATTTTTCAGAAACTTTCTCATCGGTCGTCATTTAATAAAACACAAGACCTGTCCGCCAGATATCAGCCGAACAGGTCAGGTATGTCTGAAACATAACGTGAACGTCCCAGATGTCTGTACGCAAGGTCCGTAACTTCGCGTCCCCTGGGCGTACGCTTCAAAAAACCTTCTTGGATAAGGAATGGTTCATAGACATCCTCAATGGTCCCGCTGTCTTCACCAAGAGCCGTCGCTATGGTATTCAGACCAACCGGCCCTCCCTTGAACTTGTCAATTATGGTACACAGTATGCGGTTGTCTATCTCGTCAAGCCCGTACTTGTCAATGTTCAGGGCCTCAAGTGCAATGTTCGCTATTTCAAGCGTAATGTGTCCGGAACCCTTGACCTGGGCAAAGTCACGTACACGGCGCAGCAGGGCATTTGCAATACGGGGCGTGCCGCGGCTTCGGCCGGCAATTTCGGCAGCGGCATCCCTGTCACATGGAATGTTCAGTATTGCCGCACTCCGAAGCACAATCTTTTCAAGCGTGGCGGCATCGTAGTACTCCAGATGCATGTTTATACCGAACCGGGCACGGAGCGGGGCGGTAAGCAGGCCACTTCTTGTGGTCGCTCCTATCAGCGTGAACGGATTCAGGTCAATCTGAATGCTTCGGGCCGACGGGCCCTTGTCTATCATTATGTCTATGCGGTAGTCCTCCATTGCCGAATACAGATACTCTTCGACAACGGGCGAAAGACGGTGAATCTCGTCAATGAACAGCACATCGTTGGGCTCAAGCGAAGTAAGAATACCGGCCAAATCGCCCGGTTTGTCCAGAACGGGGCCCGATGTCAGCTTGAAGCCCACTCCCAGTTCGTTGGCAATAATGTTGCTCAGTGTGGTCTTTCCCAGTCCGGGAGGGCCGTGAAGCAGTGTGTGGTCAAGCGATTCGCCGCGCTGGCGGGCAGCCTGGACAAAAATGCGCAGATTCTCTACAATCTTGGCCTGACCCGAGAAGTCACTGAACCTGAGCGGTCTCAGTGCGTTGTCCAGATCACGGTCCGACTGTGATTGCTGTTTTCTTATGTCGAATTCGCTGTCCATGTGCTGACGCGGGTGGATTACTTTATGCAGTTTATGAGTTGCGTAGCCTCAACAAGGTTCTGCTCGCCTGTCTCCATGTTCTTGAGTGTCACCTTGCCGTCCTGCAGTTCGTTGCCACCTACAATGGCCACAAATGGAATATTGCCGGCGTTGGCGTATGACATCTGCTTCTTCATCTTGACTTCGTCAGGATAGATTTCGGCGGCTATGCCCGAACGACGCAGTTCAGTAACCAGCGACAGCGAGAAAGCTGCTTCGTCCTTGCCCAGATTCAGAAACAGGACCTTGACTCCGCCGGCTGTTTCTTTGGGATAGAGATCAAGCTGGTTCAGAACGTCGTATATGCGGTCGGCACCGAACGAAATGCCTACGCCGCTTACGCCCGGCATGCCGAATATTCCGGTAAGGTTGTCGTACCGGCCACCGCCGCTTATCGAACCAATCTCAACATCAAGGGCCTTGACCTCGAAAATGGCACCGGTATAGTAGTTCAGACCACGTGCCAGCGTAAGGTCAAGTTCCAAGTTGTTATTCAGGCCAAGCTTCCCAGCACCGTCAAGAATGAAACGGCATTCCTCAACGCCCTTCTGTCCGACTTCGCTTCCTTCAAGCACACGGGCTATTACATCCAGCTTTTCGGCATTGCCGCCCTCCAGCTTGATGATTGGCTGAAGTTTGTCTATCGCCTCCTGTGGAAGTCCCTTCTCTGCAAGTTCCGCATTGACTCCATCCAGGCCAATCTTGTCCAGTTTGTCAATGGCAACGGTTATGTCAACCATCTTGTCAGACTGGCCTATGACTTCGGCAATACCGGCAAGTATCTTGCGGTTGTTCAGTTTTATGGCTACACGTACGCCAAACCTGCTGAACACCATGTCTATCATCTGGACAAGCTCAATCTCGTAAAGCAGCGAGTCACTGCCTACAACATCGGCATCGCACTGATAGAATTCGCGGTAACGGCCCTTCTGCGGACGGTCAGCGCGCCATACGGGCTGTATCTGAAAACGCTTGAACGGGAACTGCAGTTCCTCGCGGTGCATTACGACAAAACGTGCAAACGGTACTGTAAGGTCATAGCGCAGACCTTTTTCACAGAATTTCGATGCCAGTTTCAGACTGTTGCGCGACAGCAGCTCCTCATCGGTCAGGCCACTCATGTAGTCTCCCGAATTCTGTATCTTGAACAGCAGCTTGTCGCCCTCCTCGCCGTACTTGCCCATGAGAGTTGACAGATTCTCCATCGAAGGAGTCTCTATCTGACGGTAGCCGAACAGGCCGAAAACGCTGCGTATTGTGTCAAATATATAGTTCCTGCGTGACATCTCCAATGGAGAGAAGTCACGGGTTCCCTTTGGAATCGATGGTTTCATCAGTCTCTTCTTGAGGTGAAAATCAGAATATAGTAGATAAGCGTTGCCAGTGAACTCAAAGCTGCCACAACATAAGTGCTTGCAGCGGCTTTCAGGGCTTCACGGGCGGGTTCCTGTGCCTGACGTGTGGTTGCAATGCCGGAATCCCTCATCCACAGAAGGGCGCGGCGGCTTGCATCGACCTCGACCGGCAGAGTGACAAAGCTGAACAGAGTGGTCATGGCGAACAGGACTATGCCGGCAAGCATGATACCGGGGAAACGCTCAACCGCAAGAATGCCTAAAAGCAGCACCCAGGTCACAATCCTGGACGAAAACTGCACAACCGGAACCAGGGCGGAACGCATTTTTACCGGAGCATATCCCACGGCATGCTGTACCGCATGTCCGCATTCGTGAGCAGCTACAGCCACAGCGGTCATGCTGCTGCCATAATAAACGTCATGGCTGAGATTGACGGTGTTGTCGGTCGGATTGTAATGATCGGTCAGGCGTCCGTTTACACAGGTTATCTTCACATTGCCGACACCATGGTCCTGGAGCATGCGCCTGGCGGCTTCGGCACCTGTCATGCCCTGTGGAGCGGCCCACTTGGAGTATTTCTTGAACTTACTGTCAAGATTGGCCTGAACCACCCAGCCAAGAACGGCAATTCCTATGAAAAGTATCCAATAGAGCATATTTATCTTTCAATTGTCTGGTTGCGGTCCGGACCTACTGAAACTATGGAAACCGGAGCTCCCAGATATTCTTCAATGAATGAAATGTAGTTGTTGAACTCCTCGGGGAATTCATCTTCGCAGTGAATGGCGGTAAGATCGGTCTTCCAGCCCGGCAGTTCCTCGTATATGGGGGTAACGCCTTCGCAGTCAAACGGGAACTCATCGGTCTTTGTACCGTCGGGAAGCTGGTAGGCTACACAAGCCTTGACGGTTTCAAAAGTATCGAGAACATCGCTCTTCATGAGAATCAGGTTGGTGACACCGTTCAAACGTACGGCATAGCGCAGAGCTACCAGGTCAACCCAACCGCAACGACGGCGGCGTCCTGTAACGGCACCGAATTCCTGACCGCGGTCCGACATTGCCTCACCATCCTTGTCAAACAGTTCAGTGGGGAAAGGACCGCTGCCCACACGTGTGCAGTATGCCTTCATGATGCCATATACACGGCCGATGGCACTTGGAGCGACACCCAGACCGGTGCATGCGCCTGCGCAGATGGTGTTCGATGAGGTTACAAAAGGATATGAGCCGAAATCTATGTCAAGCATGGTACCCTGTGCACCCTCGCAGAGAATTGTCTTGCCGCTGCTCAGCGCATTGTGGACATAATGCTCGCTGTCAATGAACTGGAACTGCTTCAGATACTCAATGCCGTCACGCCATGCGGCTTCTATTTCAGTCAGGTCATATTCGAAGTTCAGGCTCTTGAGGGTACGCTCGTGAGCGGCCTTGGCGGCAGCATAGCGTTCCTCAAAGTCCGGGCGCAGAATGTCACCCATGCGCACACCGGTACGCGCCACCTTGTCGGTGTATGTGGGACCGATGCCGCGGCCTGTGGTGCCAACCTTGCCGGCACCCTTCGATGCCTCAATCGCACTGTCGAGCAGACGGTGTGTAGGCAGTATGAGATGTGCCTTCTTTGAAATGAGCAGACGGTCCTTCAGATTGATGCCGGCCTCTTCAAGAGCCGATGCCTCGGCCTTGAACAGAGCTGCATCAATTACCATACCGTTGCCTATGATGTTCTGTTTGTCGCCTTGGAATACGCCCGAAGGGATTGACTTGAGCACAAATTTCTTATTGTCAAAAATAAGAGTGTGACCGGCATTCGGACCACCCTGGAAACGGGCTACCACATCATAACGCGGCGTCAGTACGTCAACTACCTTGCCTTTGCCTTCATCACCCCACTGCAGTCCCAGAAGGACATCAATTTTCTCCATAGTCAGTATCTTTTATTTGTTTTGTCTATTCTTTATCTGTTTCATTCTGCGCCTCAAAGCCTGACTGCACTTGCTGCACAAGCCGAATATCTGCAGCGAATAGCCAGTCATCTGAAAACGGCGCAATTTCATTTCATGTACCAGCTTGTCTATACGCTTGTTCTGGATTTCAGTCACCTGCCCACAACCGGAACACACCAGACTGACGTTACAATTTTCATGCCATCCCAGTGTATATTTGATTTTACCTTCGTGCAGCAGACGCTTTACCAGTCCTGCCTGCTCAAAAATAGTCAAATTGTTGTAAACCGTAGCACGGCTGACCCTGAAATTCTGCCTTTCTGTCATTTCCTCAAGAAGCATTTCAGGAGTAAAATTGCCGGTAAACCCGAAAACAGCCTCAAGAATGGCGTTCCGCTCGGGCGTACACCTCAGACCTTTTGCATGAAGGTAGGTCTCCAATGCCTGTTTTGCCCTGTCTAATGACGTATCACTCCTTTCCATTGCTCTCCATACAGTCTAATGCGGTACGTGCAGCCATGGCTACCAGAGTCTGTCCCTCGGCAATGGCAGCCTGAGCCTGATCCCTCAACTCGGCAACATAGCTCCGGGACATTTCACGTCCCTGGCGTAAAAGATGGGAAATGGTCAGGAACCCGCAGTAGCGCACCATTTCAGTATCGGACGCAATCCAGTGGAAAGCCATGACCGATGCCTGATTCATGCGGCTGAAAAGAAACATGCAGCATACCTGCGCCAAATCGGGCCACCTGATTTCCTGGACCCACAAATCAGCCAGATCAGGCTGGAATTCGCCTTCAGGATAAAGGAGGGCGGCAAGCATCTTGCATTCCCTGATATTCTCCTTCCATAAAGCAATAGCCAACGAACCGTCCTGAACGGTTTCGCCGGCTATTCTTTTAAGAGCCTGCAGGCCTACTCCGAAATTCAGCCCGTAGTTCATGCCGCTGTCCCTCATACTTTTCGACGCGACTCCATTCATTTCCAGCCTCAACTTGCTCTTTATCTCCTGGATTCTCGGGTCGTCTGTCATGATATGGTAAGCGGTTTGTTTTTGTATTTATTACTGGTTTTGCTGATGGCGTTTCTTGTATTGGTGGGGTGCCTCTCCCTTTTCCTTGTAGAAAGCGGCATAGAACGATTGTCGGTTAGCGAAACCCGACATCAGTCCGATTTCCTCCATGGTCTTGTCCATGAAACGCTTGTCAGTGAGCATGTGAACGGCATCACGTACTCTGAGTTCATTCACAAGGCATGAATAGTTCATGCCGAAACGGGAATTGATAACGGCCGACAGATATCTTGGATTGGTATCCAGATCCTTAGCCAACTGCTTTGCCGAATATTCGGGACTGCGATACTTCTTTTCCGCCACAATAATGGTAAGGATGCGGTCATAAAGTTCATCAGCCAGTTCGGCGCGGATCAGACTGCGGTATGAAGCTTCCTTCTCAGTCTTTTCCTTGATTTTGTAGGGTTTTGATTCTGTTGTCATGTTTAGTTTGTAATGCGAGGTCAAAAGTAGCAAATTTTTAATTACAATTTAATCTTAACGTACCTAATTTATTACAAATAAAACACTTAAATGCAAAATAAAATTAAACCAATCCTTCTTCCGCCTTCTTCTGGAGGTTTTAGTATCTTTGTCACAGCTATTCCAAACGCCGTTTACAACTCATGATTGACCAGCTGACCATCCAACGGATACTTGATGCCGCCAACATTGTTGACGTGGTGTCAGAATTCGTGACACTCAGACGACGCGGGGTCAATTATGTAGGTCTTTGTCCGTTCCACAATGAGCGCACTCCGTCATTTTCAGTATCGCCCGCCCGTGGAATCTGCAAATGTTTCAGTTGCGGCGAGGGTGGCAACGCCATCCATTTCATAATGAAGCATGAGCAGATGTCCTTCTCCGAGGCTGCCGTCTGGCTGGCACGGAAGTACGGCATCCCCGTCGAACAGCGTGAACTGACCGACCGCGAAAAGGAACTGCAGAGCGAACGCGAGTCAATGTTCATTACAAATGGTTTCGCCCGCGAATGGTTCCATGACAAACTGCGCAACACGCCCCAGGGAGTGGCAATAGGAATGGCCTATTTCCGCAAACGCGGATTCCGTGATGACATAATTGAAAAATTCCAACTTGGATACTGCCCCGAAGGAGGAGACATTCTGGCAAAGGAAGCGCTGGCCAAAGGCTACAGCGAAAAGAATCTGATTGCGACAGGTCTCTGCTATAAAAAGGACGACGGCGCACTCAGGGACCGCTTCTGGGGCCGTGTCATTTTTCCAGTATTCTCACTTTCGGGTAAAACAGTAGCATTCGGCGGACGCGTAATGCAGACCGATGCAAAGACAGCAAAATACGTGAATTCGCCCGAATCGGCCATATACTCCAAGAGCAACGAACTGTACGGCATATATCAGGCAAAGAAAGCCATAGTAACCAAGCAGAACGTATATCTGGTTGAGGGTTATGCAGACGTGATAAGTATGTTCCAGTCAGGCGTCGAGAACGTAGTGGCATCGAGCGGCACATCACTTACCACCGGACAGATACGCATGATTCACCGTTTCACCGAGAACATCACCGTGCTGTACGACGGTGACAGCGCAGGCATACATGCATCGGAACGCGGTGTGCGCATGCTTCTTGCCGAAGGCATGCACGTCAAGGTGGTGTCACTCCCCGACGGCGAGGATCCGGACAGCTACGCACAGACGCATACGCCCACACAGCTGGTGGAATTCCTTGAAGGCAGCAGCACCGACTTCATAAGCTTCACCCTGAAGCAGATGCAGAAAAACGGCAGGAATGACCCTGTTGCACGTTCCAAAGCAATCAGCGAGATAATTGAAGTAATTGCCGTCATCCCCGACAACATACTGCGTGCGGTTTATATCACCGAAATAAGTCAGGTTATGGGCATATCCGAAAAAATACTGGTAGCCGATGTCAATGCAGCACAGTTACGTCAGGCGACGACGCCTGTACGTCCCGTCAGGCCGGCTCAGGACGATATTATTCCCGATGACCCGCAGTCTCCGGTCCCGAATCGGGAAGCCGCTGACAGCAGTACTTCATCGGCCGAAACGGCCCCGGAGCAGGAACTGTCGGCACAGGACAGGCTGAAGAACGAAATCAGGAGCCTCAAGCTTCAGGGGTTCGGTCCCATGATGGACCGCGAACGACTTCTGTCAAGACTCATTGTAAGATTCGGCGGAAAGACTCTGTGCTCAATTGAAAGCGAAAGCGGCAGTCAGGACATAACGGTGGGACAGTTTATCTGTCAGACACTGGCGGGCGACGGACTGGAATTCCATCATCCGGTGTATAAGCGTTTCGTTGAAATATACAATCAGGATGGCTCACAGCCGGGTTTTGACAGCGAACGACATTTCCTGTCGCACCCCGAGAACTTTGTCAGCCTGACAGCGGCAAGCCTTATGGAGGAACGCTATCAGCTCAGTTCACTGTTTGAGAAGAACAAGCCCGTCCGTGACGAAGATCATCTGTATGACCTGACGCGTCACATAATGGCCGATTACCAGATGGAAGTGGTACGGATGGAACTTAAAAAAGTGGAACAGCAGCTGCAGGACACATCGGTCACGGATAGCCCGGAACTGCTTGCCGAAGCGCAGAAGCGTTACCAGTCACTACTGCAGGCCCGGACTACGCTCTCCCGCCTCCTTGGAGACCGCATAATGTAAATCCTGTCAGATTATTTTCTATAGAGGAGATTCATGAACTCCTCACGGGTAGTGGCACGGTTGAAGGCACCGGTAAAATCAGATGTCGTTGTAATGGAGTTCATCTTCTCCACGCCGCGCATCTGCATGCATGTATGCTGCGCTTCAACGACCACCATAACTCCAAGAGGATGAAGCGTTTCCTGTATGCAGTCCTTGATTTGTGAGGTCATGCGTTCCTGTACCTGAAGACGGCGTGCAAACGCATCGACAACACGGGCAATCTTGCTCAGACCCGTAATGTATCCGTTAGGGATATAGGCAACATGAACCTTGCCGAAAAATGGAAGCAGGTGGTGTTCGCACAACGAGTAAAAGTCAATATCCTTTACTATGACCATCTGACTGTAGTCCTCCTTGAACAGGGCTGATTTCAACATGGCTGAAGGGTCGATGCGGTATCCGCTTGTAAAATCCAGCATGGTCTTGGCAACACGCAACGGAGTACGCTGCAGACCTTCGCGACCGGAGTCCGGCTCTATCAGTTCAAGAATGCGTG
Organism: Bacteroidaceae bacterium; assembly: GCA_045617485.1. Lineage (GTDB taxonomy): Bacteria > Bacteroidota > Bacteroidia > Bacteroidales > Bacteroidaceae > Colenecus. The sequence continues at coordinate 24,537 of JAZLIR010000049.1, forward strand.
AATAATGCTGCATCAGTTCCTGAAATACAGGAGACTGTTCATCGTCAAAGGGAATAAGACTGCTCATAGGGGGACGTTGATTTCCTGATTACGCAGAAGTATCATCTGCTTGTAAGGTATTCTGGCCTTGCGCATTTTTCTCATCGTTTCGTATGCTTCCTCAAAGTTCAGGAAGTCACCTGCTGCGCAGGTCCAATGCGGCGTCTTGAAAATGACATAGACAGGCAGTTCAGGGAAATTTTCGCGTATGTACTGCTCAGCCCTGGTGGCATTCTCCTTGGCTGCACGGGTGTTGTTGCCCGAGTATATTTGAATGCGGTAGCCAGTAGCCTTGACCGTTTCGCCATTCAGAGCATCGCATTTCGGACCAAGAAGGCTGTCCAGCCTTTCGTCCATTTCAACTGTAACGCGTCCTTTCCCGGTTTCTTCCTTCTCCAGATCCTGAACCAGTGTCCTGCTTTGGGCACCGGCCAGGATTGAAGCAAGAAGGAAAAGACAAATCAGTCCTGTCTTTTTCATTTCAAGTAAAGTTATTTTTTCCAAGCGTCAATGATGCCCTTGAAGTCGGCAACCTTCAGTGAAGCACCGCCAATCAGACCGCCGTCAATGTCAGCCTTTGAGAACAGTTCTGGAGCGTTTGATGCCTTGCATGAACCGCCATAGAGAATTGAAGTGTCTTCAGCAACCTGCTTTCCGTACTTGTCGGCAATGACCGAACGGATGTAAGCGTGTATTTCCTCTGCCTGGTCAGCAGTAGCGGTCTTGCCGGTACCGATAGCCCAGATCGGTTCGTAGGCGATAGTGATGTTTGCAAACTCCTCGGCGCTCAGGTTGAACACTGAGCCTTCAAGTTCAGCCTTTACAATCTGATTCTGAATACCCTTTTCGCGCTCTTCCAGAGACTCACCTATGCAGAAAATGACCTTCAGGCCGTTAGCCAGTGCCAGAAGAACCTTTTCCTTCAGGATATCGTAAGTTTCGTGGTAGTATTCACGACGCTCCGAGTGGCCCAGAATTACATATTCGGCACCTGTTGACTTTACCATCTCGGCACTTACCTCACCGGTAAAGGCACCAGAAGCCTTGTCGGCGCAGTTCTCGGCTGACAGACCGATAAGCTTGTGGTCAATAATGTCCGAAACCTTTGCAAGATGGATGAAAGGAGTACCGATGATAACGGTGCAGTTAGGCTTCTCAGCGGTCAGAACTTCATTCAGCTCCTTTGCAAGAGCCATACCCTCCTGGAGATTCTTGTTCATCTTCCAGTTACCAGCAACAATTTTCTTTCTCATTTTTCTGTTAAGTTTTATGTGTTTAATGTATCACCTTTCCAATTTTTTCAATTACCGCCACAAGCAGCAAAGGCAACAGCAGCAGCAGAACAATGCCGCACGGAGTACGCAAAGGGTCATACGGTCTGTGCAGTACATCAGGGAGCTTTTCAAGAGGGGCCGTCAGTTCGCTGTCCATTGGAATATCGCTATGACTCCACTTGTTGGAAATGACTCCGTCATCCAGCAGTACCACTCCCGGATTCGAGCGTACCATTGTCTTGAGTGGAACAGCGTCACAGTTCAATATCTCATAACCGGCTGCGGTATTGGCCGTCCATTCGCGTATTTCCTCGCGTCCCGATGCAGTAAGACATACCATGCGGTACCCGTACCTGTCACAGTATTCCAGTAAATCGTCTATCAGGTCGAGGTCGCTCCAACTGGCCGATTCCAAATAGGGGGCCGATATCAGGAAAACATAACCGGAGTCAAGCAGCAGACTGGCGGTTACATCGTCAAGATTACGGTCCATGACAACAAAATCGGTCATTTTCGGGTTATGACGGTCAAGAACTTCGGCTCTCAGATTGGTTCCAATCTTGTATGGACGGAAATCTATTGCCGGAAGTCCGTTTACATTCTCAATCATGAAACGCGCCGATATGGCCAGCACCACCAAAGTTATCACCCACTGACGTTTTTCGCGGACAAGAGGAGTGACAAGACCGTTCCATATTCTGATCGTTACCGCCAATACCAGCAGTATTGTATTCTTTATGAACGTCTGCCAGTTAGTAAGAATAAGCGCATCGCCAAAACAGCCGCAGTCCTGTACAGGATTGAAAAGTGCCACGTAAAGCGTAAACGGCGTAAGCAGCCCCATGAATATAAGAACAAGAAGGCTTGTTCCGCGCCGGAAAACACCCATAAGCAGATAAGCGCCCATAAGCATTTCAAAGCCTGACAGCATACATGACACCAGAAGCAGAGCACCATCGGACAATATTCCGCCCAAACTCATGGCACTGAGATAATCGGACAGCTTTATCTGGGTGCCGACGGGATCAATGGCTTTGACAGTTCCCGAGAACAGGAACACAAGCCCCAACAGCACACGGCACAGATTTACTGTTGCCGGTAGCCAGCGTTTTGATTCCGTCTGTTTCAGCATCATTCAGGAAAACTGATTTTAATAAGGCCGAAAACAGCGTAATTAATCATATCCAGATAATTGGCATCAATGCCCTCGGACACAACGGTTTTGCCGCAGTGGCTCTCTATTTCCTTTGTACGGTTTATCTTTGTCAGGATAAGATCGGTGTATGACGTTGTGCGCATTCCACGCCAGGCTTCATCGTAGTCATGATTTTTCCTCTTCATGAGTTCCAGTGCAGCCCCGGCCTTGCGGTCATATTCCTTCATTGCCCAGTCGGCATCGACATCGACGGTATCGCTGTATCCGTGTTCAAGCTGGATCAGAGCAATAATGCCATAGTTGACAATGCCTATGAGCTCTGACTTTATGTCATCGTCAATCAGTGCGACGCCCTTGGTCTCAATGCTGCGTATGCGCTTTGCCTTGATGAAAATCTGGTCAGTCAGCGATTCGGTGCGCATGATGCGCCACGACGGACCGTAATCCTGCATCTTCTTGCCGAACAGACTGCGGCACATTTCAATTACCTGCTCAAACTGGCTGTTCGTATCAGGAGACTGGGTTTTGGGGTTCTTTGCCATAATGCTGATTGAATTATTTTATCCTTATGGTCTGGCCTTCTCGAAGTATCGACTTTGAACTAATGTCGTTCAACTTGCACAACTTGGAGACCGATGTCTGATTGCGCGATGCTATGGAACTGAGCGTATCACCCTTCCTGACCTTGTAGTAAGCCGGAGCCGATTTCGTAATGTACAGATAACAATCCGTGACAGCACTGTGCGAAGCAAAGTCAAACAGCAGTGCCGGGTTTATTGCATGCCCGGCAATTCGGGTCTCAAAATGCAGATGCGAACCCGTTGAACGCCCAGTGTTTCCGCCCAAAGCTATGGGGTCGCCTGCGTGAACTACCTGGTTTTCATCGACCAGTTTCTTTGACAGATGACCGTAAACCGTTTCCAGACCATTTGGGTGACGTATTACCAAATAATGTCCGAAACCCCTGCGCTGGTACTCTGACACCCTGACCTTTCCATCAAATGCGGCGCGTATGGTATCACCTATCTGAACCTTCACGTCAAGACCGTTATGAATCCTTCCGCGCCTTGGACGGTATCCGAACGTGTCGGTTATGCGGGTACTGTCGGTCGGCATGAAATATCCTTCCATTGAAATGAAAACAGTATCGGGGAGTTTCACGTCATCGTAGTTGCTTATGCTCTGCTCATTGTCCCATTCAGGATACAAGTCCGATGCGGGATTTTCCAGATCATATGGAGATTTCAGAAGAATCGGATCAGGCATTGTCATTATCGGGAATTCGGTGACAGTGGAAACGAATACAGGCATCGGTTCCTGTGCCGAAACATTCCTGAAGGGAAATAACGTAAAAATAACGGCAGAAAATATAGCGTGAAGACGATGGGTCATATCAAAAAACTGTATCTCAATACAATTGGCAAAGATACGATTTTATCATGATATTGAGGACCAGTCTATTGGACTTTTCTTGAGTCTGGCAAGAACTCTTGCCAACACGCTGTTCCGTTGCTCTGACAGTCCCGGATCAGACTCTATTATGTCACGCGCAACATGGCGGACATGTTCAATAAGCTGACCGTCACGCGCCAGACTTGCCAGACGCAGGTCAAATGCTATGCCGCTCTGCTGTGTCCCCTCCAGATCGCCCGGTCCACGCAGTTTCAAATCGGCTTCGGCTATCTCAAAGCCATCGGTGGATTCAGTCATTATTTCAATGCGCCGGCGCGTATCATCGCTTATCTTCGATGGAGTTACGAGCATACAGTATGACTGTTCCGCACCGCGTCCCACCCGCCCGCGCAACTGATGCAGCTGGGACAGTCCGAACCTATGGGCATCTTCAATGAGCATTATGCTGGCATTGGGTACATCGACCCCGACCTCAATGACTGTTGTGGCCACCATAATGCGGGTTTCTCCACGTTTGAACCGCTGCATCTCGGAATCTTTCTCGGCAGGTTTCAGTTTACCGTGGACCTTGCTCACAGCATACTGCGGGAAACGCTCTGTTACGAAATCATACCCTTCCTGCAGATTTTTCAGATCAATCTTCTCACTTTCCTCAATGAGCGGGTACACAATGTACGCCTGCCTGCCTGCTGCCAGTTCCCTGTCCAGAAACGCGAACACGTCTGTCATGTTTCCGCTGTAATGGTGCGTGGTGCGTATAGGCTTTCGTCCAGGCGGCAGCTGGTCTATGACCGACACATCCAGATCGCCATACAGAGTCATTGCCAGAGTACGTGGAATCGGGGTGGCAGTCATGACCAGAACATGAGGCGGTGTATCGCTTTTCCGCCACAGTCTGGCTCTTTGCGCGACTCCGAAACGGTGTTGCTCGTCAATGACGACAAGTCCCAGACGGCTGAACTGGACCGGGTCTTCAAGCACAGCGTGAGTACTTACCAGTATGTTCACGCTGCCGTCGGCCAAACCATCAAGGATGTTCTGCCTGCGTTTGCCCTTAATGCTGCCTGTAAGAAGTTCCACCCGCAGGCCAAGCCCGTCAAGATAGGAGGAGATGTTTGCAAAATGCTGTTCCGAAAGTATTTCGGTAGGCGCCATTATACAGGCCTGATAGTTGTTGTCAATGGCCATCAGCATTGACATAAGGGCAACCATGGTCTTACCGCTGCCCACATCGCCCTGAAGCAGGCGGTTCATCTGCCGGCCCGAACCCAGGTCTGTACGTATTTCACGCAGGACGCGCTTCTGTGCATCGGTCAGACTGAAAGGCAGCTTCTCGCTGAAGAATGTATTGAATTTTTCACCAATTCTCGGAAAGGGGAATCCCTTGAAGCGCCTCAGTCGGTCACTCTGGTAACGCGCCAGATTCAGCTGCACATAGAACAGTTCCTCGTATTTCAGACGCGCCTGTGCGAGACGCAGTTCCATTGCATCATGAGGCTGGTGTATTGACTTCAACGCACAGGTCAGGGACATCAGGTGCTCACGGTCAATGAGCCATTGCGGCAGGGTTTCAGGCAGAGGCTCCACAATAAGAGCCAGCAGATTCTCAATCAGTTTGCGCAATGCCGCCGAATTCAAACCGGCACGTTTCATACGCTCGGTTGTGTTGTAATATGGCTGCAGTCCCATCTCAGCCAAATTCAGCTTTTCCTCCGGATCAATTTCGGGATGTGATATGTTAACCTTGCCTTGAAATATGGAAGGCCTGCCGAACACGACGTATTCGATGCCGGGGCGATATTTGTCTACGATGTATTTTGCGCCCTGGAACCAGACCAGCTCCGCCACGCCTGTGCCATCGCTGAAATATGCCGTCAAGCGTTTCTTCGGGCCCTCGCCCCTGGTCTCAAAGCTCTGAATATGTCCCTTCAGCTGAATGTACGGCATTGTGCCATCCACCTCACTTATATGAAACAGGCGGCTGCGGTCAATGTATTTAAACGGAAAATTGTAAAGCAGGTCCTTAAGAGTCCGCACACCAAGTTCATCGGCCAGAAGAGCAGCCCTTGCGGGGCCTACTCCGGTCAGATACTTGACGTCGCGCGAATCCAGATCCTGCATATTACCAGCATGTTTGTAAGGCTTTATTGCAATACGAAGAAGTATGTAATGGTACCTGTCTTGTTCTCGGGGCTCGGAACAGGTTTGAATCTGGCCTGCCGTGCAGCATTTACCGCCCTGTCTCGCAAATCCTGGTTGGCGGTAGAGGTTCGTTTGTTTATAGTTGCTGAAATAACCCGTCCATCGGGACTTACCGTAATATTGACAACAACAGCGGCTTGTTCAGAAATGCCCTTGTTGCTTGGAATTGGCAGGATGCCGTCCAAGTCACGGCCTCCCATATCCACTACACCGTTTGCTCCTCTGCCCGTAAGTTTTCCCTGAACGGCATTGCCATCGGGCGAACCTGCGGCACGGTCTGCACCCTCCGCTTCGGACTGGCCCTGTGTGGCCTGCATAGTGGAGCTCCTGGCAAACAGACTGTTCATGCTACTGGCAATTGCCTGAGTCTTTTCACGCTCCAATTGCTCTTCCCGGGCACGCAGTTCCTCTTCTGTAAGCTCGAGGGCTTGTCCGTCCTGTGTCTTTTCGCTTCCCTCTTCTATTGCAACGGTCTCCTCAAGATTTTGGGTAATGACAGGCTCCGCCTGACTGGTACTGGCCGATGCAGCATCACTCGAAGAAGACGGGACTTGCAAGGCTTCCACCGGAGTGAAGTCAAAATCGGCTGATGGGTCCTGAACATTTCCCATCATGACAGGGACACCGCTTTCACCCATTCTTTCAGGCAGGTCAATGCACATAAGAATAAGCAGACATATTGCCAGCACGTTTACAAGAAGCGCCAGAAGCAGTGACTTTATGTCAAATTCCTTCTTCATTTACTTACGGTCAGGCTTGCGCGTTGCCAGAACTACCTTGAACTGGTTTTCGTTGGCAATGTTCAATATTTTGATAATCTCGCTGTACGGGACCGTCTCGTCGGCATACAATGCGACATACATTTCAGGTTCCTGTGTCTGGCAGTCAAGAAGGAACAAAGTCAAGTCCTCCTCCATGACAGGCATCTCGGTATCATTGCCGAAAGCAGCGTACCAGTTCAGGTCACGGTCTATTATTACTCTGGCAAGAGGCTTCGCGCTGGTTTGCTGTGAACTTTGCGGCAGCAGTACCTTAATAGCATTCGGACTTACCAGAGTCGATGTTATCATGAAGAATATCAGCAACAGAAAAATAATGTCGGTCATTGACGACATGCTGAACTGCGGTGATATTTTGTTCTTTCTCTTTAGCATATCGGACTTTGCTTTATTCCGGGAGTTCCAGATTCACAGAATAATCCTGTATCATTGATTCCATCTGGTTGGCAATGGTATCGACCTTGCTTACAAGATAGTTGTAGGCAAACAGTGCAATGATACCTACAATAAGACCGCCTACGGTGGTAATCATAGCTTCATATATACCGCCAGAAAGAAGTGACACATCGATGTTGTTTCCGGCACCGGCCATTTCCCAAAAAGCACGTACCATACCGATTACGGTGCCAAGGAATCCAATCATAGGAGCGGCACTTGCGATGGTAGAAACACCTGAAAGGCCTTTTTCAAGATTTGCTATCTCAATGTTGGCGGCATTCTCCATACCGGCCTGGATGTCAGCACGGCTGTGACCTGCCAGACCGATGCCCTTCTCGACAATACGGCTCAATGGAGAGTTCGTTGACTGACATACAATGCGCGCCGATTTCTGATCACCGTTCTTCATATAATCAAGAATGCGGTCCAGGAAATGCGGATCGCCGATTCTGACTTTACGAAAAACAGAAATGCGGTTGAAGAAAATGTAGAAACATACAATTGACAGCAACAGGAGAACCAGCATTATCCAGCCGCCCTTGACAGCCATTTCCAACAGATTGATGCTCTGTGCACCCTCTTCCATCTGGATAGCGGCTTCGCCAACCAGTGAATCGCCAAGCATTTGTGTAAGTGTTGTTGATTGAAGTAACATGATTTCAGTCTTCTATACAGTGTTTGTACTCTTTTATTGTCTTGTCAAGTCCCAGATAAAGCGCATCGCAAATCAGTGCGTGTCCTATTGACACCTCGTCCAGCCACGGAATGAACTTTTTCATGTAAGCCAGATTGACCAGGCTCAAGTCATGGCCGGCATTCAAGCCAATACCGCAGGTACGTGCCCTTTTTGCTGCCAGGAGGAATGGCTCGACAGCCTGTTCCGGTCCAAGCTCAATATAGTTCCGCGCATATGGTTCAGTATAAAGCTCCACCCTATCGGCTCCAGCTTTGGCAGCCATTTCCACCATTCTCTCATCGGCATCGACAAATATCGAGGCCCTTATCTTGGCCGCCTGAAGTGCGGAAACGATATCGGAAAGAAACTGCTGGTTCTCTACGGTGTCCCAGCCGTGGTTCGATGTTATCTGGTCAGGAGAATCGGGCACCAGTGTAACCTGTGCCGGCTTGATTGCAGTCACCAGATTCATGAAATCAGGTGACGGATATCCTTCAATGTTAAATTCCTTGGTCAGTACCTTCTTCAGATCGAAAACGTCCTGTCGGCGTATGTGTCTTTCGTCGGGTCGTGGGTGTACCGTAATGCCGTCGGCACCCATGCGTTCGCAGTCAAGAGCTGTTTTTACCACATCAGGATTATTGCCGCCTCTGGCGTTTCTCAGAGTGGCTACCTTGTTGATGTTCACGCTTAATCTTGTCATCTGCAGCAAACTTTATGAAAAAGCAGTTATCTTTGCGACAAAGGTAACAAATTATTTGGAATCATGCGTATTGCCTTATTTGGAAACACCTCGGCTCAAAAATCGGAACAATGCGAAAGCAGGCTGACTGCTCTTTTGCAGAAATCCGGGCATACAGTTCTATCTCCGTCTGAACTTGCCGATGCCGATGCCGTTATTACTATAGGCGGCGACGGCACGTTTCTGCGCGCTGCCGCACAGGTAGGCAGCAGGGGTGTTCCAATGCTTGGTATCAATACAGGCCGCCTTGGTTTTCTGGCCGATGTCAACGCCAATGACCTTGAAAGCGCTGTCAGGAAACTGGATTCCGGACGATACGCCATCCAGAAGCGTCACCTGTTGGAACTGGAAATGAACGGAATGCCGGCAGGTCACACCCCGTACGCCTTGAATGACATAGCCATTCTGAAGCACGACATCTCGTCAATGATTTCCATATCGACCAGGGTAGGAGGCCAGGACCTCATAACATACCAGGCCGACGGCCTCGTAATAGCCACTTCGACAGGTTCGACCGCGTACTCGCTGAGCGTTGGCGGCCCTATTGTAGAACCAGGCACCAACGTCACCGTCGTCACTCCGGTAGCCCCGCACAGCCTGACCATGCGTCCGCTCGTGCTGTCTGCCACCCAGACCATTGACCTTGACGTAGCCAGCCGCAGTCACAGTTTCCTTGTCTCTATTGACGGAAACAGCTTCTCGCTGCACGAACACACCCCGCTGTCAATCCGCCGAGCACCCTTTACCCTGAGCGTAATAAGACTGGAGGGCAGCAGTTTCTATGCCACCCTCCAGCAGAAGATGCTCTGGGGTACCGACTCCCGTCAGTAACCGCCACGTTCACAGAATCACTTCAAGAGGTCCGAGTAGGCTTCGAGGAAGTGGTCAGCCTGTGCCTTGCTCAGACAGAGAGGCGGAAGCAGACGTATCACGTTGGTGCCGCTTACGCCGGTAAAGATGTGCTTCTCGAAAAGCAGACGCTTGCGCAGTTCCTTTATCGGCTCCTCAAATTCCATACCAATCATCAGGCCGCGGCCGCGGACTTCCTTCGGACCCTTTATGCCGCGCAGTTCCTTAAGCAGGTATTCACCCACTGCAGCTGCATTCTCCACCAGATGTTCCTGCTCGATCACGTCAATCACCGCAGTTGCAGCTGCACAAGCCAGATGATTGCCACCGAATGTAGTGCCCAGCTGTCCGGCAACGGGTTTGAACATAGGACTGATAAGCAGACCTCCGCAGGGCAGACCGTTGGCAATGCCCTTGGCCACTGTTATCAGGTCAGGACGTATGCCGTTATACTGGTGGGCAAAGAACTTGCCGCTACGGCCGTATCCGCACTGTATCTCGTCCAGAATCATGACAGTACCGTTTGCGGTACATGCCTCGCGCAGACCCTGCATATACTGGTCCGATGGCACCTGAATGCCGCCCACGCCCTGAATGCCTTCAATGATCAGCGCAGCCACATCGCCCTTCGAGAGTTCGGCCTTTGCAGCCTCCAGGTCATTCCAGGGCAGATATGTAACGTGGTTGTTGGCATTTATGGGAGCAATTATCTTAGGGTTGTCAGTAACCTCGACAGCCAGTGAAGTGCGCCCGTGGAAAGCCTTCCTCAAGGACAATACACGGCTGCGGCCTGTATGGAACGATGCCAGTTTCAGCGCATTCTCGTTGGCCTCGGCACCGCTGTTTATCATGAAGAAACTATAGTCCTCATAGCCGGATGCCCTGCCCAGACGTTCAGCGAAATTCTGCTGCAGCCTGTTGATGACCGAATTCGAATAGAAGCCCAGTGTTGCAACCTGCCTGCTTATGGCCTCAACGTAATGAGGGTGTGCATGGCCGATGCTTATAACGGCGTGACCGCCATACAGATCAAGATACTCCTGTCCGCTCTCATCCCAAACCTGACATCCCTTGCCGCGGACAATGCTGACAGGGAACAGGCTGTATACTTCAAATAGATTCATAGCTTCAAAAATAAAGTAACCATATAACAGCTATTACGGCAACAAGAACCAATGCAAAAATAACAATTACCATGGTTCCATGTTTCCTCTTTTCCGGTTTGCCGCCTGCCGTAACATTCTTTACAGCGGGAAGCATGGCAAGAAAGTCATCGACAGTCTGCAAACGCTTTTCCACCATAGGCTGCATTGCCGCCTTGATTGCATCGATACTCTGCTGACTGACATTCTTCTGCACAAGCGGAAGCGTATTCAAACCTTTGTTGGCAATTTCCACAGCCATCTGAGGAGTACATCCGGTAAGCATCTTGTAGTACGTTGCACCCAGACCATAGACATCAAGCGTAGGTGCGAACACCAGGCCGTACTCCTTGGACGACTGTTCAAGCGGTGCATACCCCGGCGTACCTGCTCCCAATCCGTCGGCCGATTCCGACTCTCCGCTGTTCTCATACTGCTGTGACAGTCCGTAGTCGATTATCTTTACATTTCCGGTGTCATCAAGCACTATATTGGCGGGTTTGATGTCAAGATGCAGCATCTTCTTGCCATGCATGTACGACAACGCATCGCATACCTGTCTTACATACTTTACAGCCTCGGTTTCCGGAAGTCCGTCATTTTTTCTTATGAGTTCGCTAAGACTTCCTCCCGAAAGGTATTCCATGGAATAGTAGCACGTATTGTTTGCAACGAAGACCTCCAGTACGCTCACAATATTCGGGTGTGACAGCGTTGACAGCTTGTCGGCTTCAAGGTAGAAACAGCGTGCGAAAGCCGATATCTCGTCATTTTTCAGGTCCCTGTCCACCACATTGCCGGTGCGTGTCATGCGCTCCGTCATAAAGAACTCCTTCAGAGTGACGCAGACATTGACCCTGATGTCACCCAGCTCGCCGTGAACGACAGCCTGTGTTGTGGCAAGATATGTCACACCGTATGCGCCGGCACCAATCACGTGCATTATCGTGTATACACGGCTTGGACTTTTTACCTGCGTCCCCGGTTGTAGTACGTTCCTGTATTCCATACGCTTCCAATTTTTCAGGAAAAACGTTCAATCAGACGGTTAAACAATCCCGGTTTATGACTGTCTGACTGCCTGACATATTCTACGGGCTGACCGTCATCGGTCATCACCGACTCTATTCTCACAATCCATGCCGTATGATTGTCCCGGTTGTCCTTGCAGAAATTAAGCAGAATCTGCACACGCTTCTCGTCGGTGTAGTTCGGATTGGTAAGCATGGCGCACAGATCCTCGTCGTACAGGTCCTCCAGCATACCATCGGAACAAAGACAGAACACGTCGCCCGGCATGATATCGGCGGTCTGATAGATGTCGGGCACGGCCCGCTCCTTCTGTCCTGCCTGTATGGCTTTCATCAGCACATGACGTTGCGGAAAATGCTCCGCCTGCTGAAATGTGAGCGTACCATTCTTCAACAGCATGTTTACAAGCGAATGGTCTTCGGTGCGGAACAGAATTTCAGGACGCCTCTTTCCCTGCGAAAGACGGCAGTGATATACACGGCTGTCTCCAATGTGGGCTATCATCGCACCTTTCCTGTGAAGCTTGAGCAGTGTCATCGTGGTGCCCATCTTCAGTGTTTCATCGGGATTATCCTGAGCATCGAGCGCATCAAAGCACTTGACTACCGCATTGCGGATCATGTTGCCGTCAAAATCGGCCCCCTCTGCTTCAGCATCGGCAATGGACCGGCTCATCACATCGCATACCGTACGGCTTGCAACTTCGCCGCGACTGTGCCCGCCCATACCGTCACACAGAATGAACAGCGTGTCATCGGTATGCGGCACACCCTCAAAGAAAGCCTCTTTCCGCTCCACTCCGTCATAGTGGCATGCCTTTGTCATAGGGGGGAAAAACGCATCCTCCTGATTCTCGCACTGACCGATGTCGTGGATAAGATAGGCCTTCAGAGTGTAATGCATTGCCTAATGGATTTCCAGTCCGGACGGCACAATCAGAATCCCGAAGGCTTCAGCATCAGTCCGGTAGTCTCCTTCAGGTTGAACAGCAGGTTCATGTTGTGTACGGCCGTGCCGCTTGCACCCTTCAGAAGGTTGTCAATGCAACTGGTAATGAGCAGCTGGTCCTCATGACGGTCCAGATGCAACAGGCACTTGTTGGTATTTACAACCTGCTTGAGGTCAACCGGTTCCTCAACTACATGAACGAACGAATCGGCCTCGTAATACTCGTTGTATATCTTGTACAGTTCGTCAAGACTGTTGGTGTTCCTTACCATAACGGTAGCAAAGATGCCACGGGCAAAACAGCCGCGATAAGGAATGAAGTTTATCTTGGAATCGAAACTGCTCTGCAACTGCCTGAGCGATTCACCTATCTCGGCCAGATGCTGGTGGGTGAACGGCTTGTATATGCTCATGTTGTCATTGCGCCATGAGAAATGGCTAGTTGCACCGGGCTTCACTCCGGCACCCGTGCTGCCGGTAATGGCATTCACGTAAATGTCATCGTTAAGCATCAGGTTGCGCGCCAGCGGCAGCAGTGCCAGCTGTATGGCTGTGGCAAAGCATCCGGGATTGGCAACGTACTGACTCTTGCAGATGGCGCGGCGGTTCAGTTCGGGCAGACCGTATATGAACTTGTTGTCATCGGCCTTGAGACGATAATCCTGAGACAGGTCAATGACCTTCAGGTTTTCAGGCAGCGTATTGGCTTCCAGGAACTTGCGGGTATCACCATGAGCTGTGCAGAAGAACAGCACATCAATCGTGTCAAGCGGCAGCTCACCGGTAAAGGTCATGTCGGTTTCGCCAATAAGACCTTCGTGTACGGAACTCAGGCGGTTGCCTGCGTTACTGGTGCTGTTCACGAACACAAGTTCTGCGTCCGGATGGTTCAGCAGGAGCCTTATAAGTTCTCCCGCCGTATAACCGGCACCGCCAATAATGCCTACCTTAATCATTTTTCAACCGGAATTACAAGTGCAAGAATCAGGTAAGCAATAAGACCGATGCAACCGCAGAAGAAGAGCACGATGAAAATAACGCGCATAATGGTAGAATCGAGGTCAAAATACTTGGCCAGACCGGCGCATACGCCACAAAGTTTCTTGTCAGATGATGAACGGAAAAGTTTCTTATCAGCCATGTTGATAGTTATTTATGAGTTAATAAAAGATTAAAATCATGTTATCTCTCCTCATCGGGATGCACGCTGTAATATGCGCGCAGCGGGGTCGATGTAATCTTGATGAAGCCCTTGGCATCGTCGGCAGTCCATGCCTTGGCACCTTCGCCATATTCGCCAAGCTTGTTGTGAACCAGATCGTCGGGAGTGTCACAGCCTACGGTCTGGAAGCAGTAAGGACGCAACTCCAAGGTAACGGTACCGTTCACATTGCGCTGCGAGCTCAGAAGCATGGCTTCAATATCGGGCATGACAGGCTCCAGATACTGTGACTCGTGCAGAAACATCCCGTACCAGTTTGAAACCTGGTCCTTCCAGTACTGCTGCCACTTGCTCAGAGTATATTTCTCAAGGAAGCGGTGAGCGGCAATAATAAGCATGGGCGCTGCGGCCTCAAAGCCCACACGGCCCTTGATGCCGATGATGGTGTCACCCACGTGGCAGTCACGGCCTATGGCGTACGATGCGCCAATCTTTTCAACCTCCTGAATGGCCTTGATGCGGTCGCTGAATTTCTTTCCGTTTACAGCGCAGAGCTCACCTTTTTCAAAACCAAGGCTCAGAATCTCACTGCCGCTCTTGGTCGGGTGCTTCAGATAAGCGCTTTCAGGCAGACCCTGCTTGCTGTCCAGAATCTCGCCGCCGCAGATTGACGTGCCCCAGATTCCTACGTTATATGAGTATTTGAGCTTTGCAAAATCGGCACTGAAACCGTTGGCATTCAGGTAATCTATCTCCTCCTTGCGGCTCAGATTGCGGTCACGGGTCAGCGTGATTATCTCAACACCCGGGCACATGACCTGGAAAGTCATGTCAAAACGAATCTGGTCGTTACCTGCGCCGGTGCTTCCGTGTGCAATGGCCTGCGCACCTATCTCCTTTGCATAGCGGGCAATGGCCAGAGCCTGGAAAATACGCTCGCTTGACACTGAAATGGGGTAGCAGTTGTTCCTGAGAACATTGCCATAAACCATGTACCTGAGTGACTTCTCGTAATATTCCTTTGTCACATCAAGGGTAACATACTTCACAGCACCCAGCTTGTAGGCGTTCTCCTCGTTAGTCTTGAGCTGCTGCTCGCTGAATCCGCCGGTATTGGCGCAGGCGGCATATACTTCGTAACCCATCTCACGGGTCAGGTACATTACATTGTAACTGGTGTCCAGGCCTCCCGAGAAGGCAACAACCACTTTCTTCTTGTCCATATCCTTATGTATAATCAGTTCTGTTCCAATTTGTCAATCTCGATGATACGCTTCATGTCCTCGTCCGATATCTTGGCGGGCAGGCTTTCATGCGGATCGTAAAGCATGCCGGTGCAAATGCAGTACTTGCGGTTTGTACGATGAAGTACGTCAACGTTCACGCAGCCTTCGCAGCCTTTCCAGAACGATTCGTCATCGGTCAGATCGGCAAAGGTCACAGGCTTGTAACCCAGTTTGGTGTTCATTGCCATGACGGCGGCACCGCTTGTGAGCGAGAATATCTTGGCATTCGGCCACCTTACGCGGGCAAGTGTGAATGTCATGTCCTTGATGCGCTTTGCAAGACCCAGACCGCGGAAGTCGGGGTGTACAATAAGGCCCGATGTGGTAACGTACTTCTTGTCCTGCCAGGTCTCTATGTAACTGAACCCTGCAAAACGGTCGCCTGCAAGTGCAATTACAGCCTTCGCTTCAAGCATTTTCTTCAAAACATATTCGTGAGTACGTTTGGCAATGCCGGTACCGCGAACTTTGGCTGCGTCAGAAATGGTGGAGAGAATCGTATCGATGTACTTCTCGTGGGATGCATCGGCCACCATTACCTTAATCTCTGTTTCCATCAGAATTATAATGATACTATAATAGGTTCAAGCTGGTGCTTGATTTCCATACGATTGGCGTTTTCCGACAGGACAATGAGCAGAGTGTCATCGCCTGCAATCGTTCCCAGAATACCCGGAATGTTGTGTCCGTCGATGTCGTATGCCAGACTGCTTGCGTAGCCGGGCTTGGTCTTGATGACCGCCATGTTGCCGCTGAAGTTCAGTGAAACGAAACCATAACGCGGCTGGTTCAACTGCGGTTCATCCGGCTGACGGGCACTTGCCTTCTTCTGCAGAAGAGCGTGGTTTGGAAGAACATAAAGATAGTCTCCGTATGTATTGGCTACTTTGGAAATCTTCATTTTCTTGAGGTCACGCGACAAGGTTGCCTGTGTCACACTATAACCTCTGGCAGTAAGAATTTCGAGCAACTGCTCCTGATTCTTTATATCCTGCTCCGAAATGACCATGCGGATGGCTTCAAGACGGTTGTTCTTATTCTTCATATTGCATAAAAATTCTATACGCGGGTGCAAAAATACACATATTAGTTATACGATATGCAAGAGTATGCAAGAAAAAACGCAATATAAAGCACAAAAAACGCATATCTGTAAAAATATGCGTTTTTGGTTGAAAATATGCAAAATTATGAACCGGTTTCAGTCCAGTTCCTGATCGGCCTCATATCCGCCAAGCAGACGTATCTGATTCTTCAGCATGGCAAACTGAACAAAAAGATCATGTACCGGTGCTTCGTCATCGTAAGTCATAGGTTTCTTTACATAGAATGAAAGCCATTCCTGAACGCCACTCAAACCGGCACGAAGAGCAAGGTCCGTGAAAAGCGCAAGATCAAGACATATGGGCGCGGCAAGAATTGAATCGCGGCACAGGAAATTCACCTTTATCTGCATAGGATAGCCCATCCATCCGAAAATGTCGATATTGTCCCAGCTTTCCTTCTGGTCTCCGCGTGGCTTGTAGTAGTTGATTTTGATTTCGTGACTTATATCGGAGTACAGATCCGGCTGCTTTTCGGCATCCAGAATCCATTCTATGCTCGATGCCTTGCTTATGCGCTTGGTCTCGAAATTGTCAGGATGTTCAATGACCTGACCGTCACGGTTACCGAGTATGTTGGTCGAGAACCAGCCTTCCACACCCAACATACGGGTAGCGAAGATAGGTGCCATTGCTGTCTTCATCATAGTCTGGCCGCTCTTGAAGTCCTTGCCCACGATTGGCAGTCCCTGTTTCTTTGACAACTCGAACATTGCCGGAATGTCAACACATACATTCGGAGCGCCCATTATGAACGGACAACCTTCCATAAGCGCGGCGTATGCATATATCATACTTGGTGACAGATGCTTGCGATCATCGGACTTCATTGCAGCCTCAAAACCGGCCAGGGTCCCATGTACCTTCTCGTTGCGTGGAGTGTATGCCTCGGTGCTGGCAATCCAGAAAACTATTACACGGTCACAGCCATTCTCCTTGCGGAAACGCTGAATATCGGCACGTATGTTCTGCGCGTAATTCCAACGGGTATCGTCGGGCATGGCCCAAAGCGGATCAGGTACACGTCCGAACTGAGGGTCCATAAGGTTCTGCGCATAATTCGCATCAAAGCAGGCTTTCATGGGCCTGATTGCCTCAAGTTCCTCCTTCACTGGTTCAATGTCACTGTCGTTCAGTACCTTGCAGAATTTTGCACTTTCATATGCATTATCCTCAAATACATCCCATGCGCCGAAAACGATGTCATTCAGGCGTGTCATCGGA
Organism: Bacteroidaceae bacterium; assembly: GCA_045617485.1. GTDB lineage: Bacteria > Bacteroidota > Bacteroidia > Bacteroidales > Bacteroidaceae > Colenecus. The sequence continues at coordinate 42,002 of JAZLIR010000049.1, forward strand.
ACTATCTTGTCAACTGTCAGATACTTCTTGGCTTCACCGCGACCAACACGCATTTTGCCCATCTGTGTAAACGAACCCACAGGCTTTGCAAGTCCCTTGCGGGCCATAAGAGTACCGGTTATGAATGTGGTGGCAACCGCACCCAGTCCTACACTTAAAATGCCTAATTTGCCATTGGCAGGTTTAATGTTATTTTTCATTGTCATGCTATATTAAGATTTTCGACATACCACACGAAACAATTTATCGCCACGGCGCACCTTTTCAGGGGTTTTGAACGATACCCTTACTCCCTGTGGAACCTCAGTTACACTCTTCAAGTCCACTCTCGGGTCATCAAGGTTGAATGTAATGCAACCTGTAGCGTTGCCAGTTACCATGAGCTTCTCGCCAGCCTTTATGGCCGATGCCTCCATAAGGAACTCGCCCACGCCCAGCTTTGAGAAGTAGTCAGTACACTTTCCTGCATATACTTTGGTCTCGGTAGCCTGAGAGCCGTATTTTTCGTTCCACTCACCAAGACGCTGACCAAGGTAATACCCATCCCAGAAACCCCGGTTGAACACGGTCCTGAGCTGCTCGTCAAGACTGTCTTTCAGTTCATCGGTAAACTTGCCGTCAAGACACGCCCCAATAGCCTGGCTGTAGCACTGAGTCACAGTCTTCACATATTCGGGACCACGGGCACGTCCTTCTATCTTGAACACGCGTACACCGGCCTCAATCATACGATCAATGAAACGCAGGGTCTTCAGATCTTTGGGTGACATAATATACTGGTTTTCAACTGCCAGTTCAATATCGGACTCCTTGTCCTTGACAATGTATCCGCGACGGCACACCTGCATACACGCACCCCGGTTGGCACTTGCGCCTAGTTCATTCAGGCTCAGATAACATTTGCCGCTTATGGCCATGCAGAGTGCGCCATGACAGAACATCTCAATGCGAATAGGCTTTCCTCCGGGACCGCAGATGTTCTCCTCCTGAATGTATCGGTAGATATCGGCCACCTGAGTCAGGTTCAATTCACGCGCCAATACAACGACATCGGCAAACTGTGCATAGAATCTCAGCGCCTCTATGTTGCTTATGTTCAACTGGGTTGACAGATGCACCTCCATACCGACCTTGCGGCAGTACGTCATGACCGCTATATCGCAGGCAATGATGGCGGATATCCCGGCCTCCAGGGCCGCATCAACGATTTCATGAATCAGCGGAATGTCCTCACCGTACATTACAGTATTAAGTGTCAGGTAACTCTGAACACCATGCTCATTGCACTGTAATGCTATTTCACGCAAGTCATCAAGTGTAAAATGGTTGGCGCTGCGTGAACGCATGTTCAATGATTCCACTCCAAAATAAATGGAGTTGGCCCCAGCCTGAAAAGCAGCCGCCAACGACTCCCATGAGCCCACCGGCGCCATAATCTCAAATTCATTCCTGGTCATTCGCCTGTTCACTAATTATCCGCAAAGTTATCATATTATTCAAGTTTCGTATGTTAAAATCGATGGAATCTATTTTCCAAAATAATTAACTTTGCAGAAGTTATGAAGATTGGCAATATTGAGTTCCGCGACAAACCGGTGTTTCTGGCTCCTATGGAAGACGTGACCGACCCCGCTTTCCGACTTATGTGCAAGCGCTTCGGAGCCGACATGGTCTATTCCGAATTCATTTCGAGCGATGCGCTGGTACGCGAAGTCAACCGTTCAATACAAAAACTCCAGCTGTGCGACGAAGAGCGCCCGGTTGTAATCCAGATATACGGCACAAAGACCGATGCCATGGTGGGCGCCGCCCGGATGGCCGAGGCCGCCGAACCCGATGTCCTTGATCTGAACTTCGGCTGTCCGGTAAAGAAAGTGGCAGGCAAAGGCGGCGGAGCGGGCATGCTCCAGAACGTGCCCAAGATGCTTGAAATAACCAGAGCAGTCGTTGATGCCGTAAAGATTCCAGTCACCGTCAAGACCCGTCTGGGCTGGAACGATGACAGCAAAATCATAGTCGATCTGGCCGAACGCCTTCAGGACTGCGGCATACAGGCTCTGACCATTCACGGTCGTACCCGCGCTCAGATGTACACAGGCCAGGCTGACTGGACGCTGATAGGCGAGGTGAAGAACAACCCCCGCATGCACATCCCCATAATAGGCAACGGCGATGTCACCACTCCCCAACGCGCCAGAGAATGCTTTGACCGCTACGGAGTCGATGCCGTCATGATAGGCCGCGGCAGTTTCGGCCGCCCCTGGATTTTCAAGGAAGTGCGCCACTACCTTGATACCGGCCTCCTCATGCCGGACCCGGGCTTCGACTGGAAGCTGGATGTCATAAAGCAGCAGGCCCTTGACAGCGTGGCCCGCCTCGATGAACGCCGCGGCATAGTACACATACGCCGGCATCTGGCGCAAAGCCCCATTTTCAAAGGCATACCCGACTTCCGCCACACACGGATAGAAATGCTGCGTGCCGAAAAACTCGATGACCTTTTTGCCATTTTTGAGCGTATAAAACAGATGCCGCGCGAATCCGAACCTCTGTGCAATAATTAAACAAACCGCAATATGAAATGCCTGATTCTTGCAGCCGGCTATGCCACAAGGCTGTATCCGCTAACCGAAAACTTTCCCAAACCGCTGCTCAAGGTAGGTGACAAATCTATTCTCGACTGGCTTGTTGAAGACATTGCCAGCACAGGACTTGTCGATGAATACGTGGTAATATCAAACCACAAGTTCGCACATCACTTTCAGGAATGGGCAGGCACAAGAAGCCAGAAGATAACCGTGGTCGATGACGGTACAAGCACCAACGAAACCCGACTTGGCGCCGTACGCGACATTCAGTATGCCATTGACAAGCTCGGCATTAATGACGAACTGCTTGTCATAGCCGGTGACACAATACTTGATTTCTCACTTGGCAAGTTCCTGGAGTACGCAAAACGGAAAGGCACATCGTGCGTCATGCGCTTCTACGTTGCCGACCGTTCCAGACTTACCAAAAGCGGTGTTCTTGACGTCAATGACGCCGACCTCATAACCGGCATGGTGGAAAAGCCGGCCCAGCCTCAATCCAACTGGTGCTGCCCACCCTTCTATTATTACACAAAGGCCGATGCCAAACTCGTTGCAAAAGGCATTGAAGAAGGCTGCGGAGTCGATGCTCCCGGCAGCTACATTGCCTGGCTTATCACCCAAACTCCGGTCTATGCCATGCTTATGCCGGGCACACGCTTCGACATAGGCGACATGGCATCGTATAAGGAAGCCTGTCTGGCCTACAAGGGCATCACCAATAAATGACAAAACTGCAGACCACAGTACGCACTGAGCCCATGGAGCCGAAATTCGGCTATCCATGCGGCAGCACCTGCCCGGCCGCATCGGCCCACAACTCCATCATGTTCGTTGGCTCGTGCTTTGCGCAGGAAATGGGGCGCCGGTGTCAGGAACACTACTTTGACACGCTGGTCAACCCCTTCGGAGTGCAGTTCAACCCATGCTCCGTAGCCAGCTGCCTTGGCAGCCTTGAAGGATACAGCATCAACCCATGCGGATGCAGCTTTGTTCCGTCCGATGTCATAGAGACAAGCGCCGGATTCTGCTCGTTCTACCATCACAGCAGCTTTGCAAGACCGTCGGCTCAGGAGTTTCTGGACAACGCAAACAGCCAGTTGGCAGCAGCAAGTGAATTCTACGAACGCAAAGGCTGGGTGGTTGTAACGCTTGGCAGCGCATACGTCTATACAGACAAGGACAGCGGCATTGTAGTCTCCAACTGCCACAAACTGCCGCAAAGCCGTTTTGAGCGCCGTCGCCTGAGCGTTGACGAATGCGTGCAGGCACTTGGGCACTACGTCGGCGGCAATCCGCAGCGCCAGTGGATTTTCACCGTAAGCCCCGTACGTCACCTGGCCGACGGACTCCACGACAACCAGCTCAGCAAATCCACACTTCTGCTGGCAGTCAGCCAGATAGTGGAACGCTTTGAAAACGCACATTACTTCCCCGCATACGAAATCATGATGGACGAACTGCGTGACTACCGCTTCTACGCCGATGACATGCTCCACCCGTCCCAGCTGGCGGCCGATATCATATTCGAGCGTTTCATGGAATGGGGCTTCGATGCGCAGCAGCGTCCCCTTCTTGACGAAGCCGCCGGCCTGCGCTCACTGATGGCCCATCGGCCCATGAACCCCGACACTGCAAAAGCAAAGGAGTTTCTGGCCGAACGCGACCGGAAACTCCAGCAATTTCTTGCAAAGACACGCTGACAACCATCTTACTGCTGCTTTGTCAGCACAAGCACTCCGGCGCCCAGTGCCGGAACTGTGAGCGTTGCAGTACCCACGGCAATCTTCGGAGCCGTATGCTGCAATGCCACGGCATTCTTGTTCTCCATACTGTTGGCGGCCGTCAGACTGCCTGGAGCATAGAAATCGAAACTGCCTGCGTCCAGTGATGCCCAGTCACCGTTCACCTCAAGCTCAACAGGATCGTTGGCGGTGTTTACTATCTTGACAATCACATCGCGACCGTCCTCGGAAAGTGTGGTGCTTATGCTGAGACCTGCCGTCTCTCCGCTGTATGACAGACGGTACTTTGAGAAATGATCATACCACAGTTCAGTCACCTGACAGTTAGGTGCCTTGAACAGATCCTTGTAGTCAAAGTTTATGAAGGCATTGTTCCAGTCGGGCGAATCGGTACGGCGCAGGAACAGTGCCGCAGCCCCCATTGCAACCACGTCGCGTGACTCGGCCATATTCAGGAAACCGCCCGCAAACAGTCCGGTGCGCCAGTCAATGCTGTTCAGATTCCATTCCGATATGAACAGCTTGCAGTTGGGATTGGGACCTTCGGCAAACATCCTAGCATAACGGTCATACTGCTGGCCCAAACGCTCCGGACCGCTGGCATAACCGCCCTGCTGCTCATAGTGGTGCAGACTCATATAGTCAAAATAGTTGCCGCTGCGCTTGATGAAATCGGCATCCTCGGGGAATCCGCCGCAGGCAATAATCTTGATTGACGGATCAATCTTGCGCATCTCGGTCGAGAATATGCGCAGTGCCTTCTCATAGCGTTCAATGCCCATCTCCCACATCTCGTTGTCTATCTCCCAGTACTTTACGTTATACGGTTCCGGATGTCCGTTTGCGGCACGCTTTGCACCCCATTCGTCAGTTGCCGGTGCATTGCAGTAACGCAGCCAGTCAAGGGCATCCTGAAGTATCTGCGGAAATTCCTCGTCAGGACGTTCGAACTTGACGCTGACAACTATGATTGGTTCGGAATTCACCTCGCGGCAGAAACGTATGAACTCATCGGTTCCAAAGCAATTCTGGTCATAGTCCATCCACATCCAGTGCGGCCAGCGCTCGCGCTCCTCCTGCGGGCCGATACCCCATTTCCAGTTGTACTGGGCCACGTATCCGCCGCCCGGCCAGCGCATGCAAGTGGGGTGCAGTTCCTTGACAGCCTGCAGAATATCGGGACGGAAGCCGCCCAGGTCAAGGCCAGTCTGTGTTGTCATTGTCACCTGATCGATCTGCACCGTACCACCCTTCACGGCTATTGCAAAATCGCCGTCACCGCTTTTCTGCGGTATAAGCGTGAATTCATATTTCTTCCACTCCTTTCCAACCTTGCCAAGCGACTGTCTTGCTACGTACTCTCCCTTTGTATTGCGCAGTCCTACAAAAAGTTCGCCCTTGCCCTTGGCATAGATTGAACCAACATATTCTTCACCGGGAATAATGTCCTGCGGCCCCTGGAAAATGCCGGCTTCGGCCTTTCTGCCAGCGGTAATCTCCTGCGAATAGCACATGTTCACGGCATCGTCCTTAACCAGACGGTACCTGCCGCCCTCGCCGAATGCGGTCCACTGCTGTGCCACTGCCGGAATCTGCACATCGCCGGGAGTGCCCTCGAACAGCACGGTCCCATCGGTCCCGGTAAGTTTGACATTGCGGTAAGTAGCCTCGGTGTAGTTGACCCAGAAAGTCAGGAAATTGCGGTCAGCCTGCTCCAGTCCGTCATAGCTTACCACTTCCCTGTCGTCCCAGAACACCGTAGCCTTGCTGCCACGGCTCTCCACACGCAGCTTGTGCCACTGCTGATCCTCGTTCACCTGCTCTTTGGTGGCCTGAGCCGATGCCAGAGCCGTCAGCGTGCTCATGCGTCGTCCAGGTCGACCGCCAAAACCGGCCGATTCACGTTCCTCCATGGCACATATCGAGAAATCGGCCGTGGCACTCTGCTGCTGTAGTGCAGCAAGGGCGGCCGCCTCGTTCGCAGCGTCTATCTGTGACTGCGTCTGCGCCGGAGTGAAGGTGCGTCCCTCATAATACGGGTCATGAATGCGCACATAATATGGTGTGCCGTCGGCCTTGTTGCGAAAAGCGAAACGTATGTCCAGCAGACCGCCGCTCCAGCTGCGTCTGGCCAACTTATAAGAACGCCAGTTCACGTCCATGGTCAGGTCAAAGTCGCATGTCCCTATGCTGTCAATCTTTAGGGGCTGCTCATAACGCGTAGGCGAATGCAGCACCATGTCATCGTCCATATACCAGCCGTCAAAGTAGCCGTCGCGCGGATGAATGCCAGGATACTGTTCCGGTTCGAACGAACGCTCCTGGATAAGTTCCTGCCACACTCCGTTGTTGGCAGAAAAATAGATGTGTTCGAAAAGCTGTCCATACAGCATTTCATCAATTATTCCACTGGGCCTGGAACTCTCAACGGTTATTGAAGCCTGCCGTGCGGACTGGGCCTGCACATTCAGCACCGTTACTGCCGCCAAAGCTGCGGCCATCATAATCCTGCGCATAATCATGGGACTGTTTTTATATCTGACTATCGGGCAACAAGACCGCCATCTACCAGATAGTGACCACCGGTTACAAAAGATGCGGCATCACTTATTACAACACTGCCACCACCGGCATTTATTATTTGCGGAACCACCTGACGCAAGGTGTTGAAAGTACCGTATATGTTGGTGCCTACAATTCGGTCAAATTCCTGATCTGTAACATCGAGCAAAGTATTGGCTCCATGTACACCGGCATTGGCAAACAGACTGTTTATGGCACCGAACCGCTCAACGGCAGCTTTGACGGCACGTTCCATATCCTCCTTGCTGCGGGTATCTCCCTCAATGAATAGCAGTCGTTCCGGCTTGTCTATTGTCTTAACCAGTTCCTGTCCCTTCTGCGGATTGAAATCAAAAATCACAACATTCCAATCCATGTCAATGAACTTGCGCACTGTAGCGGCACCGATTCCGGTAGAACCGCCTGTAATGAAAACTGTCTTCATATCTATTGGCGTTATTGTTATAATTCAGCCACCTGCTCCAATGTCACACCTGTACATCTGACAATTACACTGGCAGGAATGCCTTCGGCTTTCATGTTACGTGCAGTCTCCATGGCCTTGTTCAGCGCACCTATGGCTTCACCTTCTGCACGTCCTTCTGCACGTCCTTCTGCACGTCCCTCCGCCAGTCCGGTCTCGCGTGCCACGCGCTGGGCGTATTTCATCTGTGCGCGTCTGTCTATATCGGTAGTCATAGCTTTTATGTATTTCATCTTCACGTCCGACGGCATCTCCGCAAGTTCACTCTGGCGGGCCAGCTTGGCCCATATGCCCTCGGCAAAGCCGGCGGGCAGATTGTCCAGTTCATGCAGATGCCTGATACAAAAGTAGAACCTTTCCTTGTCATTGTCAATATCTTCCCACTTTTTGTCGAAATGCTCCAGTTCCACGAACACGAAATGCAGGTTGGCGGTCATCAGTTCGTGCGTGCGGTCCTCGCGCAGTGAGTAGCTGGACAGTATGCTGCCGTCCCACTCCGGGGCGTGCCTGCGCGTGAAGGCATCGATCGAGACTATATAGACAGGCTTCAGCGTGTATTCGTCCTGTCCCTTACGTATCTGGTTCTGTATGCAGTAGGTGGAGTAGTACAGGCAACGGTCCGCGAACCAGTCCTGCGCACGCACCTGCACCTCGACGTCAATCTGAGTGCCAGCCTCCAGTCTGCACGACACGTCAAAGACGCTGCTTTTCAGATCCTTTGCAAACGACAGCTGGCGATTCCTGTAGAATTCCAGCTTTTCAATGTGAAGGTCCGGTAGCAGTTCGTTGAGCAGTGCTATCAGCAGGTCCTTGTTGCCCTCCTGCCCGAACACCCACTGGAACGCAACTTATCACAAGTATATTGTTATCACAAGTATGCTTGTGCAGTTTGTATAAAACATTGATTGTAAATACTACTTGCAGTTTTACACTTGTGATAACAATACTTTTAAGCGAGGCCTTTCAGCATCTCCAGCAGTT
>JAZLIR010000050.1:0-2887 GCA_045617485.1 Bacteroidaceae bacterium
TCTCCTCCCTGCCGATGAGTTTGCGCACAAGAGAATGAAGGGTATCCATGATGTCATCAAAAACCCCTTCAAACTTCCACTTGCGGAAATAGTAATAGACCGTCTGCCACGGACCGAACTCTCTCGGGAGAAGTCGCCACTTGCAGCCTGTCTTGTTGATGTAAAGAATGGCGTTCATGATGTCACGAAGCGAATGTTTTCTGGCTCTTTCTTGCGCGTTGATGATTTTTTCGATAACTTGCCACTGATTGTCAGTGAGGTTGGTTGAATATTCGTACATAACTTTAATTGATTGGTACTTATGAAGTTACGAAATACTTCAATTAACCAACTGATAGTCAATTATTTACATCGTCTTATATCAAAATTTTTGATTCATTTTAAAACAGCTTCTAAATAAAAACGAACTAACTTTATGCGGAAATATGAATAAAACTATCTCTTAAACTATAAATTCAAACAGGTATGAAAAGATTGTTATTTGCACTATTAATTACGGTTACCGCAACATTGTCTGTTCAGGCACAGTCAGTATTATCACTCAAGAACGGCAGTATGATAAAAGGGGAAGTTCTTGAAATGAATCCTTCCGGCAGCGTGAAGATACAAACAGCTGACGGTAGCGTTTTCGTATATGATATGGAAGAAGTTGAACGCGTAGATAAGGATAATGAAGGATACAATGCCAAAGGCAACAATACATACACTTTTCCTATTGAAAAATACGGAAAGATAGATAGACACGGGAGCGGATTGTATTGGGAGGATACCGGAAAAGAACTTACCGACGATGAATGTTCAACATATCTTGGCCTTGATCTGAACAACACCTATAAAGGTGCGCACAAGCAGTTCAATGCAGGAAGGACTTGCATAGCAGTCGGAATAGTCTGCCTGGGTATGACAGTTGGATTTATTGCTGAGGCTACTGGTGCAAAACGCGACGAAGATATCGAAGCGTATGCTAATGCTGCAGCCGTGTTTGCCATTGGTGCTGACGCTGGAATATGCCTTGGATGCATATTTCATGGGATTGGCAAACACCGTCTGGAATGGGTGAAGGATACGTACAATTCAGGAAAATATGAGGCTGAAAGCAAGCCTGTAAAGCTAAACTTGGCTCCATCACTCATGATGACGGCACAAAACAATGTTGGGCTCGGTGCTTCGCTAGTATTAACGTTCTGATTCATTGCTGTCTCGCAAGACCATTTTCCTGTACCCGGCAACCTGACCAATCAGGAAGAACCTGGAATACATCTGAAGCCCACGCCCATCCAGATGCCAGATGCTCCGGTATTCAGGAATGAGAAAGCGGACAATCATTTCAAACGCTGCCGGTTCGGTACCTTCCTGATGCGTCCGGATCTCGACTGTCCGGGATATGAAACTGCGCATGAGACCTGAGTTCTTTCCTCCGCCGACATTGGCTAATTGAATACGCGCTGCCACCCTGTAAGGGGTTGGCAGCGTTTCCGTTTCCATGAGAACCTTACAGTCCAGCTGCATGTAAGTGCCGTTCACAACAGTAGCCGTAACGGATTTGACTGTGGCCACAGGAAAATCCGGGTACGGCATCGGAACAGGAACATGCTCGTTTCCCAGCTGCGCGAATCCGTGGTAGGCGCTGACAAAGAGATTATGACCGGTTATGTAATGACTGTTGTCATACGGCGGACGATGGGAGGGAACATCTTTCGCGTATGCATTCCATTGGTGCTGTTCCTCTGACGAGATTGTACGCCATGCAGCAAGAGCCCTTGCGGTGCAGATCCAGCTGATGAATCTGTCCCGGTGTTCCGGGAAACACGGCCAAAGGATAAGTTCTGCTACGGACAGACAGGCCGCACACTTTGACCGTTGCAACGGCCGTTGTAGTACCAGCCAACAAAGCCCGAATTGAAGCTGAGGAGGCACGCGTTGTAGCTGTAGCCCGTGCTGAGCGAAGACGACCAGTAGTAGCCGAGGGAACCTGCGTCGTAAAGACTCGAACCGTTCCTGTAGCCAGCCGCCGGCAAAAAAATGGAGTTGCCGTTGCTCTTGCTTACTACCTTGTAAGCGTTACCGCCGTTAATCGTGGTCCAAGTCCATGTGCATTTCTCCTTCAGCTCGTCCAGTTCCGCGTAGGTCGGCATGCGCCAGCTGCCACCCAGTTAGCACGGGCAGCATCGTCGCTCAGCTTAAGGGTGGTCTTGTTGTCTATGGTGCCGCCCTGATTTTGGTTGTACTTGGAGAAGCTGTCGCCTGACGTGTCGTTGCAGTATTTCAGTGTTGACCAGCGGTAGTCGGACTTGGGACTCGTCTCGCCCCAGGCAAAGCAGTCGCCGTAGTCTTCAGGGGCAGTGGCACCTACGTTGCAGGTGGCCCACTTGACACTTAGGCCGAGGTCAACGTACTCATGACCATTAACTTCATTCGCTCCATTCTCTTCATCCTTGTCCTTGCTACAATAACCAAGCAATGCCATGCATGCAAGGGATGACAGCAACAGCATCCCGCCAAAGAGTATTCTGATTTTCATAATTCTTATTCGATTAATCTTAGTATGGTCACAAACATAGCAATATTTTCTAATATACATTCACACAGGAAGAACCTGGAAAACATCTGCAGCCCACGCCCATCCAGATGCCAGATACTCCGGTATTCAGGAATGAGAAAGCGGACGATTTCCCCGACATCTGCGGGGCGTGCATGGCCAGGTACCGGGGTTACTGGAAGAGCACGATGGAGGATTTTAAGATGTAGGAAAGATGTAGAAAAGTTTGGGAAAGTAACAAGGCCTACAGATACCTGCAGGCCTTATTACTGTGGTGCCACCGAGAATCGAACTAGGGACACAAGGATTTTCAGTCCTTTGCTCTACCAACTGAGCTATGGCACCAGA
>JAZLIR010000051.1:0-44546 GCA_045617485.1 Bacteroidaceae bacterium
TACCTTCACCCGTATCAATACGGTCCGGAGTACAGAATATTCTCTGATAGTCTTCAAGTTCAGCCTGACTGCCGACGACATGAATTGCCATAGACCTGAGTTCATTCAATTGTTCTTTGGTGATGTTTCCGGAATATATGGCATTCCAGAAAAGATCTTCAGTCTGTTCAGTAAGGCATGACTGATAACTCTCATACAGTTGGAATCCTTCCGGTGTGACACGATAAGTACGATGTTTTGAATCGGGTTGGAAAACCAGTCTGAGCTGAGTCTGAACGCCAATATAATACTGGCCAAATATACCATATTGGTTCTGCCAGTATATTTTGTTTTTTCCTTTATTCTCATAATCGGCACCCTTTGCCAGATTGAATTCATCTGAGGCGATATTGTTCAGGGCATATGTACTACCACTCACACCGGTAACATCCGGATAATGGCAGGCCATGACATAAGCCAACAGCAGTTCTCCCCGACGAATCAGTTTTATCTGCTCTGATAAATCGTCCACCTTGGTCTTGTCAACCAATTGCAACTGCTTAGCAATCAGTGTAATCAACCAACAGAAAAAGCCATTGTATCGTACCCTAGCTGTAACGTTGGTGATACCAGTTACCATATTGGAATAGATTACAATGCTGCTGTTCTGAACTGCCAATGGATCACGGCCACCTTTTGTGGTAGTTGCCGAGCCCCAAAATGGGAATGGAGTATCTGTAGGTTCAAACATGTTGCGCTATTCTTCAATAATAACCTTCTTTTGCCTTCGTCAATACCACCCTATACCAGGTACTTCTTTACATAGACCGATGCATACGCCTCAAACTCCGGCGAGTCCACAATCCTGATCTGGTCTGCCAGGCCAAGGTAGAAGCGGCAGATGCCGGCAAAGTCATAGATTTCAGTGTCCAACAGCCAGTACTGGCCCTGACGCTTAACGTCCTTTTCAGCCAAAGGATGTTCCTCAACTAGCAGGTCCTTTGCATAAGTGGTCATGCGCAGTTGGACACGTTTACCAGTGTGGCCGGTCATGCGGAACACATCCATGCCCTGACGGCGGTGTACTTTCTCCTGTTCCCATTTCTCGTCCAGGACATCTACGCTGTCAATGCGTGACACCTTGAACAGTTTGTTGTGGCCGTCCTCCAGATCGTATGCCCATACATCAATGAAGTTCGTGGTGAAGGCGAGCGGCTCCACCTGACGGTCACGGACGGTGTGGGAGTTGCCAGACTCGTACTGACGCAGTATGACCTTGCGCTTGCCACGGATGGCCTTGCCCAGTTCCTCCACATTGGCGGCATTGGAGCGGCGGTCCACAAAATCGGCTATGGACGTGCTGTCATAGATGACTGCGAGCTTCCGTTTCAGCTCGGCCTTCAGTGCATTTGTCGGATCCAGCCGGTCAATCAGGCTGTTCACCAGATACGCCTCCTCCTGGCTGAAGTACAGCAGTTTGTCAAAGTTGGGATGATTGCGTGAAACAGTTGTCAGCTTGTACACCCCACCCTGCAGTTTCTCCACCGCAAAGCCGCACTCCTTGAACGTGTCAATGTAGCGGTAAATGCTGCGGTATGTGGTGCCCAGACGCTCCGCCAGTTCATTGACGGTGTAGTTCAGGTTGCCCGACATCATCTTCATCAGGCGCAGCATGCGTTCTATCTTTGGTTGGTCCATAGTCTTACATTATCACGCGACGAACATTCCAGCTATCAGTCCCACAATCATACCTATGGGCAGTTCCACCGGCTGACCGGTCAGGTATGTACTGATAAGCAGCACACGCAACTGTGCACGCACGCCCTCGTTCTGCAACAGTTCAAACAGTTCCGCATCCAGCCTGGCGTGACTGAACTCATTATTGAGCCAGGTCTTGGAATACCGGACATCAGAAGACTTGAATACCCCATGCCCGTCTTTGGGAATCAGGTGCCAAAAACCTTCATGCTGCATGTGGTAGTACGGCATGCCAATATTTGGACGGAATAGCAACGACTTGCCAATATACTTTTTGGACAGGCCGATGAAATACTGCTCCAACTGGTCAGTCAGTTCAATTCTGTTGTCCCTTATCTGCCCGGACTCCACCATGTCTATGACAGTCAATAGCAATAGCGCCTTGTGCGGTGCCGGCTTGCCGTGTGACTGAGCTGTGCGAAGACCTGAAAAGGCGGCTTTATATTGCTGAAAATCTTTCATAATAGTCTGATCAATATTTTCCGGGAAACTCATAAACCTTGACAAGATCATCAGCCAGCATCTTGGTCCTCTGTTTAATGTCATCTATTGACCATGAATTTTTATCAGCTATTGACTTATTGATTTCAAGACCATTCTTGTAGCCTATGAAGCGCTTGCCATCTTTGCTCTTACGATCACGCTTTTCTTCAAACGACTTATTGCCAAGTGTACTGTTATAACCTGTCACGGTCAGATTACCAATTTTATGAGTGTATTCTTCCAGATACTGCTGTGCAAGACTTCTGTCGCCACCAGCGATCATATCAACCCCGCACTGCGGTATATTTTCACCTTCGGGGAAGATATGCTCAATAGTCCAAACAAACACTTTCTTGTCAGTTCTTGCCCAAAGATCTGTCCACGACTCCTGTGTCATTGCAGTTTCGGCATACTTGCAGAGTATATAACGGGCGGCACCAACATTATCTTTATAAATATCCCCTTCCAGACATTTCCGGAACAATTCATCCGATGCAAATATCTCATAGATATGGTATTTGTTGACGCTCTGTATCATATTGCTAACGACTTATAACCTTTTTGCATTACTTTACAATCTCTACTTTCCATCCAAGATTGAACGCCTGAGAAATCTTTTCTAGGAAATCTTTTTCATCAGGTTCTTTCTATTCCATTCTCTATTCCAAAATTGATTTTCAACGCATTTTTCTGGAATAGAGACTTTCCGATCTTTTCATGTATTTCTGTCACTTCACACCTGATATTCTTTCTTTAATGAATAAACTCTATTCTTATTTGCTCCTTCAGTAACAATCAAGTCCAAAAGGAGAAGACAATTCAGGTAATTGCGGGAATTCGAAGTACTCATCTTCATTTGTTCCGCAAGAACAGTGCTTTTAGTACGAGGATTCCGATTCAAATACGACATTATTTCTGCCAGTTTATCAACAGCAGCTTCATTTATCTCTAATTTATCACCAATAAATAGTTTTATCGCCAATTTATCACCAATTTCTGTGTTTGTCAGCAATTTATCAGTAATCTTGTTGACAAAACCATATTTATCGACAATTTCAGTCGAAACATTGTTGATAAAAGCTTTCTCCGAAACATACAGAACTGTCTCTACCCTATCTGGAAATGTTTTTTCATGGATAGTGGGAATTGCCCAACCATTGTCCGCCCAGCCTTTTGCTATAACGTCGGCACCAGTTCCACCTTTCTCACCAATTCCAAGGAATACAAACATCTTTTGTATGATTGGATTTCGGCAAATGCTATGACTACCTTCATAGTACTCCTCCAAACTAACAAGCATTGTGCCAGGATTGGAAATAACTATACGATCAAAGTATCTTTCAATTACAATATTTCCTTTAATCGTGTAGGCTGCATGAATGAGGGCATTCGCCAAAGCTTCGCGTAAGGACGTGTGTGCTGTGGTGGTATCGTTGCGTATTTGGTTATCATCCAGACTAAAAGGCACAGGAAGAGCGTGCTGCATCATAGGCAGCACTCGTGTGAAGAACTGATAAATGTTTACCTCCCATGTGCCATCAGGATAAACACGGTTAGTCCAGCGAATCTGAGGATCATCACTCAATCGCTCACGATAGTCGGGAAAGAATTCCTGGCAACATTCAGGGTCGGTAATACTTTGAGTCTTGCCGAACATAAGCATGCCAGCTACTGTGAAGCCCTCAATAGAACTTGCACGATCCTTTCTGTAGGCACCGATATTTTCCAAAAACTTCATATCGTCAACCGTTGCTCCTGTGCGGCGAACTTATCCAGTTCCACACGCCATGCCTGTTCTTGTTTGTCGTAACGTCCCTTAGTAAAGCTCTCTGTATCTCCAGAGTAAAGGTATGGATCTTTTCCTATAAGAAGACGGAACTTGGCACCTTCGCGAGAAAGGAAGCTGGCAAGTTCATCATACACAAGTGCTGTGCCACGTAGATCCCAAAAGCCAGTAGCTATATACACCTCTGTGATGTTTTCGTCTTTCAAGCACTCCTTTATGACCTCAGTCATATAATACCCTTCAGGTGAGTTGTCGACAAGCGTTCTTCTAAGCTTCATATATAAGAGTAAAATAGTTTATTCGATTACAGTGAAACACTAATTTTCAAAAATACGAATTATTCCTTATGCTGTAATAGAAGTGTTATGATTTAGTTTGATATAGTTTGTGACTATTTTTGCGACGCCATGGTCTCATTCCAAAACAGTGGCATGATTCAGCGGGTATGACATATTCAATTTCACAGCAGCAGGATATTACCATTGCTGGATGGGAATCGGATGTCCAAAAAGGTTATTGAAATACACCTTTAAATGGATTTTATTGCAGTAATTTGATAAAAAGTTTGCACCTTTATGACCAACAAGGGTTTATGGCATAACCGGATAAAAAAGTGCAAGAAAAAAGGTTGAAGTGCTACAAAAACACCGAACAGACTGGATTGGAGAATGAAGGACTTCATAGCGATTGACTTTGAGACGGCCAACGAATGCCACAGCAGCGTGTGCAGCGTTGGTGCGGGGCTGGTGCGTGACGGCAGGGTGACGGACCGGTTCTGGTTCTGCCAGCAGGTACACGGGCTGGCCGATGCCGAGGCCTGCGCGGCTATTGCCATTGCCATTCTGTAACGTCATGACACAAAAATATATGGAAGAGGGAAAGAAGAAGCTGGTAGTCCTGAGCGGCTCGGGAATAAGTGCCGAGAGCGGCATTTCCACATTCCGCGGAGGAAACGGTCTCTGGGACAACGAACCTGTCGAGGCGGTTGCCACAATTGAGGGATGGTACCGTGACCCGGCACGCGTCATAAGATTCTACAACGAACGCCGGGCCCAGCTGGCATCGGTCAAGCCAAATCGGGCACACATTATACTGAAGGAACTTGAAGAACGGTTTTGCGTAACTGTAATAACCCAGAACGTGGACAATCTACACGAGCGGGCAGGAAGCAGCGACATAATTCATCTGCACGGAGAACTGACAAAGGTTCGTCCGGTTGACTGCTACACCGACCAGGACTTCTACAGCACAAAGTACGTGACTGACATAGGCTACTCCCCCATCGGCCTTGGCGACAAGGGAGGCCCGCACAACACCCAGCTCAGGCCCCACATTGTCTGGTTCGGAGAACAGGTGCCCAATCTGGAATACGCCGCCCAGGCTGTCTCGGAGGCCGATATTCTGCTGATAGTCGGTACATCGATGCAAGTTTATCCGGCCGCAGGACTGTACCGGTATGCCCCATCCCATTGCCGCATTTTCATGATAGATCCGGACCCGGCCGCAGCTGCCCACGTGAGCAATGTAATTCATATCCCGGAAGCGGCCACTGTCGGAATGGAACGCTTCAGGGATATGGTCTGAGCGTCATGAGCACATTGCGGTATTAAATAAGACTTGGAGATTCTTTCTTGAAGATTTCCCTGGCATCCTTATAGCTTACGGCCTCTATGCCCGTAATTTCCGATAGCCTTCCGGCGTAGCGTTGGGCCGACCCATGACGGCTGCCGAATATGATAATGCTCCTGTTTCCCATCTCTGTGCAAAGTCACTGATTTTATGCAGTGGCGTATGGCTTTATTTAAACATGCAGTAAATATTGCCGATATCGGCAAGAACTATTATCTTTGCGTGAGAACAACCAATATTTCTTGCCGATATGGACTTTATCTCAGTAAGTGGATTTGCAACGAAACACAATGTGTCCGAAAGGACGGCCAGGAACTGGTGTGCCTCGGGGAAGATAGAAGGAGCTTTTCTCACCGGAAAGACCTGGAACGTTCCTGCCGATGCAAATATCCCCTTACGTATTAACGCCAGGGCTCACAGGTGTACGCCACTTCTCTCAAGACTTAGAGAAGAGAAGTCTTCAGGCATGAAAGGCGGAATATACCACCGGACACAGATTGATCTGACCTACAATTCCAATCATATTGAGGGCAGCCGGCTGTCTCATGACCAGACGAGATATATCTTCGAAACTAATACCATCGGCATTTCAGATGAGTCAATCAATGTGGACGACATAGTGGAGACCGTGAATCATTTCCGGTGCATCGACCTTATTATCGATAAGGCTCAGGATAAGCTGACCGAAGGACTGATAAAGGAGATTCACAGAATCCTGAAAACCGGCACATCGGACAGTACAAAATCGTGGTTCAATGTTGGAGAGTATAAGAATTTGCCGAATGAGGTTGGTGGCAAAGCGACCTGCATGCCGGAGAATGTCCACAGGGAGGTGTCGGCATTGCTGGAGGAATACAATTCCAGGAAGAAAAAAGATCTGGATGATATCTTAGACTTCCATAAGCGTTTTGAGGCCATTCATCCGTTTCAGGACGGTAATGGCCGTGTGGGGCGTCTCATTATGTTCAAGGAGTGCCTTGCGGGCGGCATTGTACCGTTCATTATAACCGACAATCTCAAAATGTTTTATTACAGAGGGCTTCAGAACTGGCCGGCATTTTCCGGCTATCTGCGTGACACATGCCTTACAGCACAGGACAATTACAAGGCTGTGCTCGACTATTTCAAAATAAAGTATTGAGGATTGCGCAATAAGAGAATTAGGCTTAAAATGCGTATCTTTGCATCCGTAATTCTATTGGATGCGTAATCTTAGTCCGGATATTGTCCTTTAACATCTTCAGCCTGTGGCCGAAGATGTTTTGAACAGGTAAGTCCACCCTGCAGCGACAGGCGTGGAAGGTAGTTTTATTTACAATATTCAAAGATTATGAACAAGAATTATACCATTCGCCTTGAGCGCGAATCAGATTACAGAACTGTAGAGAACCTTACCAGAGAGGCATTCTGGAATGTCTATCAGCCCGGCTGCACCGAGCATTATGTACTTCACTGCTATCGGAACAACCCGGATTTCATACCTGAACTTGACTTTGTGATGGAGATTGACGGTGCGGGCATTATAGGTCACGTAATGTTCTCCAAGGCCGAAATATTATCGGATGATGGGAAGCATATACCCATTCTGACATTCGGGCCTATCAGTATTGCCCCGGAATACAAACGTCAGGGCTATGGAACGGCATTGCTAAGATACGCCCTACAAAAGGCGAAAGAAATGGGTTATGGCGCCGTTTTTATGGAGGGCAACATAGACTTCTACAGACACTCCGGATTTGTTCTGGCTTCGAGTCTTAATATACATTACCACGCCGAGCCCCGCGAAAGTGAAGTCCCCTATTTTCTCGGTCAGGAACTCAAGCCAGGTTATCTGGAAAGTATGGAAGGGGCCTACCATACTCCACAAGGCTACTATGTAGCGATGAATGATCCCACCGGATTTGAAGAATTCGAAGCCGGATTTCCTCCGAAAGAAAAGCTAATCCTGGCAGGCCAGATCCGATGAACGACTGCACCCGGCCATATTGGTCGGGTGCTTTCTGTTTGAAGTTATAACCTGTTTATTTCCGTACAGGGACCTGGATGACGGTCAGCCATTTCTCCGGGTCTTCCTGGTTCCAGATGCCGTCCACATAGCATGCGCGAGGTGCATCGGCAATTTCGTATCCCATCTTTGCAATCTCAGCAAAAAGTTCGATGTAGCTCTCACGCAGTTTGGTGTACCTTTGTCGTTTCCAGCACAGAGCCACGATACAGTTTTTTGCCGTTTGACTTCAGAAAGTCCGATGATGTGGTGATCAGTCCGTCTTCGGTCACATCGGTCACAGTCATGACATGACGCCAGCGAAGCCTGTCGGTTTCAGCGTACTTCCTTACGTATTCCAGCCTGGCCCCTTTCCGGCTGCAGAAATAGCCTTGTGCCTGTAGCGTGGCACATAGCAGGACAGACAGGAAAACAAGCGGTACTCTTTTCAGCATATAACACAAAGTAAACCATTTAATCCAAAATGATTACTATTGCCCATCAGCAATAAATTTGCCATTCTCCCAATAGCCTGAAATGAGCATAGTTGGAGCATGCTGAATCGGATCCGAATCATTGTCAACAATTAGCGAAATATTGTTGTCGTTTGTTTTGCTATTGCCAGTAATTGATGGCAGACAGTGTTCTGCATCGAATTCCAGGAAACGTTCAAGTTCTTCAGAACGTCCATAGATGTTGGATGTGACAATCCGGGCAAGCCTGAGATACCTGTAGTATAACTGTCTGCGTGAAATAGCATTGAAATATTCTCCGTCACTATTCATTATGCTCTTGGACGGATCCTGAGTTGGCCTGCAGAAACCTTGATAGTATGTATAGGCACCCTCGAATACTCCCAATGATTCCACATTTGATGACTCATACTTATTCACTGTTCCGAACATATCATGCCAATAGACATTGGATTTTGTCGTAAGTTCATATTTGCCACCAAGCTGCCTATAGAAGTCCTGATTGACGAAAATATCGACATTTCTGAATAATCCGTTACTGTGATAGTCCTGCAGGTCTATCCATGGCTGAGTATTGGTAAGTGAGCTGTTGTCTGAATACTCATCGCCAAGTTTTCCAAATCCATGACCGACAATCTCATGTTTCATGATATCCCGTCTCTCTTTGTCAGAACGGCCAAGGGCACAGTATGCAACAGCATTCGCCTGCCCATAATCCATTCCATTTGATGTATACCAACTGTTCCAGCATGTGCCGGCACGGCACGCCTGATTCACCACGACAACGATTGTAGCGTCTTTTATTCTGTCATTTGCATTCTTGTCAAATGCCTTTATTGCATACTCCCTAACTAGGTCATTATCTCCACTCAATGATGTTGAATAAGCTGTAAACTGTGTCGAGAACTTTGTATGCGACCCGGAATTCAGTGCACCGTTAGCACCCGTATTCGTAGCATTCATACGTTCGGGTGATGGGGTTTTTACGTAAAACACATTGAAATCCTTCTTTATGCTTTTCATGGGTTCCACTGAGAAAAACTCATCATATGCTTGTCGCATGATAGATTCGTATGTTCCGTCGTCAAAATCTTCTTTTATGAATCCATCACCCATAAGGACGAGGTCGAGACCATCGATTCCCTTCTGTAGAGTGACCACTTCTCCATCCCATTCATACGTTCCGAAAAAACCTTCGCTCGGCTTCCACCCATTCCTTATCTTCAGGTCATGCCACTTCCCTCCTTTCAATGTAGTGGTCTTGGTAATTGGGATATGGGCTTCGTATCGACATCCGTCATCCTGGTATACATATACAACAAGGTCATCACCTGAACGCAGGGTCACAGTGTAGTTGGACATCATAATATATGCCTCAATATTATCTTCATCACAATAACCTTCCAGGTCAATTCCAATCACGGGAGAGGATGTAATTGATTTAGGGGCGTCACTTGCATAGTAAGAATAATTCTCTTTTTCATAATTGTTCTCATAGAAACGTTCAGCACCCTTAACCGCCACCTCAATACGTGTAGGGTTATGAAAGTCCATACCTTTGAGAGAGAGTCTCATACATGATGACTGATCTGCGCCCGACATACTGATCTCCGAGTAGTCGTTCGTCTTGACAAACATTGTATGAAACTTGCCGATATGCCCCATAGGATCGCTCTTTTTCTGAACTTGGTCCGCATACGAGAACTTTGTATACTGAGGGAGGCTCTTTATCTTATCTCCCGGATAGAAAACTGCATATCCATACTCTTTCGCAGGTGTAGAAACTGCCTTGACCAACTCGAAAATTCCAGAAGCAGAGCCTGGATTAGTCACTCTATAAGTACCAGCGCCAGTATATAGGCCCAAATCAGGAACAATAGAAATAACGTCTCCTTCTGACCAGAATGCCTTGAGCATATTGCCATCCATATCGTAATTAGTCTTGGTGGCATTATCAAGCGATACAGTTATGTACTTCAGTTCTTCCACACTGCCAACGTCAGTAATGAGAAGATTATCTTGAGAGCACCCCTGAAACAATATTGACAGACCAATGCCAATCGTAAGTATTCTATTGATTCTCATAATTTTTACCTTCTGCTATTAGGTGTTACAATATCTCCACCTTCCCCGATGGAGTTTATACCATTGACCGTGACCGTGCATTGTGCTGTCTTATTCCCGTCATACGTTGTAACGGTGATGATTGCTGTGCCTTCATTCCTGGCGGTTACGACACCGGAGGAGACGGTAGCGACGCTTGCGTCTGACGTAGTCCAGGTAACGGTCTTGTCAGTGGCATCGTCAGGAGTGACTGTCGCGGTAAGGTTGACTGTCTCGCCAACTTGAAGAGATATCTCTTGCATATCAAGTGTAACCTTTTCTGCATGAACTGGAGTTACATTAACTTCGCATGTACCGCAACAAACTCCACATGACGCTGATATGATAGTCCTTCCTATTCCGATAGCAGATACAAGACCATCATCTACTAGTGCAACCGACTTATCGGAAGATGACCAAACTATTGTTTTATCGGTAGTAATATCTGGAAGAACCGTCGCAGATAATGCGAATGACTGTCCAACATGAACTTCAATTGATGTCTTGTCAAGGGTTACACTTGACGCAAGAATCTCTTGAGGTTCTTGATTACACGAAATCATTATGGTCATAAGAAAAGACACAATGAAAAGCCGTCGCAAAGAATGTATCATATTCTAAATGTTATAATATCTGTTAATACTACAACGCTTGTATTCACTTGTCAAAAAGGCACAATTGGACTGAGGTTACGAGCGATATATTTGTTTCCTTTTACACTTTTCTTTCAAAAATAGCTATTATCGATGCAATAGTGTGTTAAATAAATTGAATAGCATGTGGTCGCTAATAATTAGATATGGAGGGAATCGGCCCCACAGCGCATCTGTGTCCCTATCCTGCATGTGGAAATGCGCTATTCCGCCACGCACCCCCAACGATAGGGAGGGAATCGGCCCCACAACGCATTTGTGTCCCTATCCTGCATGGGGAAATGCGCTATTCCGCCACGCACCCCCAACGATAGGGAGGGAATCGGCCCTACAGCGCATCTGTGTCCCTATCCTGCATGGGGAATGAGCCATTTAAAATAAGTGTACGTACTTGTTTGAATGTAGGAAAGATGAAGGAAACCAGGGAGGGTAAAAAAGTGCCCCGCAGATGTCTGTGGGGCACTTTAGTGCGGTGTGTATGGGACTCGAACCCATGACCTCCGCCGTGACAGGGCGGCATTCTAACCAGCTGAACTAACACACCGTTTTTTAAAGAACTTGCTATCGTTTCCCGATTGCGAGCGCAAATATATGGATAATTTTTCTCAGACAAATAATTGGCGGGCCTTTTTTTGAAAGGCACGTAAAAAAGATATGAGGATGTGAAAAACAAAATACTGAAAATATGACTGACGAGTGCAAAAGGTGAAAGATTTCAATATATTTGCGAATAGAAGCGAACCGCAATAATGGGTTTCATTATGCAGCTAAACAATAATCAATATGGGAAAATCAAAAGTCTATTTCTCGGACTTCCACACCAAAGCGCTGGGAGACGGTATTCCAAAGAAACTGTATAAACTGGTCAAGGCCGCAGGTATATGCGACATTGACATGAACGGCAAATTCGTTGCCATAAAGACCCACTTTGGCGAGCAGGGCAATCTGGCATTCCTTCGCCCCAACTATGACCGCGTGCTGGTCGATATAGTAAAGGAAATGGGCGGCAAACCGTTTCTGGTTGACTGCAATACGCTATATGTAGGTTCGCGCAAGAATGCCATTGAGCATCTATACTGTGCATGGGAGAACGGCTTTACGCCAATGACAGTAGGCTGCCCGCTTATTATAGGTGACGGTCTGAAGGGTACCGATGACATTGCCGTTCCGGTAAAAGGCGGGGAATACATCAAGGAAGCCCGCATTGGACGCGCCGTAATGGATGCCGATATCATTATCACCCTGTCGCATTTCAAGGGCCACGAGAATGTGGGATTCGGCGGATGCATCAAGAACGTTGGAATGGGCTGCGCTTCGCGTGCCGGAAAAATGGAACAGCACAATCACGGCAAGCCTCAGATAAATCCGGATTTCTGCCGTGGCTGCCGTCTGTGCCAGAAGGCCTGCGCCAGCAATGCTCTGGAATTCAATGAGAAGACCCGCAAGATGAATGTCAATCTGGAAAAGTGCGTGGGATGCGGACGCTGCATAGGCACCTGCAACTTCGATGCCATAAGCTTTATGGAATACAACGCCAATGACCTGCTGTGCCGCCGCATGGCAGAATATGCCAAGGCGGTTCTAGACGGCAGACCGTCGTTCCACGTGTCTGTGGTTCGCGACATATCGCCGAACTGCGACTGCCACTGCGAAAATGACATTGCCATACTGCCCGATGTAGGAATGTTCGCATCGTTTGACCCCGTTGCACTTGACTGGGCCTGTGTCGATGCCTGTCTTGCCGCTACGCCGCTACCAGACAGCCAGCTTTTCAGGAACATGCTCAAGCCTGACTTTGTCGATTATCATGACCATTTCAAGAATTCCAATCCTGAGATTGAATGGCGCGCATGTCTTGAACAGGCCGAAAAGATTGGGCTGGGCTCACGTGACTACGAACTGGTTAACTTCGGAATTTTTTGACAGATATGAGAAAAATCACCATTGTCACCGCGCTGTTGCTATTGGCTGTCAGTCTCCAGGCTGAAATCATTCACAGAGACGGAGTCACCCCTGACAACATCATGAAAATGGCAGGTTCGCTGTACTGCTACGAGGCTCCTACGGTCAGACTCACGCCCGCACCTAAAGGCTTCAAACCTTTCTACCTGACTCACTTTGGGCGCCACGGATCACGTTTCCTTGACAATGCATCGAACTATGACCGCCCGTACAACACGCTCAAGGAGGCCGACAATGCCGGACAGCTGACTGAATTCGGAAAGGACGTGCTGCGCCGTGTGGAAATAATCAGAGCCGAGGCCGAAAACCGTGCCGGTGACCTGACCGAAAAAGGCAAGCAGCAGCATTGCGACATTGCACGCCGCATGGTCGAAAACTACCCGGAACTGTTCACTAAGGACAAGACTGTAGTGGCACGTTCCACCACATCGCACCGCGTTCTGGTAAGCGAGTATTCGGCTCTGATGGAGATTCTGCGAATTCATCCCTACATGAAACTGGACTACAATTCAAGCAACTACGATGAACCGTACATGTACACCGAGGACAAGGCCGTATCAAGCCACAAGCGCAAGATAAACGCCGCCGTCCAGGAGTTCAACCGGAATCACACTCATCCGCAGCGCCTCATGGCGGCTCTTTTCAAGGACCCCGGCTATATAAACGGGGCAAACGGCGGACGTGATCAGTCAGGCACGCTGTATTCGGGGCTGTATGACCTTGCATCGGCCGTACAGGGCTCTGATCCGGGAGTTGACCTGTATGACATATTCACCAACGATGAATGGTATGACCTGTTCCTGATAAACAACATGCGCTGGTATTCGCAGTGCGCCTTCACCCCACTTACTGACAACGTGGTGGCATACGGGCACTGCGTAACGCTCCAGAACTTCCTGGATAATGCGCAGAAGGCGGTTGACGGTGACAACGTGAGCGTATATCTGCGCTACGGTCACGAGACCACGCTCATGTCGTTCTTCTCGCTTCTCTGCCTGAACGAAAGCGGCTACAGCACAGACAATCTTGAAGAGGTGGCTCAGCATTGGGCCGCATACAACATAGCTCACATGGGCGGCAACGTGCAGTGGGTGTTCTTCCGCGACAGGAAGGGCGAAGTGATAGTGAAGTTCCTTCTGAATGAAGAGGAGGCAACGCTGCCCGATGAGGTTCCGTTCTATACCGATGCCAAAGGCAGGGAGCAGCGTCCTTTCTACCGCTGGGCCGATGTCAAAGCCTTCTACCAGGCAAAGATTGATTTCTGGGAGCAATACAAGGCAGAGCATCAGGACTGATGCCTGACCCAAATCAAAAATTAAGGGGAACCTGCAGAGGCTCCTCTTAATTGTCGTTATGCGGTTAATGTCATGAATTCATGCTGGCCAGGAATTCGGCATTGTCATGAGTCGTTTCAAGACGTGACTTGACGAACTCCATTGCCTCAATGGGATTCATGTCGCTGAGGTACTTGCGCAGAATCCACATGCGGTCCAGAGTGGTCTGGTCAAGCAGCAGGTCGTCGCGACGGGTGCTCGATGCCACAATGTTGACAGCCGGGAAGATTCGCTTGTTGCTCAGGTTGCGGTCAAGCTGAAGTTCCATGTTGCCGGTGCCCTTGAACTCCTCGAATATGACTTCGTCCATCTTGGAACCGGTATCGATAAGCGCGGTTGCCACAATGGTAAGCGAGCCGCCGCCTTCAATGTTGCGTGCTGCACCGAAGAAACGCTTTGGCTTGTGCAGAGCGTTTGCATCGACACCGCCCGAAAGCACCTTGCCCGATGCCGGAGCTACGGTGTTGTATGCGCGTGCCAGACGTGTAATGGAGTCAAGGAAGATAACTACGTCGTGACCGCACTCCACCATGCGCTTTGCCTTTTCAATGACTATGCTGGCAATTTTGACATGATGCTCGGCCGGTTCGTCAAAGGTCGATGCAATGACCTCGGCCTTGACGCTGCGTGCCATGTCGGTAACCTCTTCGGGACGTTCGTCAATGAGCAGCATTATCATGTATGCTTCCGGATGGTTAGCAGCAATTGAATTGGCTATATCTTTGAGCAGCATTGTCTTACCGGTCTTTGGCTGAGCGACAATCAAAGCACGCTGACCCTTGCCTATGGGAGCGAACATATCGACTACACGGGCCGACATATTGTCGTTCTTTCCTGTGCACAGAGTGAACTTGCTGTCAGGGAACAGCGGCGTAAGATGCTCGAACGGAACACGGTCACGTGCAATTGACGGTTCAAGGCCGTTTACCTTGTTGACCTTTACAAGCGGGAAGAACTTCTCGCCTTCGCGCGGGGGACGGATTACTCCTTCCACAACATCGCCGGTCTTCAGACCGAGAAGCTTGATCTGGTTCTGTGAAACGTATATGTCGTCGGGCGATGCCAGATAGTTGTAGTCCGATGAACGCAGGAAACCGTAGTTGTCGGGCATGATTTCAAGAACACCTTCACCTTTCAGCGCATCACCGAAATCATACATGGGTTCCTGACGGCGGTTTTGCTGATTGTTCTGGCGACGGTTCTGCTGGTCGTTCTGACGCTGGCCTTCGGGCTGCTGATGCTGTTCGGGCTGCTCCTGTGGAGCCGGCTCAACTGACGATACGGTTTCAGCCTGTGGCTCAGTTTCGGGTTCGGATACGGCAAGCGGCTCGGCAATTTCCTCTTCCTGAGGCTGCTGGTCCTCTATTTCAGGCAGCGGAACCGCATTTTCGCCCTTTTGGCGACGGTTGTTGTGGCGTGGCTGTTTGGGCTTACGCTCTTCCACTTTGGATTCTGCCGGCTGTTGCTGTTCCTCAGCTTTCTCAGCATCATTCTTCACGACAGGCTGAGCAGGTTCCTCAACCGGCTGCGGCTGTTCTGGCTGGTTGCCTTTGGCTGCACCGGCCGGCTTGCGGCCACGACGGTTTCCTGTTTTTTCAGCCTTGACGGCTTTCTGGGCCGGATCCGCATTCTGTACAGAAGATTCCTGCTTATCGGCCTGGGCCTCCTTTACCGGAGCCTGAACCGATTCCGTTTGCCGGTTGGCGCTATCCTGTGGCTTGACATCTTTTTTTCTTGGTCTCAACTGACGTTCAGCAGGTTTGTCCTTGACTACCGGGATTTCTGACTGACGGTCAATGATGGCATAAATCAAGTTGTTCTTATCAAGTGACTTGATATCCTTGACGTCCATCTTTCTGGCAATTTCCTGAAGTTCCTCCAGGCTCTTGTCCTTTAACTGTAAAATATGATACATTTGAAAAATTTGCCCTATGAGATGGTAGAAACGACTATCGTTTCCCTATGAGCGGTGCAAATATAGACAGAATGAGAATTATGGCAAAGAAAAAACTGACTTATTTATGCCGTCAATGTAATTGAGAACATCGTCCCGGCCGCTTTTATCCTTTGATGATGTAATGAAATGCGGAGGCAGCTGTTCCCATTGTTCTGAAAGTCTGTCAAGAAAGCGTTTTACATTTTCAGTCAGGCCGCCGTGTCCCAGTTTGTCGGCCTTTGTAAAGACAATGCCGAACGGGACCTCGTTCTCGCCAAGCCATTCTATGAATTCCAAATCGATTTTCTGCGGTTCAAGACGTGAGTCTATAAGCACAAACAGACTGGTAAGCTGCTCACGTTCAAGTACATAATCCTCTATCAGACGTGTAAGTTTGCCTCTTTCCGCATTGCCGCGCTGAGCATATCCGTAGCCCGGAAGGTCAACCAGATACCAGCTGTCATTGACAATGAAATGATTGACCAGAAGTGTTTTTCCCGGTTTAGCCGATGTCATGGCAAGTCCCTTGTGTCCGGTAAGCATATTGATGAGACTGGACTTTCCCACATTGGAACGTCCTATGAATGCGTATTCGGGACGGTCATGTGACGGGCATTTGTCAACCCGGCTGTTGCTTATTACAAACTTAGCGCTGCGTATTTCCATTCAGTAGCGTAATTTGAGTGCAAAAGTATGAATTTCCGGACACAAAACGCTACATTTGCGTATTCAAATGGACAGGCAGTACCCATCGGCAGCCCTTGAACGTGCAGTCAACGAATTTGCACAGCTTCCGGGAATTGGACGCAAGACAGCATTGCGTCTTGTCCTGCACATGTTGTCAAGACCCGAACAGGAAGTGTCACAGTTCGGGCGCGTCTTTTCCACCCTGAAACAGGACATCCATTACTGCAAGTGCTGTCATAACATATCGGACAGCGAAACGTGTGAGATATGCGCCAACCCCAAAAGGTCCAACGGCCAGATTTGTGTAGTGGAAAACGTGCAGGATGTGCTGGCCATTGAGAACACCATGCAGTACAACGGCCTCTACCATGTGCTGGGCGGTGTAATATCGCCGGTCGAAGGAATAGGTCCGCAGAATCTTGAAATTGCAAGCCTTGTGGAACGTGTGGCCGCGGGTGGCGTTACAGAAGTCATTCTGGCACTCAGCCCCACTATGGAAGGCGATACCACAAACTTCTTCATATCGCGCAAACTGATGCCGCTAGGAGTCAAGGTCAGCGTAATAGCGCGCGGCGTGACGGTAGGCAACAATCTGGAATATGCTGACGAACTGACACTTGGCCGGTCAATCCTTGATAGAACACCTTTTAATAATTGATATGGATACAAAGAAAATGTCACTGATACTAATGTCAGCCTGGATATCAAACTATCTTGTGGCTGGGGTTACTGCGCTTCTGTTCAAAATGGGCATACTTGAAACCGGTTGCGTTACAGATGCCGGAACCGTTTATCTGCTTCAGGTAATAGGCGTGGCAATGGCACTGGCACTGATACCGCTGTCATTGCGCGGCTTCAAGAGAATGGTTGACAGGCTTGACAGTAAGAACTACTCCGAAGAGCGCATTTACAAAACATACATGGCCTGCTCAATTCTGCGTAACGAGGCATTCTTCATTGTCATTGTCTTTGGAACTATGCTTTATTTTCTGATTGACGACAGCATTGGACTTTACATAGCGGCAATCGGTGCAATATGCTCCATGTTCGCATTCCCTACAAAAGGCGCAATTGAAAGCGAGACAGGCTTTTAGAATTTGCAAACGGGATAATGCCATCGGTCAGCATCATAATAGTCAGCTACAGAGTCAAGTACTACATCGGTCAGTGCATTGACTCGGTTCTGCGTTCGGTTCCCGATGCGCAGATTATAGTGGTTGACAACAATTCTGGTGACGGATCGGTCGGGTACCTGCGTGAACGCTTTCCTGACATCACCGTAATTGCCGGCAGTGAGAACGCAGGCTTCGGCAGGGCCAACAATATGGCTCTCGAACTTGCAGAAAGCCCGTACGTGCTGTTCTTGAATCCTGATACTGTGGTAGCCGAATGCACCATACCAAAGTGCATTGCATATCTTGACAGCAATCCCGCCGCCGGTGCATGCGGAGTAAGAATGCTGTACGGAAACGGACAGTTTGCACTTGAATCACGCCGGTCGGTACCTACACCGGCGGTAAGTTTCTATCACATGTCCGGACTTGGCAGGCTTTTCCCGCATTCTCGAAGATTCGCCCGTTATCACATGACTTTCATGGACAAGGACAAAGACTGCGACATAGAAGTGATATCAGGTGCCTTCATGATGGTTAGAAGTGACCTGGCACGTTCACTGAAAGGATTCGATGAGGCCTTTTTCATGTACGGCGAGGACATTGACCTGTCATACCGGATTCTGAAAGCCGGTTACACCAGCCGGTACATATCGGCTCCTATTGTCCACTACAAGGGCGAAAGCACAGTCAAGACATCGTACCGCTATGTGAAGGTGTTCTATAACGCAATGATCATTTTCTACAATAAGCACTTTGACAGGTACAGCCATTTCTTTTCCTTCTTTGTCAAGATGACGGTGGCTGTAAAGAAGTTATCCACATTCGTATTCCAGAATCTGCTTGCCGGACGACGCCGGTTGTCAACCATCAAGGAGCCCTGCATATTTGTAGGCACAGAAGCTAATTTCCTCAAAGCCAGAACGCACATGCCATCAAGCCGTTACCTGAGCGATATGATATATGCCGGCAGCTGTCCCGAGCTGGAAATTGAAACATCTGTGCTTAATGGCAGAAAGGCAATAGTATTTGACACATCGGCCTATAGTTATGAAATGATTTTTGACTGGATGTATCGTAAGGCGGAATCCGGGATTCTTTTGAGTATGGGTCTTTTCAACCCGGCAAGCGACCACTTGATTACTAAAGATGAAGTATTATGAAGAAAATTGGAATTGAAACAAAGAACGGAAAACAGATAGTGCTCCGTGCTCCAGAGCCAGAAGACCTCGACATGCTGTTCACCCTTGAAAACGACACTGACATGTGGGAGGTATCCAGCAACATTATTCCTTATTCAAGACACCAGCTGGAGAAATACATCATCGAATCATCGCATGACCTTTACACTGACCGTCAGATTCGTTTCATTATTCACTCATTGGCTCCAAGCATTCCGATAGGCTGTATTGATCTGACCGATATAGACCCGTATAATGACAGAGCCGAAGTAGGAATTGCCATATTGGAACAGTACCAGGGTGAAGGCGTTGCATCGGCAGCCCTGGAAAAGCTATGCAGCTATGCCAAGGACCGGGTACATCTTCACGACCTGTTTGCACATGTTCCCGTTGACAATGAGGCAAGCCGTAAGCTGTTTATTTCAGCCGGTTTTGAACATGTCGGAACACTGAAAGACTGGCTGCATGTAACAGAAGGCTACAAAGACGTCCTTATTTTGCAGAAAATTCTCTAAAAAAAGTCCCAAGACGCTTGCAGAAACAAAAAATCATTCTACCTTTGCATCCGCAATCGTGAAACGATAGCAAGTTCTTTAAAAAACGGTGTGTTAGTTCAGCTGGTTAGAATGCCGCCCTGTCACGGCGGAGGTCATGGGTTCGAGTCCCATACACACCGCACTAAAGTGCCCCACAGACATCTGCGGGGCACTTTTTACCCTCCCTGGTTTCCTACATCTTTCCTACATTCAAACAAGTACGTACACTTATTTTTAAATGGCTCATTCCCCATGCAGAATAGGGACACAGATGTGCTGTGGGGCCGATTCTGTCCCTATCGTCAGGGGTGAATGGCGGAAGAGCGCATTTCCCATGCAGGATAGGGACACAGATGAATTTGAATTCATGGTTTTCCATAGTGTCCCTGTGTTTTATGGTAACGAAGTGTATCTATATGGCTAACAATTTATAGTTTTGTATAGATGCAAAGGTTATCATGAGTAAAAATTCAAATATGAACATGAAGCAAATCATTCTAGGACTTACAGCAATCATGGCTGGCACGTTACTATTCAGCTCATGCAAGGGCAAAAGCAACTCCGCAGACAAGCAGGAGACAGTTCAGGACACCGACTCCCTCAAGACTATCTTCCAGAACGGCGCCGATACTTTCTATGCGGACTCACAGGGTGAAATCAAGGTCAGCATCTTCTGCATCGGTCACGCCACTATGGCCATCTGCGCCGACGGCAAATGGCTCTACATAGATGCAAACACATCCGTCCTCAAGCCGGGCACCGACTACTCCTCAATGCCGAAGGCCGACTACATGATTTTCACCCACAGTCACGGTGACCATTTCGACAAGAAATCAGTAGAGTTGCTTTCTCAGGAGTCAACTCAGATTGTAGCCAACCCGGAAACAGCTGAAAGTCTCGGCTACGGCAATGTTCTGCGCAATGGTGAAAGTTTTGTCACAACCGAATGTTGGACAATCGATGCTGTACCTGCCTACAACAACTCAGCAGACAAGCTCCAGTTTCATCCACAGGGCCGCGACAACGGCTACATACTGAGCATCGGCGACCTGCGCATCTACATAGCAGGCGACACTGAGAATATTCCCGAGATGACCGACATCAAGGACATAGACATAGCCTTCCTACCCTGCAACTTGCCGTACACCATGACTCCGCAGCAGTGTGCCGAGGCCGCCGGAATCATAATGCCGAAGATTCTCTTCCCCTACCACTACAGCAACACCGAAATCGGGCAGGTAACCGAGCTGCTTAACGGCACCGGCATAGATGTTCGCATAAGACAGTATCAGTAACAGTCGCATGCCAGATTCTTCGGCAAACAGGATTTTATTAAAGATTAATTGGAACATTTCAAAACAGGCCCTATATTTGTGCCCGAAATAAAGTGTTTAAAAAAAATTTGATTGCAGTTTTATGGAAACGACAGCTATTGTCTCTGCAATCCTGACCCTTCTGGCCGGAATAGGCATATTCCTTGTTGCATGCCAGATGATGAGCTCCAATCTTGAATCGGCGAGCTCAGCAAAATTGAAACGCCTGTTTGCCAAGGCATCGGAAAGCAAGCTCATTGGAGTAGGCATCGGAACGGTCGGGACCGCAGCCATTCAAAGCTCCGGAGCAACCACTGTAATGACGATAGGTTTCGTCAACGCAGGAATAATCTCTCTCGCACAGGCCGCCACAATCATCTTCGGCGCCAACATCGGTACGACAGTCACCGCACAGATTGTAGCGTTGGGCATGTTCGGAAAAAACGCGATCTCAACGACAGTCATCTTTTCGGCGTTTGCCGGAGTAGGCGCTGCCATTGCCACTTTTGCAGAATCATCGGCAGCAAAGACATGGGGCGGCATTCTGACCGGATTCGGAATGTTGTTCGTAGGTCTTTCGCTCATGAGCGGCTCAATGGAGGAGTTTGCAGCACTCGATGCCGTCAGGATGTTTCTGGCAAGAATAAGCAACCCGCTGCTGCTTGTGCTCATAGGAACGATTCTCACGGCAATAATACAGAGTTCATCGGTCATGACTTCCATAGCGTTGGCCATGTGTGTAACGGGGCTGATTTCTCTGGACCAGGGCATATTTCTCACTATGGGTTCCAATATAGGTTCCTGCGTAGTGGCAATCATTGCCGGTATGACTGGCGGAACGAACGCCAAGAGAACGGCGCTCATACACCTTCTGTTCAACTGTTCGGGTGTAGTGGTGTTTCTGACAGCAGGCTGGCTGATGATAGCGCTGAGCGGAAACACATTCGGCTTTGGAGTCATATTCGACAGAATGTTCCCCGGTGCACCGCAAACACAGCTGGCCATGTTTCATACATTCTTCAATGTGGTGACGGTGCTGTTCATGCTGCCGCTGACCGATGCACTTGTCAATCTGGTCAGCAGAATGGTCAAAGAACAAAGCACCGCAACGCAGGAAACGTTGCATCTCCACTATGTCGATGACAACATGCTTCAGGCACCGCCTGTTGCCGTTGGACAGACCAAGCGCGAGATTCTCAGAATGGCAGAACTGTCAATGGAGAACTTTGACCGCTCGATATCGATAATCACCGCACTTGACTTTTCCGAAAGGGAAGCGTTTGAACGTACGGAAAAGGAAATCAACTTCATAAACAGGGCATTGGTCAATTTCGTTGTCAGACTGTCGGATCGCAAGGGACTGGACGGCCGTGACAAAATTTACCTTTCCACGGTTTACCGGACGGTCAGGGACATTGAACGTATCGGCGACTATGCCGAAAACATTGTCGAGTATGCCGATGCGCTGAATGGCGCTGGTGACAGGTTCTCGGAAGACGCCCTTTACGAAATCAGCCAGCTGAAGATTCTGGTCCATTCGCTGTATGACAAGGTTATCTCGGCATACGCTGACGAAAACATCGCCTGTCTGGAGCAGGCCAACGCCATAGAGGAACAGATTGACGAATTCACGAAGAAAATGGAAGACAGCCATATTGAAAGGCTCGGCAAGGGCATCTGCAATGCCAACACCGGAGCACAGTATATGGAGCTGTCATCGAATACGGAGCGTATAGCTGACCACCTGCTCAACGTGGCCAAGACCATCAGAAGCTTCCAGTTACAATAAAAAAAGTCGCGATGCCTGACATCAGTCAAGCATCGCGGCTGAGAACTTTCGTCTTAAAACGGCAGATCGTCATTTGACGATGTTGCGGCAAACGGATCGGCTGCGGGTGCGGCCTGAACAGCGGGAGTTGCAGATGCAGCAGGAGCAGCCTGGGCCGTGTCGTGCGACACTCTCCATGCACGTATATCGTTGTACCAGCGGCCGTTGAATTCGCGGGCGTTGATGTCAAAACTTACGGTAACTACATCGCCCACATTGATGGCAGCCTGCTGCAGTTTGTCTTCACCGAAGATATTGAACATCATTTTCTTAGGGTATTGTTCACCGACCGTTTCCAATACGAATTCCTGACTTTTCCATGGGTTGCCACTTGTCTTCGATGTACCTGATCTCGGTTCAAGGGCAGCGATAATCTTACCTGTAATATCCATTTTAATAACTTGTTATGTTTGTGTGTGCGAATTTACACCGAATGAATCTCAAAAGCGAATTTTTCCATGAATAAATTTCACTTCTAATGCAACTTTCCATACCTTTGTAATTGGTGAAAAATAAAAATCAAATCGCAATATGAACTTCACAGTATCCAGTCAGGCACTGTCAAGCCGTTTACAAGCTATCAGCAGAGTTATAAATCCAAAGTCAATCTATCCCATACTTGAGAATTTCCTGTTCCGCATTGAGAACGGAAAGCTCACGGTAACAGCCGCCGACAATGACACGACCCTTGAAGCTGTCGTTGAACTGAACGAGTGTGACGGTGACGGTCAGATTGCGCTTCCGGCAAAGTCAATGGTTGATTCGCTCAAGGAAATTCCGGAGCAGCCTATCCGTTTCCAGATTGATACCGAGACTTTCTCAACCACAATAAAATATCAGAACGGCGAATACAACATTATAGGGCAGAATGCCGACGAGTACCCTACCCCTGCAGTGCTGCAGGAGGAATTCACTCAGTTCGGAATAAGTTCGCAGATTCTTCTGGACAGCATGTCGCGCACAATTTTCGCAACTGCCGATGATGAGCTGCGTCCTGTAATGAACGGTATATATTTTGACATCAATACCGATGGCGCCACCTTTGTAGCGTCAGACGGTCACAAGCTTGTATGCAACAGGAACTCGCAGGTTCAGGCAAACGGCAAGTCTTCATTCATACTGCCAAAAAAGCCCGCTGTCCTTTTACGTTCACTTATCTCAAAGGACGGCAGCGAAAACGTTACAATTGAATTCGACAGCCGCATTGCACGTTTTTCAATGCCCGAATTCAGCATGGTCTGCCGGCTTATTGACGGACGTTACCCTAACTATGTGTCGGTGATTCCGCAGAACAACCCGCACCATCTGACCATTGACCGTCAGGCAATGCTCAACGCACTGCGCCGCGTATCGGTGTTCAGTCAGGCAGCCAGCGAGCTTATCAAGTTCAAGATTGACCATGATTCGGTTGACATATCGGCCCAGGACATAGACTTCTCGACATCGGCCAAAGAGAGCATTGTATGCCAGTACGACGGTGTTCCGATGAGCATCGGCTTCAAAGCAAGTTTCCTGATTGACATACTGAACAACACTCCGGGCCAGGAAGTCATATTCCAGCTTGCAGACCCGTCGCGTGCAGGTGTCATTGTACCGGCACAGCAAAACGAAGGTGAGAACCTTCTCATGCTTCTTATGCCGATGGTTCTCAACGACTGATTACAGCACATTTCCTGAAAACCGTCACTTGCTATGAAACTGAATCTCGAAAAGCCGATAGTGTTCTTTGACCTTGAGACAACCGGTACCAACATTGTGCAGGACCGCATTGTTGAAATTTCCTACCTCAAGATACTGCCGAACGGCAACGAGGACATGCATACACGCAGGGTGAATCCGGAGATGCACATTCCGGAGTCGTCGACCGACATACACGGGATAACAGACCAGGACGTGGCCGATTGCCCTACATTCAAGGAGATAGCCAAGGAAGTTGCCAGAGACTTTGAAGGTTCAGACATTGCAGGCTTCAACTCGAACCGTTTTGACGTTCCGCTTCTGGCCGAGGAATTTCTGCGTGCAGGAGTCGATATAGACCTGAGCCGTCACCGTTTCATAGACGTACAGGTCATATTC
The DNA here is from genome assembly GCA_045617485.1 of Bacteroidaceae bacterium. Classification (GTDB taxonomy): domain Bacteria; phylum Bacteroidota; class Bacteroidia; order Bacteroidales; family Bacteroidaceae; genus Colenecus. Next base: position 24,814 of record JAZLIR010000051.1, read on the forward strand.
CACAAAATGGAGCAGCGCACCCTGACAGCAGCCTACAAACTGTACTGCGGCAAGGATCTGACCGATGCCCACAGTGCCGACGGTGACACCCGCGCCACATACGAAGTGCTCATGGCACAGCTTGACAGATACCCCGAGCTGAAGAATGACATGGCGTTTCTGTCAGAGTTCTCATCGTTCACCAGAAACGTTGATTTTGCCGGGCGCATTGTACGCAACGACAAGGGTCAGGAAGTATTCAATTTCGGCAAGTACAAGGACATGCCGGTAATGGAAGTCTTCCGGCGCGACCCCGGCTACTATTCATGGATACTTCAGGGAGACTTTGCCCTGAACACGAAACAGGTACTTACAAGAATCAAACTACAGTCCAGATAATGGCAAGTTCACTTGAAGGAAAGAACATTGTACTTGGAGTAACCGGCAGCATTGCAGCATACAAGGCCGCATATCTGGTGCGTCTGCTCATAAAAGGCGGAGCGCAGGTTCAGGTTGTCATGACTAAGGCGGCAAAGGAGTTCATAACTCCGCTCACCCTGTCAACCCTTACCCGCAAGCCTGTTGTCAGCGAGTTCTTCTCGGCAAGAGACGGCAGCTGGAACAGCCATGTGGAACTTGGCCAGTGGGCCGATGCCATGGTAATTGCGCCGTGTACAGCATCGACTCTGGGCAAGATGGCAGGCGGTGTTGCCGACAACATGCTCTGCACCACGTATTTCTCAATGAAGGCGCCGGTGTTCATTGCTCCGGCCATGGATCTTGACATGTACCGTCACCCTGTCACACAGCGCAACATTGAAACCTTACGCTCAATTGGCAACACTATAATAGAGCCTGCAAACGGCGAACTGGCAAGCCAGCTGGTCGGTAAAGGAAGAATGGAAGAGCCCGAAAACATTGTGGGCGTTCTTGAAGAATTCTTCGGCAGGGACACAGACCTGTCAAAAAAAAAAGTTCTGATAACAGCGGGGCCCACTCATGAACGCATAGACCCGGTACGTTTCATAGGCAATGACTCCACAGGCAAGATGGGATTTGCCCTTGCCGCCGAATGCGCCCGCCGCGGTGCGCAGGTGACGCTCATTGCAGGGCCCGTGTCGCTTGAAACGCCCCACCCTTCAATTGAACGCATCAACGTGGAAAGCGCCGGTCAGATGTACCGGCAGGCCATGGAGCGTTTCCCGCAGTGCGATGCCGCCATTCTGTGCGCCGCCGTGGCCGATTTCACCCCATCGGTCATGAGTGACACCAAGATAAAGCGCAAAGGCGAAATGACCATAACGCTAAAGCCCACGCAAGACATTGCAGCCAGCCTTGGTGCAATAAAGCGTGACAATCAACGCATGGTGGGTTTTGCACTTGAAACCGACAACGAATTTGACCATGCGCAGGACAAGCTGCAGCGCAAGAACTTGGATTTCATAGTTCTGAATTCGCTGCGCGATGCCGGTGCAGGGTTCGGATATGACACCAACAAAGTCACACTGATTGACCGCAACGGCAGCGAGAGCCTGCCCCTGCAGTCCAAGAAAGACGTGGCAAAGGCCATTGTTGATAAGCTCAAGGGACTGCTTTTCTGTATATTGTTCCTGCTGATGCCAGTGTTCTCATCGGCTCAGGAACTGGACCCCACTCTGACAATAAATACAGCAAAGATACAAGGCTCGGACAAGGACGTGTTCACGTCGTTGCAGAACGAACTGGTTTCACTACTGAAGGATCAGAAATGGACCGATTTCAAGTTCACACGGGATGAAAGAATAAAATGCAGTTTCAACCTGACCGTAAACAAGTATGACAAGTCAAGCGGACAGATGGACTGCGAGCTCACCGTACAGAGCAGCCGTCCTGTATATGGAAGCAGCTACAACACGACGGTTTTCAATTTCCGTGACCCTGATGTAAGTTTCAGCTACACCGAGCAGGACCGTCTGGAGTACAACCCATCATCCATTACCAGCAACCTTGTAGCAGTATTTGCATATTACTGTGTTCTGATTATCGGACTTGACTTTGACACCATGTCTCTGAACGGCGGCACCGACATTCTGCGTCAGGCCGAGAACATAGCCGCAAACTCGCAGTCTCTTGGCAGCGGATGGCGTTCTTTCGATGCCGATGCAAACCGCTACTCCATAATTACCGACTACATGAACGGAAGCATGTCATCCATGCGCGAACTGATGTATGAATACCATCGCCGCGGTCTTGACGACATGTCGGCCAATTCAGGACGCGGACGTGCCACAATAGGCGAAAGCCTGAAACTGCTCCAGCAGGCTTACAAGTCCAGGAGCACATCGGCTGTTCCGGTACTGTTCACCGAAATAAAGAAAGATGAGCTGAAGAACATTTTTTCTGAAGGACAGGAAAAGGAACGTGAAAACGTACGCCGCATTCTTGATCAAATTAACCCGTCGCTTTCAAAGGACTGGGCAGAAATAAGCGCTGACTGATGCTGAAGGAATTACACATTTCAAACTATGTACTCATTGACAGTCTGAACATTACGTTCAGTCATGGATTCTCGGTACTGACCGGCGAGACCGGTGCCGGAAAGTCTATCATACTCGGCGCCCTGAACCTTCTGCTTGGAGGACGTGCCGATGCCAAGGCCATAAGCCACGGTCAGGAGCGATGCGTCATAGAAGGTCATTTTGAGCTTGAAGGTTATGGACTGGAACCGTTCTTTGAAGAGAACGAACTGGATTTTGACGCCAAAGACACCATTCTGAGGCGGGAACTGACATCGGCCGGCAAGAGCCGCGCATTTATAAACGACACCCCTGTTTCACTGACCCAGCTCAAGCAGTTGGGCGGAATGCTAATTGACATACATTCACAGCACCAGAATCTGGCATTGGGAACCCAGTCATTCCAACTTGCCGCACTTGACACGATAGCCGCAAACGGGAGCCAGTATTTCAGGTATCTTGACGACTGGGAACGCTGGACTGCCCTTGACAAACAGCTTGAAGAGCTAAGACAGCAGTCGGGCACGGACGAATCGGAGCTTGAATATCTGAGATTCCAGCTGGACGGCATTATGGCAGCCGGGCTTCAGGACGGCGAACAGGAACAGATGGAGCAGGAATCGGAACTGCTGGAACATGCCGAAGACATAAAGCGGGACCTGTATCAGGCATGGCAGACGCTTGACGGCGAACAGGAAAGTCTGGTCAGCATGTCACGTACGGCAATACAGTCGTTGCGTTCGGCCGCACGCAACTTTCCCGTCGCAAAGGAACTGACCGAGCGCATGGAGTCATGTCTTATTGAACTGCGCGACATAGCTGACACCGCAGACCAGGCACAGGAGTCAATAAGTTTCGACCCGGCCAGACAGAAGTTTGTCAACGAAAGGCTTGATCTGATATACTCGCTTGAAAAAAAGCACCATAAGGACAGCATATCACAGCTTTTGGAATATGCAGGACAGATTCAGGCCAGACTGAAAGGGGCGGTCAACAGGGAAGACGATATTCTGGAACTGGAAAAACAGCTTGCCGCAGCACTTGACAGGCTGAAGGAATCGGCCCGCGAACTGAGCAACACACGTATCAGGGCAGCCAAAACTGTAGAAAAACAGATAAGCGAGCTTCTTGTTCCGCTTGGCATTCCGAATGTACGTTTCAGCATTGAGTTCAGTTCCAGCCAGCGCTACGAGCGTTCCGGAGCCGACAGCGTATGCTTCATGTTCTCGGCCAACAAGTCACAGCCCCTGCAGGAACTGTCAAGTGTAGCATCGGGCGGTGAGATTGCACGTGTAATGCTGTGCCTCAAGTCGCTCATTGCCAGCGCCCGAATGCTGCCTACCGTGATATTCGATGAAATTGACACCGGAGTCTCGGGAGCCGTGGCACAGCGCATGGCACAGCTTATGAAACAGATGGCAACAGGCAGCAGGCAGGTAATTGCCATTACCCATCTGCCACAGATAGCCGCACTGGGCGAAAGCCATTACAAAGTATTCAAGCAGGACAGCGAAAGCGGAACGCACAGTTCAATAGTACTGCTTGACAAGGACGCACGCATCCGCGAGATTGCAGGCATGATGAGTGGCGAGACACTCAGCCAGGCCGCTCTTGAGAATGCAAAAACACTTATTGAAAATGGAAGATGAAATGATATTCGGCATACGTGCCGTGATTGAAGCGGTTGAGGCCGGCAAGGACATAGACCGTCTGCTAATAAAGAAAGACCTGCAGGGAGACCTGTCACGCGAACTGTTCGCAGCCATAAAAGGCCTTGACATACCCGTTCAGCGAGTCCCCATTGAAAAGCTCAACCGCATTACGCGCAAGAACCATCAGGGCGTCATTGCCTTTACAACCCAGATTACCTACCAGCATGTTTCGGATCTGGTACCGGCAATCTTCGAACAGGGACGTGACCCGTTCTTCGTGCTGCTTGACGGCGTGACCGATGTTCGCAACTTCGGCGCCATTGCCCGAACCTGCGAATGTGCCGGAGCCGATGCCATTATCATACCTTCAAAGAACAGCGTATCGGTCAATGCCGATGCCATAAAGACATCGGCCGGAGCACTCCATACACTGCCCGTGTGCCGCGAGAACCAGATATCGCAGACGCTCAAATATCTTAAGAACTGCGGAATAAGAATTGCCGCAGCCACAGAAAAAGGCGACCTTGACTACACCCGTGGCAACTACTCCGGCCCGGTATGTCTGGTCATGGGAGCCGAAGACAAGGGCATTCCGCAAGAGCATCTGGCCCTGTGCGACGAATGGGTCAGAATCCCCATTCTGGGACACATACAGTCACTGAACGTATCGGTCGCAGCCGGCGTTCTGATTTATGAAATAGTCAAGCAAAGGAACGAATGAGCATACGCCCCATCCTGCCGGCATTAGCCGCCATTCTGCTGTCACTGCCGCTTTCAGCAAAAACGCCCAAGTGGTACAAAGCACAGAAAAACAGCGTATTACAAGTCATTGCATATAATGCCGAAGGTAAGGAATCGGGACGCAGTACCGGTTTCTTCATTTCCAAGGACGGCACTGGATTTACCGATCTGGGAGTGCTGAAAAACGCCTACAGCGCAAAGACCGTCGATGCAGCCGGCACCGAGCGCCCCATTCAGGTTATTCTGGGCGCCAATGACATGTACGATGCAGTAAAATTCCAGGTCAGTCCGGACAAGAAACTCTGCGCCGTCAGCCTTTCAGCCCAAAAGCAGGACGAAGGCAGCCCGGTATATGCACTGCCCTTCAGGGCTGAACGCTTTGACAGAATTCAGGCTGCATCGGTTGCAAAGTCAATGAACATTGACGGAGGTCATTTCTACTACTACCTGGCACTGCCCTACGACTCATGTCTTTGGGGCTGTCCAGTATTCAACGGGCAGGGACTTGTAATTGGAATGATTCAGAACGGACAGGCCGGCGACACCGTAAGCTATGCACTCGACGCAAACTTTATCCGGGACATTGAAATTCTCCCTATGTCACTTGACGACAGGGCTTACGCCGATATTCATATACGCAAAGCACTGCCATCGGATGCAAGCCAGGCCTTGGCCTACGTCTATATAAAGCAAAGTACAATGGGTACAAAGGAATACGGCAGGCTGCTCGAGGATTTTCTGATTCAGTTCCCGGACAACGCCGACGGTCTGTTCAACCTTGCATCGTACCTTGTAATGGAGACCGATTCCACGCAGTATGAACGCGCGCAGCAGCTCATTGACCGTTCCATTGAACTGTCGGACGAGAAAGACCGCATGCACTGCGACTACGCCAACCTCATATACATAACGGTAAGTGAAGGCATGAAAGTATCCGGTTCATGGACGCTGGAAAAAGCCCTTGAAGAGGTCAGGACCGCAATTGCGCTGGATACCGTTCCCACATACTATCAGCTGGAAGGCAACATTGAATTTGCCATGCACCGTTACCCCGAAGCACTTGAAAGCTACAACAGGCTGAATGCCACCAGTCTTGCAAATACCGAAACCTATCTGTTGGCATATACAGCCTGCAGCCGCATTGAAAATTCCACCGACCGATGCATTGAACTGCTTGACACGGCAATACTCATGCTTGGCACGCCAATACCCCCAAGAAACGGTTCGCTGTTGCTGGAACGTGCCGATTTGCTTCAGAAAGCCGGACATTACAGAGATGCCGTACGTGATTTGTTCCGTTATGAGGAACTTATCGGCTCCAGCAGTCTGAATGCCGGATTCTATTACATGCGGTATCAGACCGGAATACAGGCTAGGATGTACGAGCAGGCGCTTGCCGACATTATTACCGCACGCCAGCTTGCCCCGCAGGATCAGACGCTGACACTTGAACACGCAAGTCTGCTTCTCAGAATAGGCAACCCGAGCGCCGCGCTGACACTTCTGACAGACCTTGTTGAACTGTTCCCCGACGATACCGACGTTCTGCGTCTGCTCGGCGTGTGCTACCTTCAGATGGACGAGCGCCCTAAAGGCATTCCATACCTGCAGAAAGCCAAAGATCTTGGCGACGCCACCGCCGCCCGCCTCCTGGAACAGCAATGACAGCATTGCGTTACGGGTATATGACGTTGTCGGCTATCAGTTCAAGCAGTTCCTCGCCATATTCGTCCCATTTCGCCTTGCCGAACCCATAGACAGACATAAGCTGTTTACGGTTACGGGGGCTGGAATCGGCTATTCCAAGCAGGGTTTTCTGGCTGAGAATACAATAGGCGGGAACATCCTTCATGGTGTATTTTTTGCGTCTCCATTCCGTCAGCACCTCAACCAGTTCCGGATGCCGGTTCTCCAGATAGATATCGTGACCGTCTGATGGCTGGACATTCTTACTGTCAGCGACACTTTTCCGATTCTCTCTTTTCCGTGTATTGTCAGCCTTGACCGATGTTAGAATTGCATCGACACGGCATTTGTGGTACATCTCAACCGAGAATCTTGCGTTTTGCAGTCTGGAAATGCATTGCAGACGGACTCCGAGTTCGTTCATCAGTTCACCGCCATACTCCCTGAGACGTTTGTTTGTTTCCTTATTGTCGGTCTCAAAGGCTAGCATCGGCGCAATCGCGGCGGCAATCCCGGTCATATTGGGAACAAAATACCCGGAGGCCTTCTCCACCCTTTCGTGCAGATACACGTTATCCGTGTCATAGCCGCATTGTGATGCCGCATTTCCAATCTGCACCTGGAACTTTTCCGAGATTTGGCACAACTGCATAATCCGGTCACTCAATTCCACAAACTGAGCCGACTGCTTTGGTGATATTTTCCTTACATCGGTCTGAAAAATACGCTCCACACGCTCTGTGCACATTCTTAACGGACGCATGTCAAAACATTCCTCCAACTGGCTGAAATAATAGGCGCGCCTTTCGGCGTCAAGCGCATGTTCAACCACTTCTGCCTCAGGTATGGTCCGGCAGAATCCGCTAACGCTCTCATTTCCAAACACACAGGAACTGGAGATAGCCGATGTCAGGACTATCCCCTCAAGGGTTCTGCATCGGGAAAGCGCCACATATACCTGGCCGTACGAAAAGGCCGATGCCGCGTCAATCATCACGCGGTCAAATGTGAGTCCCTGGCTCTTGTGGATTGTTATGGCCCAGGCCAGACGCAACGGATACTGGACGAATGTACCCTGTACAACGGGCTTTATCTCGTTATCATTCGGGTCAATCTCATATTTGACATTTTCCCATTTCTCCATTTCAACGGCAATCTGAACACCGTTTTCATCGGTCACGGTTATTCCACCGTCAGAATCAATCCCGGAAACCGTTCCCGTCTTGCCGTTGAAGTACCTGCCCTCGCGGCTGTCATTACGGATGAACATTACCTGTGCGCCCTCTTTCAGACGCAGATGCATATCGGCAGGAGCATTATTTTCGGGGAATGTTCCGTCTATTACGGCATCGAATATATGCTCACGTCCCGGCAGCCCACGCAGTTTCCCGCTGTTTATGCTCTCGGCAGTCGCATTGTGGGTGGTCAGACGAATCCAGCCCCTGTCATTCCTGTCGGGTTCAAAGCCAATGTTGAGACGGCTTGCAAGAGCCTGCATGGTGTACTGGTCGAAACGACCGTCACGTATGTTGTTGAGAACGCGCACAAATCCGGCATCCTGCTGACGGTATATGGTCTGAAGCTCAATGGTGACGTATCTCAACTGCGACATGACCTTGGCATCGAAGAAAAAAGGTGACCGATAGACCTGCCGGAAATAAGGCCGTTCACTATCCTTCAACACCGGGGGCAGCTGCTGTATGTCACCGATCATGAGCATCTGCACCCCACCGAATGGACGCGGGTCATGTCGCACCCTGCGCAGCACATCGTCAACCGCGTCGAGCAAATCGGCGCGCACCATTGAGATTTCATCAATTATAAGAAGGTCAAGCGTGCGTATCATACCCAGTTTCTCCTTGCGCAGCTGCCGCTTGGCCTCCGGCATCTGATACTCTGTTACAAGTTCTTTGACGTCCGGCAGATACGGACACAGCGGAAGCTGAAAAAACGAGTGAATGGTCACGCCGCCGGCATTGACGGCAGCCACGCCGGTAGGAGCCAGAACCACGAACCGCTTGGCTGTGGTTTCGACGATGTGTTTAAGAAATGTTGTCTTGCCTGTTCCGGCCTTTCCTGTAAGGAATACCGAGATTCCCGTGTTGCAGATGTACTCCTCTGCAGTCTTTGCAATTCTGTCTTCCATAGTGTTATAGATTATAGTTTCATGACGACCGCTTTCTGTTTCGCAAAGATAGCATTTTTCCAATTATGCGAAACACACTGCCAATATGGCAACCAGGCGCCTCATATGGCCGTTTTTCTGCGATATTGACAATTCAGACTTGCTCATCAATGCGTAGCCGCACGGACACTTGCCACAGACGCCTACCATAAGCGCTTCTGCGCTTCGTAGCGGAAGTACGCAAAGGTTTGAGCTAACTAATCCCGCATTCAGATTCTCCACACGCTGTGTGGACAATTCTGAGCCATGTTAATTATGATTTTTTGCAAATATACCTTATTATGTTGACATTAGGAAAACAACGCCAGATGAGCATATATTCAAGTTAATTCTCATATTTTAGAGTTTAATACTTTGAGCTTCCGGAAATCGTTGTACATTTGCATGACAAAATGATGTAGATTATGTTAGGTATTGCAACAACACGCAAACCCGTATCCGGTCAGACGGCCCGCGAGATTCGCGACCAGATCGTACGCATCCAGACAGGCCATCTGTCTGAAAAGGATGTTGAACTCAGGGAAAAGCAGACTCGCGGTACCGGTTATTCACTCGTCAAGTACTGATGCCAAGTCTCAGATACAGACCGTTGTCTGGCGCATCGGAACTATCAGATTTCTATTGCAATGTTGACATCATGGACTCATTTATCCATGATGGACTTGAGGACGAACTTCGCGAAAAGAATTGTGAAGCATTTGTCGTGTTGGATGACGATGATTCAATCATTGGCTTTTTTGCTATCTGCGAGGATGGCCTGGAACTTTCGCCGGAAGACAAGGATGAGATGCTGAGCGGCATCAGCATTGCCCAAACTCCTCGTTTCAGTACAGTGCAGGACAAGACTCAATTCGCAATTCAGAATATGTTTGCTGCCAAGGAAATCGCATATCTTGCCATCAGAAAAGACATGCAGCGTAAAGGCATAGGCACCGCAATACTGAACTTGATAAGGAATATGACGGCGCACGATGCACCTGATCATTATTTTCTGACAGTTGACGCTTTATGCATAAATGGATATAGCGCAGTAGGATTCTACAGTAAATTCGGATTCCAGTGCGTTAACTGGGATACGTATTCATGCAGAATGTTCTGTACCATCATTCCGGATCAGTAAAGTTTGGAAATGGATAGAATAGACAAACGCCAGCCGTGACCCGGAATGTCTATTAATGTAGGAAAGAGTAAAAAACTTTGGGATAAAAGCGCTTCTGCGCTTCGTAGCGGAGGCTACGCAAAGGTCGATACGATTATGTTGGAAAGATGTAGGAAAGTTTGGGATATAAGAGTGCCCTACAGGTAGCTGTAGGGCACTCTTTTGAGGTACCTGGCGGACTCGAACCGCCGTGCTCGGTTTTGCAGACCGATACCTAGCCGCTCGGTCAAGGTACCCTGCTTTATTGTAGCGGGTGCAAAGGTAATGTCTTTGTTTGGGATTTGAAAGCAAACACGGGGAAAAGTTTCAAATAGAATACAATTTCAATTTACTCGGCCAAATTGTCGTATAAACCAGATGCTTATATGTCAAAATGTCCGAATAATACTACTGGCCGGACTATTGTGTATTTGACTGCAGAACATCAAAAACACGAACCATTATGCAGAACAGTCAGAACAGCACACAGCCTCAGAATCTGGAACAGTTCGCCATTAACCTGAATGCAAGAGCAAAGGAGGGCAAGCTGGATCCGGTGATAGGACGTGACGATGAAATAAGGCGCGTTCTCCAGATACTGAGCCGCCGTACCAAGAACAATCCTATTCTTATTGGTGAACCGGGCACAGGCAAGACAGCCATAATTGAAGGGCTTGCACAGCGCATTGTACGCGGCGATGTCCCGGAAAACCTGAAGTCCAGAACCGTCTATTCGCTTGATATGGGCGCACTGGTAGCGGGCGCAAAGTACAAGGGTGAATTTGAGGAACGCCTGAAGGGTGTAATCAACGAGGTTATCCAGTCAGACGGCAGTTTCATTCTGTTCATAGACGAGATACACACGCTTGTGGGTGCAGGTGCCGGCGAAGGCGCAATGGACGCGGCCAACATACTCAAACCGGCACTGGCCCGCGGCGATCTGCGTGCCATCGGCGCAACTACGCTGAACGAGTACCAAAAGTACTTTGAGAAGGACAAGGCACTGGAACGCCGTTTCCAGACCGTCATGATTGACGAGCCCGATGTGCAGAGTTCCATTTCCATTCTCCGCGGACTGAAGGAACGTTACGAGAGCCACCACAAGGTACGTATTATGGATGAAGCTGTCATAGCGGCGGTCGAACTGTCAAACCGCTACATAACGGAACGTTTTCTGCCAGACAAGGCCATTGACCTGATGGACGAGGCTGCCGCCAAACTGCGCATGGAGCGCGACTCGGTTCCGGAAGAGCTCGATGAGATATCGCGTCGTCTGAAACAGCTGGAAATTGAACGTGCCGCAATAAGGCGCGAGAACGACAATGTCAAGTTGGAACAGCTGAACAGCGAAATAGCCGACCTGCAGAACCGTGAAAAGGATATGCGCGGCAAATGGGAAGCCGAAAAGAACCTTGTGCTGAAAATACAGCAGGACAAGCAGACCATTGAGCAGCTCAAGATACAGGCCGACAACGCCGAACGCGAAGGTAACTACGGACGTGTGGCTGAAATCAGGTACGGCAAGCTCAAGGAGCTGGAGGCCGACATTGAGAAGATACAGCATGAGCTTCACTCGCAGCAGGGCGACAGTGCAATGGTCAAGGAGGAAGTCACGGCCGACGACATTGCCGAAGTGGTTTCACGCTGGACCGGAATTCCCGTAAGCCGCATGCTGGAGAGCGAGCGCGAGAAACTGCTTCACCTGGAGGAGGAGCTGCACAGACGCGTAATAGGCCAGCAGCAGGCCATAAGCGCCGTAGCCAATGCGGTACGCCGCAGCCGCGCAGGCCTGCAGGACCCCAAACGCCCCATAGGCAGTTTCATTTTCCTCGGTACTACGGGCGTAGGCAAGACGGAGCTGGCAAAGGCTCTGGCCGAATATCTTTTCAATGACGAGAAGCTTATGACCAGAATAGACATGAGCGAATACCAGGAGAAGTTCTCGGTGACCCGTCTCATTGGAGCGCCTCCCGGATATGTAGGCTACGACGAAGGCGGTCAGCTGACCGAAGCGGTACGCCGCAAGCCCTACTCTGTCATTCTGTTCGATGAGATAGAGAAAGCCCACCCCGACGTGTTCAATGTTCTGCTTCAGGTGCTTGACGACGGCCGTCTTACTGACAACAAGGGACGCACTGTCAACTTCAAGAACACCATAATAATAATGACCAGCAATCTGGGCAGCGAATACATACGGCAGCAGTCCGCCAAGTTGAGTGCCAACCCGGACACCGACAGGGAGAAATGGCTTGACGAGACAGGCAAGCACCTGCTCGAGATGCTCAAGCAGACCATACGACCCGAGTTCCTAAACAGAATTGACGAGACCATAGTCTTCACGCCTCTGTCACAGTCCGAAATAGAGCAGATTGTCAGACTGCAGACCAACGGTATATGTGCCATGCTGCGCGAGAACGGCATATCCCTGAGGGTCGATGACAGCGCAGTCAGACTCATTGCACAGGCCGGATTCGATCCGGAATTCGGAGCGCGTCCGGTAAAGCGCGCATTGCAGACAATGCTTCTGGACCGCCTGTCCACCATGATTCTGTCTGGTCAGGTGGACAGCAGCAGACAGCTTACGGCATTCCAAGGTCCTGACGGTCAGATTCTGTTCGGCTGACGGCATCTTTCCGGCATTGGGACCTCTCCCGAATGGAAAAATGCTTAACTTTGCGTTCGCCAATTCCGGCACGCAACAGACATGACCGCAAAAGCTCTGATAACTTCAATGCGCCTTCGCACCCTGCCCCTTTCAACAGCGGGCATTCTGCTGGGCATTATGCTGGCCGTCAAGGGCAATGACGTTCCATGGTATGTCATTCTGTTCACAGTACTCACCACCATATCGCTCCAGATTCTGAGCAATCTGTCAAACGAACTGGGCGACTATCTGAGCGGGACCGACGGCAACGACCGTCAGGGACCGGCATACAGCATGGAGAGCGGTTCGCTGACCGAAGACGAAATGCGCAGCGCCATACGCATAATGGTTCTTGTATGCGTCATTTTCGGCCTTGCCATGATACGCAGTTCGTTCGGAACGGTGTTCTGCATTGCAGGCGAAAGCCTGGTCGTGCTTGGCGGTCTTGCCATCTGGGCAGCCATGCATTACACGCTGGGCAGGCATCCGTACGGATACCGTGGACTGGGAGACGTTTTTGTATTCATTTTCTTCGGTCTGGTACCGGTAATGGGAGGCTATTTCGTATCGGCCCACTCAATTGACTGGCTCACGATACTGCCGGCATCGGCCATAGGCCTGTTCAGTGTCGGTGTCCTGAACGTAAACAACATGAGGGACATGGAATCAGATGCCAGGACGCGCGTCACGGTTCCGCTGCTCATCGGTCTGAGACGCGCCCGCATATACCACACCGCACTGATAGCCGCAGGATGGGCGCTTTTGCCGGCTTACACCATAATTTCAGGAGGTTCGCCATGTGCATATTTGTATCTGATAACGCTTCCGCTATACATAAAGCATCTCTGCTGTATGTGGAAACTGTCGCAGGACAAGCTTGACCCCATGTTGCCAATGCTGGTAATGTCAACTTTCGGCCTGAGTCTTCTGGCCGGACTGGGAAATCTGATCTGACTACATGCCACAGAAAGAAACCATACGCAATCTGTTCGATGACATAGCCGCGGGCTATGACAAATTCAACCATGTTTCATCGTTCCAGGCCGACAGGAAATGGAGGCGAAAGGCTGTCGAAGCGATAGTTGACACAGCAAAGCCCATCAGGGTTCTTGACGTTGCCACCGGCACGGCCGATTTTGCAATCGACATTGCCGGAAAGGCCTGCAAAGGGTCTGAGATTACTGGCATAGACCTGTCGGAAGGAATGCTGGAAGTGGGCCGTGAGAAAGTAGCCAAAGCCGGCCTTGACATTATTCTCAAGCAGGGAGATGCCGAGAACCTGATATTTCCGGACGGCAGTTTTGACCGTGTTTCAGTGGCGTTCGGCGTACGCAACTTTGAGAATCTGGACAAGGGACTGCGTGAAATGATGCGCGTGCTCAAGCCTGGCGGCAAGCTGATTATCCTTGAGCTGTCGTACCCAAATAATCGCGTGATAAGGTGGTTCTACAAGCTTTACGCCTTAAGGATTCTTCCGTTGATAGGCAAATCAATAACCGGCAACGAACAGGCATTCAGGTATCTGCCAGCATCGATACTCAGGTTTCCCCTACCTGAAAGCTTTATTCCAATGCTCAAGGAAGCCGGATTCCAGGCTGTCACGCACAGGCAGTTCATGTTCGGGGCATGCAGAATGTACACATCGATTAAATAACTATAACCTATATGACAGACAGCAGATTATTCACGTTTGCAATGATTGCCGTTTCATCGGCATTCATTACATCGTGTCACAAAGACGATGACGACGTAATTACAATGGACGAAGTGTCCAGGGGTATTGTGAAAGTTATGACCGTTCAGGGAAAAGACACTATTTATGTTGACGCAGTGGATCTGGGGCTGCCCAGCGAACTACTTTGGGCCACCTGCAACATAGGGGCGAACCAGCCTCAGGACTACGGCAATTTCTATGCATGGGGCGAGACAGCGCAAAAAAGCAGCTACAACTGGAAGACATATGCGCATTGCATTGAGGATGACTGGAATTTTATCAAATATATAAAGGATGCCCCCAAAGGAGAGAAACAGGAAAGACTGGCTCCAGGATACAGTTGTGACAACAAGACCCAGCTGGACAAGGCCGATGATGCCGCAACCGCGAATTATGGCAAGGACTGGTTTATGCCGACACAGAGGGATTTTGACGAGCTCAATTTTAGAACGAGCAAGAGATACGGCACGCTGAACGGGGTTCCCGGCATACTGCTGACCAGCAATATGCCAGGCTATCAGGACCGCAGCATATTTCTTCCATTGTCTGGAAGGAAAGACTATGAGAAGCATTTGAACGCCGGCAAATATGGTTTCTACTGGTCATCGACACTGGACGGCAACACAACGGCCTATATACTATGGCTTGACTATAGCGTCGAGGTGCCAAATGTAACCGCCACCGATTCCAGGGAACGGAACTTAGGTTTGCCCATACGTCCGATAACATACAAATGAAAAAAGGGACCGACACAATGCCGGTCCCTTTCCGTTTGAATATGCAGGTGTATTAACGTCTTGGTCTTTCTTCGGCCACGCGAACGGCAATTGCACGGCCGGCAACCTCCTTTCCGTTAAGGCCTTCGATGGCAGCCTTGGCAGCTTCATCATCAGCCATTTCAACGAAACCGAAACCGCGTGAACGATGTGTTTCACGGTCAGTGATAATTCTTGCTGATGATACTTCACCAAACTGGCTGAATGCATCGGCCAGCTCTGATTCCTGCATACGGAAACTCAGATTGCTAACAAACAGGTTCATAAATGTGTTTAGAATTGAAATTGTTAAAAGTTGTTCGCAAATGTAGATGAAAAATCAATTCTGCAACATCCAATTGTCTTTTTTTTCGTTGTATGTGGCAAAAAAAAATGGTATTTTTGCCGATGATAATTCGTTTTGATAGTCGAACACAGTTCAGTAAGGGAGAATGATAGAAAAGCATCTGGTTCTTGAAGATGCGGATCCCGCAGTTTTCTATGGCGCGGGCAATGCGAATTTGCAGCTTCTCAAAGCTTTATTCCCCAAAGTCCGCATTGTGGCCAGAGGCAACATTCTCAAGATTATGGGTGAAGACAGCGAAACCGCCCGCTTTGAACAGGCTATCCTCAGAATAGAAAAATACTGTTCCCAGTTCAATTCCTTGACCGAAGAAAATGTGGTTGATCTTGTAAACGGTCAGGACCCGCAGGGTGAAAAGACATCGGACGTCATACTTTTCGGAATATCTGGCCGTCCCGTAATGCCCCGTACCGAAAACCAGAAAAAGCTGGTAGCCGATTACATAAGCCACGATATGCTGCTGGCCGTAGGTCCTGCCGGTTCGGGCAAGACATACACAGCCATTGCGCTTGCAGTACGTGCGCTCAAGAACAAGGAGGTAAAGCGCATTGTGCTGTGCCGCCCCGCAGTTGAAGCCGGCGAGAAGCTGGGATTCCTGCCCGGCGACATGCGTGAAAAGATTGACCCGTACCTCCAGCCCCTGTACGACGCCCTTCAGGACATGATTCCGGGGGCCAAGCTCAAGGAGCTCATGGATATGGGCACCATACAGATTGCACCTTTGGCATTCATGCGCGGCCGCACTCTGAACGATGCAGTAGTCATTCTTGACGAGGCGCAGAACACCACTCCGCAGCAGATCAAGATGTTCCTTACCCGCATGGGCTGGAACACCAAGATGATAGTCACGGGCGACCTGACCCAGATTGACCTTCCGCCCACCCAGATTTCAGGTCTGGTTCAGGCTCTCGAAGTCCTCAGGGACATTGAAGGCGTATCGATAATACGCATGACCAAGAAGGATATTGTGCGTCATAAGCTGGTAACACGCATTGTAGAGGCGTATGACCGTTATGACGAGACCCATAAGGAAAAGGAAAGAAAACCATATAAATCAAAAGACAATGAGCAAAGCATTGACCGGAACTGATTTCAAGTTCAAAGGACAGAAGAGCGTTTACCACGGCAAGGTCCGTGACGTGTACAACATTGATGACGACCTCATGGTAATGGTTGCCACAGACCGCATATCGGCCTTTGACGTAATACTTCCGAAAGGCATTCCCTTCAAGGGCCAGGTTCTGAACCAGATTGCCGCCGGCTTCCTTGACAAGACTGCCGACATCTGCCCCAACTGGAAGCTGGCAACCCCGGACCCCATGGTGACAGTCGGTCTGAAGTGCGAAGGCTTCCGCGTCGAGATGATCATTCGCGGATACCTGACAGGTTCTGCATGGCGTGACTACAAGAACGGCTGCAGAATGCTTTGCGGAAACGTGCTCCCCGAAGGCATGAAGGAGAACCAGAAATTCCCCGAGCCCATAATCACTCCGACCACCAAGGCCGAAGAGGGTCACGACGAGAACATCTCCAAGGAGGAAATCATTGCACAGGGCCTGGTAAGCAGGGAAGACTACGAGGTTATGGAAAAATACACCCGTGCACTTTTCCAGCGCGGCACCGAGATTGCAGCACAGAAGGGACTCATTCTGGTTGACACCAAGTACGAGTTCGGAAAGCGCGACGGCAAGATATATCTGATTGACGAGATTCACACTCCCGACTCGTCACGTTACTTCTATGCCGACGGCTATCAGGAGAAATTCGAAAAGGGCGAAGCCCAGAAGCAGCTCTCCAAGGAATTTGTACGTCAGTGGCTCATAGAGCACAACTTCATGAACCAGCCCGGTCAGGTGATGCCCGAAATAACCGACGAATATGCAGACAGTGTTTCGGAGCGTTACATTGAGCTGTTCGAGCATATTACAGGCAGCAAGTTCCAGAAGGCTACGGCCGACGACCTTGCAGCACGCATTGAGAAGAACGTGACAGACTGGCTGGCAAAGCACTGATTATGCCACCGTTCTGGGTCATTTTCATAATCATTGTCGGATTGGCGGTTTACAAGAACGTCAATAAGAAACTTGACGTCTTTTCCGATGACTTCCCCCCTGTCAAGCCTGACGGAGGGAAAGACGGGAACGCTGTTCAGAACAATGAGCAGAAGGTTCAGGAGCCGGTGTCCGAGCCGGAGCATCAGCCAGACTCAGAGCCCCCGGTCAAGCCGGAGCCAATTCGCCATACGGCACAGAATGCTCCTGCTTCAGTGAGCCGTCTGTTCGGGCTGATAGGCAAGCCGCTGGGGCATTCCAAATCGGAACAGCTGTTCAAGACGCGTTTCAGCCGGGAACATATCAGTGCTGACTACCGTAACTTTGAACTGGACAGCATAGAGGAGCTTCCCGATGTCATATCGGCCAATCCCAGCCTGTGCGGTTTCAATGTAACCATCCCGTACAAGGAGGCTGTGATTCCGTATTTGGACGAGCTGGACGAATCGGCACGTGCCGTAGGCGCTGTCAACACTGTAAAGGTTATACGGAATGGCGAATCGGTGAGACTTGTCGGCTACAATACCGACTGTATAGGATTCATAGAATCCATAAAGGAGTATGTCGGCGACCGCAAGAAAGCCCTGATTCTGGGTACAGGCGGAGTTTCAAAAGCCGTAAGGCACGCTTTTGACCTTCTCGGAATTGAAAGCCGCTATGTGTCGCGCAATTCATCGTTTGACGTTTTGGGATATTACGAACTGTCTCCGTCAATCCTTGACGAATACGCCATCATTGTGAACTGCACTCCGGTTGGAATGCACCCGAACAATGACCAGTGCCCTGACATACCCTACTCTTTCCTTTCAACGGAACATCTGGTATACGATGTCATATACAACCCGCAGGAAACGCTATTCATGAAGAAGAGCAGAGAATACGGCGCGACTGCCATTGGTGGAGAAAAAATGTTTGAACTTCAAGCCGCTGCCAGCTGGAACATCTGGAACGGACAGGATAAATAATAACCGACATAATGAACGAACGTTACATGCTTCGCGGTGTATCGGCCTCAAAGGAGGACGTGCATAACGCTATCAAGAACATTGACAAGGGTATTTTTCCAAAGGCATTCTGCAAGATAATACCCGACATTCTGGGCGGTGACCCCGAGTACTGCAACATAATGCACGCCGACGGTGCAGGAACAAAATCGTCACTGGCATACGCATACTGGAAGGAGACAGGCGACCTGTCAGTCTGGAAGGGAATTGCACAGGACGCTCTGATAATGAACATTGACGACCTGCTTTGCGTAGGCGCTGTTGACGGCATTCTTGTCAGTTCAACCATAGGACGCAACAAGAACCTTGTTCCGGGCGAAGTGATAAGCGCAATAATAAACGGGACCGACGAACTGCTGGCCGAACTCCGTGAAATGGGCGTTGGAGCATACGCAACAGGCGGCGAGACGGCCGATGTGGGCGACCTTGTGCGCACCATCATAGTTGACAGCACGGTAACCTGCCGCATGAAGCGCAGCGACGTGATTGACAACGGCAACATACGTCCGGGTGACGTGATTGTAGGCCTTGCATCGTACGGTCAGGCCACATACGAAAAGGAATACAACGGCGGCATGGGCAGCAACGGTCTTACCAGCGCACGTCATGACGTGTTCTGCAAGGATGTTGCAAAGAAGTACCCCGAGACATACGACCATGCCGTGCCCGAGGATCTGGTTTATTCCGGCGGTCTAAGACTGACCGACAGCGTTGAAGGTTCGCCCATCGATGCAGGCAAGCTGGTTCTCTCGCCCACCCGCACATACGCTCCGGTAGTAAAGAAGCTGCTCGATGCGCTGCGTCCGCAGATTCACGGCATGATTCACTGCTCCGGCGGTGCCCAGACCAAGATTCTGCACTTTGTTGAGAACGTCCACGTCATAAAGGACAACCTATTCCCCGTTCCCCCGCTTTTCCGCACCATACAGCAGCAGAGCGGCACTGACTGGAAGGAAATGTACAAGGTGTTCAACAGCGGCCACCGTTTCGAGGTCTATCTGCCACAGGAATATGCACAGCAGGTTATTGCAATAAGCGAAGGTTTCGGCATACCAGCTCAGATAATAGGACGCATCGAGGCATCGGACCACACGCATCTGACAATAAACAGCGAGTTCGGCACTTTCGAGTACTGAAAACCGGTTTTACTTTTTTGGCGGCTGAGCCGTTCTTCAAAGTCCCAACATTGCCGCCGGCTGAATGCCCAGAGCAATGCACAACTGTCCAGCTATCTTCAGTGTTGGTACGGCCCGACCGGAAACGTAATCGCTTATTCTGGACTGACTCACTCCAATCTGCTGGGAAAGCTGCTTCTGGGTTATGGA
>JAZLIR010000052.1:0-138538 GCA_045617485.1 Bacteroidaceae bacterium
GATGAATCCTACGGTGTCGGACAGCAGGAACGGCAGATTGCCCACCACAACCTTGCGCACTGTGGTGTCAAGGGTGGCGAACAGCTTGTTTTCGGCAAAGACGTCGCTCTTGGACAGCACGTTCATGAGGGTCGATTTGCCTACGTTGGTGTAGCCTACCAGTGCCACACGTATAAGGCGACCACGGTTCTGGCGCATGGTGGCCTTCTGACGGTCAATGTCGGAGAGCTGCTGCTTGAGCCAGCTTATGCGCTGCGTGATTATGCGGCGGTCCATTTCCAGCTGGGTCTCACCGGGTCCGCGCAGACCTACCGAGCCCTTGCCGCCGCCGGCACCTGAGCCGCCACCCTGACGTTCCAGATGTGTCCACATGCGCTGCAGACGTGGCAGCAGATAGCGGTACTGTGCCAGCTCCACCTGTGTCTTGGCGTGGGCTGTCTGTGCACGCATGGCGAATATGTCAAGAATGAGCGACGTGCGGTCAAGCACCTTCACGCCCAGTGCCTGTTCAATGGCCGATATCTGCTTGGCGGTAAGTTCGTCATCGAAAATGGCCATGCCAACCGGGTTCTCAAGGTCATCCATGCGGTCTATGTATTCACGCATCTCCTCAAGCTTGCCCTTGCCCACGTAGGTGGCGCTCAGGGCCTGCGGTATCTTCTGCGTGAAACGGCGCATGACGCTCACACCTGCCGTCTGAGCCAGGAACTCAAGCTCGTCAAGGTATTCGGTTGTTCTGCGCTCATCCTGGTTCTGGGTTATGATACCCACCAGAACGGCGGTCTCGGCCTTGTTTTCGTGTATTACCTGAAATTCCTCCTTCATTGCTGACTCTTATTCGTCGTCTTCGTCCTTACGGCATTTTCCGGGCGCTCCGCCCACTACAATTACAATCTCTCCCTTGGGCTCCGTTTCCTTGAAATGCTCCAGCACTTCGGCAAGTGTGCCGCGTACGCACTGTTCGTGCAGTTTCGATATTTCACGGCATACAGCGCACGGTCTTTCTGGACCGAACACTTCAATGAACTGCTGCAGGGCCTTGACCAGACGGTAGGGCGATTCGTAGAATATTATTGTGCGGACTTCGTCCTTCAGCGCGTTTATTCTTGTCTGACGGCCTTTCTTCTGTGGAAGGAAACCTTCAAACAGGAATCTGTCGCAGGGCAGTCCCGAATCTATCAGGGCGGGCACAAAGGCTGTAGGGCCGGGCAGACATTCAACTTCAATGCCCTGCGTCACGCATTCACGTACCAGCATGAATCCCGGGTCCGATATTCCCGGCGTGCCTGCATCGCTTATCAGAGCTACGGACTGTCCGGCTTCAATACGCTTTGCCATGCCGGCCGATGTCTCATGCTCGTTGAACTTGTGGTGTGACAGCAGTGGCTTCTTTATCTCAAAATGGTTCAGAAGTACAGAACTGGTCCTGGTGTCCTCACACAGAATCAGGTCCACTTCCCTGAGTATGCGCAGAGCTCTCAAGGTAATGTCCTCAAGATTGCCTACCGGCGTAGGAATGAGATAGAGTCTGCCTGCCATGTCACGCGCGTACATTCATGAATGGCAAAAGTAAACATTTTATGCCGAACACGCCCCATTTTTTTGTAAGTTTGCCCCATCAAGCTTGCACTATTAACATGAGGAAACAAAATATATTGCAGTCGCTGCTGCTGCCGGCGGTCTGTCTGGCGGCATTCATGCTCATACTGCTGTGCTGCTCAAGATACTGCATGGCATTCAAGGAGCAGATTAGCATTTTCTTTTTCGGTCCCGGATGTCTGACCCGGTATGCCGTCCGCCCCGCGCTGCTGGCATCGGCCATCGGTGACCTGCTGACGCGTTTCTTCATGGCGGAATGGGCTGCAGTTGCAATAAGTATGGCATTCATAGTCCTGCTGTGGCTTGGCATCGGCAGGTTCATGCATCTTGTGCGTGCCGGCAAGTCATGTCTGATATGTCTTGTTCCGGTAGCAATGGAATGCGCCTTCATGACATTCCCGAATTATCCGCTTTCGGCCACTGTTGGGCTTACGGCCGGCATGTGGGCTGCCGTAGCTGTTGCAGGTATGAAAAATGGCGGACTGCGCTGTATGGCGTATCTTGCAGGCGTTCCTCTGCTGTTCGTCCTTGCCGGCGGACCTGCATCGGTGCTTTTTGCCCTGATTCTGATTCCCGTTCTCGGAAAGGGCGGAATACGGCAAGTAGAGTTCGGGCTGCGTAATTTCCTGCTTTTCGCGGTGTCTATGGGACTGTTCTGCATTGCGGCCCGGCTGTACGGCATGCATTTCGGGCAGGCGGTAATCTGGCCGGTAACAGGCGGCTATATTGTACCCGAGCCTGTTCTCATAGCGCTGAATCCTGTACTCCTGGTGTTGGCGGTATGGGTATCCGTCTGCATTCCCGGCATGAAGGTAATTGCCGCGGTGCCGCCAATTGTCTCGCTGGCTGCGCTGTTTGCGCTCAAGTCCGATGCAAATCTTGAATCCAGCATCAGAATAGGTTCACTTGGGTATCATGGTGAATGGGACAAGGTGCGTGAAATTGCGCGTAGCGATGGTGGAACGCGCTACGGCCTGTATTTCTATAACCTTTCGTACGCCAGAGAGGGCAGGCTTCCGGACGCCCTGCTGTCAATAACCCAGTCACGACTGTCCGACGGACTGTTCCTGTCATCGGAAAGGGGCGAAACTTACCTGTCATCGTTCTACTGGTCCATGGGGCTTCTGGAAATGGGCGATTTCCCTCAGGCTAACGATGCGGCGCTGCTCGGGCAGACCGTAATGCCGGGCGGCTACAGCAGCCGTATGATGCGCACCCTTGCCGAGATTGCCATAGCATCGGGAGAATATGACGTTGCCTTGAAATATCTTGACATCATGTCGCGCGTTCCCGGACATGCCGCATGGGCATCGGCTCTAAAGAAGAACCTACTTGAGGACAACCTTCCCGAAAAGTATGTCATACTGCAGAGACGCGCGTCACATAATACTGACGTCATGTTTGCCCAAGGTGACATACGCACGTCGCTGAGGAACATCGCCGATGCCAATCCCGCCAACAAGGTGGCGGCCGACTATCTTATGTGTGCCGCTCTCCTTGAGAAAAAAATCAACTCCTTCATAGGAATGTATGAGCGCTGGTACAATATGAATCCGTACCGCTCGGCCGTTGTTCCGGAATTGTACGAACAGGCTCTTCTTGTCAATGTCAATTCAAGGGAAAGTCTTGTCGAGTGCGCTGGGCGCTACAGACTGTCGCAGGCTACCGTTGACCGCTATATGGAATTCCTCAGCGACCAGGTGGAGGCACAGGGCAATCTGGACAAGCTGAAAAAATACAGCGATACATACTGGTATTACATCATGTCAGTGAATCTTGTTAGTAAGGAAGACCGATGAAACGCATTATATTTCTTTTAGTTGCTGCAATAGCCATGGCCGCGTGTTCAAATGGCGGCAGGAGTGAGACTGTGTCACTCATGCCCGACTATGGTGACATTACCATACCCTGCAATATAGCCCCCTTGAATTTCCGTGTTACGGGCGTCTCAAACTTTGGCGTGGAGATAAAAGGGCAAAACGGTCGGTACAGTTACAAAGGACGCCGCGGCCTGGTCAGTTTCGGCATGAAAAAGTGGCACAGTATGCTCAATGCGGAAAAAGGCGGCACGCTTGAAGTCACCGTCAGCGCAAAGACTGCCAAGGGCAAACCTTTTGAGCAAAGTTTTACATGGACCGTATCGGCCGACAGCATCGACCCGTACCTCAGTTATCGTCTTATTGAACCCGCATACGAAGTCTGGAGCGAAATCCAGATTGAGGAACGCAGCATGGAGAGTTTCTCGACCAGGCTGCTGGGCGACAACAGCCGTGCCGGCCGATGCTGCATGAACTGTCACACGTCCAACCGTAACGGTACGTCGTTCATGCACCTGCGCGGAAGCAACGGAGGTACAATACTGAACCGAGGCGGCAGAATAAGCAAGATAAACACAAAGACCGAAAGGAGCGGGGGCGGAGTATATGGCGACATTACGGCCGACGGTCGGTATGGAGTATTCACTACGGCCGACATTACCTTTGCAATGCACAGCCAACCCGATATGCGTATGGAGGTGTATGACAAGCGCAGCGACCTTGTTGTGATTGACTTCGACAACCTGACGGCCTCTGACAGCCCGGCAGTGTCGGGTGCCGACTTTCAGGAGACTTTCCCATGTTTCTCGGCCAGCGGCAGAACCATTTTCTTTTGCCGCGCAGAGCATCTGCCGCAGCCGGACAGCACGTCAGATATGCATTACGATATAGCCGCAGTGCAGTTTGATCCTGAAACCGGACGTGTGGGCAATGATGTAATCACCCTGATTGAAGCCGGTGAAAAGCTGTCGTTCAGTCATCTGAAGGCGTCTCCTGACGGCTGCTGGCTTATGGCAACGGCAGCAACGTACGGCACATTCCCTGTCTGGCACAAGGAAAGCGAAATCTGGCTTATTGATTTGAGAAACGGAGCCGTTGACATTATGAAGAATGCTAATGCGTACGGGGCCGATACATACCACAGCTGGAGTTCAAACAGCCGTTGGGCGGTCTTTGCATCGAAACGTGACGATATGATATACGGCCGTCCGTACATTACCCATATTGACGAGAACGGACAATGCACCAAGGCTTTCGTGCTTCCGCAGCGTGACCCCATGCTGTACACGAACACTATGAAGTCGTTCAATATTCCGGAACTCTACACCAGACCTGAAGGTTACGGCGCAAATGAAGTGGAGCGCCTGTACAAGGACGCTCCACTGGAACAGGTGTCCTACCGGTAGTAGGAGACCTTATCTGAGCAGGCCGTTACGGCGTTCTGTCATATCCCTGCCGTTCTCTATGTGGAAACGTATGAAATCTTTGGCGGTCAGCCCGTGGCTGTGCTGTCCTGTAACGAGCGGGCCTGCTCCGCTGCTGCGGAAATCGTCCAGCACGCGTTGCATCTTCCTGTCATCGACGGCAATTCTCTCAAGAGCTTCCATCATGCCGTCGAATGCTGCGGTGTGCTTCCTTACCTGCTCGTCGGTCAGACGTGTATAGTAGATGTCAGGATTGCTGGCAATAAGGTATGATACGTTTATCATGGCATCGGTCTGCACCTCCCAGAAGTACTGGACCTGATTCTTCTCTCTGCACATTTCATATACCCTGCGGGTGTTTTCTGAAATGCTGAGTTCCTTCATTCCGTCAATGTCAAGAGGGTAGTTCAGGTCAGACAGCAGTCTGGCTATGGCGCGGTCAGCTTCATCGACAGGCATTCCGTATGCAATTCTCATGGGTCTTTCCGTTATGAGGAATGCCAGTGCGGCAGTCTTCTGGTGTCTGGTGATGAGTCTGTCTGCATCGGTCGGATTGAACAGGTACTTGGGCTTCCTGACTTTTTCCCTGTCGGTGAGAAGGCTTTCTATTGCCAGGGAACCGTCCTTGATGTCTGCGGCATATTGCTGCGCCAGCGAATCGACTGCCTCAAGTATGCTGTCAGCAATCTGTGTCTTGTATTCGTCAACCATTTCCTGAGTGGCCTCCTTTGTCTGTTTCATAGCTGATTTCCCATTTCTGCACGATGTGGCAGCAATGAGAAGGCACAGTGTCATAGTTGCGATGAGCTGTCGTGTTTTCATATTACTTTATATTTTCTGTCAATTGTTGGTAAATACGCTGCATGCCTTTTATTGACGGATGCCCGTTCTGCTTCTCAACATCGGTCAGCTCAATGAGATGGACATTGCAGTGCCTGCACACTTCACGCATTGATTCATTCACTTCCTCCCTGAGTTCGGAATTGAGGATTGAATAGACTGTTGCATTCGGATACGTTTCCTTAAGTCTGGAGAAAACACATGCCAGGGCCGGACGGAAATTCTTCAAATCGTCATCGGTCCAGTCAGAATACTTGTATTCACCCATTGGAGAGTTTGCCCAAGCGTCGTTGGTGCCTCCGAAAACGAAAATGATATCGGGGTTGCCAAGTTTGTCAATTCTGGACAGGAACGAATTTCTGGACGTGTTCATCCTGCCATAGCCTGTATTGCAGATTGTCGTCCCTCCCCAGGAGTCGTTCTTTTCCAGCTCATATCCTTTGGCTTTGATGTACAGGTCCCACCATGTCTGCGACACCTCGGTAACGTCGTTGCGGTCGTTCGGATAGAATGTCGAATAACCTTCAGGAATGATATCCTGGAATGTTGAATACGAGTCGCCCAAAATGGATACTTTCTTTGTCTGAGCCGATGCAAATGCGCATACAAGTGCGAGCAGTGATACTGCAAATAATTTCTTCATGATTAATGGCTTTTTGTTGTGAGCAAAAGTAAGAATCTGTTTTGAAATGTTTCAATTAGAACCTGTTTAATTTTATTGATAATGTTTCCTGGAGTGGAAACTGCCACAGAAAGTCTGGCGCGGTGGAAATGGGGCGCGACTTCGTGGAGTGACCGATAACTGCGCGGTATCTCACCTTGCACGCGCCGTTACTTCCGGCACACTTGTAACTGCGGCCCATTGGAAGGGTGACGGTGCAGAACCTGCTTCCGCATTCCCCGCAGCGAAGAAGAGTTTTCAAGAGTATCAACATTTTGCGCAGAGCCGGTATTTATTGTGTTTAAATTTTGCGCGACCTCCGTTTGTATATGCTTGTGGGCGGAATGCCTCAGGCTGTAAACAGTTATTTGGATACCCAAAACCTGGCCCTTGTGGATGCTTGTAGATAGTAATTCAACACTTACAATAAGGAGAATCGTAATTGAAATAATAATAAAATATTCTTTGGAACTATTCTCTACTTCTTGAAACAGGTTTAGAGTAATGAATACACCGCCGAGTAAAATTGTCAAAAGCAGAAGACTAATCATAAGAAATCATGAAAAATTCCGAACGTTTATTATTAACGAAATACACCACATCTGTATCAAAGGCTCAACATAACAATCCCTAATTATCACCGAATATGGCACAGTATTTGCGGGAATGTCACCCATGTTTAAAAGAGGTTAAAGATTTCGACTCGAGATATTCAGAACCAATGTATTCCCCAAAATTCATTTTGTTTAGTCTGAATGTGTAGCAAACCTCTAGTATTGAGAATAAAAACAGTTTCTGAAAACAATTGTATCCACCATTGCGCCTGCAACAGGCGTTTGCACACAATTTTGCACACAATTTTTTATACGCTGAGATTCTGAAGTGCTTATTCCGATAGGCTAAACTGTTAATAACCAGTGATATAAAAAAAGAGGAAGCCAATTGACTTCCTCCTTTTGGTGATCCGCTCGGGGTTCGAACCCGAGACCCCATCCTTAAAAGGGATGTGCTCTACCTGCTGAGCTAGCGGATCTACCTTGTTTTCGCCGTTAAGCGGGTGCAAAGTTAATCTGCTTGGTTGGATTTACAAAGAAATTTGCGGTTATTTTAATGACAGAAGGTATTGGCGTCAGAGTACTATCTTGGCGGTTTTGGCACCGAGCCTCAGCAGATAGACTCCTTTACCCAGCCCTGACAGGCTTATCTCAACGCTGTCTGAGTCAACTTTCTTTTCAAGTACAGCTTTGCCGCTCAGGTTGTATATGGTCACGGTTTCGCCCTCCGATTCTGAAACAGTGGCGATGGCGTCATGTGAACTGTATTCAATATGTCCGTCCATAACCTTGACCTTCTGCTCTTTTTTCGTATCGGTGGTATCATGCCGCAGCTGGCTTGCCTTTTCTGCGGCATAGCTTTCGCTGGCGGTCTTTTCAGGCATGTTGGCCGGAATGGAATCCTGACCCGATGCAAATGAAAAGGCTGTGCAAATGATCAGCAGTGAAACTAATAACTTCTTCATGATCTTATTCCGATTGAGCTACTTTAACTTGCAGGGCTTGCTGACATTGTCTATCGTACCGAATTCGTCCATCACCGGCTCGTAGTAGATTTTAATAATGGCGGCATCCTTGAGAAAATCCACGTTGCCTACTTCAATGCGCAGTATCTTCAGTCCCAGACGCTTCTCAAGATCGGCCTTCAGTTCCTCCTCGCGTCCGTGGGCTATGAGCTTGATGTTGTCATACTTGACAAGTTTGCTTGGAACGTGCTTCATCCATCTGGTATTCTCGCATATTGCCAGCGCGGCAATGAATATCAGGTTGGTCCCGATAAGTTCGAAATAGCTGATGGCGGTTGCCAGACCGTTGATGGCGGCTACGGCTATTATTACAAACATATAGGTCATTTCACGGATGGGAACCTGTTCGGTGCGGTATTTGATTATGCCGAATATTGCGAACAGACCCAATGCAAAGCCTATTTTCAGTTTGACCCCTCCCATCAGGTATATGAGCAGGAAAATGCTGACGCCTATTATGGAGAAAGTGAAATAGTAGTCACGCCTCTTTGCTTTGGGATAATAGAATGCGTGTACTATTATGCCTATGGTCACTACGTTGATGGCCAGTCTTATGAGCATTTCCCAGACGCTGGGCCACAGGGGCCAGAATGGGGTGGTCCCTATGCTTGCAAGTATGCCGGCGGTATCGTCGCCAAGAATATCGGTTTCTTCCTGAAACGATGCTGCCAACTGGCTGATTCCAGCCAGAAGTAATGATGGATTGATTGTCATTGCCGTGTCAGTTTGTCTATTCTCACCAGTCTTTCCTTGAAGTTGCCTCGTTTGATGCCCTGTTCCGTAAGAGCCATTCCAATACAGTATTTGCTGAATCCGCTTGGAAAGATTCTGAGTTCACGCAGCATGTCCATGACGGGCGAGTCTGTGTTGCCGTCTCTTTTAACTTCAATGATGGCAAGGTTTGCCATAATCCTGTCGGTGCCTGTCGTTTCATTATGGAAACGCAGGTCCGTATCTATTGTCAGTCTTTCAGTCCGTTCTCTGTTTACCAGAGTAATGCGCTTGAAACTGTTTGACAGTTTAGGCTGCATGGCATTCAGCGGAATGGACAGAAGAGCGTTTTCAGACAGAAAGGCATCGGTCGCACCGGTCATCCATGCTCCATTCCCGTCAAGTTGCATGCGCTTTTTCTTTGTGCGGCCGTGGTTGTTCTTGATTTTGATTTCGAAAAAGTCAAGGCTACTGTCAACGTAACTGCGTACGCGTACTTTCTGGCGTGGCGCGCGGCCTCCATGGTGAAGCATGTACATGGTCAGGTCTCTGTCATCAAGATACATTGTCCGGTACGATGCTATGCGGCTGCCTTCAATTTCCTGTACCATGTAGTCGGCTCCCGTCATGGTCAGCAGGTCCAGCAGCTGTACGGAGCTGGCAATGAACTTGCTGTCAGTGCGGTTCATGAGCTTTACCGATTCCATCTGGGCTAATGAAATGGAATCCATCGGTTCGAGCCGGTTCATCAACAGGGCATTCATTGGTACGCACGTAATTAGCGCAAATATAATTATTTTTTTTCAGCATCGGCCAAAATTGCCTATCTTCGCCCAAAAGAAACAAACGAAGACAATATGTTAGACGTAAACAAATGCCTCGGCGATGCCGAAGAGATGATGGAAATGGCCATCATGCACCTTGAAGACGAATTTGCGCATATCCGTGCCGGCAAGGCCAATATCCGTATCCTTGACGATGTACGCGTCGATTCGTACGGCCAGTCGGTTCCGTTGAACAATGTTTCGGCACTGTCCACTCCCGATGCACGTACCATTGCCATCCGCCCGTGGGACAAGAATATGATAAAGCCCATTGAAAAGGCCATCATAGATTCACCGGTGGGCATTATGCCAAGCAATAACGGTGAGGTAATACGTCTCATTATTCCGCCTCTCACCGAGGAACGCCGCCGCGACCTTGTCAAGCAGAGCGGCAAGGCAAGTGAAAGCGGAAAGATTTCAATTCGCAATACCCGTCGCGACACTCTTGACCAGCTCAAGAAGGCAATCAAGGAAGGTCTGCCCGAAGATGCTGAAAAGGATGCCGAGGAAAAGCTGCAGAAGCTGCATGACAGATACATAAAGAAGGCCGATGAACTTTTCGCCGAAAAGGAAAAGGAAATCATGACCATCTGATGCTGTCTGATGCGTGGCTTAGTCATTAAAAGCACAGGAAGCAGTTATCTGGTACGGACCGGTGACGGTGCGGTTCAGGAGTGCCGCATAAAAGGTGCGTTCCGCATAAAAGGCATAAAGAGCACCAATCCCGTGGCTGTTGGAGATTATGTGGAATTCCAGCAGGCTGTGGAGGGTGTTCCGGCATATATCACAGATATTGAGGAGCGCAGGAACTATATCATCAGGCGTTCCTCTAATCTTTCCAAACAGTCCCATATCCTGGCGTGCAATCTGGATTTGTGCCTGCTGGTAGTCACTGTTTCACACCCGGAAACATCGACCGTATTCATTGACAGGTTTCTGGCATCGGCCCGGGCGTATCGCATTCCTGTGACCATAGTCATCAATAAGCAGGATTTGCTGGACGAATCAGATATGGCGGTGGCACGCGAATGGATGGACATGTACCGCAGCATAGGCTATGACTGCTTGCTTTGCGATTGTCTGCACGGCAGCATTGACGACATATCGGCCTTGATCAGAGACAAGGTGACTCTGCTGTCAGGGAATTCCGGAGTCGGTAAAAGTACCCTTGTGAACCGTCTTGTGCCTGAACTGTCGCAACGTACTGCCGCCGTTTCAGAAAAACATGATACGGGAATGCACACCACCACATTTTCCGAGATGTTCCAGCTACCGGATGGAGGCTGGATTATTGACAGCCCCGGTGTGAAGGGTTTTGGAACATTCGATATGGAAGAGCATGAAATAAGCCACTACTTTCCGGAAATATTCAAAGAGCAGTCCAACTGCCGCTACCAGGACTGCACTCACACCTGTGAACCTGGCTGCGCCGTTCTGGAGGCTGTAGAGCAGGGACGCATTTACGTTTCACGCTACAACAGTTATCTGTCCATTCTTGACGATATGGACGAGGGAAAATACCGTAAGTTATAGGCTGATGCCTGTCAGCGTCTGGATTTGAAGAAATCCTTGAGAATGGCTTCCGATTCGGATGCCATGACGCCGGCGGTGACCATGGTCTTGGGGTGCAGTGCTGCCGGAGCAAGCAGAGTGTATCCGCGTTTGGGATCGGATGCTCCATATACCAGACGTCCAAGCTGTGACCATCCTATTCCGCCTGCACACATGACGCACGGTTCAAGAGTGACGTACAGCGTGCACTGGTCCAGATATTTGCCTCCGAGCCACGATGCTGCTGCGGTTATGGCCTGCATCTCTGCATGAGCCGTAACATCGGTCAGTGTTTCTGTAAGATTGTGGGCTTTTGCAATGACCTGCCCTTTGCATACGACAACGGCGCCGACAGGGATTTCTCCTGCTGTGAGGGCGGCCTGCGCTTCATCCATGGCCATTCTCATGAACCTGCTGTCTGGATTGTCTGTCTCCATTTGTCCTATCGGCGCATTTCCTGCTCGTTGAACAGGGTGGGATAGTCCTGGTCAAGGTTCTTGAGAATGAACGAAATCAGTGTCTCGCGCATCCATCGGCTGTGATTTTCAATGCCGTATTTGTGCAGGTAACGTTCAATGAGGTTCTTTTCCTCCTGACTTACCAGGAACGAGTACCTGTCGGTTCTTGCTGGAGTGTCTTTTTTCTGCATAGTCATTGCCCGGCACGAAGGTAATGATTATTTTTGTCAAACACATGGCAGAACACAACATTCTGGGCCGTAGCGGCGAATTGCTGGCGGCCGAATATCTGGAAAACAAAGGTTACACGGTACTGGACCGTAACTGGCGGTGCGGTCATAAGGAACTCGATCTGGTTGCGCGCAGCGGGGACACACTTGTCGTGGTCGAGGTTAAGACCCGCAGCGATGCCTGTTTCGGCAACCCGGAGGATGCTGTC
Organism: Bacteroidaceae bacterium; assembly: GCA_045617485.1. Classification (GTDB taxonomy): domain Bacteria; phylum Bacteroidota; class Bacteroidia; order Bacteroidales; family Bacteroidaceae; genus Colenecus. The sequence continues at coordinate 11,904 of JAZLIR010000052.1, forward strand.
GATGAACGTAAAATTATCCGTACCGTGATGGCGGCCGATGCATACATCCGCCGTAAACGCCTTGACCTGGATGTTCGTTTTGACATAGTGGCAATAACCGAAAGCGGTGGACAGGTATCGGTACAGCATATCGAGGATGCCTTCTTCCCACCTGTCGAGTGTATAAGATGAGAATAAAATGGCACAGGTCGGACAGCATAGGTTCGACCAATACATATCTGACCGGGTTGAACGGAGGCGATTCCGAATTCGACATGGAGGTTGCGGTGGCCGGATTCCAGACCGCAGGACGTGGCCAGCGTGGAAATACATGGGAGTCCCAGCCTGGCATGAACCTGCTGTTCAGCATACTGGCGCACCCGTCGTCTGTCGATGTGTCACGCCAGTTCTTCATTTCGCAGGCCATTGCACTGGCCGTGAGTGACTGCGTGTGTGAATGTCTGGGAGCCGGACTCGGACAGCATGTCAGCGTGAAGTGGCCCAATGACATATATTGGAAAGACTTCAAGATGGCCGGAATTCTTATAGAGCATTCCATTATGGGGCGTCGCATACAGCACACGGTGGCAGGTGTAGGACTCGATGTCAATCAGACTGTTTTTGAAGGCGATGCGCCGAATCCGATTTCAATGGCGGCTGTCGCCGGTTACGAGTTTGAACTTGAGCCTTTGCTGCAGTCAATTGTGGACCGTTTTGTCCATTATATGGAGCAGAGTACGGAAAGCGGCATGCGCAAGATAGATGTCCTGTACCATAAACGTATGTACAGAAAGAATGGAATACACCGTTTCCGTGATGCGCAGGGCGAATTTCTGGCAAGTATCAGCCATGTTGAGCCGAACGGTTGTCTGGTACTTGAAACTGGCGGAGGGGAACACCGGACCTATGAATTCAAGCAGGTTCAGTTCGTCATTCCAGTAAATAAATGATTACTTTTGCATAAACAAATACAGACAATGGCACGTTTCAAAAGAATACTTCTCAAGCTTAGCGGCGAAAGCCTGATGGGAGAACAGAAATACGGAATTGACGAAAAGCGTCTTGCCGAGTATGCACAGCAAATCAGGGAAATCCGTGATATGGGTGTCCAGATTGGCATTGTTATAGGCGGTGGCAACATTTTCAGGGGCCTCAAGGGTGCCGGAAAAGGTTTTGACCGTGTCAAGGGTGACCAGATGGGCATGCTGGCCACGACAATAAACGGGCTTGGACTGAGTTCGGCTCTTACAGCTGCCGGTTGCCCCAACGTTGTTCTCACTGCCATCCGTATGGAGCCTATAGGTGAACTTTATACCAAGTGGAAGTCCATTGAAGCCATGGAGCAGGGCAAAGTTGCCATTATGGTAGGAGGAACGGGAAATCCGTACTTCACGACCGATACCGGTTCATCGCTTCGTGGCATTGAAATTGAGGCCGATGTCATGTTGAAGGGCACACGTGTTGACGGTGTCTATACGGCCGACCCTGAAAAGGACCCCACAGCAATCAAGTTCAAGGAAATTACCTTTGACGAAATATACAACAGAAATCTCAAGGTCATGGACCTTACCGCCACTACCATGTGTAAGGAAAACGGCCTGTCAATCTATGTGTTCAATATGGATGTGCCCGGCAACCTCAAAAAGGTTATGGAAGGCCAGGACATAGGAACACTGGTTCACGCGTAACTTTATATAATACGGTTGCCGGCCGGGTCATAACTGTATCCGGCTGACTTCAGTATTGCCTCGACTTCAGCTCTGTCAACCTCAAAATAGGAGCAGATATCGTCAAGGTTTTCAAACTCTCTGTCACGCAGAAGAAAGTTGATCGAAGACGCAAGCATCGCTGCGTCAGAAAGTGGCAGGTGGTTCATCGTTTGACTTCTTCAAAATCGACATATTCTCCGTCGTCGCTGTCAATAACCTTTCTTTTCCTGCGGCTTTGACTGTGCATGGTCTGGCGTGGCGTGCGGTCGTCGTAGCTGCTGTTGCCGTCATTGCCGTTTCCGGTCTTGCCACTGCGTCTGAACAGACCGAGGAACCAGTTCAGAATGGAGCCCAGAACGTTGAAAAACAATCCGAAGACAGTAAGCGAGACGAACAGTATTATTATGATTATCGATATCAGCATGGTTCCTCCAATTATGGCATTTCAAATAGGGAAAGGCAAACACTGTGCCCGAGTTTCAGAACTGACCTTTTGTCAGCAGGGACAGAAGCATGTACCAGAGCATTACCAGCCAGAGCCCCTTACGTGCAGGCACGCTTCCTTCACATAGAATTCCGGCAAGGATAAGGATGACAGCCGCTCCACCCAGGAATATGAAACGTACCTTGTTCTGCTGCCAGTCCAGGCTTTTGAACTTGAACGAGAACATGGGAATGTCGCTTGTCATGAGGAATGCAAATGCTATTGCAAGAATTCCGATAATGTACGGAGCCCAGGCCATTCCTGAAAAATCAAGCTGGAACAGACCGCACCAGAACAGTGCATTGGCCGGAACGGCAAGGCCGTGGAACGATGTGGCCTGTCTGTCGTCAAGATTGAATTTTGCCAGTCTGAGCGCTGCAAAAGCTGCCAGGAAGAACGCTATGTATGGGAAGAATTCTGCCAGACAGGAACATGGATAATCATAGCCCTGAAGCGTTTTCCAGCACAGAACTGCAGGCGACAGTCCGAATGTGATAAGGTCTGCCAGCGAGTCGAGTTCCTTTCCGAGCGGTGAATATGCCTTGAGCAGACGTGCCGAGAAGCCGTCAAGGAAATCAAAAACGGCACCGGCAATAACCCAGAGAAGGGTGGCCCATGCGTTGCCGCTGACAGCTGCCAGCACGGCCATGCAGCCGGACAGAAGATTGCAGCACGTCAAGGTGTTTGGTATGTGCTTGGAAATGCAGTTAGCCATTTTCAGTTTGTTCTTATTCCTTGTTGGGCAGTTTTGCCAGAATGGTAAGGTCTCCGCTTACTTTCTGTCCCATTTTTACGCAGACCAGACTGCCAAGCGGGAGATAGACATCGACCCTGGAGCCGAATTTTATGAAACCCATGCGATTGTCCAGCTGGCAGGTGTCTCCGGGCTTCGAATATGTGACGACACGGCGTGCCAGGGCACCGGCAATCTGACGCATCATGACATGATGACCTTCGGGAGTTTCCATGACAACCAGAGAACGCTCATTCTCGGTGCTGGCTTTCGGTTTGAAAGCGGCGTGGAAATTCCCGTCCTGATGTTCCACCTTTATCACTCTGCCGTTTACCGGATACCAGTTTGCGTGTACGCTGAATACGCTCATGAAAACGGATATCATAATACGGCGGTCACCGAAATGGTCAGGTTCGTCAACTTCCTCAACGGTAACAATCGTACCGTCGGCAGGCGAAACGACCACTCCCTGAGTGTCTTCTATCTGGAACTTGCGGACAGGATTGCGAAAAAAATACACGAAGAAGGACAGGAAGAACAGCGAGGTGGCAAGGACAACGTATGACCACCATCCGTAGAGGGAACTGCAGAACAACACCAGATTGACGGTCAGAAATACAACCGCAGCCAAAAGAAGTGTAGTCTTTCCCTCTGCGTTGATTTTGGATTGTCTATTGTTGCAGTCAGCCACTTTACGACTCTGTTTTTCAATTATCGTCCAAAGATAAAGATAATAATTGGAATCGCTACATCTTACCCCTGTTCATTTTATTGCTGGAACACTGCCGTCACGGAGGGTATGTCCGCATAGCCTGTGTTGAAAACTTTTATGGTTGCGCTTTCTTGCGGGAACCGATTGCGTAGAGTATCTTTAAAAAGTTTTTCAACTCCATTCAGACATGTCCGATTTTGTCCATCTTCACGTTCATACGCAGTATTCCCTGCTGGACGGTCAGACCAACATACAGAAGCTGGTCGATAAGGCTGTCGCCGACGGAATGCGTGGCGTTGCCATAACTGATCATGGCAACATGATGGGTATCAAGGAGTTCAAGAACTACTGCGATAAAATCAATGACAAGCTGAAGGAGAAAGGGAAGCATTTCAAGCCCATTATCGGTTGTGAAGTATATGTCGCACCACGTCGCAGGGATCAGAAGGAAAGCAAGCAGCTGGACGGTGCCAACTATCACCTTATTCTGCTTGCAAAGAACGAGAAGGGCTACCACAATCTTATAAAGATAGTTTCACATGCATGGACCGAGGGCATGTACTCGCATCCGCGTACTGACCGATATGACATCGAGAAGTACCATGAAGGGATAATATGCTGCTCGGCATGTCTGGGCGGTGAAGTTCCGCGTGCCATTACGGCGGGCGATATGGAACGTGCCGAAAAGACAATCGAATGGTATCATAACCTGTTCGGCGAGGATTATTATCTGGAACTGCAGCGCCACAAGGCTACCGTGGAAAAAGCCAACCACGAGACATACCCCCTGCAGGTGAACGTTAATGAAAAACTGCTTGAACTGGGCCGGAAGCATGGAATAAAGACCGTGTGCACCAACGATGTGCATTTTCTCGATGAGGAGAATGCCGATGCCCACGAACTGCTTATATGTCTCTCGACAGGCCGTGACCCCGACGATCCTAATCTGATGCGTTACACCAAGCAGGAATGGTTCAAGACTCAGGCCGAGATGAGCCAGGTCTTTGCCGACATTCCTGAAAGCCTTGACAACACCATCGAGATTCTTGACAAGGTCGAGGAGTATTCGATAAACCATCCGCCAATCATGCCGAACTTTGCCATACCTGAAGATTTCGGCACTGAGGATGAATACCGCAGGCGTCTGAGTGAAGAGGATCTTTTCAACGAGTTCACCCGCAACGAGCACGGTGAGGTCGTGATGGAACAGGCCGATGCCGAAAAGAAGATAAAGAAGCTAGGCGGTTATGACAAGCTTTACCGTATTAAGCTTGAGGCCGATTATCTTGCAAAACTGACGTTTGAGGGTGCAAAGGTAAGGTATGGCGACCCTATTCCCGACAGCGTAAGGGAACAGCTGGTATTTGAACTGCACATTATGAAAACCATGGGTTTCCCAGGTTACTTCCTTATTGTGCAGGACTTCATAAATGCGGCAAGGACGGAACTTGGCGTGTCGGTGGGTCCGGGCCGAGGTTCGGCTGCCGGTTCGGCCGTGGCGTACTGTCTGGGAATAACTCAGATAGACCCTATCAAGTACGACCTGCTGTTTGAGCGTTTTCTGAATCCAGACCGTATTTCACTGCCTGATATCGACGTTGACTTTGACGATGACGGCCGCGGCCGCGTGCTCCAGTGGGTTACTGACAAGTACGGTCAGGAAAAGGTTGCCCACATCATCACATACGGTTCAATGGCCACAAAGATGGCCATCAAGGATGTGGCACGCGTGCTCAAGGTGCCGCTGGACGTTTCAAACGCTCTCTGCAAGGCCATTCCGGACCGTCTGCCTGACAAGCCTGACGGAAGTGCGCGCAAAATGAACCTGACCAATGTCCTGGACTGTGTGCCGGAACTGCAGCAGGCCGCCGTATCGGAAGACCCGAAAATCCGTCAGACAATACAGTTTGCCCGTATGCTTGAGGGCAATGTCAGAGGTACGGGTGTCCATGCCTGCGGTACGATAATATGCCGTGATGACATTACCGACTGGGTTCCGGTATCCACGGCGGTCGACAAGGAATCGGACGAGCGTCTGCTGGTTACTCAGTATGAGGGCAGCGTGATAGAGGACACCGGGCTCATAAAGATGGACTTCCTGGGACTCAAGACGCTGTCCATAATCAAGGAGGCGCAGGAGAACATACGCGTGAGTCTCGGCTTTGACCTTGACATTGACACCATTCCCATAGATGACCCCAAGACCTTCCAGCTTTACTGTGAAGGCAGGACGATAGGCACGTTCCAGTTTGAATCGCCCGGCATGCAGAAATACCTGCGTGAGCTTCAGCCCGGCGTGTTCGAGGACCTCATAGCCATGAATGCCCTGTACCGTCCGGGACCGATGGATTACATTCCGGACTTTATTGACCGCAAGCTTGGCCGCAAGCCTATCGAGTACGATATTCCGTGCATGGAGAAGTACCTGAAGGATACTTACGGAATTACGGTATATCAGGAGCAGGTCATGCTTCTGTCACGTCTGCTGGCCAATTTCACCCGAGGCGAGAGCGACACTCTGCGCAAGGCCATGGGTAAGAAGCTCAAGGACAAGCTGGACCACCTGAAGCCAAAGTTCATTGAGGGCGGAAAGGCAAATGGTCACGATGAAAAGGTGCTTGAAAAGATATGGGCCGACTGGGAGAAGTTCGCATCGTATGCATTCAACAAGAGCCATGCCACATGCTATTCGTGGGTGGCATACCAGACCGCATACCTCAAGGCCAATTACCCGTCGCAGTACATGGCCGCCAACCTTAGCCGCAACCTTTCGGATATAACTGAAATTACCAAGCTCATGGATGAGTGCAAGGCCATGGGCATCAAGGTTCTGGGGCCTGATGTCAACGAGAGCCTGCGCAAGTTCAGCGTCAATGCGGCCGGCGACATACGCTTTGGCCTGGCTGCCGTGAAAGGCGTAGGTGAGAATGCGGTGCAGTCCATAATAGAGGAACGCAGCAAGGGACCGTTCAAGGATATATTTGACTTTGTGCAGCGTGTCAACCTGAGTGCCTGCAACAGAAAGAACATTGAATGTCTGGCTCTGGCAGGCGCCTTTGACAGTTTCAGGGAGATACGCCGTGAGCAGTTTATGGAACCTTGCGGCAAGAGCGACACGTTTGCCGATGTCCTGGTCAGATATGGCGCCAAATTCCAGACAGACCGCAATGAGTCACAGTTCTCGCTGTTCGGTGATATGGGAATGAACGAATACGTTTCCACTCCGATTATTCCCGATGCTCCCGAATGGTCTGCAATTGACCGTCTGAACAGGGAGAAGGAGCTGGTTGGCATTTACATATCGGCACATCCGCTTGACGAGTATCGTGTGATTCTTGAACATGTGTGCAATGTCGGAGTGTCACAGCTTGCCGACCGTGAGAAACTGGTTAACAGGGAACTTGTTTTCGGCGGCATTGTCATTTCAATGAGGGAGTCGCACACAAAGACAGGCAAGCCGTGCGGTTTTGCCAGGATAGAGGATTTTACAGGCTCTTTTGAACTGGCGTTCTTCGGGGAGGACTGGCTGAAATGGCGCAATATGATGGTTACGGGCAATTTCCTGTTCATAAAGGGAATGTATCAGCCCAGCCGTTACATATCTAACCGTATTGACTTGAAAATAAATTCGATAGAATTGCTTCAAGATGCCAGGGAAAACGAAATTCACAGCATTACGGTATGCCTTCCGCTTTCAGCGCTTGACATGGAACTGGTGAACGATCTTGACACGCTTACAGTCAAGCCCGGCAAGGTCACGCTCAAGTTTGAGATAACTGACCTGAACGATGACAGCAGGGTATCGTTGTCATCGGCCGCGAAAAAAATTGAGGTAACGACTGAACTTGTCAATTATATTGAAAAGACAAGGAATCTGCAATTGAAATTCAATCAATAAAATATACAAACTATGGAAATTGAAATCACAGAACAGAATTTTGAATCTCTGGTTAATTCCGGTAAGCCGGTGGTAGTCGATTTTTGGGCAACATGGTGCGGTCCGTGCCGTCGTCTGGCTCCTGTCATTGAAGAGCTGGCAGCACAATATGACGGCAAGGTGATAATCGGCAAGTGCGACATTGAGGAAAACGTTGAACTGACCGAGAAGTTTGGCATCATGAATGTTCCTACTGTCGTATTTCTGAAGGGCGGACAGGAAGCTGACCGTCTGGTGGGCGTTGCCGGAAAGAATATATACGAGGAGAAAATCAATTCACTTTTGTAACCGTATGGCTGCCGACGAATTCCTTGAAGACGACCTTGACGATCAGAAGACCGTTGAGTTCATTCAGAATGCGCTTCCGCAGGAACTGAAGGAAAAGTACACTGAGGATACGCTGTATTATATTCTTGACGTGATAAATGACTGGTTCATGCAGAGTGGAGTGCTGGATCAGGAACCTGACAGGGACGGCTTTGTTAACATTGACAACGACGCTCTTGTCGCATACATTGTCAAGGAGGCAAAGCATGACAGGATAGGGTCTTTCCCGGCCGATGAGATTATGCTCATTGTTCAGGCCGAGGCAGACTACGTCGATTCTCTTGATGAGGAATAACGGGCAGACGGGTGTCTGGCGACACTCAGAAGCTTATGGTACGTGTTCCATCGCTGTTTTCAGTGATGGACACTTTTTTTGCATCAAGCGGAAGCAGTTCTTCAATCAGCTCCGGCCATTCAATGAAGCACAGGGCCCCGCTGTAGAAGTAATCTTCGTAACCCAGGTCATAGACTTCGTCAAGTTTCTTTATTCTGTAGAAGTCAAAGTGGTAGATCAGTTCGGCTGTAGTGTCCGACCTGTATTCGTTGATTATTGCAAATGTGGGCGAGTTGACTTCGTCTTCAACGCCGAGTTCCTTGCACAGCGCCTTTATGAAGGTGGTCTTGCCTGCCCCCATCTTGCCATAGAAGGCGAAAACAGTGTCGTTGCCCATAAACTCCATGAACTGTCTTGCGGTCTCCGATATTGTTTCTGTATCCTTTATTGTCAGTGTTGCCATATCTCTTATTGTTTGTGTCTGGTCTGCATTGTGATTATTGGGACTATCATTTCCTCCATGGATATTCCACCATGCTGGAAGGTGTCCTTGTAGAACTGTGCGTAACTGTTGTAGTTGTTCTGATATACAAAATAACTGTTGCCTGTGCAGAATATGTATTCGGTGCTCAGGTTAGGTTGCGGCAGCTGGGCTTTGCGGGGCTCCTGAATTTCATAGACCTCTTTCGGGCTGTAAGCCATACTGCGTCCCAGCTTGTAGCGCAGGTTGGTGTTGGTTGACTGGTCTCCTACAATCTTTATAGGATGGTTTACCCTTATGCTGCCGTGGTCGGTAGTGATGAACACCTTGCGTCCGGTGGCTGCAAGGGTGCGGAACAAATCACGCATTGAGGAATTGCGGAACCAGGATTGTATAAGGTCGCGGTATGCCGCCTCGTCCTGTGCCAGTTCACGCATCATGCGTGAATCGGTCTTGGCATGTGACAGTATGTCAATGAAGTTTATGACTATAACGTTCAAATCGTTGGTCAGTAGGTTGTTTATCTGACCCAGCAGTTTTTCGGCTGCAGCGGAATCGTTGATCTTGCTGTACGAGAATGAATCCTTACGGCGGTAGCGCTCGATTTGTGTCTTTATGAGTGGCTCTTCGTTCACGTTCTTGCCTTCGGGCGAGTCTTCATCAACCCACAGTTCAGGGAACAGCTTGCTTATCATATCGGGCATAAGTCCCGAAAAGATGGCGTTTCTGGAATATTGTGTGGCTGTTGGCAGTATGCTGAAATATAGCTGTTCATCGAATGTGAACAGGCTGGAAAGCTCGCCTGACAGCATTTTCCACTGGTCGTAGCGGAAGTTGTCCATGACAATGAGGAAGGGCTTTTCACCGGCATCAAGCGACGGAAAAATGTATTTCTTGAACAGGTCATGGCTCATAACAGGCCTTTCGGTTCTGTCCTGCATCCAGTCCAGATAGTTGCGTTTTATGAACTTGCAGAACGAGGCATTGGCCTCGGCTTTCTGTTGGGCAAGCATTTCGTGCATGCTGCTGTCGGCCTCTTTCAGTTCAAGTTCCCAGAATACCAGCTGCCTGTAGACTTCAATCCAGTCCCGGGCGGTAAGCGAATCATTGATCTGCATGTTCAGCCGCCCGAAGTTCTGCTGGTAGTTACGGTTCGTTTCGGCCGTGACTATGTCATTCTTGTGTATGTTCTTTTTCAGTGTAAGAAGAATCTGATTCGGGTGGACAGGCTTAATCAGGTAATCGGAAATCTTGGAGCCTATGGCCTGGTCCATGATGTTTTCCTCCTCGCTTTTGGTTACCATCACTACCGGCAGGGCGGGGTGGCTTTCCTTGATGTGGGCCAGTGTTTCAAGTCCGCTCATGCCTACCATGTGTTCGTCAAGCAGAACCAGATCGTAGTCGCGTTCGGCACAGCGTTTCAGTGCATCGTGACCGTTGGTCACAGTGTCAACTTCGTAACCTTTGTTCTCAAGGAACAGTATGTGCGCCCTGAGCAGGTCTATCTCATCATCGACCCATAATAGTGTTCCGTTCTTGCTCATGATTCAGACTTGGGGATTTCGTTACCGTTCTGATTGTCGTGCTCCGGAGTCTGCGGTTCCTCCTCAAGTTCCTCAAACAGCGTGGTGCCGTCAATCTCAAACTGCGGTATGTTCAGGAAATTTTCTTCGTAGTAGGCCTGCCAGTCATTGAAGCTGTAGTATTTCTGCAGAGTTTCAAGATTCTGTTTTGAAATCACTAGGGCTTTGATTCCTTCAAGCTTTTGTGCCATTTCCGGATCGGAATACAGCTTGCGGCTGTAATAGTATGCTTCATCAAAGTTCAGGAACTCACTTACCTTGAGCATGCCGATGCCCTGTTCATTTGAGAACACAAGGTCGAAGTTGCGCATGGTGTAGTTGCTGAAATTGTAGCTGGCCATTTCAAACAGCAGCTGGTTTTCGTTGAGACCGTCTTCGGGATATGCAAGAATGAACAGGTAGGGCTGCAGTCTGTCATTGTTGAACGCGGGTTTCAGGCTGTCCGGCATCTGTCCGTCACTGCCGTCACGTTCCCAGATGGAGAACAGATCGCTTGATTTCAGGCTCCTGCCGTCCCGGACTCCCTGCGCAATCAGACCTGCAAACTGTGAAATGTCTTCGGTAGGATATTTGCTGACAAGTTCCTTCAGCTCTGTAAGGAATACATTGGGCCTTCCGTTCTGAAGTTGGGTCACTGCATGCAGGAACATGAATCTGGGGCGGTTCTGCCCCATGGGATACAACGTTTCCGATACATGGCAGCCATGCATGACAAGAGACGTGTCGCCGTTACGGAAAGCCTCATATGTCAGGGCATATAGCGAATCCTCCCTCTGCCTGCCGTATCGGGCGTTGTCTATGTAATCGCGGTCAGTCAGCATAACGGTATATTGGCTGCCGGGGTATAATCTTTGCAGTCTGCCTACACAGCTGTCAGCCATTTCTTCACGGCCGGTATGCGAGTATATCAGAAACAGATGGTAAAGCGATTCGTCGGCTTCATTGCTGCCCGGGTAGTCGGTGACTATCCGCCACAATTCATTTTCAGCCTTTGAATATTCATCAAGGTCGTTCTTGAATATTATGCCTGCTGCCAGCAGATTGCGGCTTATTATTCTGTCCGACTCTTCCAGTGCCTGGGGTGAGTACGGAATCATTCTGTAATAGTATTCCCTGCTGTGAGGGTCGTCAGACAGGGAATCGGACTGAATGAAGCTTGTGTCCGATGTGGCCTTTTCCGATATGTTTCCGTCTGCCGTTCCGGCCTGCAGCTGATGGTCGTCTTCGTCATCGCGTGCAAGAACGCTTTTATTGCTGCGCCGCCAGTCATCTTCAAGTTTGCGGTCGCCCCATTGACGTAAGAATTCCGCCTTTCCGCGTTCTACAGCCTGGCTGTTGTAGAAATACCATGCTCCGGACTCCTGCCCGACTGTCTCATTGGAACCTGTATCGGCAGTGTTTTCATTACTGTCTTTTTCCTGCTCCTCAAGTTCTTTCTGTTTCAGTTCCTCGATTACATTGTCAATTATTTGCTGAACCTGGGTTTCGGGCAGGGTGGCAAGCCATTGAAGACTGTCCTGAAGTTGTACTGCATCCAGATTCGAACTGAGCTGCTCAAGAATGCTGCTGCGCGTTTTTACAGTCTGAAAGTCCTTATGGTCGGAATTTATCATGCCAACAGCCTTCGAGTAGCATTTGCCGGCGTTGCCGTAATCGGCCATGTCCCAATAGATATCGGCCATTGTCAGCAGCAGGATGCCTTTGTCAGGAGCACTGCGGTCGTTGTCATCGGCACCGGCCCGGTATAGGCGGAGAGCTGAAACGGTATCGTTTTTCAGCATTTCGATATTGCCCATGGCGTAATAGACCTGGTCCCTGAGATCCTTGTATTTTGGGTCCCGCAGCATGCGTTCCAACTTTCTCATAGCCTTGCGCGAGCCTTGCCCTGCCGCCATTGTCTCTGTCTGACGGATGCGGGCCTGGAATTCTATGTCGTAGCTGGGATTCATGCGTATAACCTGTCCGAAACTGTGTGCGGCATCGCTGTTTCTGCCTGACAGTCTGTAAAGCTGTGCCAGCAGATAACGTTCCCTGATGCGTTGTGATTTGCTCAGTCCCTTGCGGTCAATGGCCAGCTCCAGCAATGGTATGCTTTCTTCAAATCGTTCCTGACGGAGAAGTGCCTGGGCACGGAGGGCCTTGATGTTCATATCTGCCTGTCTGCCTGTCTTCAGCCCCGATGTGCGTGAAAATAGTTCGTCGGCTTCATAGTACCAGTCCAGTTGGGCATAGCACCATGCCATCTTGCCAAGTGCCAGAGCCGAAATTTCAGGCTCGTCGGCATACAGGTTCGCTATGTATGAGTATGTGCTGGCCGCTTCAATGAATTCGCCTGTCTGCGCCTGGGCATCGGCCATAAGCATCCATGCGTTCCACAGGAAAGGGTTGTATTCCGTCTTTGCATACCATTCCTTTTCCTTTGGCGTGAGTGTCTTGCCGGGTTTCCTTTTCGGTTTGGCCGATATGGAATGGAACTTTATGCATTTTTTTGCCTTGTCTATTGCTGTCTGATAACTGTTCTGACCGCTGCCTTTGGTCTTCGCGTCCGCTGCCGGATTTACCGTCGGGTATTCAAGCCAGTTTACCTTCATGGCTTTTTCCTGACTCTCATATCCCTTGTCAAAGGCTTCCTTTCCGTTGAAATATGTGTTGTAATGTGTTACCGTTGCGTGATAGAATCGCGAACCGGCGGAATTCTTTGCAGTGGAACAGCCGGACAGAAACGTAATGCCGACAATGATGCAAAGGAACAATGCTGTGCTCCCTGCTGTCCTTGATGTGTGTGCCGGCATTCTGTTTGACATAAGACCCTTATTGCTCGTTCATCATGGTGTAGGCTTCCTCTTTCAGCATGTCCGGAAGCTCAATGTCGCGGGCCTGCAGGCACTCCATCCACTGGCGTACCTCGTCATGGCGCATGGTATAAAGCACGTAGCGGAATTCTTCAACTTCATCGTCGGTGTAGTCAAAGCCCTGACGTCCGCAGAAACGGTCCAGTTCCTCATCGTCAAAATACTGTGCGGCGTGCAGTCTTGCCTCGGCCAGTTTCTGCTTTTCGCATACGGCATGTTTTCCGCAGCATTCGGTGCCGTGATCTTCCGGCACGTTCTGAACCGATACCGTTCCTGTCTGTTCCTGCCTGGCTTTCTGCTTTTTACGTCTGTCAATCTCACTCAGACAGTACAATACAACCAGAACGACCGCCAGAACTATAATGAGACCATTATCCATATCGTTCGCAACTTGCATTATGACGCGAAGATACTAAGAATCTGTTTAAACAGATTCTAAAATGTCCGTGGGTTACGTTTTTTATTTGCGGTTCTGGCTGAAGGCGGCTCTGATAAGTTCCCTGCGGGTCTCCTTGTCACCGAACACGTTGACTTTCAAAATGAAGTGCAACATTACGTAGCTGTGTACGCTGTTGTTCCTGGTATCGGTGCGCGATGTGGTGGAGATTTCGCGGTTCACATTGCTTTCATCGTTCAGAATGTCGAAATACTGCAGCTGCAGCGTTCCGGCATTGGCGGGCAGGAAACTAATTGACGCATTGGCGTTCCATATCAGGTCGTCGCGGTTGTATGAACCGTTGTAGCCGCGCCGGCTCTGCATGGTGATATCGGTTCCAAGATTGACATTCTTCCATGGCAGGCGGTAATTGCCGCGGAACCCGTAGCTGAAATTGCAGGTGTTCATGTTGCCGTTCTGGCGGATATTGTTTTCCGAATGATTGAAATTTATGCGTCCGTTTGCCGTCATTTCCACTTTATCAGTCCTGTATGTGACCGATGCATTCTGTCCACCACTTATGGTTCTGGTGGTTGCCAGAACAGCGCTTCCGTCGCCTGAATTTTCATTGTAGTTGCCTATGCTTCCTGTCCGTGCAAAGCTTTCCTGGTGGCGGAACGATGCGTTGGCCGATGTGCTGTAACGCCATTTCGTATTGGGAATGGTCTGGTTGAATGTGACATTCCCGCTTGTACTCCAGTTACTCCAGAAACCTTCCATGTTACGCGGCAGGGTGACCGATATGCCAGTTCTCGGGTCATAGTCGGTGCGTTGCGATATGTTTCTCAGCGAGTTCTCAACCGACAGCCTTACGTTCAGGGTCTGCTGTGTGGAGTCAAAATACAGCTGGAGGTTCGTTTCAAAAGTGTTACGGAGCGAAGGCAGCAGTCCGGGATTGCCTTTGCGTATGTTGGTGGGATTGCTGTCATCGGTAATGTCCAGCATATCCTCCATGCTTGGCTGGCTTGTGTTGGTGCGCAGCGTGAACTGGATGTTCTTGCGGTTGTTCCACCGGTAGCGCCAGTTGAGTGACGGACTCCAGTTATATACGACTCTTGAAGTGTCACCGATGGCATGTCCCATATACTGGAAGTTATCCATGCCAGTGTATTGCGGCAGGAAATTCACTCCAAGATTGAAGTTCGTGTGGTCGGTGTTGTGGCGGTACTGCAGGGTAATGGTGTGGTTGCGTGTCACATTGGTGGCCCTGCGGCTAAGCTCGCTGTTCATGTACTGCTCAAGTTCGTATGGCAGATACCAGTCATCCTCCCAGTTCTCGAATTCTCCCCTTGAAGGCATGACGTACGTCTCGCGGTTCGTCTCGCGCCGGCTTGCCTGAATCTGGTAACTTATCTGTATGTTGCGTTTGCCTGAATCCATAGGTTCGCTCCACATGATGCGTCCGCTCCAGTTGGAATTGTCAGTAGGGTTGACATTATATCGGTTCATTACTGAATCGCGGCTGTGCATCTGGTAGTATTCCTGCCTTGAATGTGAGAAGCTCTCGCTTGTTCCCGAATTCTTCTGCCAGGTGAAACGCAGGGTCAGGTTCCGCCCGTCCTCGCGCAGTTTCTTGTTGAACTGGAATTCGGCATTCATCTGATTGCTTCCACCATTGCTGTAACTGGTGCTGTTCTGAGAATTTACTCCAATAGAGTCCAGCAGTTCCTGTCCCAGTGCGGCATACTGTTCCAGAATATCGGTCATTCCTGTGGAATATGGGTCAACGTTGAACGTGGCCGATTTGCTGACCGATGAGCTGTTGTTGCTGCTTACTGTGAAACGCGGTCTGAAAATGATGTCTATGGTGGTATCGGGCCTCCATTCGACTTTCATTTCTCCATTCAGGCTGCTGCTGCCGTTTTCCCTGTTGGAACGGTTGTTGCGGAACGATGCCGATGTATATTCGGTGGTGAAAGTTTCTGATTCCGACTCACTGAGCGAACGCGATGTGGAGCCGTTCCAGCGCACGTTGCCGTTCAGTTGCAGAGGGTATTCGTTTCTTCGTCTGGGGTATTTCTCGCCTATATTCTTTGAGAAATTTATGCCCAGCTGGGTGTTTTCGCTTACTCCGTTGCCTCGCCCTGAATTCTGGGTGTTGGCAGTGAATGACAGCTGCTCGCTGTTGCTGAAGCGGTTTATGGTGTATCGGCCGGAATACAGGTGCTTGAGCCAATCGCCGTAATTGTTGCTGCCAACGGGTTCTCCTATTCCGGCATCGAGGTTGTTCAGCCAGCCCCTTTTCATCTTGGGCTTTATCTGAAGGTCCAGCACGGTTTCCTCTTCACCGTCGTCAACACCTGTAACACGGGCAAGGTCGCTCTTGCGCTGATAGGTCTTTATGCGGTGAATAATGCTGACAGGCAGGTTCTTGGTGGCCATGGAACGGTCATTACCAAAATATTCCTCACCATCGACCAGAATGCGCGACACGGTCTTGCCGTTCACGGTTATGTCGCCGTTTTCGTCAACTTCGACGCCCGGCAGACGCTTTATCAGTTCTTCAAGCATCGAGCCTTCGGGCACCCGGTATGCATCGGTGTTGAACATCAGAGTGTCTTCGACCACTTGGGTAGGGGGTAGAGTTTCCTGTATTACGGCTTCTGACAATTCATAGCTGGCATCGGTCATCCTGAATACCCCCATGGCTCGCTCGCGGTCATCTTTCGCTATCCTGACATTGTGTTCCTGTGAGTTGTAGCCCAGAAATGAGTATCTCAGGAAATAATCTCCAACCGGCACTTTCTTTATTGCGAACCATCCGTCGGGACCGGTAACTGTACCTGTTACGAACAGGGAATCGGACAATCTGAACATCTGAATGTTCACCCCCTGCATGTTCTCGTCGGTGCTACCGTCTATTATACGCGCGTTGACCGTTGCCTTGCCATCCAACTTCACTTCCTTGCCGTTTTGGGCCGATGCCGTCAGGCAATATATGAATGCAGCTATCAGGAATGCGGTAAGTCTTCTCATTGCGCGTTAGGTACGTTTGACATTTGACGCCAGAAATGCCGCTTGGTTTAAGAATCTGTTCTCATAATACACTGCTTTCAGTGCAACACTTCCGAGAGGAGCCCCGTGCGGGAATAGAACTTGTATCCCAATTCTCCTTTTTTTGTCCTTTATGTCGCCTATGTTGAAACTGCTGGTGAACTTTCTGCCGCTCGGTATTCGGGCAGTAGCATTCTACTTTGTCTCTGAAATAATGACCTTTTTTGCAAAGTACAGCCGTTACGTTGCCCATTGACCCGCTCAGGTTATCAAACAGAATGCCGTCTTGCAGAAATGGATGAATTGAGTTTTTCATAATAGTGCTTTTTTATGGTTAATACTAATACTTAATATACCATGCATACCGAAAATTCCCAGTATTCATTCCTTCTCTGTTACGGAGTATCTCGAGATACTCCGTAGTTCCTATCTTATGGATACTGATAACGTCCGGTACTCTGGCTGTGTCAACCGCTAAGATACATAGAATAATTGACGCTTTACCCTATAACCAATAGAAATGAAAGGTTTTCTTTGTAGTTTTGCTTTCAAATGGAATTGTTTGAGAAGATACTGGCTGACGCACTGGCACAGGTTGCGTCAGCGCGCGGCTGGCAGTACCGTACCGGCGGATGTGAACTGTGGGCACGTGCTGGTGCTGCATACCTGTCGTTTGTCCTTCTTGACGGCTTGCAGGAAACCGTCCGTTCGCTTCAGTATCAGGCGCGTGAAGAGTGTGGTCATGTGCTGATAGACTGCCATCAGTATGATGTTCTGTCCGCATTGTGCCTTGGCAACAATGGCAGTGCCCAGGTGCTGCTGGCAGACTGCGGTGGAAAGATGTCGGCCGTAACGCTGACAAAGTGCCTGTTCATGGAAATGCTTGATTTTCTTCGTGAGGGCTGAAGGAAAAAGAATATCAAGTTTAGCTGTCAGAAACTTGGATAATATAACAAAAAGGAATACCTTTGCGCCGATTTAAGGAATCCTCTTGGGGAAACCGCTGTCGGCGGGGTGTAGCTCAGCCCGGTTTAGAGTACGCGTCTGGGGGGCGTGTGGTCGCTGGTTCGAATCCAGTCACCCCGACAGAAAATTTCAAAAAGCAGAGGCTTCTCTGCTTTTTTTATGCAGGTATGACTATTTGTACCGGTCATTTTAAAACAAATGCCTATGAATATGAAGAGAGCGTTCCTGATATTGGCATCCATGCTTCTTATCGGTTGTACCGTTTCGAATAAGGAACAGAAGTCGCAAACGGGATGTGTGCGTCATGTAATTTTATGGACACTGTCCGATGAACTGACAGCGCAGCAGAAAACCGATATTCTTGAAGATCTGAGCTGTGACGTAAAGCAGTTGGAGAAGATCGTTCCAGGTGCTGTCAGTTTCAATGTTCTATACAATGTCAGATTGGAATCGTCCAATTGTGACTTTATGTTTGACTTTGTTTTTCAGGATGCTAAGTCGCTTGAGGATTTCGCATCAAATCCGGACCATCTTGCCTCGGCGGCTAGAATCAAGCCGTACATAACGGGACGGACATGCCTGGATTTGGAAATACCGGCAGACTAAGGAGACGGTCCAGCGAGGCAGCTCACTTGAAGAACGAGAAGTTCACAGAACCGTAAACACGTTTGTCGGTAAAGCGCGGATGATTTGAGAAATCGTTACCCTTGCCGTGTTCCAACACGAAAATGCCGCCAGGGGCAAGCAGATTATTCTGGAATATCAGGTCCGGAATGCCGGCCAGGTTCTCCAGTTGGTAGGGAGGATCGGCAAAGATGAAATCGAACTGTGTATTACAGTTGCTTATGTATTTGAAAACGTCACCTTTAACAGGCAGACAAGCTTTCGTGCCAACCGTTTCCATTACCTGACAGATGAAACTGTAGTGTGCGGGTTCCTTTTCTACCGATACGACTTTAGGGCAGCCGCGTGAAACAAGCTCGATGCTGATGCTCCCGGTGCCTGAAAACAGGTCAAGGGCAGTGGTCTCCTCAAAATCGATGCGGTTGGCAAGGACATTGAAAAGGTTCTCTTTGGCAAAGTCTGTTGTCGGTCTTGCACTGAATGTGCGCGGCACTTCGAAGTGCCGGTGTCTGTAGATTCCGCTTATTACTCTCATAGTTCTGCAGGTGGTTTTTGAAAAAAGAATCCATCCGCTTTGCAAGGCAGATGGATTCATATCATAGACAATCAGGAGATCTGATTATTCCCAGTTACCGGATTCGTTGGTGACTTTGAGACCACGGTAGCTACCACGGTCATCGCACTGTTCAAGCAGGTTGATGATTTCCTGTTTGTCAAGACCGCCAAGGAACCATTCAAACGGAGCCTGTGCGGCAAACGAATACTGGACCAGTCCTGTCTTGACCGATGTGTCGGCCGATATGGAAAGCTCGAACTGCTTGCCGTCCGTGAATGGAACATAGCAGAGTGAGTCAACATTGACTGTACCATGGAAGAGCGAGTCCATCATGTCAACCCAAACGGTGTCGCGGTAGAACGAGTAGTTGCGGCTTCCATCTTCGTTGTATGTGACGAATCCGGCATTGGCGGCGGAATCCCAAAGCTCCTTGGCCAACTGAGCCTTCTGGCGGGCCTTGACACCCGACAGTGTTCCTGACAGTTCTTCTGCTATTGAAGCCTCTTCGTACAATTTTAGAATCTTGCCTTCTGTCCAGTTAGCTTCCAGCTGGTCATCGGTAAGAGTACCGATTTTTCTGACAATTGGCAGACGGCCTTCCTTTACGAAAGCGATCAGTGTGTCGAAGTTGTCGCAGTATCCCATACCGTACGCATTGTTGTATTCAGCTTGGGCATCCTTGATAGCCTTAAGTTTGGCTATGACTGCATTGTCACGAATACTCTTTTCCTTTTCGAAATTGATAGGACCCATGATACTTCCGTAGTAGATGTATGCAAGTCCTGCAATACACAGGATAAGAAGAATGTTGATGACTTTTTTCATATGTGGTCAGTTATTTTTGTTATTTTCGCTTCGCAAAAATAGAACATTTATCGGTATATCACTAAAAAAGAAGGACTTTTATATTATTATAACAATGGAGGGTTATGCGTATGAGCGTATTATGGAGGAATTCCCTTTTGAGCCGACGCCGGAACAGGAAACAGCCATCAGAATGCTTGCCGGCTTTGTGGCAGGCAAATCTTCCGCCAAGCCCGCCTTTATCCTAAAAGGATATGCCGGAACCGGTAAGACCACCGTCGTGGGTGCCCTTGTCAAAGCCATGTCGGCCATGAACGGCCGCACTGTCCTGATGGCGCCTACCGGACGTGCTGCAAAAGTGTTTTCACTCAGCTCCCATCATACTGCCCTTACAATTCACAAGAAAATCTACCGACAGAAATCAATATTTGACAGCGAGAATTTCCAGCTGGACCGGAATCTGCATGAGAACACGCTCTTTCTGGTTGATGAGGCATCAATGATATCGAACGACGGTCTGTCGGGGAACAGTTTCGGTACCGGCCGTCTGCTTGATGACCTGGTGAGCTATGTGTATTCGGGCAGGAACTGCCGTCTGCTGCTGTTGGGCGACGTGGCACAGCTGCCGCCGGTAGGACAGGATGACAGTCCGGCACTACAGATAAAACAGCTGGAGTCGTATGGCATACAGGTCAGTGAGTTCTGCCTGCGCGGCGTCATGCGTCAGAATCAGGATTCCGGTATTCTGTACAACGCCACCTGTCTGAGAAAAATGCTTGAGGACCCATCGGTCTGTTCACTGCAACCGTTCAGGTTCAAACTGAAATCGTTTACCGATGTGGTTGCCATATCTGGCGCCGATCTGATAGAAACGATAGGCAACTGCTATTCACGCGACGGTCTGGACGAAACCATTGTGCTTTGCCGTTCAAACAGGAGGGCGCAGATTTACAATAATGGAATCAGAACTGCCGTGCTTGACCGGGAAGATGAACTGAACCGTGGCGACAGCCTGATGATTGTCAAGAATAACTACTATTGGACAGAACTGGAGACGGCCGGGGCCGACGGCAGGACAGAGTCAGTTCAGGGCATACCGTCATTCATAGCGAACGGCGATATTGCAACGGTACACAGGGTACGGCGCGAACGTGAATTGTACGGTTTCCGTTTCATTGATGCCATTTTACGTTTTCCGGACTATTCTGACTATGAAATTGATGCCACTTTGCTGCTTGACACCCTGCACAGCGAGTCGCCTGCACTAACACGTGAACAGCAGGAAATGCTGTTCCAGAATGTGATGCAGGATTATGCGCATGTCAAGTCGGGCAGGGATCG
Organism: Bacteroidaceae bacterium; assembly: GCA_045617485.1. Lineage (GTDB taxonomy): Bacteria > Bacteroidota > Bacteroidia > Bacteroidales > Bacteroidaceae > Colenecus. The sequence continues at coordinate 32,696 of JAZLIR010000052.1, forward strand.
TATGGAACAGTTGCGGAAGAATCCGTATTTCAACGCCCTTCAGGTAAAATATGCATACGCTGTTACCTGTCACAAGGCTCAGGGCGGTCAATGGATGAATGTTTTCATTGACCAGGGATACATTCCGCAGGAAAGTCAGGGACGCGACTATCTGCGCTGGTTGTACACCGCTCTGACGCGTTCCACATCGAAAGTCTATCTTGTAAACTGGCCCGAGGAGGGCCTGGAGTAACAGAGTACCGGCGCGCTTATTTGTAAAGTTTGCTAAATGAACCTGAACCCCATTCAGTACGCTGGATATCAGGTGCTATGAACACTGCATCGGACTGGCGCATGGAGCTGCCTGTCACGTACTCGCTTATGAATCTCAGACATTCATCGGCTAGCTTGTTGGTTGTCATTGCAATTTCGTGACCGTTGTCCTTGAAACGCATTATTCTGCATGGGTATCCCTCTTTCTCGAATGTTTTGGCGATGCGGTTCGTTCCGGCAAAATTCTGGTTGAATATGCGAATGCCGTTATAAAGCACAATTTTGTCGGCGGTACCGTGCAGCATGAGGTGCGGGCATGGCGTCATATTTCTGTATCTGATTTTGCCGTCTTCTGAGAAAATCGCTCCTGAAAACGCTATCACACCGGCGTAGTTGAAGTCTTGAGGCAGGATTGATGCTATATCATGACCGTTGCACAGTTCATATTCGCCCTGAAGGACCGACATGGCTCCGGCACTTGCTCCGGCAATCACTATCCTGTTGCGGTCGATGCCTAATTCATTGCTGTGGGCCAGCAGGTAGAATGTGGCGCTGTACAGGTCTTCAACCGCCATGCTGATGGCTCTTTTCAGCATCCCGATGGATTTGAGCCCAATTTTATGCATGTCCTTGAGTCCAAGACGATAGTCTATGGATACAGTTCTGATTCCGTTATTGCTCATGGTCGTGCACCATGCTCGCTCTGAAAATCCGTTGCGTTCACCGGATATGAATCCGCCGGGAAACATGTATATGATGGTCGGGGCATCGGCAGCCGCTTTCTCCGGCTCATAGATGTCCATGAACAGCTGCTGAGAGTCCTTCTCTGCAAACTGGATGGTCCTGGGCTGAGCAAAGTTCATGTCCAGACCTTTTTCGAATGTCATCTGAGCCATGATACCGGAACTTATCAGAACCAGTATCAGCAGTGCTGTGCAAATCCTTTTCAGCATAAGAGAAAACTGGATTAGTCTTTGATTTTTTCAATTATCGAACTTACTGCAGCTGAAAGCCCCTCGGGGTTCTTGCCGCCGGCAGTGGCGTAGTGGGCCTGGCCGCCGCCACCGCCCTGAATGAGCTTTGCGGCTTCGCGGACCATCTGTCCTGCATTGAATCTTGACGTCAGATCGTCACTGACGCTGACGATTATCATGGGCTTGCCACTGTCCTGACTGCCTATTACAACTATCAGGTTGCTCTCAATCTGTGAACGGAGCTGGAATACCAGGTCGCGTACCATGTTGGCGGAACCTTCCATAGTGCAGTCTATGACCTGAATGCCGGCAATCTCCTTCTTTGCGGCAAGCAGGCTGTCCTTGAGTTGTGCGGCCTTCTCCTTCTGCAGTTCTTCCAGCTGTTTCTTCAGAGCTGCGTTTTCGTCAATCATCTTCCTGGCCGATGCTTCCAGACTGCCGCCCGGCAGCATGGCCTTCAGGGCATTCATGCTGTCCTGGTATGTGTAGAGCAGGTTTTCGACTGCCTGACCGGTGATGGCCTCAATGCGGCGTACGCCTGCAGCGATTGAACTCTCTGCCGTTATCTTGAATATTCCTATGCGTCCGGTTGACTGAGCGTGAACACCGCCGCAAAATTCTATTGACTGGCCGAACTGGACTACGCGCACCTTATCTCCGTACTTTTCGCCGAACAGTGCAATGGCGCCGAGTTTCTTTGCCTCCTCAATAGGCGTGTCACGATGTTCCTGCAGAGGAATGTCTTCGCGAATTTTCCGGTTGACCATTTCCTCCACCTGACGTATTTCTTCATCGGTCACTTTCTGGAAGTGTGAGAAGTCAAAACGCAGGCCTTCGGGAGTTACCAGAGAACCCTTCTGCTCTACATGTGAACCCAGGACTTCACGTAGAGCCTCGTCCAGCAGATGGGTGGCTGTATGGTTGGCTTCGCAGGCACGGCGGCGGTCAACATCGACGCATGCCATCATAGGCGCGTCAAGATGTTCCGGCATCTTCTTTACGATATGTATGGGAAGACCGTTCTCCTTCTTGGTGTCAATGATTTCAACGGTTTCGAATTCGCTTACAATCACGCCGGTGTCGCCCACCTGACCGCCCATCTCGGCATAGAACGGAGTCTTGTCAAGCACAATCTGGAAGGTGGTGCCGTTCTTCTGCTTCACTTCGCGGTAACGCAGAATGGAAGTCTCATATTCGGTGAAGTCATATCCCACAAATTCGGTCTCGCCTTCCTTCAGGACTACCCAGTCGCCGTTTTCAACGGCTGCGGCATTACGCGCACGTGCCTTCTGCTTTGCCATTTCGGCATTGAACTCGTCCTGGTTGACGGTCATGCCGTTCTCGCGCAGAATAAGTTCGGTAAGGTCAAGTGGGAATCCGTAGGTGTCATACAGTGTGAAGGCGTTCACGCCGCTTATTACGGTGCTCTTTGCGGCCTTTGCATCAGCCATCACCTTGTCGAGCAGCTTGATGCCGGTGTCAAGGGTGCGCAGGAACGATTCCTCCTCCTCTATGATGACCTTTTCTATGAGGGTCTTCTGTGTGCTTAGTTCGGGATAGGCATCGCCCATGTTGTCAATGAGGCAGGGCAGAAGCTTGTAGAGGAAGGCTTCCTTCTGTCCCAGGAAAGTGTAAGAGTAGCGTACTGCACGGCGCAGAATGCGGCGTATTACATATCCGGCCTTTGCATTTGAGGGCAGCTGGCCGTCAGTGATTGAGAATGCAATGGTGCGGATGTGGTCGGCAACGACGCGCATGGCTATGTCGGTCTGTTCGTCCTTGCCGTACTGCTTTCCTGTGAGTGCGCCTATGGTGTTTATAATTGGCTGGAACACGTCCGTGTCATAGTTCGATGTCTTGCCCTGCAGCGTGCGTACCAGACGCTCGAAGCCCATGCCTGTGTCGATGACCTTGGCCGGCAGAGGCTCAAGACTGTGGTCGGCCTTGCGGTTGTACTGCATGAACACAAGGTTCCAGATTTCAATAACCTGCGGGTGGTCCTTGTTAACAAGGTTGCGTCCTGCAATCTTTGACTTTTCCTCTTCGGAACGTGAGTCAACGTGGATTTCTGAGCATGGACCGCATGGGCCTGTGTCGCCCATTTCCCAGAAATTGTCGTGCTTGTTGCCGTTGATGATATGATCCTTTGGCAGATGCTTCTCCCAATATGATGCAGCTTCGTCATCGCGGCTTATGCCTTCTTCCTTCGAACCCTCAAATACGGTGGCATACAGATTCTTAGGGTCAAGTTTCAGAACGTCAACCAGATATTCCCATGCCCAGTCATTGGCTTCCTTCTTGAAATAGTCTCCGAACGACCAGTTGCCCAGCATTTCGAACATGGTGTGGTGATAGGTGTCGTGACCTACTTCTTCAAGGTCATTGTGCTTGCCGCTTACACGAAGGCATTTCTGTGAGTCTGCCACACGCTTGCTTTTTGCAGGGCGGTTTCCCAGAATGATGTCCTTGAACTGGTTCATGCCTGCATTGGTGAACATCAGTGTGGGGTCATCCTTGACCACCATCGGTGCAGACGGAACGATAAGGTGTCCCTTGCTCTCGAAGAATTTCTTGTACGATTCGCGTATATCCTTAGCTGTCATCATAGTCTGATTATATTTTTTGGGGTTTGCAAAGATACTGTTTTTTCACTACTTTTGTCATCAGTCAAATGAAGAAAGTATACTATCAGTATGACCCTAAGACAAGGGCGTTCCGCAGGGTGTATCCCACATTCCGCCAGCACGTCCGGGCTGTAGTCAGAAAAGCTCTGATTGCGCTGCTGCTCGTTGCGGCATCACTGGTAGTGTATCGTTTCATTTTCAATTCTCCGCAGGTAAGCGAACTCATAGAGGAGAATACGGAATTGCAGGCACAGTATCGTGTGCTTTCGCGCAAGGTCGATGACGCCCTGCTGGTTTTGCAGGACATTGAGCAGCGTGATGACAATCTGTACCGTGTATTGCTTGAGGCAGACCCTGTACCGGAAAGTTCGCGTCAGTCGGCATATCACTCACAAAGCCGCTATTCGGAACTTCTGGAAATGCCGAATTCAGAACTTCTGGTAAATACGGCTCAGAAAATCGATATGCTGAACCAGCGTCTGTACATGCAGAGCCGTTCGTTTGACGAAGTGGTTGATATGTCACGCGAGCAGGAGAAGCGTCTGGCATGCATACCTGCCATCCAGCCTGTGTCTAACAAGGACCTGAAACGTACCGCATCGGGCTATGGATATCGCAGTGATCCGATATATCATGTAAATCGTTTTCACAAGGGCATGGATTTTGCCTGCGATACGGGAACACCGGTATATGCTACAGGCGATGGTACTGTCGTATATGCGAAATGGCAGTCAGGTTTCGGAAACCTTATTGAGATTGATCATGGCTATGGCTATGTGACCAGATATGCCCATCTGAGCAAGATAACGGTAGCGAAAGGACAGAAAGTGCATCGTGGTGCCGAGATAGGCCGTGTCGGCACGACGGGTAAGAGTACTGGTCCGCATCTGCACTATGAGGTTCTTGTTCAAGGCAGGAACGTGAATCCTATCAACTATTATTTTATGGACCTGAACGCGGAACAGTATGACGAGATGATTACTCTCGCTGAAAATCACGGAAAGGTATTTGACTGATAACAGACTATGGCACTCAACACTAACAAGGTTCTGAAAAAGTACTATTCCATCAAGGAGGTGTCCGATATGCTTGGAATACCCGAAAGTACTTTGCGTTATTGGGAAAAGGAGTTTAAGCAGATTTCCCCCAAGAAAAGTTCAAAAGGTGTCCGACAGTACACCATGCAGGACATTGAACAAATAAAGAATGTGAACCATCTTGTCAGGGAAAAGGATCTTACAATAAAGGGTGCCAAGAACCATCTTGACAACCGCCTGCCCATCCAGGCCGATACGTTTGAGGTAGTGGAGCGCCTGAAAAATGTCCGTGACCAGTTGAAATCCATTATGGAGGAACTCAATGCTACTCCTCCTTGCGGACAACGGTTGTAATTCCAGGAATTTTCTTCAGACTGTCCTGAATGGTCTTCAGGTCATCGAGGCTGTGAACCATAACGCTGATGGTGCCTTCAAAGACGCCTTCCTTTGATTCAATCAGCAGTCTGGTCATGTTTACATTCATCTTTTTCGATATGACATCGGTCACTTTACCCAGTGCGCCGATGCTGTCGAGTCCCTTCAGATAGATGCTGGCGGGGAATATGCTGTTTTCGATATTCCATTCCACCTGAATTATCCTGTTGCCGTTTGCGGCCTTAAGACGGGTGGCGTTCTCGCATTTGCGCTTGTGTATGCTTATGTGTCCGCCTTCTTCAATGAATCCGAGAACCGCATCGCCCGGCACGGGATTGCAGCAGGTGGCGAAACTGTAGACATGGCTTTCCATGTCGCTAATAATAAGTTTGCTCTTTACGTTCGGGACATTGCTGTCAACTGGATTGTCCTTCTTGCTGTCGGCTGTCGGGCTGCTCTTGTAGATTGTTGGCCAGAACCGTTTGTACCAGCTGTTGCTGACACCCTTCAGAATGGCCCGTTCGGCTTCACCGAGGATGACTTTTTTCTGTCCTATTGCAACCATCAGCGCATTTGTATTCTCCATTCCATGGAGTGCGCACAAACGGTCCATTTTCTGCTGGTTGGGCTCCAGTTTTTCGTTCTGAACGAATTCGTGGAACAGAGCTTCGCCAAACTTTTCGCTTTCGCGGTCGGTCTTTCTGAGCCATTGCTTGATTTTGGCCCTGGCCTTGGCCGTAGTAGCAAAATCTAGCCATTCCGGACTGATTTTCTGGCTTTTTGACGTAAGTACTTCAACCTGGTCACCGCTTTTCAGCTCATAGTTTATGGCTTCAAGTTTGTGGTTTACCTTGGCACCGATGCAGTTAGTCCCCATGAAAGTGTGTATGGTAAACGCAAAATCCAGAACGGTACTGCCTTGAGGCATAGTGCGGAGTTCTCCTTTTGGGGTGAAGATGAAAATCTCCGAGGAATACAGGTTTAGTTTGATTGAATCAAGAAAATCCATGGAGTCAGGCTGGGGGTCTTCCAGAATTTCCTTAATGGTTTCAAGCCAGTGCCCCAACTCGGTTTCATCTTCCTCGTAGTCATGCTCCTTGTCCTTGTATTTCCAGTGTGCCGCGATACCCTGTTCGGCAATTTCGTCCATGCGTCGTGACCGTATCTGGACTTCCACCCATCGGCCCTCATTGCTCATGAAGGTGCTGTGAAGAGCCTGATAACCGTTGGCTTTAGGCCTGGTAATCCAGTCGCGCAGGCGGTCGGGGTGTGATTTGTACAGGCTGGTAAGGGCCAGATAGATATCAAAGCATTCGCTTTTTTCCTTATCGGGCGTTTCGGGGTCAAATACAATCCTGACGGCGAGAATATCGAAAATCTCCTCAAAGGTCAGCGAGTTGCGCGTCATTTTCTTCCAGATGGAATATGGCGATTTTAAACGTCCTTTGATGCTGTATATTATGCCGATGCTGTCCAGTTTCTCAATGATGGGACCGGTGAATTTTCGGTACATTTCATCAATCTCACCCTGCGAGAAAGACAGCTTGTCCTGTATTTCCTGAAATTCTATGGGATGTTCGTACTTGAAGCTGAGGTCTTCAAGTTCACTCTTTATCTTATTCAGGCCCAGACGGTATGCCAGCGGTGCGTACAGATACAGTGTCTCTCCTGCAATCTTGTATTGCTTGCGTGGCTGCATACTGTCAAGAGTACGCATGTTGTGCAGGCGGTCGGCTATCTTGATAAGGATGACACGGATGTCGTCATTCATTGTAAGCAGCAGTTTCTTGAAGTTTTCGGCCTGGGCCGATGCCTTTTCACCGAATATGCCGCCGGCGATTTTTGTCAGACCATCAACAATCTGGGCGATTTTCGGACCGAACACATTTTTAATGTCATCTATGGTGTAGTCGGTGTCCTCTACCACATCGTGAAGCAGGGCAGAACAAATGGAAGTGGAACCAAGCCCCATTTCGCTGCACACAATCTGTGCCACAGCCAGCGGGTGCATTATGTATGGCTCTCCTGAATGGCGCCTGATGCCATTGTGGGCATTACGTGCAAAGTTGAAAGCCTTGGTTATTATGTCGATTTTCTTGCGGTGAACAGACTGCAGGTAGCTGTCAATAAGGTGTTGGAAGGCTTCGTCTATAAGCCTTTCCTCGTCAACGGAAAACAGTCTTTCTTCGCTCATAGTCCAATATGAATTAGCGGTTATATATTTTCAGCGTTTTGCCGGCACGTATTATGTCGCTTTTCAGATTGTTCCATTTCTTGATGTTTGCCACACTTGTATGATACTTGCGTGCAATCGATCCAAGCGTTTCACCTGATTTTATCTTGTGTGAAACGTATGTGATGCGGCTGTTCATGTCATCGTCAATGTGCCCCAACTGGGCTTTGGTGAACAGCTTGTCGCGGTTATATGTGTAAAGTGAATCGCCTGCTTCGACCAGGGAGCGTATGTACTGCTGCGGAATGGTAAGCACGCATTCACGGTGAGCTCCGGGAATTACATCGGTAAGATACTGCGGATTCAGCGCCGCAAGCTCACTCCTGTCAATTCCACTGAAGTGGATAATCTGGTCAAAATGCAGGTTCCGTGTAATGACAAGCGTGTCTGTCAGCTGGCTTACCGATACCACTGTCGGACAGATGCCATGCTCACTGTAGAATTCCATGGCATAATTGACGGCGATGAATGCCGGCAGGTATCCGCGTGTCTCGCGTGGCAGATACGGATATATTTCCCAGAACGATGTCTTTCCGCCGGACCTTGAAATGGCCTTGGTAATGTTGCCTGGACCGCAGTTGTAGGCCGAAATTGCAAGAGACCAGTCTCCGAACATGTCGTACAGGTCACGCAGATGATGGGCTGCCGCTTCGGTTTCGCGTATAATGTCATAGCGGTCATCGACAAGACTGTTAACCATAAGGTCGTATTTGCGTCCGGTACTGTAGATGAACTGCCACATTCCTGCCGCTCCTGCGCGTGAATATGCCTTTGGCTTGAGTGCGGACTCTACTATGGGCAGATACTTCAGTTCAATGGGGACATTGTACTTGATAAGTGCATTCACGAAAGTCTCTTCGTATATGGGTAGCATGCCCAGGGCATATGAGATGATATTGCGGTTCCTGCCTGTGTATGCCTGTATGGAATTGCGTACAACGTTGTTCATAGGCATTTCAACTATTGTAGGCAGGGTGCTTAGACGCAGTGCCAGAATTGAGTCACTCACCTGGACGGTTTCAGTGTCATTGATGCATTCGCTGTCAAACTGAAGCACATGTGAACCGTTCCATACAGCTATCATACTATCGATGTCGCAGGTGGCACTTTCCGGTAAATCAAGACTGTCATTAGGCATTTCAATGCCGATGGTATTGGAGACGGATTCTGACCGCGGCTGAGCCTGTACTGTAATTATGCTCAGAACAGTCAGAGAAAGTATTAGGATGTTTTTTTTCATTGAAATTTAGAAATTCAAGGCAAGAGAAAGTCCCGTATTGGCCTTTCCATGGTGATCAATCATAATCTGCGGCTGTACATGCAGACTCAGGTCCGACGATATGTCGAAATGTGACAGTTCCGCATCAACGTACGCATCAATTGCCGATATGGCGTACATTCCCACAAAAGCGAAGATGCTCAGGTCACGATAGCGGCGGTATTTGTTTTTCCTGTTGCGGAACACGTCTTTTAGCCAACTCTCCATGTCTTCGTCGATTTCATAATGGGGCGGCAGAAAATCTTCATAACTTTTGGTGTTGGGGTCATCGTCCATTATATCGACGTAAGCATTCATATAGTCGGAATATGTGGCCTGATTCCATGTAAGTGCATAGACGCAGCCGACAAAACCTCCATATACGACTGGCAGCTTCCAGTATTTGCGGTTGTAAATCTGACCTCCTCCAGGGAAAACCAATGCCAGGAATGTTGCGGCTCTGGGATTTGGTTCCCATTCCACGGCACCGCTTTCTATGTCAGCAACTGCAATGCTGTCCTTTTCTCTCCAAGTGGGTCTCCTGCGTCTGGCAGGCACGTCTTCCCGGGTAAACAGCGCGGTTTCCTCTTCGGGTGGCGTGTCAAGATTCAGCATACGTGCATACTCAAGTTCCTTAGCCCACGTAAGACTGTCGCCTATCGAGCGGAACAGACTGTCAACGAGCGCTGTCCTGTCTTGTTCATAGTCAATGCTGTCAATTTCCCCGGCCGTCAGTGCTGATGGCAGTAAAAGCAGCAGCATAACTGGAAACAGATTCCTAAAGATATGCATCATTTCCTGATATGGTCAAACAACTGCATTATGCGGGTCAGTTCCTTTTCATTCTTGAACGAAATGTTTATGCTGCCCTTGCCCTTGTCATTGCATTTCATCTTGACAGTAGTTCCCAGTTTCGTGGAAAGCAGCTTGCCAAGCGGCGCAAGATCCGTGACCGTCGCTTTGCGGCCGGATGCTTCCGGTTCTTCCAGCTGGCGTGCCTTGGTTTCAACCATGCGCACCGAGTATCCGTTTTTGAGCAGTTCATGAAACAGGGCAAGCTGCTTTACCGGATCTTCTATTGCCAGAAGAGCACGGGCATGTCCCATTTCTATACGGCGTTCCTTAAGGGCCACCTGAATTTCTGCCGGTAGTTTCAGAAGCCTTATATAGTTGGCAACGGTAGCGCGTTTCTTGCCGATGCGCGCGCTCAGCTGCTCCTGGGTCATATTATAGCCTTCAAGCAGATTCTGACATGCCAATGCTACTTCCATTGAATTCAGGTCCTCACGCTGAATGTTCTCGATGAGTGCCATGGCCATGACGCTTTCGTCGTTGGCGGTACGGATATATGCCGGAATCTGTTTCAATCCGGCCATGGCTGATGCACGGTAGCGTCTTTCTCCAGCAATAATCTGGTAATTGCCTTCGGCGATTTTACGCAGTGTTATCGGCTGGATTATGCCGATTTCCCTTATGGATTCCGACAGTTCCTCCAGACTCTCCTTGTCAAATTCGCGACGCGGCTGGTCTGGGTTTGCGTGTATCTGGTCGATGGGTACTTCACTTATCGACGAAGAGCCCTGTGTTCTGACAAGTTCTGTGGAAATGAGCGCGTCAAGGCCGCGCCCCAGTGCCATTTTCTTTTGGGTTGTCATTTGTTCTCGTTTTTCTTGAGGATTTCAGCGGCAAGCGACAGATAATTTCTTGCACCTGCCGATTCTGCATCGTACATGATTACAGGCAGTCCGTGACTTGGCGCTTCACCCAATTTTACGTTACGTGTGATGATGGTGTCAAAAACCAGTTCCTGGAAATGTTTCTTGACTTCCTCATGAATCTGGTTGCTCAGCCTGAGTCTGGAGTCGAACATTGTAAGGAGGAAGCCTTCTACGTCGAGATCAGGATTGAGCTTTGTCTTTATGATTCTTATGGTGTTGAGCAGTTTGCTTATTCCTTCAAGGGCAAAATACTCGCATTGTACCGGAATGATGAGCGAATCGGCTGCCGTAAGTGAATTGACGGTTATAAGACCCAATGATGGAGAACAGTCGATGAAAATGAAATCGTATTCTTCCTTGACCTTTGCAAGCATTTTCTTCATTACGGTCTCACGGCTGGCCATGTTCATAAGCTCAAGTTCCGCACCCACCAGATCGATGTGTGATGGCAGGACCTGCAAGCCTTCAACACAGCTGTCCACTATGGCATTATGCGGATCGATGTCATTGACAAGGCATTCGTAAACGCTTGATTCCAGTTTTGATATGTCTATGCCGAGGCCCGATGATGCGTTGGCCTGGGGGTCGGCGTCAACAACCAGCACCTTCCTGTCACAGACTGCCAGCGATGCCGCCAGATTGATTGTCGTTGTAGTTTTGCCAACACCTCCCTTCTGGTTGGCCAATGCTATAATCTTTCCCATATAGTTGCTGTTTACTTTAGGTACAATAGGCATACGAAATAGATTGTCACTGCCGGAATGGCCAAAAAGGCACTGTCAAACCTGTCCAGTATGCCACCATGACCCGGCAGGATTTTCCCGGAATCCTTGACACCCATTTCACGTTTCATAAGAGACTCGGCAAGGTCGCCCCATGTTCCGAACAGAACTACCACCAGACCCATACCCAGCCATACTTGTAGCGGAAATATGGAATACATTGCCGGCATGAAATGCGATACCAGTCCGGCAACCGCGAGAGTGAAGACAGCTCCTCCAATGGAGCCTTCCCAGGTCTTTTTGGGTGATACCCTTTCAAAAAGCTTATGTCTGCCTATAGTGCAGCCGGTGCAGTATGCTCCGACATCGTTGCTCCAAATGCACAGGAAAAGCATTAATGGCAGGGCTGGGGAATATGCGCCCTGACGGTTGGGTATATAGCCCAAAACGGACAGAAGTGCCATTGGCAGTGCTATGTACAGCACCGGGAACAAAGTGTATGCGATGTTTGCAATGTGACTGCTGTCTTTTGAGTAAAGTTCTGTTACAAGAACTGCAATCACAAATGCAAATGCCAGAATCCAGTAGCACAGTGTCTGGGGCAGAGCAATGCTGAACATCAGAACAATGCATATGTAGAACGACAACGCTGTCAGAATGGAAAGGATGCGTTTGACAGCGGTTCCTTTGCATTTGTTTGCAAGTGTTGTAAACTCGTTTGCGGCCAGAACGGTTACCAGACCGAAAAGACCGGTGAACAGCCAGCCACCCTTCTGAATGCAGAACAGCATTATGGTGGCAAATACAACTGCGGTTATGGTTCTAACGAGGAAGTTCACTTTGAGAACGATTTCATACGGATTAAAGTATCAGTTAATGGCAGGAGTTTCCGGCTGGGTGACAGACTGATTGTCAGAGTCAGACAGAATTTCATCACTGCGTGACGCCCACTGGCGCTTGCCGAAAATCCTTTCCACGTCTTCGGCAAAAATGACTTCACGCTCCATGAGCAGCTGTGCCAGCTGGTGATGTCCCTCGCTGTGTTCAAGAAGAAGAGCTTTTGCACGTTCATACTGGCTTGCAATCAGTGCTTTGACATCCTTGTCAATCATTTCGGCCGTCTTCTCGCTGTACGGTTTCTGAAAAGCGTATTCATCGGTGCTGCTGTAATAGCACAGGTTGGGGAGGCTTTCACTCATTCCAAGATAGGCAATCATACCGTATGACTGGCGTGTCACACGCTCAAGGTCGTTCATTGCTCCCGATGAAATGTGACCTGTGAATAGCTCTTCGGCTGCACGTCCGCCAAGTGTTGCACACATTTCGTCAAGCATCTGTTCCTTTGTGGTAATCTGTCTCTCTTCGGGCAGATACCATGCCGCACCAAGGGCACGGCCACGCGGAACTATTGTGACCTTGACAAGCGGGTTGGCATATTCCAGGAACCATGACAGCGTTGCATGGCCGGCTTCGTGAAGGGCAATGGTTTCCTTCTCTTTGGCTGTGAGAACCTTAGTCTTTTTTTCCAGACCGCCGATGATGCGGTCAACTGCAGCCAGGAAATCATCCTTACCGACTTTCTTTTTGTCGTGACGGGCTGCTATCAGGGCTGCTTCATTGCATACATTCGCAATATCGGCTCCGGAGAAGCCAGGAGTCTGGCGTGCCAGGAAATCCCTGTCAACATCCTTGTCGAGCTTCAAAGGCTTCAGGTGAACACCAAACACTTCCTTGCGTTCATTGAGGTCGGGCAGGTCAAGGTGAATCTGGCGGTCAAAACGGCCTGCACGCAGCAGTGCCTTGTCAAGAATGTCCACCCGGTTTGTGGCTGCAAGTATTATGACACCGCTGTTGGTACCGAATCCGTCCATTTCGGTGAGTAACTGGTTCAGGGTGTTTTCCCTTTCGTCATTGCCTCCCATTGACGGGTTCTTGCCGCGTGCACGTCCGACGGCATCAATCTCATCGATGAAAATTATGCATGGTGACTTTTCCTTTGCCTGATGGAACAGGTCGCGTACCCGCGAAGCGCCGACACCTACAAACATTTCAACGAAATCCGAGCCTGACAAAGAGAAGAATGGGACGTCGGCTTCGCCTGCGACAGCCTTTGCCAGCAGTGTCTTACCCGTTCCCGGAGGACCTACCAGCAGAGCGCCCTTCGGAATCTTTCCGCCAAGGTCGGTGTACTTTTTGGGGTTCTTCAGGAACTCGACGATTTCCTGTACTTCAGCCTTGGCTTCGGCCTGTCCGGCAACGTCCTTGAATGTGACACGGTCGGGCTTGCCCTTTTCATAAACCCGTGCCTTTGATTTCCCTACCGAGAAAACACCGCCGGGGCCTCCGGCTCCACCGCCCGCCATTTTCCTGGACATGAAAATCCAAAGTCCTATGAGAAGCAGGAACGGGAGTATGGAAACAAGCAATTCAACCCCGGTGCGCGATTTCTTGCGGTATTCAACGGAACCGGTAAACGTGCCTTCGTTTTCGGCCTGATCAATATATTCCTGAAAATTGTCCATGGAGCCGACACCGACAGTCAGCATAGGGCGTGACAGCGGGTTAAGTTTCAGGGCTCTGTCACCGAAAACGTATCGGGCCGAATCGGGCTTGATATACATTTCCATGACATTCATGTTGGAATATACCACAAGATCGCTTACATAGCCCTTGGAAACATATTCCTTGAACTGTGTGTATGTGGCTTTGTCGCTCAGGCTTTCACCATCGTCTTTCAGCATTATGTAGCCGAAAGCAATGAACAGAATAATACAGAACCAGCTCCATATTCTAGAGCCTCCCATCGGTTTCTTGTCTTTATTGTTGTCTGCCATCCTTCTTTCCTGTTTTGATAATTGTTAGTTGCACGTGTCTTTTTGTCAGTCCAAATCGGCTATCTCCTCAAGTTGCGCATCGGCCCACAGGTGATCCAAATCATAATACTGACGTTCTTCCGGTGTGAATATGTGGACAATTACTTCACCGTAATCCATTACTATCCAATGCGCGTAGTTACGGCCGTCAACGAACATGGGCTTGCGGCCTTCGTTTTCGCGAACTTTTTCACTGATGCTGTCTTCTATGGCCAGTGTCTGGCTTGGAGTGTTTCCCTGGCAGATAACGAAATACCTGCAAATGGTGTCGTCAATGCCGGACAAATCGGCAATGGTTATCCTTTCACCTTTTCTGTCCTGAATGCCCCCGATTATGCAGTCGATAATCTTTTCTCTCTTGCTTTTCTTTGTCATGTTTTTGTTTTATTTCCTGTTTGTAAAGGCTTGTCTTCTTCTGTTAGTGTACTGCAAAAAACAAGCCAACGTATTAATGACTGCGCATACGTCACAAAGTTAATAAAAAAAAGAGAAACGCACCCTGTTGGATACGTTTCTCTTTTGCTGGGCTACCCGGATTCGAACCAGGAAAGGCAGGACCAGAATCTGCAGTGTTACCGTTACACCATAGCCCAATGCACACGCTTCGTTTCCGAAAAGCGGTGCAAATATACGGCTATTTTTCAGTACTGCAACATTGAAGTCATGTTTTTTGAGGAAATATTATTCTACCGGCAGTTCCCGTATCTGTTGCCGGAGTTCTGCAGCCTGTTCCTTCAGAGCTTCCACACGCAGTCTTATTGATTCGACGAAGCTGTTGCCGCCCTTTGAATTGACCATGGCGAGATTGTTCTCGTAGGTCTGGATTTCAGCATTGAGATTCTCAAGCTGGCGCTGCAATCTTTCGCGCGGAGTACCGGTGGGCCGTTGACCGCCCTGACGCCGACGGTCTGCCGGACGTATTACAGCCGACAGATTCTCCATAGTGCTGCGGTATTCAACCGCAATCTTCTCCTTCAGTTTGAAGGGGACGAAACCTACGGTTTGCCATTCTGCAACGAGGGCCTGTGCCTGTGCTATATCTTCGGCACTCATGTCATCAGGATTGAAGGCCTTGAGCTTTTCAAGGATTTCCTTCTTGCGTGCCAGATTGGCGTTTTCCTCCTGACGCTTTGATGAGGTGTTCCTGTCACGTGCTTCGTAGAAATGGTCGCATGCGCTGATGAAGCGTTTCCAAAGATTTGTGGTGTATTTTTTCTGGACCGGGCCAGTTTCCTTCCACTCTTTCTGCAGCTGAGCCAGCTTTTCGCCTGTCTCTTTCCAGTCAGTGCTGTCCTGCAGAGCTTCGGCCTGTTCGCAAAGCGCTGTCTTTTTTGCCAGATTGTCGCTCATGCTGTTCTTGGCCTCCTTGAAATATTCTCCCTTTCTGCTGAAGAATGCGTCGCAGGCTGCGCGGTAACGCTCGAAAATCTTCTGGTTGTGTTTGGCCGGTGCAAAGCCTATCTGCTTCCATTTCGCCTGGAGTGCAAGTATTTCCTGCGTCTTGTCGTTCCAGCTTTGGAATGTCTTCATACTGTCATAGTCAATGGCTTCCAGTAATTCGCAAATAACCGTCTTCTGATCCAGATTCTCCTGTTCATTTTTCTTTATCTCCTCGAAATGCTGCTGGTGACGCCTGTTGATTGCGGTTGATGCATTCTTGAACCGGTTCCATATTTCCTCACGCAGGTCCTTTGAAACAGGACCTGTCTCGCGGAAATCCTGATGCAGTTGCTGGAGCGCGCGGAAAGCTGCAATGACATCGGGTTCCTGAGTCAGACGTTCGGCCTCTTCACAAATGGCCAGCTTGGCCTCCATGTTTTTCTTGAAATCGTATTCACGGAACTCATTATTCAGTTTCTGTATGTCATAGTACTGTTCGTTGAGCCCCTGGAACTCTTTCCATAAATCATTGGCTGCCGATTGCGGAATCTCCCTGATTTCCTTCCACCTGTCAGTAATGGCCTTGAAATCGCTGTATGGAACATCCTGAGTGTTGGCGTTTCCAACCAGTTGCCTGAGCTGTTCCAGTAGTTCCAGCTTTATTTTGAGGTTCTCCTGCTGCATTGCCTCAAGAGCCTCTTGTGCAGCGGCTTTCTTCTCTTTAATGATGTTCATCAACTTGCGGAACTGCTCTTCAATCGGGTCCATTTCAGGCTTGAACTCCTGGATTGTACCGCCTCCTGCGACATAGGCGGCTATCTGCTCTTCCTGAACAGATTTCTGCAGTTTGTAGAAGGTTTGCTTCAACGACTCAAGTTCCGGTCTCGTTGCCAGTGAAATGTCGGCCGCCATTGTTTTCAGGCGTTCAATGACATCCTCACGGGTAGAAATATTCAATTCCTCATTCATACGTAGGGAAAAGTTAACAGGTTACTTCTGCAAAGAAAGCACTAAATTGGTATTATCCGCCTATAACAGTGAAAAAATGTTGCTTTTTGTCAAGATGTCAACCACAAGTATGTATATTACCATGCCAAGCAGGTCATTGGTAATCTGAACAAACGGTCCTGTGGCGATAGCCGGATCAATCTTGATTTTCTGGAAAATCAGCGGTAGCAGTGTTCCCCAGAGTGTACCTATCAGAACCAGCGCGAACATGCTTAAAGGTACAGCATACGTGACGGCTTCAGAAAAGCCGAACCTGAACATGTTGTATCCGAATACCAGAAGTGACAGCACAATTGCATTTATAAGAGCCACTGCGCTTTCCTTGAACACCTGTTTCCAGATATTCGATGTGTTGAGCGAACCGTTCGCCAGGCCCTGTACTACAATGGCCGATGACTGTGTGCCTACGTTGCCGCCTGTACCTCCAATAAGGGGAATGAAAAGAACCAGACCTACATACTGCGCCAGAGTCCCCTCAAAACGACCAAGCAGCATTGAGTTAAGAATGCCTCCCACCATGCCTATCAGAAGCCAGGGAATGCGTGACCACATTTGGCGGAATACGTTGTCATCGGCTTCGACGTCACCGGTAAGACCCGATGCCATCTGGTAGTCATGCTCCTGCCGGTCACGAAGTTCGTCAATGACATCATCGACCGTAATCTGCCCCTGAAGCCTTCCAATACTGTCAACGACCGGTACAGCAACGAGGTTGTACTTCTCAATTGTCTGTACCACATCGTCAATTGGCGTGTCAACCTTAGTGCTTATAAGGTCCTCGTCCATAACGTATTTTACTTTTGATACCGACGGGTTAGTGATCATTTTCTTGAGCGGAAACACTCCCTTCAGACGGCCGTCGTTGTCAACCACGTAAACGTTGTGTATGTCGTCAAGGTCTTCGGCCTGCTTACGCATTTCCTGCAGGCATTCGGGCATGCTCATGTTCTCGTTCACGACCACCATTTCGGTGCCCATAAGACCACCGGCGGTATCTTCATCGTACTGCATCAGGTCAACGATATCGCTGGCCTGCTCCATATCGCCGATGTGCGAGAGTACCTCTTCCTGCCTGTCTTCGTCGAGTTCCTGGATAATGTCAACGGCATCGTCAGTGTCCATGTTGTCAATGAACTTGCTGGCAATGACCTCACTAGGAAGTTCGTCCAGCAGTTCCTGACGCTTGTCTTCGTCCATTTCAACCAGAACGTCGGCGGCAGTTTCATTATCAAGCAGGCGGTATATCTGCCGGGCGTCATCAACGTCCAATTCGTCACAGAGCTCTGCAATGTCGGCAGGGTGCATATCGCTGAGCAGGGCGGACAGAGCCTCGGCGTCCTGCCTTTCAATCAGTGCCAGAATGTTTTCCAGAAATTCCTTCTCCATAGCACAGTGTCTGAATTTTGAGTCAAAACGATGACTCGGGTCAATTGTTTCTTATGCTAATCTCGCGTGCGTCCCCTCAACGAGGTTTGTCAGTTCAATGAAGTCACTGACTGACAGCTGTTCGGGGCGCTTGTCCAGAAAAGGACAGTCCGCCGGTAGAGGCGAGTCTGGAGCATATACCTGACGCAGTGAGTTGCGCAACATTTTGCGGCGCATTCCAAATGTGCATTTCACAACCTTTTTGAAAAGGGCTTCGTTGCAGCCCAGACTGGTGCGTGAATTGCGTGTCAGGCGTATGACTGCACTTTTGACCTTTGGGGGCGGGTCAAAAACGTTTTCGTGTACTGTGAACAGATATTCGGTATCGTACCAGGCCTGAAGAAATACGCTCAGTATTCCGTATTCCTTTGTCCCCGGGGCTCCGCATATGCGCTGTCCCACCTCGCGCTGGACCATGCCGGTGCAGCATGGAATGAGTTCCATGTTATCCAGCATTTTGAAGAATATCTGGCTTGATATGTTGTACGGGTAGTTTCCTGTAAGAACAAACTGGCCACCGTCAAACAGGGTTTTTAAATCGAGTTGCAGGAAATCGCCTTCAATGACATTGACTTGCGGCATATTCTCATGAAGATAGGCTACCGATTCGGTATCTATCTCAATGACTTTCAAAAGCCGTTCGCGTTCTGTGAAAAACTGTGTGAGAACCCCTGTTCCGGGTCCTATTTCAAGGATTGGAAGGTCGGGACGGATGTCAACTGTGGCGGCGATTGACTGAGCAATGCCCATATCCCGCAGAAAGTGCTGGCCTAAGGCCTTTTTGGGTTTTACAGTCCGCATTGTCATCCATACAGTGATTGATCTTTCCGTTTATCGAGTACAAAGGTATGCAATTTGGCAATAGGGCGCACCGATTGCCTGCAAAAAAACAGCGGTTGCTTACTTCAGTGAGTCGAAATACCTGGCAAGTAACTGCTGTGCTGCCGTGAACGATGTCTGCTGGCCTCCGAGCACGTTCTTTTCGGCCTGTTCCAGCCCTGCGGCGATTTCAGGATTGTTGTAGAAACTGTTTTTCAGCGTTTCGTTTATCGATTCGTACATCCAGTATTTGGCCTGTTCGTTGCGGCGGTATTGGAAGTATCCGTTCCTCTTTACAAAATCGATGTAGGCCCATATCATATCCCAGACCTCCTTGATCTTCAAACCGTAGAAGCCTGAATATGTGACCACCTGCGGAGTCCAGCCGCTTTCAGGTGCGGGGAACAGGTGCAGGGCGTTGCGGAAGTTCTGGGCTGCCATCTCGGCTTTCTGTATGTTGTCACCATCGGCCTTGTTTATGGCAATGCCGTCGGCCATCTCCATTATGCCGCGCTTTATTCCCTGCAGTTCATCGCCTGTACCGGCCAATTGGATGAGCAGGAAAAAGTCAACCATGGAATGAACCGCTGTCTCACTCTGGCCCACACCTACGGTTTCAACGAAAATCTTGTCAAAGCCGGCTGCCTCGCAGAGTACAATGGTCTCGCGTGTCTTGCGGGCAACACCGCCAAGACTTCCGGCCGACGGGCTGGGGCGGATAAAGGCATCGGGATGTACCGACAGTTTTTCCATACGCGTCTTGTCGCCGAGAATACTGCCTTTGGTGCGTTCAGAACTGGGGTCTATGGCAAGAACGGCCAGACGCCCTCCGTCTTTCAGAACGTGCAGTCCGAATTCGTCTATCGAGGTGCTTTTGCCTGCTCCGGGAACGCCGCTTATGCCTATGCGGACCGAATTGCCAGTGTAGGGGAGACACTTTTCAATGACTTCCTGCGTAATGGCCTGGTGTTCCGGACGCAGACTTTCAACCAGTGTCACGGCACGGCTGAGAACGGTGATGTCGCCTTTGACAATACCTTCCACGTACTCTCCCGGTGTAAGCAGAGCCTGCCTGCGGGGTCTGTGTGCCTGAAAATAGGGGTTTACACTGTCCGGCTGTACAACGCCGCTGTTTACGGCAAGTCCTTTGTATTCTTTGCTGTTTTCGGGATGTTCCATTATTTCGTTTCGCTGTTGCGGTGTATGAACTTGAGTGCTATCCAGGCTATGAATCCGCATAGCAGATATATCATTGTCTGGCAGAAATGCAGTACGAATGACATTGGCTGGGCATCGGATTCGGGTACGCCGTATATGCCAAGCATCTTGACTATTGCCAGATTCCAGGGCCCGGCACCGTTGGGTGTGGGTACAAGTACGGCTATGCTGCTGGCAGCAAAGCATGCCAGACCTGCAACGGGACCAACAGCGGCTGTCGTGGTCAGACAGTAGAATGCCAGATACAGCTCAAAATAGTAACATATCCAAATGCCGAACGAATATATCAGGAACAGCGGCAGCCGCCTTATTTGTTTCAGGGACAGGAATCCTTCCCAGAATCCCAGAACAAACTTTTTGAGTTTGTCCCAGATATGCAGTCTGACACACAGTGTCCAGCAGATGGCAACGAATGCAATGATGCCGGCAGTCCAATACCAGAACGTGGCGTTTTCATAAAAAGGAACCGATGCGGTTACGGCAGTGCCGGCTTCGGGCGTTAGGAGCAGATGGAACTGCCCCAGTTGCGAGAGTATGCTGCCCAATACAATCAGTCCGAGCAGTAAGGCATCGACCACCCGTTCGGCCACCAGGGTGCCGAGGCCTTTTGAGAACGGAACCTTTGCGTTCTGCTCAAGCATGCCGCATCGGCAAATCTCACCTACACGCGGGATGATTATGTTGGCGGCATATCCGGTGAAGACCGTCAGGACGGTGTCTTTCTTTGGAACGTCGTACCCTATCGGCTCAAGCAGAAGGTTCCAACGCAGCCCTCGGAACAACGGTCCCAATGCACTGAATGACAGGGCGGCGGCCAGCCAGAGCCAGTTTATCCGTTTCATGTCGGTCCGGAACATGGCAAAGTCATAGTCACGGTAAGTGAAATACAGCACTGTGGCGGAAATGAGCAGCGGAAGCGCTATCTTGAGCGATACTGATAAGGCTTTTTTCATAACTGAGCGCTAAGTTACAGAAAAAAATAATGCAAGTCTGCACGTTGCAGACCTGCATTATCGTTATTACCTAGAATCGGTTTTAGAAAGTGTAGTAGAATCCGAGGCTGATGAGCTCAGTCAGTTCATGTATGCTGCCCGGTTCTGTCGTGCCACCGAAATTGAATGACTTGTCTGTTCCTTTTGAATAAAGAGGATTTCCGTCAATGTCCTCCGTATTGTACTTTCTTATGTTGTATGAAAGACTTACAAAGTCAAAGTTCATGTCCACGCTCCAATGGTCGTTGATTTCATAGTCAATACCCGGTACGATGTACAATCCGAAGTTCTTGTCGTATTCAGTGTATCCATCTATTTTGCCAAGATTCTTTTTGAAGTTCTCATCTGTTTCTTTGGAAAAAGACAAACTTGCATCAACGTACCAGTTGAACCTGTCGCTCAGTTCAAAATAACGGCGGCCAGACAAAGCGATTTCGAAAGTCTTGTCCTTCTCGGGAGTATTGATATTGTCATCGAGCTTGTTCTTGTCAACTGAAAAGTCAAACGCCAATGCCATTTCCCAGTTATCGTTGAACGTGTATCCGACAGTCGGGGCAAAACTGAATGAGTTTTCGTCTTTGTCGGTGTCTTTATCGCCATAACTTCCGTTGATGTAGTACTGATGTTCGTTATTCTCCGAGCCGAATCCAAGGCTACCTCCAATAAAGAAACCCTGTGCGTTTGCAAGACTTGAAATGCCGAGAACGGCAGTAAGAATCAAAACTAATTTTTTCATAATTGAGAATTTAGTTAAAAATGATGTTTTGAGTAAAATTACTTTTTACGCCTGCAAAGGTATGCAAATTAGTTGAAATCGACAATTATTCTGAAATATTTCCCCGGAGCATCGGCCCATTTCCTCATTTCTTCAAGTGCCAGGGCAGGCTCTATGCATGCCGATATGAGTTCCGCTGTAGGACATCGCCAGCGCTGCAGATAGCGGATAACGGCTTCAAAATCGGCAGGCATGGCGTTGCGGGAGCCGAAAATATGCAGTTCCTTCTTTACGAACAGTGACGTGGTCAGACTGACATCGTTTTTGGAATAGCCTATGCATACTACACGCCCTGAGAATGACACTTCGTTTATCGCTGCCTGGTATGTGGGAACGCTGCCCACGGCTTCAATCACAACTGTCGGACCCATGCCTGCGGTGAGTTCCATAAGGGTTGTATGCAGGTTCTGAGTCCTGGAGTTGATTGTGTATGCAGCTCCGAGCCTCTGTGCTAGTGCCAGTTTCTCATTGTCCAAATCAACGGCAATGACTGTGGCACCGCGCAGTGAAGCGCGTACAATTGCACCCACTCCAATCATTCCGCAGCCAAGTACCATGACGGTGTCGCTGTCAGTGACCTGTGCGCGTGAAACGGCATGGAAGCCTACGCTCATAGGTTCTACCAGCGTGCAGTCACGGGCGTTCAGCCCCTGCGCCGGAATTATCTTCTCCCACGGCAGTACCATGTAGTCGCGCATGGCGCCGTCGCGCTGTACGCCAAGGGTCTCGTTGAATTCACAGGCGTTGGCATGTCCCGAACGGCATGCTGCGCAATGTCCACAATTGGTATATGGATTGACGGTGACAACAGTTCCGGGTTTCAGGAAGTCGGGGACACATGCTCCAACGGCCTCAATGGTGGCGCCTATTTCGTGCCCCGGAATGACAGCTTCCTTTGCCATGAGGTTGCCGCCCAGAAAGGTGTTCAGGTCCGAACCGCAGAATCCTACGTAGTTGATTTTCAGCAGCACATGGCCTTCTGTGACCTGTGGCTTGGGGGCCTCTTCGACCGATATGGCCCCTGGAGACGGTATTCTTACAATTCTCATTCTGACATGTTTTTTATGTAGGGTAAATCCAGTTCTGTCTCTATGCCGTAGAACCGTGCGGCGTTCTGTCCAAGAAACTGCTCCTTTTCCTGATCCGTCAGTTCACTGCTCTTGAGTATGAAGTCGTATGACATGCGGTAGGTTATGGCGGTTATGGTGCGCGGGTAGTCCGAGCCCCACATGAGTTTGCCCATGCCCACAAGGTCCGATGCCTCACGTATGGCCTTCACCGCACCTTTGAACGGGTAGAATTCGTCATTGAAGAGCCAGGTTATGCCGCCCGATTCAACCATGACGTTCCTGTGGCGTGCAAGTTTTATCTGCTCAAGCCAGCCGGGGCGTGTAACCATACCGAAGTGGCCCACTGCAATTTTCAGGTCAGGACATTCACTTATGACTTCCTCCATTTCGGGAATCTGGACTGCACCGTCTTCAAGGGTAATGGACAGGATTGCTCCGCGGCTTTCCATCAGGCGGAACATGGACATCATTTCGGGACAGGTCAGCGAAATGCGGCCTCCGTCGGGTGTGCCCAGACGGTGACCGGGTACGGCAATGGCTCTGAATCCTCTGTCAAGCAGACTGCGTGCCTGCTCCAGATATCCGGGATTGCGGTATTCCGCCATTCCGCAGCACAGGAAACGGTCGGGATATTTTGTCCGGACCTGTTCCAGATAGTCATTCTGCAGACCGTCAATGAATTCCTGCACCACAACGGCGGCAGTCACCTGTGCGTAGTCCATGTTGGACAGGAAGATTTCGGCCGTATTACGTCCGTCGGTAATGAACGGCGGAACCATCTGGCGCACTTCGCCCATGAACAGCGAGCGCCCGTTCTCGAGGGTGCGTATGGGCTTGCCGTCGATAACGGTGTCCTGACGCAGCCACAGGTGCGAGTGAGCGTCTATTATCTTCATGAATTGCACCAGCTTACGCGTTTCTGGCTTCCAATGATTTCCTGAACTTCAAACACAAGGTCCCAGTCAAGCGGCTCCTGTGCAACCCTGATGTTTTTCAGAACATTGTCGGGGTTGGCCGATGAGAACAGCGTTGTGGCAATGCGCGGATTGCTTATGGAATACTGCACGGCAAGTTTTTCAATGGATGTCCCTTTTGACTTGCAGTGCTGCGCGGCCTTGGCGCAGGCTTCGACAAGCGGTTTCGGGGCCGGATGCCAGTCGGGCACTCCGCGTTCCGAAAGCAGACCCATGGCAAGAGGCGACGCGTTGATTACGCCTATTCCCTTCTGCTCAAAATAGCCCAGGTAGTCGTTCAGCTTTTCGTCGTTCAGACAGAAATGGCAGAAGTTCAGAATGCTTTCGACCGTTCCGGCAGGTACATGGCCGACAACCCATTTGAGGTTCTCCAGCTGGAGGTCGGTTATGCCCACGTGACTCACAATGCCCTTTTCGCGCAGCTCCACAAGAGCGGGCAGCGTTTCATCGGCCACCTTCTGCAACCCGCCTGGAAGATCGGCCTGAAACTCTATGTCGTGTACGTTTATCAGGTCAATATGGTCAACGTGGAGACGCTCCATGCTTTCGAACACGCTTTCCTGCGCCCGCTTTGCGCTGTAGTCCCATGTATTGACGCCGTCCTTACCGTATCGGCCCACTTTGGTCGAAAGGAAATACTTTTCGCGTGGAATGTCCTTCAGGGCCTTCCCCAGAACAGTTTCCGCCTTGTAGTGGCCGTAGTAAGGTGAAACGTCAATGAAGTTCAGACCGTGTTCAACGGCTGTGAATACGGCACTGATAGCACGGCTTTCGTCAATTTCGTGGAAGACGCCGCCCAGTGACGATGCTCCGAAGGCCAGATTGGCGACTTTCATTCCAGTTCTGCCTATTTCATTGAATTTTAGTCCCATAAGTTATTGTCGGTTCGTAAAGTAATTCATAATGTGGTCACGGCATTCCTCCATAAGCCATTTCGGGGTTGATGTGGCACCGCATATTCCAACGCTTTGCACCCCTTCCAGAAGGCTGAAGTCAATGTCATCCTTGTTTTCAATATGGTACGAACGCGGGTTTACGTCAAGGCACTCGCCGAACAGTACTTTCCCGTTCGAACTTTTTCGTCCGGATACAAACAGAATCAGGTCATACTGGCTTGCGAATTCGCGTATATGCTGGCTGCGGTGCGATACCTGTCCGCATACCGTTTTTGCAGTTATCAGCTTGCGGCCCGGCAGGAGTCGCTGTTTTATGAGGCTGGCCAGACTGGCATAATCATCGGCCGACTTCGTAGTCTGTGAATAGAGGAAAACGTCTTTTGAGAAATCTATCTGGTCAATTTCGCCGGACTGTTCAATTACAAGTGCATTTCCATCGGTCTGTCCTACAAGTCCAAGAACTTCGGCGTGTCCCTTCTGTCCGAATATGACAATCTGCTGACTGTCCGGATCCATATCCCGATATTGCGTGAGAATACGTTGCTGGAGCCTCAGCACGACCGGACACGTGGCATCAATCAGGACTATGCCGCGTTCTTTAGATTTTCTGTACGTCGACGGCGGTTCGCCGTGAGCTCTTAAAAGCACTCTGGAACCGGAAGGAAGGGAGTTGAACTGCTCATGGCCGATGGTATGGAGACCCATGTCGGAGAGACGTCTGCACTCAATGCCGTTATGGACAATGTCGCCCAGACAGTACAGGGAACCGTCGCCACGCAGTTCCTCTTCGGCTTTTCCTATTGCAGACAAAACGCCGAAACAGAATCCCGAGTCATTGTCTATGCCGACCTTCATTTCCTGTCTTTCAGTCTTTTGCGGCTTCAAGATAATGCTGCATGAGCCATTCATCCTGCTGCTCTACGGTCATATCGCTGTTATCAAGCACTATGGCATCGGGTGCCTGGCGCAAGGGCGATACTTCCCGGTGCGAGTCGATGTAGTCGCGCTGCCGTACATTTTCAAGAACATCTTCATATACCGGGCTTTCGCCCTTCATTACCATTTCATCGTAGCGGCGTCTGGCACGGACATCATCGCGTGCCGTCACGAATATCTTGAGTTCGGCTTCAGGAAATACGGTTGTACCTATATCGCGGCCGTCCATGATAACCGCGCCTTTGCCACCCATAGCGCGTTGCTGCGCTACCATGGCTTCACGTACGAACGGCAGAGCCGATACAGGGCTTACTTTTGAGGAAACCTCCATACCGCGTATCTCCTTCTCTACATTTCGTCCGTTTAGAACTGTATATTGCCTGCCGATTTCGTCCTTGCCGAAACTTATGGATACACCGGGCAGTCGTTTTTCAAGTTCGCTGACATTGATGGCGCCGTTATGGTCAATCAGACTATTTTCAATGCAGAACAGCGTGACAGCACGGTACATTGCTCCCGTATCGATGTATGTGTAGCCTGTCTTTGACGCCAGCGCTTTGGCCATTGTGCTCTTGCCGCATGAAGAATGGCCGTCCATTGCTACAATGATTTTTTTCATATTGTGAAAGCGAAATTCATGATTATTGATGAGTGGGATACCTGATATCTGCCCATTGACAGATCAAAGCTCAGCATGTTAAGTCTGAGACCTGTACCAAAGGAAAAACCGGTCAGGCCTTTCCTGTCACCGCCGGCCAGTTCGTCGCGCGTCCTCAAGTTGCATCCGCCTGCAATGTAAAGTCTGTCGGTCAGCATGAAATCGGCTCCAAACGAAATGTGCCGCCTGAAAATCTGGCCTTTGCTGTTCTTCTGCTCTCCGCTGAAGTAGAAATCCTCTTCCTTCCAGTCAGTCAGTCCGTCAAGTGTTGCCGTAAGCCTGAGAGGCGAGTTCTCCATGTTCCAGCTTATACCTGCCGTAAGGTCAAACGGCATTTTCTGGAATTCATTTTCAAAAGCCTTGATTTGTCCTCCGAAATTGCGTGCCGCTACGGCCAGACTTACTCCGTTGTCAGGATTGTTCCAATAAAGCCCCAAATCGATTCCAACTGCAGCCTGAGTCATCGACGAATAATGCGAGAAGATGAGATTCCCGGTAACGCCACCGCTCAGGTTGTCTGTGAACATGTATGAGTATGATACGCCGACTGCCATATCCTTCGATGAAAAGGTGCCGATTACCGTTGCGTCCGGAAGTGTCTGATTTGAACTTCCGTAATTCACATACCTTGCTGCAAGGCCGTACATTGAGCGTTCTCCAAGTGAATGGCCGTATTGCGCACCGGCGATAACCGTGTTTCCGATCCAGGTCATTGCGTTAAGTCCGGTTATGCCGCTTTTAACACTTGAAAGAAGTGCCGGGTTGGACAGAAACTGGGATGCGCTTCCGTCCTGTGCTGATATGGCCTGGCCGCCGAGCGCCGCCTGATGTGCGGAAACCGGAAGCTTCAGAAATTCCATTGAACTCTGCAGACTTTGGGCCGATGCTCCCGCATAACAGAATACGGCAATGACGGAAAGTGTGCGTAATTTTGCTTTCATTTGTTAAAAGGTACGACAAAAGTACTGAATTCTTTGGTTGTCCCCCCGTTCCTGCCAAAATGATATACTAAAAAAACACAAATTAATGTCTCTCCATATTCATTGAGCAAAAAAAGTGTTACTTTTGCCACATACACGAGTACTAACCGTAAATAAATAGAAACAAGATAATATGGAAATTAAAAAGTCGGAAAGGGCTGACCTTGAGAGAGGCAAGACAACCTCTCTTCTGATGGGCTTTGTACTTGCCTTCTCTGTCATGTTCGTTGCATTGGAATGGACGCAGAGAGAAAAGACAGATGACGATGAAGTCTTTGCAGCACCGAGAGATGTAACTCTTGACGAGGAGCTTATTCCTATCACACTGCCTGAAAAGAAGGTGGTTCCACCTCCACCTGCATCAGTGTCCAAGGCTGATATAATTGATATTGTTGACAATGATGCCGATATCGAGGAGGAAAACCTTCTGTCCACTGATGACCAGACTGAATTTGTTGATATAACAGCAGTTGAGGTGATTAACCTTGAACCGGAACCTGAGCCAGATGACGTTCCATTCCAGATTGTAGAGGATATGCCAGAGTTCCCTGGCGGACAGGAGGCTCTTTTGAAGTATTTGAGCAGTCACATCAAATACCCGTCAATATGTCGTGAAAACAACATTCAGGGACGTGTGGTACTCCAGTTCATTGTAAACAAGGACGGTTCAATAGTAGATGTTGAAGTTATCAAACCTGTTCATCCGCAGTTGGACAAGGAGGCTGTCCGAGTTGTCGAGGGCATGCCTAAGTGGAAGCCAGGTTCCCAGCGCGGCAAACCGGTCCGTGTAAAGTATACGCTTCCCGTCAACTTCAGACTGAATTGATTTTCCAATCATAAAGGGGCTTTGCGCAAGAGCCCCTTCTTTTTTATTTATATGAGGCATGCGTTCATCAACTGAAATTGCGGCATCGTTTGAAACATACCTTAGACGGATTGAATATTCAAGACCGCCAATCGGTCTTTATGCTCCAATAGAATATGTCCTGTCAAACGGCGGCAAACGTCTTCGTCCTACTCTGCTTGCTATGGCATACAATATGTATTGCGATGACAACGTGGTGGAACATTGCTTTGCTGCGGCGGCTGGAATAGAGATATTCCACAATTTCACTCTCTTGCACGATGATCTGATGGATAAGGCTGCGGTAAGGCGCGGCAAACCGACGGTTCACTGCAGGTGGAACTCGAATACGGCAATTCTTTCGGGCGATGAAATGCTGGTTCTTGCGTACCGCCAGTTGGCGGAAGCCGCCGGAGACAGGCTTCCGGAAGTCATATCCATTGCCAATGAGACGTTTACCGGCATAATGGAAGGCCAGCAGTATGATATGGACTTTGAAACCAGAACCGATGTCACGGAACAGGAATACATTGAAATGATTCGTCTGAAGACTTCGGTACTGCTTGGAGCATCCACCCGCATCGGTGCGGTTCTTGGCGGTGCGGACAAGTGTGATGCAGATTTTCTATATTCTTTTGGCGAAAAACTAGGTCTCGCTTTCCAACTGCAGGATGACCTGCTTGACGTATATGGTGATCCTGCCGTATTTGGCAAGAAAATAGGCGGAGACATACTTTGTAACAAGAAGACATACATGTATATAAATGCGTACCATCTGGCCGATTCCAATCAGAAAATGGAACTGGACAGATGGATACGGTACGATGGAAGTGAACCGGAACGGAAAATAGCCGCTGTTACTGCAATTTACAATTCAGTAGGAGTCAGACAATTGGCAACAGACCAAATTGCCGATTATTTCAATCAGGCTCTTGCCATGCTGGACAGAGTGTCGCTTTCCGACAGCAGGAAACAGGAACTGAAGGCGTATGCAGCCGGTCTGCTTAACAGAGAAAACTAAATAGAACCATGCCATACCGCAGATTACCTAACACCGACCAGGCAAGAATCAGAACACTGAGTACAGTAATTGATGTATTGCGCAACAATGACCTGTACGTTCCGGTGCTGCCTCCTGAACTGTTCAACAGAGTTGACCGCAAACTCAGACAGTTCAAAAGCGCTGCCGATTTGTATAATGCGTACTTGGCAGAACAGAACGGTTTCTCGAAATCGGCCGCTTACAGAACTAGATTGAAGAATGCACACATGTATGTGTCCCATTTTCTGACGGTTTTCAATCTGGCGGTAAAACGCGGTGAAATCAAGGCTGCCGACAGGGTATTGTATTCGCTTCCTGAAGATACGGCTGAATTGCCGGATCTCTCGTCGGATGCTGCCGTTATACGATGTTGCCAGAATGCCATTGCCGGTGAAAGAGCCAGAACACAGAAGGGCGGACTTCCGATGATGAACCCCACAATCGCAAAAGTCACTGTACATTATGATCTGTTCCGTGAAATGTATGACAAGCAGCAGCTGCTGCGCGCACGTACCGATGAAAGCCTTGCGGCGGTTGCGGTTCAGAGACCGGAAATCGATGCGATTATTCTTGAGACCTGGAATACGATTGAAGCACATTTTGCCGATTTGCAGGGTGATGCCAGATTGAATGCCTGCCGCAAATACGGCGTTATCTACTATTACCGTCCAGGTGAAAAGAAGTCTCATTGACACCCATTGTCACTTTTACGATCAGGCGTTTCTTGATGATGCCGATCAGGCGGTGAGACGTGCCGTAGAAGCTGGAATAGAGAAACTCCTGCTACCTAATGTGAATGTGAACACGCTTCGGCCGATGCTGTCTCTGTGTGACCGGTGGCCGGATGTCTGTTATCCGATGATAGGCCTTCATCCTGAGGATTTGGATCAGGACTTCGTCCCGCAGCTGGATATGCTCAAGAAGGAACTTGACGCAGACCGTGCCAGTGCCCGACAGAGCCGCTATATAGGGATAGGTGAAACGGGATTGGATCTGCATTGGGACACCAGTCGTCTTGATGACCAGATAAGGTCTTTCTCGACTCAGATCGAGTGGGCTCTGGAATATGATCTTCCAATTGTCATTCATAGCCGCGACTGTCACAGCCAACTTTGCGATGTGCTTGACAAGTTTGGAAATTCCGGATTACGGGGTGTGTTCCATTGTTTCTGCGGTACCGAAGACGAGGCTTTGCGTCTTATGGAATATGATGGCATGATGTTCGGCATAGGCGGCGTGCTTACGTATAGGAAATCTACTGTTCCCCAGGCATTGAAAGTTATTCCACATGACAGGGTGATGCTTGAAACGGATTGTCCGTATCTGGCTCCTGTTCCCATGAGGGGCAAACGTAACGAGTCCTCATTCATGGTTCATACTTTGCAGGCCCTTGCGGCAAATTGGGAGTGTAGCGTTGATGAAACAGCTTCGGTAACATCGGCCAATGCTTGCCGTCTTTTCCGTATCCAGTTGCAGTCAGGGCAATAATATGGC
Source organism: Bacteroidaceae bacterium (assembly GCA_045617485.1). Taxonomy (GTDB): domain Bacteria; phylum Bacteroidota; class Bacteroidia; order Bacteroidales; family Bacteroidaceae; genus Colenecus. Next base: position 63,273 of record JAZLIR010000052.1, read on the forward strand.
CCAGCTGCCGTTAATATTCCCAAACAAGCATACCGATGGCCAAAGGTTGGGAATTCAAAAAGGTAAGAACTCTGCTTATTGTGATAGCAGTCATAATAGCGCTGCTGTCGCTGATAATTTCGCAGAAGCTGACCCGTGACCTGTCGCATGAGGAACTGGGTAAAATGGAGCTTTTCGCCCAGGCTTATCATTCTTTCAATGCTGCCGATGAGAATACCGATCTCAGTCTTGTTCTCGCTGTGATATCTGGCAACAAGACCATACCTGTCATAGTGGTTGACCAGGATGACAATATATTGAGTTATCAGAATATAGAAATCGGTAAATCAGATACCGCTGAATGCCTTGACCGTCATCTGTCACAGATGCGTCAGTCCGGAAATGCAATAAAGATATGGTACGATGAAGACAATCACGACTATTATAACGAGGTGTGCTTTGAAGAATCGTTGCTTTTGAACCGTCTTACCATTTACCCGTATATTCAGATTTCGGTCGTAGTGCTGTTTGTGCTGCTGGCCATTTTTGCCCTGCTGAGTTTTAAGAAGACCGAACAGAACAGGGTTTGGGTGGGGCTCTCAAAGGAAACGGCTCATCAACTGGGAACACCCATATCATCGCTTATGGCGTGGACGGAACTTCTGAAGGATAAGTATGATGACCCTCTTATCGGCGAACTGGAAAAGGACGTTGACCGTCTGCAAATGGTTGCTGAGCGTTTTTCAAAAATAGGTTCGATGCCGGAACCACAGCCATACGATATGACCTGCCTTCTACAATCGGTCATAGATTATACCCGCCGTCGCTCACCAGAGACCGTGAAATTTGAATATGATATTCCGGAAGGGCCGATACTGGCTCCGGTAAATCAGGCGCTTTTCGGATGGGTAGTTGAGAATCTGTGCAAGAATGCGGTCGATGCCATGGACGGACATGGTATTCTTTCCGTTAGTCTGACATGTGAAAACGACATTGTAGCGATTGAAGTGAAGGACACAGGAAAGGGTATTCCAAAGGGTATTTGGAAAAGTGTGTTTGCTCCTGGCTACACTACAAAGGAAAGAGGATGGGGACTTGGTCTGTCGCTTGCTCACCGTATTGTCTGCGAATATCACAAGGGCAGAATTTTTGTCCTGCGTTCAGAGCCTGGCATCGGTACGACTTTCCGCATTGAACTGCCTTGTTGAAGATGCGCCTTTCTCCAAATTGGAAAAAAGAGCGCAATAAAGTTTCAGTTCTGAAAAATAAATGTCTATCTTTGTGCCCCGAAAAAATTGTTTGATGGGCAGACTGGATAAGTACAATGTTGAACTGAAGGACCTGAAAGAACCTCAGGCCAGGTATCAGTGGACAGTTGACCAGGACTTCTTCGCTGTCGTGGAAGGAGATGAGGTCCAGAAAGGAAAGGTCGATGTAAATCTCATTGTATCGAAGGCTTCAAGCCTGTACAGACTGGATTTTTCGGTTACCGGAACTGTTGTCGTTACGTGTGACCGCTGCCTTGATGACATGACGCTGGAAATAGAAAACAGCGGAGAACTCAAGGTGAAGCTTGGAGTTGATTTCGGTGATGACGGTGACGTTGTCGTTGTTCCGGAAGAACAGGGCTTCGTGAATGTGGCGTGGTACATATATGAGTTCATTGCATTGGCGATTCCAATCAAGCACGTGCATGCGCCCGGAAAGTGCAACAAGGGTATGATGGAAAAGCTTGATGAACTTACAGTTGGCGAGAATCAGGATGATGAGTCCAATCAGAATGACACGGATCCGCGTTGGGATGAATTGAAAAATATAATTGAAAACGATAACGATTAAAATTAAAACAAAATGGCACATCCTAAAAGAAGGCAGTCAAAGACAAGAACTGCGAAAAGAAGGACCCACGATAAGGCAATTGCTCCGACACTTGCAATTTGCCCGAACTGTGGAGCATGGCACGTTTATCACACAGTATGCGCTGAGTGCGGTTATTACAGAGGCAAACTTGCAGTAGTAAAGCAGGAAGCCACTGAATGACAAAACCTACTGAAAAACGCATCCGCAAAAAAGATGCGTTTTTTTTGACTCGTTTTAGGAATGCATAAAGCCGGATTCGTAAATATTGTCGGTAACCCCAATGTAGGCAAATCCACTCTGATGAACCTGCTTGTGGGCGAACATATCTCAATAGCAACGTTTAAGGCCCAGACGACCCGCCACAGGATTATGGGCATTGTCAACACTGAAGACTCACAGATTGTGTTTTCGGATACACCTGGTGTGTTGAAACCGAACTACAAACTGCAGGAGTCGATGCTGGCATTCTCGCAATCGGCCCTTATTGATGCCGATGTGCTTATTTACATGACCGATGTGGTTGAAAAAGCCGACAAGAATCAGGATTTCCTTGACAAGGTACGTGCACTGAAGGTTCCGGTACTTCTGGTTATCAACAAGATAGACCTGACGGATCAGCAGGCATTGGAGAAGCTGGTTGCAGGGTGGCATGAGAATTTGCCACAAGCCGAGATTATTCCGATATCTGCGGCAAACCACTTTGGTGTCGAAACCATTATGAGAAGGGTCAGCGAACTGCTGCCAGACAGCCCTCCTTATTTTGACAAGGATCAGCTTACTGACAAGCCGGCACGTTTTTTCGTGTCCGAGATTGTCAGGGAAAAGATACTGCTTCACTATGATAAGGAGATACCGTATTCCGTTGAAGTCGCGGTTGACCAATTCAAGGAGAACCGAAACCGTATACTGATCAGTTGTGTCATCTATGTAGAACGCGAATCGCAGAAAGGAATAATCATCGGTCATGAGGGGCAGGCCTTGAAGCGTGTGGCGGTAGAGTCAAGGATGGACCTGGAAAAGTTCTTCGGCAAAAAGATTTTTATGGAGATGTTCGTAAAAGTCGACAAGGATTGGCGCAGTTCCGACAGAGAACTCCGTAACTTTGGATACGAACAGGAATAAGAAGATTCTAAAAACCCATTGATATGAGCAGCCTGGTAGCAATAGTCGGACGTCCCAATGTGGGAAAGTCAACACTTTTCAACCGCCTTACGCAGACACGTCAGGCCATTGTTGACGATGAGGCAGGAACCACCCGTGACCGTCAGTACGGCAAATGTGAGTGGGGCAACCGCATTTTTTCAGTAGTTGATACCGGTGGTTGGGTTGTCAATTCCGATGACGTTTTCGAGGAAGAAATCAATAAGCAGGTAACCATTGCCATTGAAGAAGCAGACCTGATTCTGTTTATGGTTGACATTAAGAACGGTTTGACTGATTTGGACGATCAGGTTGCCGATATACTGCGCCGTTCAAACAGACCTGTCATTTTGGTGACCAACAAGATGGACACCTTTGAACTTCAGTATGCCGCAGCGGAATTCTATTCGTTGGGCTTGGGCGATCCTGTAAGCATATCGGCTGCAAACGGCAGCGGAACCGGTGATCTTCTGGATATCATAGTTTCAAAGTTGCCTGAGGAAGACAGTCGGGAAACAGAGGATAATATTCCGCGCTTTGCCGTCGTGGGTCGTCCGAATGTTGGCAAGAGCTCAATAGTCAACGCTTTCATCGGTGTGGAGCGTAATATCGTGACGGATATTGCGGGTACTACGCGCGATTCGGTTTACACAAGATACAATAAGTTCGGTCTGGACTTCTATCTGGTCGATACTGCGGGGATACGCAAGAAGAGCAAGGTTGAGGAAGACCTTGAGTTCTACTCTGTAATGCGTTCCATCCGTGCCATAGAGAACAGCGATGTGTGCATACTCATGCTGGATGCTACCCGTGGCATTGAAAGCCAGGATCTGAACATCGTTTCGCTGGTGGTAAAGAACCAGAAGGGGCTTGTTGTCGTTGTTAACAAATGGGATCTGATTGAAGACCGCAGCGCTCAGGTAATGAAGAATTACACTCAGGCAATACGCTCGCGGCTGGCTCCGTTTGTGGATTTCCCCATAGTGTTCACATCGGTCATAGAGAAACAGCGTATTCTCAAGGTGCTTGAATGCGCAAAGGATGTGTATGCACACAAGACCTACCGCGTTTCGACCGGTAGGCTCAATGCCGAGATGCTTCCGTTGATTGAGACATATCCGCCACCATCGACCAAGGGAAAGTACATCAAGATAAAGTACTGCATGCAGTTGCAGGGTCCTTCAATACCGTCGTTCGTATTCTTTGCCAATCTGCCGCAGTATGTCAAAGAGCCATATAAACGTTTTCTGGAGAACAAGATACGCGAAAAGTGGGACTTCTCAGGAACTCCCATAAACATTTTCATAAGACAGAAGTAGTAGTCTTAGGCCTGCTCTGTCTGGAAATTCTTTTTCTTGAGCTCGAATCCCTGGCCAAGGTATTTTTCCTTGACTGTGGGGTTTTGGGAAAGTTCTTCGGGGGTGCCTTGGAACAGGATGCGTCCTTCAAACAGAAGGTATGCACGGTCAGTGATACTGAGGGTTTCGTGAACGTTGTGGTCTGTAATCAGAATGCCGATATTGCGGTCCTTCAGTTTCCAGACAATCTGCTGAATATCTTCAACGGCAATAGGGTCAACACCGGCAAACGGTTCATCCAACATGATGAACTTGGGCTCGATGGCCAGACACCGTGCAATTTCCGTGCGCCGGCGCTCGCCGCCTGACAGACGGTCGCCAAGGTTCTTGCGCACTTTCTGCAGACTGAATTCCTGAATGAGGCTCTCCAGCTTGTCACGGCAGTAGTCCAGTGGCTTGCCGGTAAGTTCCAGAACCGATGCAATATTGTCTTCTACTGTCATTTTGCGGAAAACACTGGCCTCCTGAGCCAGATAGCCTATGCCAGCTCGTGCCCTTTTATACACTGGGTATTCGGTAATGTCCTGGTCATCAAGAAAAATCTTGCCCTCGTTCGGGGTTATCAGACCTGTTGTCATGTAGAAGGACGTTGTCTTTCCTGCTCCGTTGGGACCGAGCAGACCTACAATTTCACCCTGCTTTACATCGATGGATACATGACTTACAACAGTTCTCTTGCCATAGCGCTTGACAAGACCTTCAGTGCGGAGCACCATCTTCTGGTTTTCTTCCATATTGTTCAAGTTTCAAGTTACTGACCGATGGCGGTCGGTGCTTTCGGTGCAAAGTTACAAAACAGATTTCTAAACCTGCCGAAAGTCAGTTGGGCTATTGCAAAAAAATCAAAAATTATTTCAGTTTTGCTGATTATTGGAGTAATTTCGCGGATTAATTGCAAGGGGGTTCTTTGTATGCTCCTTTTCTGCTGTATATCAAGTAGCAAGCAAAACTTAAATAAATAAAGAATGAACGTAAAGTTTGAGAATGTAAGCAAGGTACAGGGCCTTCTTACCGTAAGTCTTGAAAAGGCTGACTATCAGGGAAATGTGGATAAGGCTCTTAAGGATGCCAAGAAGAAGGTCAATATGCCTGGTTTCCGCCCGGGTATGGTACCTATGACGCTGGTTCAGAAAATGTACGGCAAGCAGATCAAGGCCGATGAAATCAACAAGCTGCTGCAGGACAAAGTGTTCTCATACATTAAGGATAACAAGATCAATATGCTTGGCGAACCCCTTCCAAATGAAGAGAAGGAAACCGGTTTGAACATTGATGATGACAACCAGACGTTCTACTTTGACTTAGCCCTTGCTCCGGAGTTTGATGTTCAGATTGGTAAGGATGACACTATTACATACTATCAGATTAAGGTTACTCCAGAAATGGTTGACAACCAGTGCAAGGCGTATGCCCAGCAGAACGGAAAGTACGAGCAGGTCGATGTATATCAGGCCGGCGACATGATCAAGGGACGTCTGGTGGAACTGAACTTGGATGGCTCTTTGAACGAAGCCGGTATTGTGGTGGAAGGCGCAGCAATGATGCCTGACTACATTAAGGACGATGCCCAGAAAGCATTGTTCTCAGATGCAAAGAAAGGTTCGGAAATAAAGTTCAACCCTTCTGTGGCATATCAGGGCAATGATGTCGAGATGGCATCCCTGCTTAACCGCAAGAAGGAGGAAGTCAGTGGCATAAAGTGCGATTTCTCATTTACAATTCAGGATATTACCCGTTTTGTTCCATCAGAACTCAATCAGGAAGTGTTTGACCGCGTATTCGGCAAGGACGCCGTAAAGGATGAGAAGGAATTCCGTACGAGGGTTGAGGCGTCAATGGCTGCAGGTTTCGCTCCTGACTGCGATTACCGTTTCCTTCTTGATGTCCGCAAGTATCTTATGGAAAAGGTCGGCAAACTGGAATATGCCGATGAACTGCTGCGTCGCATCATGAACAGCAATGCCGAAGGCAAGACTGTAGACGACGAGTCATTCGCACGCAGCCTGGAGGAACTGAGCTGGCATCTTATCCAGGAGAAGCTGGTTGAAGCCAATGGTATTAAAATTGAGGACGAGGATGTCAAGAATATGGCACGCGAAGCTACCCGTGCACAGTTCGCCCAGTATGGAATGATGAACATTCCTGACGAAATGCTTGACAACTATTCAAAGGAAATGCTCAAAAAGCGTGAAACTGTTGACAGTCTTGTGAACCGTGCCATTGAGACCAAACTTTCGGCAGCACTCAAGGAACAGGTCAAGCTCAAGAACAAGAAAGTTACAGTTGAAGAGTTCAACAAACTGTTTGAGGCCAAGTAAACCAGAACCAATTCCCTTTCATGGACGAATTCAGAAAATTTGCTATGCGTCACCGCGGACTGGACAGTCAGGCGCTTGACGATGTGATCAAGGCACAGTCGGAGTATCTTAATCCATATATTCTGGAGGAGAGGCAGCTTAACGTAACCCAAATGGATGTGTTCAGCCGTCTTATGATGGACAGAATCATATTTTTGGGAACAGAAATAAGTGACTATACGGCCAACACCATCCAGGCGCAGCTTCTGTATTTGGATTCGGTTGACCCGACAAGGGAGATTTCAATCTATATAAATTCCCCCGGCGGTTCGGTAACTGCCGGTTTAGGCATTTATGATACCATGCAGTTCATTTCCAGTCCTGTTGCAACTATTTGTACCGGTCTGGCGGCAAGCATGGCATCGGTGCTTCTGGTTGCCGGAAACGAGGGCAAACGTTCCGCTCTTCCGCATAGTCGCGTAATGATTCATCAGCCTCTTGGCGGTGTCCAGGGACAGGCAAGTGACATTGAGATTACTGCTCGCGAAATTCAGAAGATGAAGAAGGAACTTTACACAATCATATCGGAACATTCACACACTCCGTTCGATAAGGTGTGGCAGGACAGCGATCGTGACTACTGGATGTCGGCGCAGGAAGCAAAGGAGTACGGAATGATTGACCAAATTCTTGAAAAACGCAAGTAGTAAGTAATGGCAGTATCAAGAAAAAGCAGAACATGCAGTTTCTGCGGGCGTTCGGACAAGGAAGTCGATTTTCTGATAACCGGTTTTGACGCCTGTATCTGTAACGAGTGTGCTGAGAAGGCGGCCGAGATGGTGCGCGAAACAAGGCAGACCGTACGATCTGCGCAGTTAAGTCTTTCTGATCTTCCAAAACCTAAAGAAATCAAGAAATATCTTGACAATTATGTAATCGGCCAGGATTCAGCAAAACGTTATCTTTCGGTTGCCGTATATAATCACTACAAACGTGTGCTTCAGGATGGTGGAAAGGGCGATGATGATACTGACATTGAGAAAAGTAACATTATCCTTGTAGGTGCAACCGGAACTGGCAAGACATTGCTGGCAAAGACCATTGCCCGTCTGCTGAAGGTGCCGTTTACCATTGTGGATGCAACGGTGCTGACCGAGGCCGGTTATGTGGGCGAGGATGTAGAGAGCCTTTTGTCGCGGCTTCTTCAGGTTGCCGATTATGATGTGGAAGCTGCCCAGCGCGGTATTGTATTCATTGATGAAATTGACAAAATTGCCCGCAAGGGTGACAATCCTTCCATAACAAGGGATGTATCGGGCGAAGGCGTCCAGCAGGGACTGCTCAAACTGCTTGAGGGTTCGGTCGTGAATGTCCCTCCACAGGGAGGACGCAAGCATCCTGAACAGAAATTCATTCAAGTTGATACCAAGAATATACTGTTCATTTGCGGTGGAGCTTTTGACGGTATAGAGCGCAAGATTGCCAACAGGCTAAAAACTCAGGTAGTGGGCTTTGAATCGGCCGAAGTGCGTGACAGGGTTGATATGAACAGGCTCATGCAGTACGTGTCGCCCCAGGATTTGAAGTCGTTCGGACTCATTCCGGAAATCATCGGTCGTCTGCCGGTTGTCACCAGTCTTGAACCGCTTGACAGAAAGGCGCTCAGGAACATTCTTACAGAGCCCAGAAATTCAATTGTCAAACAATATGTGAAACTGTTTGCCATGGACGACGTTAAGCTGTCTTTTGCGCCTGAAACGCTTGATTTCATAGTTGACAAGGCCATTGAATTCAAACTCGGTGCGAGAGGGCTCAGGTCTATAGTTGAGACCATTATGGTTGATGCCATGTTTGAGATTCCATCGTCGTCGAGAAAGACTTTTCAGGTGACTTTGGAATATGCCAGTGCACAGCTTGATAAGGCAAGTGGTGCGGTTTTTGAAAACTCCTGACTTTTTGTATGTGATTGGCATTTTTTACAGCAAAAAACTTGCAGGTTTGGTTTTCTTGTACTTAACTTTGTTTTCTATCCCCAAAAGGTGGAAAACAAGTTTTTTATTTACCGTATATGGCGAAAAGCAATGTAAATCTGTTCGAGGCGCTGAAAGAGCATTTTGGCTTTGATACTTTCAAAGGGGACCAGGAGACCATCATCTCCAATCTCATGGAAGGCAAGGATACATTTGTACTCATGCCGACGGGAGGCGGCAAGTCGCTGTGCTATCAGCTGCCCGCTTTGCTTATGGACGGAACGGCGATAGTCATTTCACCGCTCATAGCCCTTATGAAGAACCAGGTGGATGCAATGCGTAACCTGAGTGAAGAGGATGGCATAGCGCACTTTATCAATTCTTCATTGAACAAGACTTCGATAGAACTTGTAAAGGACGACATTATGTCAGGTAAGACAAAGCTTCTCTACGTGGCACCTGAATCACTCACAAAAGAGGAGAATGTCGATTTCCTGAAAAAAATAAAGATTTCATTCTATGCCATTGATGAAGCCCACTGCATTTCTGAATGGGGGCATGACTTCCGTCCGGAATACCGTCGTATAAGGCCGATCATCAACGAGATAGGGCAGGCTCCAGTGATTGCGCTTACAGCTACCGCCACTAACAAGGTCCGTGACGATATCAAGAAGAGTCTCGGCATTCCTGATGCGGTTGATTTCAACTCATCCTTCAACCGTGCGAACCTGTACTATGAGGTAAGACCTAAGACTAAAAATGTCGATAAGGAGATAATACGTTTCATAAAGGCGAATTCCGGAAAGTCAGGTATCATATACTGTCTTTCCCGTAAGAAGGTCGAAGAGCTGGCAGAAATACTTCAGGCCAATGAAATATCGGCAATGGCATATCATGCCGGTATGGAAGCCCAGGCCCGTACAAAGACGCAGGATGCTTTCATTATGGAGAAGATTGACGTCATTGTGGCGACCATCGCTTTCGGTATGGGTATAGACAAGCCAGATGTGCGTTATGTAATCCATTACGATATCCCAAAGAGCCTTGAGGGTTACTATCAGGAAACCGGTCGTGCCGGCCGTGACGGCGGTGAGGGCCAGTGCATAGCATTTTATAGCAGCAAGGATGTACAGAAACTCGAAAAGTTCCTTGAAGGCAAGCCGTTGGCAGAACAGGATATAGGTCGCCAGCTGTTGCAGGAAACAACTGCATACTGTGAATCGTCGGTTTGCCGCCGTAAGCTTTTGCTTCACTATTTCGGCGAGAACTATGAAGTTGACAACTGTGGCAATTGCGACAACTGTCTTAACCCCAAGAAAAAGGTTGAGGCAAAGCAGTTGCTTGAAACCGTTCTTGAAGCAATACTCGCTGTCAAGGAGAATTTCAAATCGGACTACATAATCGATTTCCTTCTTGGCAAGGAGACATCGGCCATCACCGACCACATGCATGATGAACTTGAGGCATTCGGTTCGGGTAGCGATGAGGACGAAAAGATGTGGAATGCGGTGATACGCCAGGCTCTGATTGCCGGATATCTGCGTAAGGACGTTGAAAATTACGGCCTGCTCAAGGTAACCCCAGAAGGACTCAAGTTCCTTGAAAAGCCTGTACCGTTCTATATTGTCAAGGATAACGAGTTCGAAGATGAGGAAAACGAAGGCCCGATGCGTGGAGGCGGTTCATTCGCAGTTGATCCTGAACTGTATTCTATGCTCAAGGATCTGCGCAAGAAACTGTCAAAGCATTTGGAACTTCCTCCGTACGTCATTTTCCAGGATCCGTCGCTTGAGGCCATGGCCACTACATATCCTGTAACTCTGGAGGAACTTCAGAACATTCCGGGTGTCGGTGCAGGCAAAGCCAAGAGATATGGTCAGGAGTTTATCGACCTTATCAAGCGTCATGTTGAGGAAAATGAAATCGAGCGTCCTGAAGACATGCGTGTCAAGACGGTTGCCAACAAGTCAAAACTCAAGATCAGCATTGTCCAGAGCATCGATATGAAGGTCGCTCTCGATGACATTGCTATAAGCAAGGGCATTGACTTTGATGAACTGCTCACTGAAATAGAGGCGATTGTCTATTCGGGAACAAAACTGAATATAGACTACTTCGTTGAGAGTGTCATGGATGAAGACCGTTGGATGGATATTTATGACTATTTCAAGGAATCTGAAAGCGATTCAATAGAGGATGCTCTTGACGAATTGGGCGATGATTATTCAGAAGAGGAGATAAGACTTGTAAGAATCAAGTTCATATCGGAAATGGGAAATTAATCAAATACAGAATATTATGTCATTTTTAGAAGACAGAGTGGCCATGGAAGGCCTGACATTTGATGATGTACTGCTTATTCCGGCTTATTCGGAGGTATTGCCAAGGGACATCAACCTTTCATCGAGGTTCTCACGCAACATCAGACTTAACATGCCATTTGTGACCGCTGCCATGGATACCGTAACGGAATCGCGTATGGCCATTGCCATTGCGCGTGAAGGTGGTATCGGTGTCATTCACAAGAACATGCCGATTGCCGAACAGGCACGTCAAGTGGCAATTGTAAAGCGCGCCGAGAACGGAATGATTTATGACCCTATCACCATTCACCGTTCAAACACTATCAGCGATGCTCTTGCCCTTATGGCAGAATATCACATCGGCGGTATTCCTGTTGTCGAGGATGACGGCAAGCTGTGCGGTATTGTCACCAATCGTGACTTGCGGTTCCAGCGTAATTACGACGTGAAGATTGAGGATGTAATGACCAGGGAGAATCTGGTTACCACATTCCAGCAGGTTGACATGGAGGCTGCTTCACAGATTCTGCAGGAGAACAAGATTGAAAAACTGCCTGTAATTGATAATAAGGGCAAACTCATCGGCCTTATTACATACAAGGACATAACCAAGGCAAAGGACAAACCTATGGCCTGCAAGGACAGCAAGGGCCGTCTGCGTGTTGCCGCCGGTGTGGGCGTTACCGTTGACACACTTGAACGAATGGAGGCTCTTGTTGAGGCAGGTGCCGATGCAATTGTAATTGATACCGCTCACGGCCATACCAAGAGTGTCATTGCAAAACTCCAGGAAGCCAAGGCAAGTTTCAAGGATATAGATATAGTTGTAGGAAACATTGCAACAGGAGCCGCTGCCAGAATGCTTGTTGATGCCGGTGCCGACGCTGTCAAAGTCGGTATGGGACCTGGCTCCATCTGCACCACCCGCATTATTGCCGGTATTGGCGTGCCCCAGGTTTCGGCCATATACGACGTATATTCTGCAATCAAGGGTACTGGTGTTCCAATCATAGCCGATGGCGGTCTGCGCTACTCTGGTGATGTGGTAAAGGCTCTTGCTGCCGGTGGCGATTGTGTAATGTTCGGTTCGCTTGTCGCAGGTACCGAGGAATCACCCGGCGAGACCATAATATTCAATGGCCGAAAGTTCAAGTCATACCGTGGTATGGGTTCGCTTGAGGCTATGGAGAACGGTTCAAAGGACCGTTATTTTCAGGCCGATACCAAGGATACCCGTAAACTTGTTCCAGAAGGCATTGCTGCTCGTGTGCCGTATAAGGGCACTTTGTATGAAGTGGTCTATCAGCTTGCAGGAGGCCTGCGTTCCGGTATGGGCTATTGTGGTGCTCCCAACATTGATGAACTGCATAAGGCAAAGTTCGTACGCATTACCAATGCCGGCATGAATGAAAGTCATCCGCACGATGTTGCCATAACAAGTGAAGCTCCGAACTACAGTCGTCATGAATAATCAAAATTAAACAACTGTTTACACTCGCTATGAAAAAGAGTCTGTCCTTACTGGCTGCTGCAATGCTTGCGACAGCTGTATGTGCTGCTGACAATAATCCTGTAGTAATGACGGTGGCAGGCAATGATGTCGGTCTGCTGGAATTCCGTCACTATCTTGAAAGCAACAGTTCCGTCAAATCTGAAAAGGAACTGGACGTGAAGGATTTTGCACGTATGTACGTTGATTACAAGATGAAGGTTCAGGCAGCCGTGGATGCCGGTATTGATACCACTGAATCATTCATCAGAGAGTATCAGGCATATAGGGATTATGAAGCTAGTAATTATATTATAGACACAGCTTATCTGGAGACTATAGCCCGCCGTTCATATGAAGAATCGGTGAGGGAGGTTGGCGAGTTCGGCTTGATTCGAATCGGTGCCATTTCATTCGCACCTGACAATGAAAGCCGCGAAGAAATGGACCGCTGCTTCTGTCTGGCAGATTCTATATATGATGCTATTCAGAACGGAGCCGATTTCCAGACTCTTGTAGCGAAATACTCCACAGACAGGTATGCGGCTAGAGGTGGTGATATGGGCTGGCATTCGCTATCCCAGATACCCGAGGGAATTCTTGAATTCATTATGCCATTGAAGGAAAATGAATGTACCAAGCCGTTTCTTGATGTTGACAGAGTATGCATACTCAAATACATGGGGCATCGAGATCTGGGCTCATACGAAGAAAACAGAGCTGAAATCTACGAGTGGATGACAAACAACCGGCCATTGATGGAGAGATCTATGCTCAACAAGGCCAAGGAGTACTCCGATGGCTCCAACTGGGGGCTTTCGGACTCTGATTCCATTATTTCATATATGACCGATAATCTGGAAACAGTATGTCCTGAGTTCGGTAATATTTCGCGTGAATATCATGATGGCCTGCTCTTGTTTGAAATCAGTAACCGCGAGGTCTGGAACAAAGCTCAAACCGACGAGAAAGGACTGTTAGAATTCTTCAAGTCAAATGCAAGACATATCAAGTTTGATGTTCCATGCTTCAAGGGAATGGTGCTGTTCTGCAAGACGGAGGAGGTGTTCAATCAGATTGAACAGGCTCTTAAGGATCGTCCGTTTGAAGAATGGTCCGATATCATAGTCTCATTCAATGCCGAAGTACCACAGGTGCGTGCAATGCGTGGCAAGAAGGAAAACGGAATATTCCCGAAAGGGCAGAATGACTATGTGGACAAACTGGTTTTCGGAGAAGGCAGTTTTGAACCGAGAAACGGATATCCCTTCACCTATGTGGTAGGTCATGTGATCAGAAGGCCGGAAACATTGTCTGATAATCTGTCAGAGGTTACAGAACTTTATCAAGAGCAGTTGGAAAAGAATTGGCTCAAGACCCTTCATAGGAAGTACAAATTCAAGATCAATAAAAAGATCCTGAAGCAGGTGTACGTAGAATAATCATGTCCCGCAATTCTGTCCGCAGACTCCATATACTGGCTATTCTGGCAGTGTGTATCCTGTCAGTAGTTGTGTCGTCATGCAGACAGACGTCCGTTGTCAAACTATTCCCCGGGAAAAAGGCTCTGGTGCAGGTCGGCACCGATGTGCTTTACGAGGAGGATATCATGAAGGTTCTTCCGCTGGGGCTTGCAGGAACCGATAGCCTGGTATTTGTACAACAATACATTGACAACTGGATACAGGAAGTGCTGTTTTACGAAAAGGCAAAACGCAATATACGTGATACCCGTGAAATAGATCAGCTGGTTGAGAATTACAGACGTTCTCTCTTTGAGCACGAGTACCAGCAGCGTCTTGTCAAGCAGAAATTCCAGTTTGAGATAAGTGAACAGCAGATTGACAGTTTTTATTTCGCAAATCCTGATTTGTTCGTGTTGGATCATACTGTCGTTAAGGGACTTTTTCTGATTGTTCCAGCCAAATCGCGCAATCTTGCGCGCTTCAGGGAATTATATACAAGTCTGGATGACAATTCCTTTGAAGAAATGGAAAAGTTGAGTATCCGTAATGCCGCCCGTTGCGAATTCTTTTATGACAGCTGGCGTAGCTTGCAGGAAATATCAATGATGATTCCGGTGGAGTACGGAGCTCTGGAAACCGAAATGGGAAAATCCGGGCATTTTGAATTTGCCGATGACAATAATGTCTATTTGCTTAATGTCAGCGAAATGGTACCCAAGGGTGGAAATGAGCCTTTGGAGAATGTCAGTGGTCGGATACGCGGACTCCTGACCAACAGGAACGAAGTTGAGTATGTCCGTTCTGTAAAGGAAAAACTTTACAGAAAGGCACTTGAAAACAACGGCATAATTTTCTTTAATAAGGAATCTGAATGAAAAGTAACAAATATATGACAGGTTTGCTTGTTTGGCTGTCGCTGTCTATGTCAGCTGTCGCTCAGAACAACGTTATCGATGAAGTTGTCTGGGTTGTGGGTGATGAAGCCATTTACAAGTCCCAGGTAGAGGAAGCCAGACGCGATGCTCAGTTGGATGGCGTGCGTTTTGACGGTGATCCGTATTGCCTTATTCCGGAACAGATGGCTGTAAACAAACTGTTCATGAATCAGGCTCAACTTGACAGTATTATTGTTACCGATGCCGAAGTCTATGATAATGTGAACCGCTATTATCAGAATATGGTCGATCAGGCGGGCAGTGAAGAAAGGCTTGAGGAACTCCGCTCCATGACAGCGGATCAAATCAAGGAACATCTGTATGAGCAGCTGTATCAGGAAATGATTGTCAGTAGGGTCCGTAATAATATTGTGAGTAAGGTCAAGGTGACCCCGGCAGATGTCCGACGTTATCTGAAGGATATTCCACAGGAGGACATCCCATATATCAATACACAGTTTGAGGTACAGATAATAACAGTTGACCCTGTAATTCCTCAGGAGGAGATAGATGAAGTGAAATCGGAATTGAAGGACTATTCTGAAAGAATACAATCCGGGAAAACCACATTTTCAACGCTTGCCATACTTTATTCTGAAGATACCGGCTCTGCCCAGAAAGGCGGTGACTGCGGATTTATGGGCAAAGGTCAGATGGTGCCGGAGTTTGCGGCAGTTGCGTTCAACCTTACCGACCCTGATAAGATTTCAAAAATCGTGGAAACTGAATACGGATTCCATATTATCCAGCTTATTGAACGTATGGGTGATAGGGTGAGGGTGCGTCACATTCTGCGCAAGCCCAAGGTCCCAGTTGAAAGCATAAATGAATGTCTGGCCAAGCTTGATACGATTGCCAATGATATACGTTCTGGAAAGAAAAACTTTGAAGAGCAGGTTATTGCATATTCACAGGATAAGGAGACCAAAAACAACAAGGGCCTAATGGCAAACCGCCAATATGCTGATTCGCCGGGATCTTCCAGATTTGAACTTCAGGACCTTCCGCCCGATGTTGCCAGGGCTGTCAATTATATGCATGTAGGGGAAATATCGGATCCTTTTGTCATACAGCTGAGAAACGGAAAGATTACCTGTGCTGTTGTAAAACTTAAGTCGAAGACATTGGGACACAAGGCGTCGATGGCCGAAGATTATGAAATCCTGTTCGAAATGGTATCAAACATTCGTCATAGAGAGACCATAGAAAAGTGGATTCGCGAAAAACAGCGTACAACATACGTGAAAATATCTCCGGGATGGGATAAAGGTGAGTTTATGTATCCTGGTTGGGGTGAAAGATGACGGGCGGATATTTCATGAGTTTTCTTAGAAAATCATTGTTGCTGGTGATATGCTGTTTCTCTGTGTTTCATGCAGGAGCACAGGGTCGGGACAGTATAGCCCAATCGGACTATGTGTATCTGCTCAATGCCGATGTGATCCGTTTTGAGAAATGGATCAATCCGGATGCCGAGCGTCTGATAGGCAATGTGGCCTTCCGCCACGACAGCATGTATATGTATTGCGACAGTGCACTGTTTTTTCAGAAATCGAATTCTTTCAACGCATACCATAATGTCCGTATTGAGCAGGGCGATACTCTGTTCATGTATGGCGATTCACTTTTCTATGACGGCAATGCCCGCCTGCTCCGCGTCCGTGACAATGTCAGACTGGAGAATAACAACACGATATTGCTTACAGACAGTTTGAACTATGACCGGAATACCGGTCTGGGATGGTTCTTTCGTGGAGGCTCGCTTACGGACGGAGAGAGCACGCTTATTTCCCAATATGGTCAGTATGATACCAATACCAAACAGGCGGCTTTCCGTGACGGAGTGTCGTTGGAAAGCCCTGATTACATCATTCAGACCGATACGCTTGATTACAATACCGATACGCATCTTGCCACTTTGACAAGCCCGTCGGATGTAAAGTCGGACGGCACTGTCATCAATACCAGTAATGGCAGTTTCAATACAGATACCGGTTTTGCGCTTCTTCTTGACAGGTCGGTTGTCGTGCGCGATGAAGATCAGCTCAGAATGACAGGTGACAGCATTGTGGTGGAACGTGACAATGGTCAAGTAAGGGGATTCGGCGATGTGCTCATAAATGATTACAAGGAAAGAATAGACGTATCGGGAGAATATGTTTTCTATGACAGGGATCGTGATTCTGCAGTAGTCACCGGTAAAGCTCTGGTAATTGAATACTCATCAGGCGATAGCCTGTATCTGCATTCTGACAGTATTGTCATGGCGTCAACGGACATCATTGACAGCGTGTTTGTCTGCGTGAACGATACTGTATTCGCTCCAAATGTTCAGATTCCGGATTCTGTCCTGTCTGATTCGCTGACGCCTGTTGTCACCAGCCGCAGCGTGCTGGCATCGGTCGATACGACTGTAATCCGTCATATAAGGGCCTTTCATAAGGCAAGAGTATATAGGATCGACCTTCAGGCAGTTGCGGACTCCATTCAATATTCTACTGCCGATTCCAGTCTTACTTTGTTCTATGATCCCATTGTGTGGAGCGAGGACCAGCAGATTCTTGGTGAGAAAATAGTTGTCTATATGAATGACAGCACCATTGACTGGGCTCATGTTATCGGACAGTCACTTTTTGTGCAGTGGAAGGATTCGGCCCACTATAACCAGATTGCCGGTCGTGAAACCAAGGCATGGTTCAGGAACGGGGAACTGGATAAGGCGCACATAAAGGGTAATGTGGAATGTATATTCTATCCTGAGGATGATTCCACCATGATTGGTATGAATACTTTGAACGCTAGCGATATGGAGGTTCTGTTTCACGATGGAACGGTTGACCGCATCAAGGTAATAGGCCGGTCAAACGGTGTGATGTACCCGATGAGTCAATTGGAAAACGATAAGATGTATCTTGCCAGTTTCCAATGGTTTGATTTTATACGTCCCATTGATCCTGAGGACGTGTTCTACTGGCGTGAAAAAAGACAGGATCAGAAGTTGAAGAAAAATGCAATGAGCAAGGAGGTTCCTCTGCCTACATTGAAAAACAGAAAACACTAGTTATGGGAATGTTCAGCGTGCGCGAGCCACGGAGGTTCGAACATAAGTACATATACTACGACGAGCGAAAGGAAAAGCTTGACAAAATTGAGGAAAATGCCAAACGTGACTTGGGAATGCTTACGGAAAAGGAGTTCAATCCCGAGGAAATACGAGGCAGATTTGTTGAGTCAACCACACATCTCAAGCGCCGCAAGGAGAACGGAGGTCCAAGAATGGATGTCCGCCTTTCCATTGTGCTTATAGCTGCGCTCATATTCATCCTTCATTGGATTATCACGGGAGAATTCTTCTAATGGACTGCATAAGCATTCTTTCTGAGACGGTAGCAAGCCAGATTGCGGCAGGCGAGGTGGTAAACCGCCCTGCATCGGTTGTGAAGGAATTGGTTGAGAACTCAATTGATGCCGGAGCGACTTGTGTCCGGATTGTCATTACCGATGCGGGACGTACGCTCATTCAGGTAACAGACGACGGTCAGGGTATGTCTCAGGCCGATGCAAGGCTGGCGTTCCAACGTCACGCAACGTCAAAGATCCGTGAGACTGACGATTTGTACAGCCTTACAACTTTTGGCTTTCGAGGAGAGGCTTTGCCGTCAATTGCATCGGTATCGGAACTGTCGCTTACAACCCGTCGGGCCGATGCTGAAACCGGAGTGCAGATTTCAATGGCCGGCGGTCAGGATATGCAGATGGAACCTTGCGTGTGCGATGCCGGAACAACGTTCCGTATAAGAAATTTATTCTTCAATGTTCCCGCACGCAGGAAATTTCTTAAAGGGAATCAGACAGAGTTCGGACATATCATGGCAGAAGTGGAGCGTGTGTCATTGGCACACCCGGAGATTGCTTTTGAACTCTCGCATCAGGGGCAGCAGGTGCTGTCACTTTCGGTCCAGTCGTTGCGGGGCAGGGTTGTCTCACTGTTCGGAAAGAAAATGAGCCAATCACTGCTTCCGGTTGAAATTGAAACTTCACTGGTTCGCATAAACGGATTCGTTTCCAATCTTGAAAGCGCCCGCCAGCGTGGCTCGCAGCAGTTCTTTTTCGTGAATGGACGCTATATGCGTCATCCGTATTTCCATAAGGCTGTCCTTCAGGCGTATGAAGGGCTTATTCGCGAAGGAGACCAACCAAATTATTTCCTTTTTTTTGATATTGCCCCCGATCAGATTGATGTGAACATACATCCCACAAAGACCGAGGTCAAGTTCCAGGATGAACCGGTTATTTGGAAAATCCTTATGGCAGCGGTGCGTGAAACACTGGGCAAGTTTGAAGAAATGACCACCATTGATTTCAATGTTGCCGACATGCCCGATATTCCGGCTTTCGGTACGGGGCATCAGACAGAGAGTATGCCCAAGGTCGAATACAATCCGAATTTCAACCCGTTCAAGACGCAGAACTCAAGTGGCGCATCATCATCGCAGCCAACTTACTGCCAGCCAGCAAAGCGGAATACCGATGACTGGACAAAACTTTACGGTGATGTGGAAACGCACCAGGTCAGGGAACTTCAGACGGCATTCATTCCAGCCGATTCTGACGACACCGTGCTGTCGATGTGGCAGATAATGGACCGTTACATTGTTGTTCCTGGTAACCGTGAATTGAGACTCATAGATCAGCACCGCGCTCATGTACGCATACTTTTTGACCGTTTCATTTCTCAGACCAAAGATCATACGGCACCATCGCAGGGCTTGCTGTTTCCGGAAATGTTTCAATTGTCTCCATCCGAATATCAGATATTCCTGACTATAAGGACACGCTTTGAAAGACTGGGTTTTGACCTTTCTGACATGGGACATGGCGCCATTGCGGTACAGGGAGTGCCATCAGGCTTTGACGGTCATGACTATGAAAGTGCAATCAAAGGCATGATTGAGGACTGTACCGATGATTCATCGGCCGATGAAGATGCCCAGCTTCGTGCTATGGCACTTTCAATGGCCCGCAGTTCGGCAATACCATCGGTCCGCCATTTGTCTGACGATGAAATCAGACAAATGGTTATGGAACTTGATGCATGCGGCATTCCGACAAAAACGCCTGGCGGTCAAACCATATCGTTCACGCTTACGCTTGACGAACTTGCAAAACGCTTTGGATAAAAATAAATTAAGAACAATATATGGCAAAGATTATCCTTACAGGCGACCGTCCTACCGGCAGACTTCATATCGGACATTATGTGGGCTCATTGCGCCGGCGCGTAGAACTTCAGAACAGCGGTGAATATGACAAAATATTCATAATGATTGCCGATGCCCAGGCGCTGACTGACAATGCCGACAATCCCGAAAAGGTACGCCAGAATATCATTGAGGTTGCGCTTGACTACCTGTCAGCAGGGCTTGATCCGGAAAAATCAACAATATTCATACAGTCGCAGGTAAGCGAACTTACTGAACTGACTTTTTTTTATATGAATCTTGTTACCGTGCAGCGTCTGCGTCGCAACCCTACGGTGAAGGCAGAAATTGCAATGCGCGGCTTTGATGAATCGGAGGGCGATGACAACCAGCGCGGCATTCCCACCGGTTTCTTTACATATCCTATAAGTCAGGCGGCCGACATAACCGCCTTCAATGCAACTACCGTTCCTGTAGGAGAAGACCAGGCACCTATGATTGAACAGACCCGTGAAATTGTGCGCCGCTTCAACTCAATTTACGGCGAGACTCTGGTGGAACCGAACATCCAGCTTCCTGACAACGCAGCCTGTCTGCGCCTGCCGGGTACCGACGGCAAGGCCAAGATGAGCAAGTCGCTTGGCAACTGCATATATCTTTCTGACAGCGCCGAGGAGGTGTGGGCTAAGGTGAAGAGCATGTACACCGATCCCAGCCATCTTCAGGTCAGCGATCCCGGAAAGGTTGAAGGCAATACGGTATTCACGTACCTTGACGCATTCTGCCGGCCTGAGCATTTCGCCATGTTCCGTGACGCGTTCATCGGCAAGAAGGTCAGCTTCGAGTTCAATAGTCTTGACGAGGTGAAGCGCCAGTACCGAGAGGGAGGTCTCGGCGACATGATGGTCAAGAACTTCCTGAACTGTGTTCTGAACGAGACCCTTGAGCCCATACGCAAGCGCCGTCATGAACTGGAGCAGAACATACCATATGTGTATGAGGTTCTGCGAAAGGGCAGTGAGGCCGCGCGTGCCGTTGCCGCTCAGACACTGGCGAATGTCAAGCGTTCAATGAAGATAAACTACTTTGACGAAGGCGCATTGGAAGAACTTATCCGCGAACAGGAGCAGAAATATTCCGTCAGGTAGGTTGAAGTTTTGAATTTATTGGCTTTTTCCTTGAAAATATTGCAAGATTGTTTTGGAATAACAAAAAACGCAGTATCTTTGCATCGCTTTTAAGGAAAGCACGGGCGTTTAGCTCAGCTGGTTCAGAGCATCTGCCTTACAAGCAGAGGGTCGGCGGTTCGAATCCGTCAACGCCCACAAAAAAAAGAGAGACTGTCAAGCCTCTCTTTTTTTGTGGACGCTGACGGGGACCTCTTTTCATTTCGCTTCGCGAAAGGTCTCCCTCCGGTCGAACGGCTTCGTCCGGACTGCCGGCTATTTCCAGGGATCAAGTGTATACACCGTGAATCCGCCGGTATTTGCCAGATACAACAGGCCGGTTTTCGGATCACATGTAACGCAGTCAACATATTGGTCCAGGCTGATTCTTTTTACCAGTTTGCCATTCCAATCCCAAATATGAAGTTCTACATTGTTTGCTTCTGATGGGCCTATTATACTTAATATGTCACCAATGCTCTGGGCTGTAATGGGATCTGCCTGCCATTCCTGACCTGAATAAAGGGCATAGATATATTTGCTGTCGGCACAGAAACCGCATGTACTGAAATAGCATTCCTTTAAGGCACTGCCATTCGTGCTGTGGTACTGGCCGGTCCATTCGGGAAGTGAATAGAACCTGCGGTCCGATTCATCTTTCGTGGTCTGGATGCTTATCATGGGATACTCTTCGTAGATGGTGGCAAACTTGTTGTCCGGTCCGCGTACAATCCAGCTTGGAAAACTGCTCACCTTGTACTGGCGGTCTGACATGTTTGGAAAATCAAGCCATTTTTCGCTCTGTTTGTCATCGGCCGATATCTTAACGTACATTGCCCTGTAATTATGTTCATCGGCAATAATCTTGGTACCGTCATCGAATATTAGAAGATGGTTGGAAAATGACTGATTAAAGCTGCCACGGCTTTCCCTTTTCAGAAACGGCTTGCCTTTTTTCACGTCAAGCTTGAAAATGGAATAACCGCCGTCCCCATCCATTTCAAATATGCTCAGTCTGTCGTTGGCAATGTTCATTGATACAGGAACAATCGGTGATGCAAAATCGTCCGGTCCATTGCCTTCAACGCCTGTCGAACATATGTATTTTCCTGTTTTCCTGTTAAGGAAATGAAGAATATTGTTACCTGTCGGGTTGTACACAATAAGATATTTTTTCCAGACAAATAGCCTTGAAACATTCATCAAATTGGCCACATTGCAGTCGAAAGGCTTGAGTTTGGCAGTCTCGGTTTCCACCTCTTCGCTTATTTCCACCACTTCGCATATTTTCTCATTTTGGCTTGTTTCCACCTTTTCAATCAGATTGGCAGTGAGCTGCGTCAAAGTTGCGGTATTGTCATCGTCATCGTTGAATAATGGCTTGCCATTGACAAGTATTTTTGAAACGTCCTTGCCGTTTACAGTGATATTACCCTCGGAATCGATTTCCACTTCCGGGATTTTTTTCAGCAGTTCTTCTATTGTTTTTGAATCAGATGGGTCAACGTCAACGAAATTGGCGGAATTGAATTGGGCACTTGTCGGCAAACCGACTGATAACATGGCTGTTGTGGCCACCAAAAGGATTATCTTTTTCATAGTTTTAATTTTGGTTTGTAACAGTATTAATAGGAAATGGGTTTAATGTTAAAGACGTCCATAATCATTAACGGCCTAATTCAAGAATCACAGCATCCTTCAGGTGCAGTTCAAGATCATCGGGCGAAATCTTATAGACTTTCGGTGTTCTGGAGCGGGGGTATCGGTCAAAGAACGTGTCAAAAGTGCCGTACCACTGTAGTTTGACTATATCGGGGCAGCGGGAAAAGAACCTGTGCAGTTCAGATGTCTTTGTGCCTGCGGCAACGGTTATGCATCGGGCTCCATCGCGGAAAGTGGTCACGCATACATATTGCCTGCGTGTTCTTGTGCTTGTCTTCTGCGTCAGTTGTCCGTCTTTCGCCTTATGTCTTATGGTGATGTGTCGTCCGTACCTGGCGTTGAGCTGCTTCATTATGTTTCTGAATGATTCACCATGTACAGAGCTGTCCCTGATGCCTTTCCACGCAATGTAGTAGTGAATCATTTCATGAAGCACCACATCTTCCAATTCTTCCCGTGGCAGGTCGAAACTGGTGCTTATTCTCATTCGGAAGTCCCGGTTTGCCGTTACCAGCCCGAAAAGTCCGCGTACACCTCGGTATTCCACCTTCCCAAGAAAGGTCCTTGCTTTGGTCAGGATTATCGGTATGGGCGGAAGGGTTCCTTCAAAGCACAGAGCATTGAAGCGGTCAAAGGTCTCCTGTGCAAATGTCAGCGTTGCGGTCATATTGTTTCCTATTGCATGAGCAGACTGATTATGGCGGCATCGGCATCGGCCCAGTCAAGGGTGGCAAGGTCTTCCTTGGGCAGCCAGCGGTATGCTGTGTGCTCCTTCAGCTTGAAGTCTGTGCTTAATGGGGTGCACAGATAGGCAGACAGGGTGATGCTGAAGTCGGGATATTCGTGGTTTACGGTTGTAAGGTGGCGGCCTGCCTTTATCCGGTAGTCCATTTCTTCAACAAGTTCGCGCTGAAGGGCCTGCTGCGGTGTCTCGCCGGCTTCAATCTTGCCGCCGGGAAACTCCCATTTCAGAGTGGTGTAGGGGTATCGGGTCTGACCTTTACGGGCGCAGAGGAACTTGCCGTCCTTGAATATGACGGCTGCAACTACATTGTAATGCGGTTTTTCTGTCATTGTGTGGTCTGATATGGCCGATGTATCACGTCCTGTCAGTGCCTGAAACGAGCCGAACTGTGCAGCACGGTCATGCATTGACATTTGCGTGTGATTGGTCGAGACGTGATGCGGCAGGTTTATTATGTCATCGTAGTTTTCGGTCATGCCTTGTGTCCTCCTATCTGTCTGTTACGTTCAATGGCGGTTGCGCCTTCCTCAAAGTTCAGACCTTTAAGTATGGCGTTTTTGCCATATTTTCTCTTTATGTCAAGCAGGGTTTTCTGCATGCGGTGCTCGCGTTCCAATGCCGCCTGTTCGGCCTTGCGCTTCTGCTCCAGGGCTTCGTAGTCAGTGAACAGGTCCAGCTGTTCGGGCTCGCGTACTGCGGCACGGCTTTCGTCCATCACGTTGTCGGTGCAGATGTTCATGCGGCGTATCAGCAGGCCGGGGTTCACTATGCGGTCGAACAGCGCCACTATGGCATTGGCAATGACTGTGGCCGATGATGTGTGACGCTCAAGCTTTGCGGTGCCGTGTGCGTGGGCCGGAACTTTGCGGCCGTAGTAATCGGTCCTGATTTTGCCGTCATAGTTTATGTCGGGGTTGGTCAGACTTTCCACGTCATAGCCTACGGTCAGCGTCAGCTGGTCCGTTACAAGATGCTTGCTGACCAGGCGCAGGGCGGCGGCATCGGCCATCTCGTGAATCACCACGCGTGCCTTGCTGAAGGTATATGGGCTGGAGAGCACCTGCCCGCTGCTGAGTGAATTAGTTTCCGGACGGTATGCCTTTATCTGCTCTATGGTACATGGCTCCCATCCCCAGGCGTGGTCAATGAGCAGTTCGGCATTCACACCGAACAGGTTGTACAGCATTTCCTCGTGCTCAATGGAACATCGGGCCAGTTTGCCCATGGTGTCAATGCCGTAAAATGCCAGCTTCTGCGCCGTGCCTTTGCCAACCCGCCAGAAGGCTGTTAGAGGCCGGTGGTTCCACAGCTGCCGGCGGTAGCTCATTTCGTCAAGCTGGGCTATGCGTACTCCGTCCCTGTCGGCCGGTATGTGCTTGGCCACAATGTCCATTGCCACCTTGCACAGGTACAGATTGGTGCCTATGCCTGCCGTGGCGGTTATGCCGGTCTGATGCAGGACATCGCGTATCATGGTCATGGCCAGTTCGCGTGCGGTCATTCTGTAGCTTTTCAGATAGCCGGTTGCGTCAATGAACACTTCGTCAATGGAATACACGTGTATGTCATCGGCCGAAATGTATTTCAGATAGGTCTCGTATATGCGGTTGCTGTATTTCAGGTAGTACGACATGCGTGGCGGCGCTGTAATGAAATCCACCTCCCAGTCAGGGTGCGCCTTCAGGTCGGTGTCCGATGCCGATTTGCCGGCAAATCGGTGATGAGGTGCTTTGTACAGACGGTCGCTGTTCACCTGACGCAGGCGTTCCAATACTTCGAACAGACGTGCACGACCGCCAATGCCGTAAGCCTTGAGCGACGGCGATACCGCCAGGCAGATGGTCTTTTCGGTGCGGCCTGCATCGGCCACGACAAGATTGGTGGTAAGCGGGTCCAGTCCGCGCTCTACACATTCGACCGATGCAAAGAACGACTTCAGGTCAATGGCAATGTATGTTCTTCCGCTTTCTTCTGCCACGTCAGTGATGGGTTGCTGATTATGGCAAAGGTATTGGATTTTCCTTATCTTTGCAATTCGAATTTTCCACAGGAAAACAATATGACACTAAAGGAATACCTTAATACTAATGATCGTTTTGCAGCCGACAACGGTATGTTGCTCACACAGGTTACACCCGAGTTTTCAATTGCCGAGATGACGGTCGATGAACATCATCTGAATGGTGCCGGCGTCTGCCAGGGCGGAGCGCTGTTCACCTTTGCCGATCTTGCCATTGCCGCGGCTATGAATGCCTGTGGCAGCGTTACTCTGGGTCTTGAAAATGCCATGACATTCCATCACCCGGCCCGCTTGGGTGACAGGCTGACAGCCAAGGCTTTTGTAACCTGTGACCATCGCAAAATTCCGTTCTGCCGTGTCGAGATTACGGGCGCCGATGGAACGCTTGTGGCATCGGGCACATCACTCGGCTACCGCAAGGCCGATGCAATGCCGTTTGATTCACTGATGTAAAGGTATTCTGTCACCATATCAGGCAAGGGTGTTTCTTGATGATAATATCCTTGATTCCATAATACTGGTTGCCTTCCGTGTGATTGAGACCGGGCACGGTCTGTAATATGACGTTCTTGTTGGTGCCTCTTTTGCTCAGTGACTTATATACGTCGAACACCTGCGAATAAGGTACGAATTCATCATCGGTCGAATGGGAGATGCAAAGACGCGCTGACGGATTCCAGCCGGACAGTATCCTGTCATTCTGGGCAAGGGCATCCAGCAGGGCTTTCATCTTGGGATTGGCGGTGTCTATCTCGTGATTTGAATCTAAAAGTTCAGGATTGATCATCGTTGATGACAGGAATCCGGCACGCTTGAATATTCTGGAATGGGCATTGAGCATGCCTGTTCTGAAATAGCCTATTATGTCGGTTATCTGCCGGCCGTCATCTTCGATCAAGTTGTCGCTGTTCAGGAATTCAGGCGAGAAATACTCACTGACATCGTCCACTCCGGCAAAGAATTCATTGCCGTCCTGATCCTTCAGTCCCTTCCAGGTATCATAGGCTCCTACAATGACGCCTATCAGGCACGCAGGCTTGAAGTCCTCCATCGAATCGAACTCTTCAAGGCTTTCATCATAAGGTACGACCTCCATCAGCTTTGAAAGCAGACCGCTGTATGAATAGCAGCCCTCGCAGCAGTAAGTGCCCGTAAGCCTGATGAACTTTCTGTTGACGGATTTCAGCTGCGGGTCATTTTCAAGGAGATACTGGGTTGCAAGAGCTACCCCGGCTCCACAGCTGAGCCCGATGTTCTCCGTATAGTAGTAAGGCATAAGTGCCACCCCCTCAAGTCCTTCTATCAGCTCAATGGCGGCAAGCTCACAATCTATGCCCTGACGTGCCTTGAGGAGCAATTCCGCAACTGTGACAGGATGACCCTCTACATATTCCGGTTTTCTCCCCTCGTAAACGCCCTGATAATGCGGATATACGACCAGCGCATTGTGTATGCTTCTTCCGGGGAATGCGTATTGCTCGTATTCGGTCGCTTTGCTTTCATCTGTGAAGAAAGCGGGATGGAAAAGGGAAACGCTCTCAAGAATACGCGCGTGTGGAAGAATGGTGTTAGCCAGGTACGAAACATCTCCGGAAAGCTGTATTTCCTGTCCCCTGTTGTCCTTTGTTTTATATACGATGCGATACGTTCTCAATTCCAGACCGATTTCGCTCAAATCAATGTCCAGGAAATTTGGAGCCGGTATCTCATTGAACTGACCTAGCATGTCGGCAACTTCCGATGCCGGTGTTACATATTTGAGCGAGGCGGAGACCAGCACACTGTTTTCCTCGGTGGTTTCATTACTTGCTTCGGTGAAACTTGAATCCTTGCTGCAGCTGCATAATAGGGCAACCGAAGAGAAGGACAATCCCAGAATAAAGGTTCTTAGCTTAATCATAATCAACTTTTTGAAAGGTTGAACAATCGGTGTCAATGCGTACAAATGTAATTTTTTTTTACAGCCATTTCAATTGGCGAGTGTTAATTAAAGTTAAGCTTGAGTTGGGCCGCCTGCCATTATCTTGAAGCCC
Organism: Bacteroidaceae bacterium; assembly: GCA_045617485.1. Classification (GTDB taxonomy): domain Bacteria; phylum Bacteroidota; class Bacteroidia; order Bacteroidales; family Bacteroidaceae; genus Colenecus. The sequence goes on from JAZLIR010000052.1 coordinate 90,897, forward strand.
TTATTCTGTAATACAGTTTGAGACACCAGACAAGGACTGTGACCATGGCCCAGCGGGACAGAAGTATTATGTACCAGATGCCGCCGCAGGCTGCAAGTATGGACAGGTCCTCAAGATTGCTGTGTGATATGCCTATGTGTGAGTTTAGCAGGTCGATGTCGCGACGGTTTATGGTGTTGCGCTCCATTTCGTCCATAATGGCGGCCGATCCGTATGACAGTCCTACCAGATTGGCTACAATCCACAGGAACGATGTGCTTGCCGGCAGACCAAATACCGTAAGAAGCGGACGGAATACTTTTGAAATTTTCTCCATCAGACCGAATTCATACAGTTCCCTCTGGATTATGTTGAGCAGCCAGATGATACAAAACATCCATGCACCCAGTTTCAGAAGGTTGAGCAACCATGCCATAAAAAGTCCCTGAATGTCGGGCTGAATCTGGAAAAATGGAATATCGGCCAATGGCGTAAGGTTGGCCACATAGTGCGGACGGCCCGGAAGTATGAGATTCAGAAGTATGCCAAGTGCCAGCGATGCGAGGGTGCGCAGTATGTAGCAGTAGGCCCTTGAAGTGCCGGTCTTATGCTGGACTGCGCTTTCAAGTATCATAGCGTGGGCTGCCAGAGTCATTGCACCAAGAATGGTGACTTCGCGTACTGACAGTTCCAGTGTTGAAAGCGCTGCCACACAGGAATACACGTTGATGAAATATCCGCTCACGTATGCAAGCGACGCTTCGCCCGGAAGTCCGAAATAAAGGAATACGGGGCTCACTGCAACCGAAATCCAGTTGAGTATTCCCAATGCACGCAGTACGAACATTACAAACGATACTGCCGCGGTGATTTTGAAAATCCACAGTATGGTCTTGAAAGCACCCGGGGTGGCCTGTACAGCCACACGTTTCAGACGTTCGAATACGGTCCGGTCTGTCATATCAGTGAAAAGTGTTTAAGTGCGTTATAGACGCCGTCGTCATCGGCACTGCCGGTTTTGTATTGTGCTGCCTCTTCAACGAATGACGGACAGCCGCCCATTGCCACGCTTATTCCGGCATATCTCAGCATTTCCACATCGTTGTCACCGTCGCCTAGGGCCATGCATTCATCGGCTCCGATGCCAAGATAGTCAAGGGCTGCCTTCATTCCCTGGCTTTTGTTGCTGCACGCCGGTACAATGTCACAGAAAGTATGGTGCCAGCGTGTTATCCGGCAGTTTGGCAACGTATCGCGGATAATTGAATCCCTGTCTTTTTCAAACAGGCCTACCATCTGGAATACGGGTATGCCTGACAGCTGGTCAAGTGTGGAAATTTGAGGTGTCAAAAAGTTGAGAAGTTCAATGAAACGGTCTGCTTCGGCGCATTTGCGGTTCATGAAGACCTGGTCTTCGGTAATGAAAAAGCAGTTTATGGGATCCTGTTTCAGATACCGGCTCCAAGTGCGGATATCGGCGTCGGGAATGGGACGCCTGAGTATGGTCTTTCCGCCCACGTTGCAGATTCCTCCATTTACCGTAATGAATCCGTCAAACTGCTCGCCTTCAAGGTTGTCAATGGAGCAATATGGTCTGCCGCTGCAGATAAACAGCTTTATTCCCTGCTTCCGTAACTTTTCAAGTGCAATGTGGGTCGATGCCGGAATGTGGTGGGTCTTGAGGCTCACCAGCGTACCGTCAATGTCAAAGAATATGGCTTTTATCATCTCCGCTTACTCCAGATTGGGCTTTTCAAGACCGTATCCTTCCTTCCTGTCAACGGCTTTGAGACGTAAGGCAAGCAGCAGAGCTGCGACTCCGAACAGTGCGAAAATGCACATTGGAAGAGTATAATCATATTGCGTAACCAATGCTCCGTCAACAAGGCGTGTGCCTGCCTTGCAGTAGTTGTCAAGTACCTTGCCTATGAGAAGAGGAACCAGTCCCAGACCTATGTTCTGTACGTAGAATATCAGCGCGTAGGCCGAGCCTAACAGTTTCAGCGGAATGATTTTCGGAACACTTGGCCACATGGCCGACGGCACCAGCGAGAATGCCACTCCAAGAAGTATCATCACAGCCGCGGCGAACCACCAGTAATTCAAAACCGGCAGGGCGAACAGCACGTGTACAAGGATAAGCAGCACTGAACCAATTATCATGATTGTGGCACCTTTTCCTTTCCTGTCGTATATGCCGCCGAACAGCGGTGTCATTATAAGGTTGCCGAAAGGAATCAGACTTGGTATCAGACCGGCCAGGTCGCTTCCGACTCCATATTTGTTTTCCATAAGCGATGTGGCGAACTTCAGGAACGGGAAGACTGCTGAATAGAACATAAGGCACAGAAAGGCAATGAGCCAGAATCCGCGATTGGTGACAATCTGTTTCAGGTCCTTCACCTTGAAACTGTCATCATCGGTCTGTACCGATGCGACTTCGGCATCGAATTTCCTGTCAAGGACGCAGAATACAAGATATGCCAGGAATCCTATTGTCAGCAGCAGCGATGACAGCAGGATGGGGGCCGATACGGAAATGCGCCTGGCTACAATCGGACTTACTACCAGTGCTGCGGCGGTTCCAATGCGCGCAAGTGCTACCTGAATGCCCAGCGCTGTAGCCATTTCCCTTCCCTGAAACCATTTTGCTATGACTTTTGAGACCGTTGTGCAGCAGTTCTCGACACCGACTGCAAATACGGCGTGACCCATGCAGGCCACCAGCACCTGCGTGCGTATGCCGAAAACCTCATTCCCAAAGGGCGGAATGAATGCAATTGCATAGTATTTTGCCAGAGAACCGGCCAGCATGAGCAGACATGTCACTATTCCTGTGAACCTTATGCCCATCTTGTCCAGAACAATGCCGCCAAACACCAGCATGAACAGATATACGTTGAACCAACTGTATGCCGAGTTGAACAGACCGAATTCTGAACTTGACCAGTGCATCTGGTCTTCAAGCATGGTCATAAGCGGGGATAGCGCATCGGTAAGAAAGTACCCCCACATCATAGTGAATGACACGATTATCAGTGTGGCCCATCGTGCCCACCTGCTTTCACTGATCTTTTTCTGCAGTTTTTCTGTCATAGTTTCAGAATAAGTGCGCAAATGTAGGAAAAAAACACTAATTTTGCAGCGCTGCTGCGAAGCAGATAAGATATACCGTACAGTATGACACTTAACGAATTGACGGCGGTTTCACCAATAGACGGCCGCTACCGTGGCAAGACGCAGAATCTTGCAGCTTATTTTTCAGAGTTTGCCCTAATCAAGTACAGGGTCAGGGTTGAAATCCAGTATTTTACCGCATTGTGCCAGTCGGGACTGCCTCAGTTGAAGGCTGTTCAGACATCGACTTTGGACAAACTCCAAAGCGTATGGACCGATTTCCAGGAGTCCGATGCACTCCACATCAAGGAGATTGAAAAGGTTACCAATCACGATGTCAAGGCCGTTGAGTATTTCATAAAGGAGAAATTCGATCTGATTCCTGAACTGGTGCCGTTCAAGGAATTCATACACTTTGGTCTGACTTCGCAGGATATAAACAACACATCGGTTCCGCTGTCAATAAAGGAGGCGCTTGAAAACGAGTACTGTCCTGCAATTCAGAGTCTCATTGACAAGCTTGAGGAATATGCACAGCGCTGGAAGGATGTGCCTATGCTTGCCCGCACACACGGACAGCCGGCATCGCCAACCCGTCTGGGCAAGGAAATCGAGGTGTTCGCATATCGTCTGCGTCAGCAGCTCAAACAGCTCAAAGCCGTTCCCATGAGCGCCAAGTTCGGCGGTGCTACAGGAAACTTCAATGCCCATCACGTGGCATACCCTGAGATTGACTGGAAGAGCTTTGCCGAAAAGTTTCTTTCAGAAAAGCTGGGACTGGAGCGTGAGGAATACACCACACAGATTTCTAACTATGATAACCTGGCTGCGCTGTTCGATGCCATGAAGCGCATGAACACCATCCAGATTGACATGAATCGCGATTTCTGGCAGTACATTTCAATGGAGTACTTCAAACAGCAGATCAAGGCCGGCGAAGTTGGTTCCAGTGCAATGCCACACAAGGTCAACCCCATTGACTTTGAAAATGCCGAAGGCAATCTGGGTATGGCAAACGCCATTCTGGAACAGCTCTCACGCAAACTTCCGGTATCACGTCTGCAGCGTGACCTTACGGACTCGACCGTAATGCGCAATGTGGGCGTTCCTTTCGGTCATCAGATGATAGCTGTTGCAAGTTCCATGAAGGGACTTGGCAAACTGCTCATCAACGAAGCAAAGATTGCACAGGATCTTGACGGATGCTGGAGCGTTGTAGCCGAGGCCATCCAGACAATTCTGCGCCGCGAGGGCTATCCGCATCCGTACGAGGCTCTTAAGGAACTTACACGTACCAACAGTGCCATTACCCGTGATTCCATTATGGAATTCATTGATACACTGAGCGTGAGCGATGCCGTGAAGGCTGAACTCCGTTCCATTGCTCCAGGTAACTACACCGGTATCTGACACTTTTATGTGGACCTTTTAAAAAATATATGTCGTAACAAAAAGGCCGTGAGGCCAGAATCAAATTATGGAAACAGAAAAAGGTAATGAATTTTTCTTTGATGGCGACGGTGACAATTATGGTCGCGAACGCCGCAGTGAAGGACAGAACGGAAACCGTCGCGAAGGACGTCCGCGTTTTGTGAGAGCAGAGGGACAGAACCGTCCTCAGTATTCAAGAGTGGAACGTCCAGCGCGTTACGATGACGGCTATCAGCGTCGCACTTCACGTTATGGACAGAACAGTCAGGAAGGCCAGCCGCGTTTCTACAGAGAACGTATGGAAGGTCAGGAAAACGGCTACCAGCCACGTCAGGGCGGTTACAGCCGCGATGGTGGCTATCAGCGTCAGAGCAGTGGATATAATCATGAAGGTGGCTATCAGCGCCAGAACAGTGGTTATAATCGTGAGGGCGGCTATCAGCAGCGTCAGGGCTCTTTTCTGCAGCGTGGCGGATACAGGAAACCGGCACGCAAGCAGGACAACCGCAAGCGTATATCGTTCACCGATGTCATACATAACCCCGATGAGGAGATACGTTTGAACAAGTATCTCGCCAATGCAGGCGTATGTTCACGCCGTGAAGCCGATGATTTTATCAAGGCGGGCGTTGTTAAGGTCAATGGAGTTACTGCTACCGAAATGGGTACAAAGGTGAAACGCGGTGACAACGTGTTGTTCCATGACCAGTTGGTAAGTATAGAACGCAAGATATACATTCTTCTTAACAAACCTAAGGACTGTGTCACTACAGTTGACGACCCTCAGGAGCGCAAGACAGTTATGGACTACATAAAGGGAGCCTGCAAGGAACGTGTCTATCCCGTAGGCCGCCTTGACCGCAATACAACTGGCGTTCTGCTTCTAACCAACGACGGTGAGATGGCAACCCGCCTTACTCACCCGAGATTCCTCAAGAAGAAAATCTACCATGTCCGTCTTGACCGCAACGTCAGCGAACAGGATATGCAGAAACTGCTCGACGGCGTTTGCATCGGTGAAGAAGAGAACGACATAGTACGTGCCGATGAGGTAAGCTATGTGAATGAGGACAAGACTCAGGTCGGCATTGAAATCCATTCAGGCCGCAACCGTGTTGTACGCCGTATGTTCGATGCTCTGGGCTACCATGTTGCCAAGCTTGACCGTGTGCAGTTTGCCGGTCTGACAAAGAAGCGCCTGCGTCGCGGTGACTGGCGTTTCCTTACCGAAAAGGAAGTGAACATGCTCCGTATGGGCGCATACGAATAAATCCGATAATCAACTGAAATAATGGATATCAAGAGAACGAGAATAGTTGACCTGCTCAAGCGTACTGATTTCGGACAGCAGGTTCTGGTCAAGGGCTGGGTCCGTACCCGCCGCGGCAGCAAAGCAGTAAGTTTCATTGCGTTGAACGACGGTTCGACCATAAAGAATGTTCAGGTGGTGGCTGATCTTGACAAGTTCAGCGATGAGCTGATGAAGCAGATTACCACAGGTGCATGCCTCAGTGTAACCGGTATAATGGTCGAGAGCATAGGATCCGGTCAGGCCGTTGAAATACAGGCTTCGGAGATTGAAGTTCTTGGAACCTGTGGGGACGATTATCCCATGCAGAAAAAAGGCCAGAGCTTTGAATATATGCGCCAGCATGCTCATATGCGTCTTCGTACCAATACGTTCGGAGCTGTTATGCGTATCCGTCACAACATGGCTTTTGCAATACACCAGTATTTCCATGACCACGGCTTCTTCTATTTCCATACTCCGCTTATTACAGCCTCTGACTGTGAAGGTGCAGGACAGATGTTTCAGGTGACTACACTTGACCTGCAGCGCATAGCCAAGACCGGAAAGGTGGAATATGATCAGGATTTCTTCGGCAAACCGGCAAGTCTGACCGTATCGGGCCAGCTGGAAGGCGAGCTTGGTGCAACTGCACTTGGCGCAATATATACTTTCGGCCCTACATTCCGTGCCGAAAATTCCAACACCCCGCGCCATCTGGCCGAGTTCTGGATGATTGAACCTGAAATAGCATTCATGGATTTGGTTGAGCTGATGGATCTTGAAGAGGATTTCCTGAAGTTCTGCATCAACTGGGCGCTTGATCACTGTCAGGACGATCTGGAATTCCTGAACAATATGGTTGACAAGGGACTGATTGAGCGTCTGAAGAGCGTTGTCAATACCGAATTCGTACGCCTGCCATACAGCAAGGGCATTGAGATTCTTCAGGATGCCATAGCAAAAGGCCGCAAGTTCGAGTTCCCTTGCAACTGGGGCGACGACCTGGCCAGCGAGCATGAGCGTTATCTTGTCGAGGAATACTTCAAGAAGCCTGTCATCATGACCAACTATCCTAAGGCAATCAAGGCTTTCTACATGAAGATTGATGCTGAAAAGCCTATTTGCATGGGCAAGCAGCAGGAGGAAACCGTTCAGGGTACCGATGTGCTGTTCCCGCAGATTGGCGAGATTATTGGCGGCTCGGTCCGTGAGGAGAACTATGACAAGCTGATGAGTGAAATTGAGAGCCGTGGCATTCCTATGAAGGACATGTGGTGGTATCTTGATACACGCCGTTTCGGTTCATGTCCGCACGCTGGTTTTGGATTAGGATTTGAGCGGCTTATGCTGTTCGTTACGGGAATGCAGAATATTCGCGATGTCATTGCGTTCCCCAGAACTCCGCGCACTGCGGAGTTCTGAGGAACGAAATGTTCCTTTTCTAATTCCACCCCTAAATCCCCGCCAGCGGGGACTTGGTCGCATCGCTCCGAATCATCCACTCCGCGCACTGCGGAGTTTTAAGGAACTGTGTAAACTGAAATAGTAAAGCCATCTCCATGCGGGAAGGCTTTACTTGCTTTTCACTGCAACCGTTTCTTTTTATTATTCGGGTTCGGGAGCAGGAACATCCTCTTGAACAGTTATCGTACATGTTGCGGACTTCTCACCTGCCGTTGCCGTTATGGTAGCAGTACCCACCTTGATGGCTGTCACCTTACCTCCATCTACTGTGGCTATGGTCGCGTCACTCGTCGTCCATGTCACAGTCTTGTCTGTTGCGTCGCTTGGGTTGACTGTGGCCGTCAATTTCATTACTCCACCAGCTTTCAGTGAAACTGTCTCTTCGTTCAGAGTTACGCTCGTTACCGGAGTCGGCTCAACTATTACTGTGCAGGTGGCGGTCTTGCCTCCAGCCTTTGCGGTTATTACCGTTGTTCCCAGTTTTTTGCCGGTTACAATACCCATACTGCTCACCGTTGCTATTGTCGCATCGGCCGTTGCCCACTTCATGCTCTTGTCAGTTGCATTGGAGGGGCTGACGGTAGCAGATAGCGTATCTTTTTTATCAACTCTCAATGTTATTTCGGTCTCGTTCAGTTTGATTGAACTCACGCCTATTATTTCGTTCTCGTATTTGTTGCAGGAGAACAGGAAAATGATGCTCAGAAATATTACAACAAAACGTCTGAGTATTGAATTATTCAGAAAATGATTTGCCACGGGTACTTATTTATATATGTGGAACCGAAAATCTTGCAATGGTACGCTTTTCAATTGACAAATTGAATAAAACGCCATAAAAACTTCAAAATACGTGGATAATGAGTTGCCACATCACTATGGCGCCGTAAATCACTTTCAGACCTGTAGAGAAGAGGAATGCAAGGAATGCACCGGCTGCGGCTTTCAATGCCTTGCCCATGCTTTGGTCTTCTGCCAGCCATTCAGCAAGGAATGCACCGAGAAAGCTCCCCATTACCATTCCGACTGGCGTGAAGAACAATCCTATTATGAGTCCTATTGTCGCACCGCGGCTGCCTGACTTATGGCCGCCGACAGCTCTTGTCATCATGCCTGGCATGACGTAGTCGAGTATGGTTAATGCTATCGCTGAAGCTAGCCAAATCAGCATGGCCGTGCGTGAAATTGGTTCATCGACATCGGTACTGAGGTAAAGACATAACATGGCGGCACCACTGATTGGCGGCCCTGGTAGAATCGGCAGGAATCCTCCAACTATTCCAAGTACTCCAAGTATCAGAGTTATGATTGAAAGTGCATCCATACCTGTTGCGTATTATTACTGTGTTTGAACGATAATCCGGGGCAAAGATACGGAAAATACAACACCATCGGCTCCGGGAACCGGAACAGATTGGTTATATCGACCGATGTGCCTCTGAGTATCGGAGTATCACGTGATACTCCGATACTCAGAGGCACATCAGAGGTATATCAGAGGCACATCAGAGGATAGAACCACCAATTGCCCCATTCTGTTAAACATATTCCATGTGTACACAGGCATCTTTACTGATTTATCAGTTAATACTCGATCGCGGCAATAAAAAAAATGTATCTTCGCATTTGCGTAACCGGGCGGCCGCCCGGTTTGGGTTAGGTCGTAATGAGTATGTACATTAATGACATTATAAAGACTATGAATTTCAAGGTTAAAAATTTTATTCTGCCAATGATGCTGGCATTGGCGGCTGTCTTTCCTGCACAGGCTCAGGATGAAAGTAAGTTACTCATGACCATAGGGTGCATTACTGATTCTCATACCGATGACAACTATTTGGGCAAAGACAATCTGCGCGGCTCTATCGAACAGACGCTCAAGGCTATGAAGGAGCAGGAGGATATTGACATCCTGGTAATGGGCGGAGACTATTCAGGCGGTGCAACCGGTGATGCTGCCCAGAGTGTATGGGAAAAATCGCGTACTTTGCTGGTAAATGCTACTGAGAGTGTATTCCATGAAGGTAAGACTCCTTATGTGGTGTATGCAAACGGTAACCATGAATATATGGTAGGTAAAAGTCGGTCGTACAATTCAGGCGATTATTATTCAATACCCATGAAACAGAGGCTTGGGGAACTGACTCCTGTTGATGTACCAACCAAGGCTCCCGGCGAGTGTTTCTATGAGTGGACCGGTGATGGAAAACTGAATCTGCTTGTAGCCTATCACTATAATGTCAAGGGTCTGGATTTTGTTGTGCTTAACACGGGTAAATATCTTTATAAATATGATAAGGACTATTACTATTCCGACGAATCGGTGGCTTGGATAGAAAAAAAGCTTGATGCCATTTACGAAGCCGACCCGGACAAGACAGTCTTTTTTGTTCTGCACCTTCCATTTGGCGACAGCAATTCCATCAGTTCCGCTGAATATGGTCTGCATGACGCATCGTCGGAAACACCGGCGGATAAAGGGAATGCCTCGAAGCTGAAGAAAGCACTTGCAAAACATCCGGGAATAATCATGCTGTACGGTCATGACCACAAAAAGGATAATGCATATATACATGAACGTACTTCGCAGAGAGTAACCAGGTACAATGCATCGGGCAAGGTTATAAGTACAACCGGAGAAGGATATTTTGATGATGAGGACAATTCCGATGAACCAAAGCCGCAGCCCGCTACAAGTTTTTATCTGTATAACGAAGCATCTGGCAAGTATCTGAATATGGCATCGGCCGGCGCGCTGCAAGTGGGCAGTGACGGTCAGATTTGGAATTTCGAGTCTGCCAACGGTCTTAATATATCATTGTCGACATCGTATAATGCGGGCAAATACTATCTGGCGCATAACGGCACGTCGTTTGTTCCGTCAGCCACTGCATCGGCGCTATATTTCTTCGACAGTGAAACAGGACGTGCTGTGCAGTCCATGACAGTGGGTTCAACCTATTTCGTTGTGGCTAAGTCCGGTAGTAAATTCTACATATTGAGATATTATAACGGAAAACTGGAGCCGAAAGAGATACAGAATGTCAATACGAGTGACTATTATTCGTTCCGAAATGCGGTTGGGAATATAGATTCCAGTTCCGAACTGATTGTCAACTCGGCAAGATCCGGATACAGTGGGTTCACGGTTGTGGATGCAACTTCCACAAAGGTGATGGGCGAAAGTCTGGCGTCAGCGCTCCCTGCCGGTGACCCGACGTCTTTCATTTCCGTCTTCATGGGCAGCATGGACTTCTGGGACAACATTCCGAACGGCAATCCTGGCAACAGGGACATGACCGATGCCAAGAATCATGTTTACCAGGCGCTGATGATATACATATACAATGACAGGATTGTATTCAAAATGAAGAATTACGGCAAGACGGGATCTTTTTCCAGTTGGAATGGTTCTGTAACTGTAAAAAAGAATCTGATACCATATACGGTCTTGCGGAACGTGAAACTTGACAGCGGCAGTACGGGGACAGACCGTATTCCTGAAATGGCAAACGGGGACGATGGGACAATCTTCGATGCCGCAGGGCGAAAGGTCAATGGCGATGCTCCTTTGGAACGTGGTATATACATAAAGGACGGCAGGACATATTACATGGAGTAGGGCCTTGACAGAATGATGGGTTCTGAAAATACTTTGTGAAAAGTTTTGTCAGGTTAGACAAAAAAACTAATTTTGCGAGCCGATTATTATCAACCTTTGAATAAAAGGTTAATTATGAGCGAGTTAAGTCCCCGAGTACGGGAACAGAGGTATGAGCGTATCTTTGGAAACAAGCGTTAGGGAACTCTCCATTCCGTTGGGAAACGGTTTGGTTTCGCTGGGAAAAATGAAATTATTAACAACGATTTAAAGTTTAAAATGGATACTTTAAGTTACAAGACTGTTTCGGCCAACAAGGCTACCGCTACAAAGGAATGGGTCGTAGTTGATGCTACAGACCAGGTTCTGGGCCGCTTCGCCGTGAAGGTTGCCAAGCTGCTGCGCGGTAAGTACAAACCAAACTACACTCCGCATGTTGACTGCGGTGACAATGTTATCATTATCAATGCCGACAAGGTTGTTCTAACCGGCAAGAAGTGGACTGACAAGATTTATCTTCGCTACACAGGTTATCCTGGCGGTCAGCGTGAGATGACTCCTGCACAGCTTATGGCCAAGCCAAACGGCGCTGAGAGACTTATGAAAAAAACCGTAAAGGGTATGCTGCCTAAGACAAAGCTGGGCGATCAGCTTCTTGGCAATCTGTACGTTTATGCTGGTGGCGAACACAAGCATGAAGCACAGACCCCTAAGGCTATTGATATCAATTCACTTATTTAATCTGAAAGAGAATGGAAATGATAAATGCAGTAGGACGTCGTAAGCGTGCCGTAGCTCGTGTTTTCGTTACTGAAGGAACAGGTAAGATCACTGTAAACAAGAAGGACCTGACCACGTATTTCCCATCATCGCTTCTTCAGTACGTTGTTCTCCAGCCTCTGAAGAAACTTGAAGTTGCTGAGAAGTATGATATTAAGGCCAACCTTGACGGCGGCGGTTTTAATGGTCAGGCAAATGCCCTGCGTCTTGCAATTGCCCGTGCTCTGGTTAAGATTAATGCCGATGACAAGAAGGCTCTCCGTATGGAAGGCTTCCTGACACGCGATTCACGTTCTGTTGAACGTAAGAAGCCAGGTCAGCCAAAGGCACGTCGTCGCTTCCAGTTCAGCAAGCGTTAATCCGCTTACTTTTTCTGGAACTCAATATCGGATTGTTTCGGGTGGCCAGATGTGTCTGATGTTGTCGGCATGGTATGCTCAACCGGCATCGTACCACTTGATGAAATCCTGTGTTTAGTATCTAAACTGTCGGGATCCACCCCCAATAAGGCGGCTACCCGACGGTTGGTTTAAAAAAGAATGTAAACAAACAAACTAAAACTAATTATGTCAAGAACAAATTTTGAACAGCTTCTTGAAGCTGGCTGTCACTTTGGCCATCTGCGCCGCAAATGGAATCCTGCTATGGCTCCTTACATTTTCATGGAGCGTAATGGCATTCATATCATTGATTTGAACAAAACTGTCGAGGCCGTTGATCAGGCTGCTGAAGTCCTGAAGAAGATGGCTCGTGATGGCAAGAAGATTCTGTTTGTAGGTACCAAGAAGCAACTGAAGGAACTTGTAGCCCAGAAGGTTTCAAGCGTAGGTATGCCTTACGTTATTGAACGCTGGCCAGGTGGTATGCTTACCAACTTCCCGACAATCCGCAAGGCTGTCAAGAAGATGGCTACTATCGATAAGCTTACAAGCGATGGCACATACTCAAACCTTTCAAAGCGTGAAATTCTTCAGATTACACGTCAGCGTGCAAAACTTGAAAAGAACCTCGGTTCAATTGCTGATCTTTCACGTCTGCCGGCTGCTCTGTTCGTAATTGATGTTCTTAAGGAAAATATCGCTGTTCGCGAAGCAACCCGCCTGGGTATACCTGTATTCGGTATCGTTGATACAAACAGCAATCCTAACGAAATTGATTACGTTATTCCTGCCAATGATGATGCTACCAAGTCAGTTGATGCAATTCTGACCGCATGCTGCGATGCTATTGCAGAGGGTCTTGAGGAGCGTAAGGCTGAAAAGGGTGAAGAAGCTGCCGAGGCAGAACAGGAAGACAAGGCTGAAAAGCCACGTCGTGAGCGTATTCGCAAGGTTGCAAAACCAGCCGAAACTCTTGATGAGGCTGCTCCTGTCGCCGAAGCTGCTCCTGAAGCATAATTTTTAACCGATTAAAGATTTTAAGAAATGGCTGTTACACTTGAAGATATTAAGAGCCTGCGCACCAAAACTGGTGCTGGCATGTCGGACTGCAAAAAGGCCCTGACAGAAGCCGAGGGCGATTTTGAAAAGGCGATTGAGATTATTCGCAAGAAGGGTCTTGCCGTTGCCCAGAAGCGTTCAGACCGCGAGGCTTCAGAAGGTTGCGTACTTGTCAAGGTTGACGGAAACTTTGGTGCCATCATTGCTTTGAAGTGCGAAACTGACTTCGTTGCCAGCAACAAAGATTTTGTCGGACTGACACAGTCAATCCTTGATGCCGCTGTTGCAGCAAAGGCAAAGTCTCTTGATGAAGTTAAGGCTCTGCCTTTCCAGGGCAAGACTGTTGCCGACATCGTTCTGGAGCGCACTGGTATAGTGGGCGAAAAGCTTGAACTTGATGGATATTCATTCATTGAGGGTTCCGAAATTGCTTCGTACAACCATCAGGGCAAGAATTTCCTTTGTGTTCTTGTTGCATTCAACAAGGAGGTTGCCGATAAGGATTATATCCATGAGGTCGCTCTCCAGGTTGCAGTCCAGAATCCTGTCGCTCTTAATGAATCAGAAGTTCCTGAGGCTGTCAAGGCCGAGGAAATGAAGGTCGCTATTGAGAAGACCAGAGAGGAACAGGTAGCAAAGGCGGTTGAAGCTGCTCTCCGCAAAGCTGGTTTCAATCTCTACATTTCAGAGAACGAAGAGCATATCAAGGAAGGTATCATGAAGGGTGAGATTACTGAGGCTCAGGCCGATGAAATTCGTGCCCTTAAAGCCAAGACCGCTGAGGACAAGCTCGCGAATATGCCTGCTGCAATGATTGACAAGATTGCAGAAGGACGTATGAACAAGTTCTTCAAGGAGAACTGTCTTGTTAATCAGGTATATGCTTTCGGTGATGGCAAACAGACCATAAGCGAATACATCAAGGCCCTTGACAAGGATTTGACAATTACCGGTTTCCGCCGTTTTACTTTGAAGGCTGAATAATTCGGTAATCAGGCAAATATAAAGGGGAATCCCGGATCAGACGGGGGTTCCCCTTTTTTTATTTGGTTTGCGTATATCCGAGTGACTTCAGTTTGGCGATTATTTTTTCCTTCATTTCTCCTTGAATTATTATAAGTCCGTCTTTTGCGCTTCCGCCGCAGCCGCAGTATGTTTTCAGGGTGCGAGCAAGTGATTCAAGTTCGCTGTCAGGACCATGGAAACCCGATATGACAGTGGCAGTTTTACCATTGCGCCCGTTCTTTTCAATCCTTAGGCGCATTTTCTGCTGACTGGGTGGCAGAAGTTCGGGCTCTTCCTTTTCATTTTCTGTCTCGTAACTGAAATTGGGATTGGTTGAATAAACCATACCAAGCCTTTCTTTCCAATCGTTGTTCTTTTCTGCCATATGCTGTCTCAAATCAAATGTTGAACTGCCGCAAAGGTATGCCTTTTTTACGTATTTTTGTGCATATGAAGATTGTGTGCGTTGGCAAGAACTGCAAGCCGGGCAATAATGGCATTGACGGGCCGTTATTAGAGCGAGCGTGCCCGTCAATATACATGAAGCCGGATTCCTGCATATTGCGTAACCGCAAGCCATTTTTTCTTCCGGACCAGCTGGGAAGGGTTGACTTGAGCAGTCAGTTGGTTGTGAGAATAAACCGTTTGGGAAAGAGCATTTCACGCCGCTTTGCTTCAAGGTACTGGGATGCGGTCACATTGGGAGTTGACTTTGTCGCCACAGACCTGAAAAACAGACTGGAATCGCAGGGACAACCGGCCGAAATCAGTTATGGGTTCGATGGGGCTGCGGTCATAGGTGACTGGATAGAGAAAAATGAGATAGATAATATTCAGAATTTGGATCTTAAGTTTGATATAGACGGTTGTGCGTGTCAATATTGCAATACCGGCAATATGCAGTTTACAGTTGACAGCATAATAGAATATGTAAGCGGGTTCTGCACTTTGAAGACCGGTGACATTATTTTTGCAGGAGCGTTGAATCCATTGGTACAGGCTGTGATAGGGCAGCATCTGCAGGGCTTTATTGGTACGAGGAATGTAATTGACTTTCACGTGCGCTGATTATGAAAAAAATACTGCTGACGCTGATGATGGCGTTTGTGGCGCTGTTTGCCGCAAGCCGCGAAGTCCTGTTGGAAAGCAACTGGCAGAACAGCATTGGTGACAGCATCCCTCCAATTGTCTCCTATCAGTTTAATCTGGGTTCATACAACGATTGTGCCCGGTATTATGCACAGATTGAATATCCTGAATTCAAGTCGGTAAGTGACAGACAACTCCAGAATTGGGACATTGAAAAGGAAAAACTCCCTGAGTGGCCCGAAATTCAACAGAGTATAGGCATTTCAAGGGGTAATGCAGTCCTTGACGTGGCTTTCAGCCCGCTTGTTCAGCGTGATGGAAAGGCATACGTCATTGAGTCGTACAAACTGAATGTTTCAGAATCGGTTCTGCCGATGTTATCTGCCGATGTCTCCGGCAAGTCCGGTCGCTATACGCGTGAATCTGTGCTGTCAAAAGGACAATGGGTGAAGATCAGAGTCGCAAAAAGCGGAGTCTATGGATTGAGTTACAGTCGTCTGGCAGGTCTTGGATTCAGAGATCCTTCAAAGGTCCGTGTATTCGGGTATGGAGGAAAACTGTTGCCTGAGACGGATATTCAGAATCTTACTGATGATTTGCCGGCACAGGCTGTCTGGTATGACGGCTCGAGGATACTTTTCTACGCACAGGGACCTGAAAATATTCAGTGGAAGGGAACTTCCATGAATCATACCGTGAATAATTACAGCGATTATGGCTATTATTTCCTGACCGACAGGGACGATGTGGCTGGCAACAGTTTCACCATCCCAACTGAATGCGACAGCGTTATTGCGAATACGGTTGACTCATACCCGGATTGCATATACATTGACAATGATGAGTTCAGTTGGCTTCCATCAGGGCGCATACAGTTTGAAAATTTTGATTATGGCTCAAACGGCAGCAGAACATACAAGTTTGACACTGACAATATGAAAGCTGGTAAGGCTACGTTGACAGTCGCTTTCGCATCGAATGCTGCAAAATCGTCGGCTCTTGAGGTACAGATTGATGGCAGCGATGCCGGTACCATGTCAATCGCACCGGTCGCTTCAAACAATAAAGCCAGACTTGTACAGGAATCATTTTCAGCCACTGTATCGGAGAAACCATCACTGCAGGTAAGGCTGAAATACAACAGCAGGACAGCGTGTTCGTCACACCTTGATTTCCTGCGACTGGAATTTATGCGCAGGGCTGTTGTCGGCAATTCTCCATATATCAGACTTTCGGTAAAGAACGCACTTGCACCGACAAGCTTTTGCGTATGCGGCTCAAGTCCGTCAGTCCATTTCTGGAAGATGGAACAGTCCGGTATGGCCACTGTACTGCCGTCTGTTTTCAGAAATGACAGTACGATATCGTATGCTGCCAAACTGCAGACCGGTGATATTCTGCTTGCTGTCAATACCGCTGCGTCTTTTCCTGAGCCGGAAATTGTCGGAGCAATAGAGAATCAGAATCTTCATGGATGCGATTCCATAGACTATGTGATAGTGGTGCCGGCATCCGGTCATATTACAATGCAGGCGGAAAGACTGGCTCAGTTGCATCGTGATACAGACTCGCTGAAAGTCGCAGTGGTACGTGCCGATCAGGTGTACAATGAGTTCTCGTCGGGTACGCCCGATGCCACAGCCTTGCGGCGTTTCATGAAAATGTTGTATGACAGAGCCGATGGTGGCGGGTCTGCACCGCGTTATCTGTTGCTGATGGGCGCCGGTACGTGGGATAACAGAATGCATACGGGTGATATGCGCGGATGCAATCCGGATGATTATCTGTTGTGCTATGAATCGGACAACTCAGTCAGTGTGACCGAATCGTTTGTCATGGAGGATTATTTCGGCCTGTTAGACGATAATGAGGGCAGGAATCTGCTTTTGGAAAAGACCGATTTGGGAGTAGGACGTCTGCCGTTGTCCGATGGTCACGAGGCGCAGGTGGCTGTGGACAGAATAATAAACTACACTAGAGGTGCTGATGCCGGAAAATGGCTGAACGAGATTCTGGTGCTTGGCGATGACGGTGACAACAATACCCACATGGCTGATGCCGAATCCGTTGCAGAACTTTATTGCAATCTGTATCCAGACAAGCAGGTTACCAAAATGTATTGGGACAGCTATCCGATGGAGGCGCAGGCATCGTATAATTCATATCCTACATTGCGCAACCGTCTGCTTGAGAAACTTGATGCTGGGGCTCTCATCGTAAACTATACCGGACACGGAAGTACCGAAGTGCTTTCGCATGAACTTGTGTTCTCAAAAAACGATGCCGCCAGCCTGGTCAGTCCGAGGCTGCCTTTTTGGATTACCGCCTCGTGTGACATAGCTCCTTTTGACCAGCCCCTGTCCTCGTTGGGATGCAACCTGCTGTCAAATGAGAACGGAGGAGCAATTGGATTGCTGTCAACGACAAGAACGGTGTCATCGTACCAGAACAGATTGATTAACCAGTGCTTTTCAAAGTATGTCCTCGGGAAGAATGCTGACGGAGCCGACTATACGTTGGGCGATGCTCTGATGCTGGCCAAAAACGAGCTTGTATCGGATGGCGGAATGACAGACAGATCGGCTAACAAGCTGAATTATGTCCTGTTGGCCGATCCGGCATTGAAACTTCACAGGTCGGTGTATACTGCTGTGGTTGATTCGTTTGACAATGCTGCGGCTACCGATGCCGGACTTTTGGCGCAGGCTGGTGGCGTAGTGTCCGTGAAAGGCCATATTGAACTTGACGGCGTCCGGCAGCCGAACTTCAATGGTCTGCTTTACAGTACGGTATTCGATAGCGAACGTGAGGTTGTCTGCTTTAACAATCTGCAGGTCGCCGATGAGCCGTTCACCTATATGGCTCGCGACAAGGTGCTTTCTATGGGAAGCGATTCGGTCAGAGCCGGTGAATTCAGCATCTCATTCCCCGTACCACTTGATATCAATTACTCGGGTGAAAACGGATTGCTGAATCTGTTTGCATTGTCAGGCGACAGACATGCCTCCGCATCGGGCAGTTTCACGTCATTTGCGGTTGGGGGAACAGTTTCAGGCTTTGACAAAGATAATACCGGCCCCTCAATAAGCATATATCTCAATACCCCGTCATTCCAGTATGGGGCCGATGTAAACGCTTCTCCGCTTCTGGTTGTATCGTTGCATGACGAATCGGGAATCAATACTACGGGTAACGGATTGGGGCATGAGATTGTACTTGTCATTGACGGTGAACGTTCAAAGACCTGGGTGCTTGACCCGTATTACACCCAGACGGAGGGCAAGTTCACTGATGGTACCGTAATGTTCCGGATTCCCGAACTTGAAGAAGGCAGACACACCCTTATGGTAAGGGCGTGGGACACTATGAACAATTCTTCGTGCGTATATCTGGGCTGCAAGGTGGTGAATGGATTGGAACCGTCATTTGAAATAGAGGCAACTCAAAGTCCCGCACGCGAGAGTACGCAGTTCGTTATAAGTCATGACAGACCGATGCAGAATGCAGGAATAGTGGTACAGGTGTATGACAGTCATGGAGATTTGCAATGGACACACAGGGAAACGGACAATTCTCAGAATGCAGTGTCGTTCATCGACTGGGACCTTACCAATGAATGCGGTCAGCGTGTAACTCCGGGATTGTATCTGGTCCGTGCCATTGTTGATGCCGACGGAGAACAGCGTGGCTTGTCATGCAAAATTGTGGTGATAAACCCTTGACAGTATAATAATCTGCATTTTTTTGAGTTATAGGATATATGAAGACATCTGTAAAAACATATTGCATCATGGCTGTCCTGACGGCCGTTTGCGGAACGGCATCGGCAGCTGCTGATGAAAGTCGGCTGGGACTTTTCAATCCGGTATATACGGGAGTGACATCGCTGTCAATCGCACCTGACTCCAGAGCTGGTGCCATGGGTGATGTGGGCTGTGCTACAGACCCGTATTATGACAACAACTGTCAGTATTGGAATCCGTCGAAGTATCCGTTCACCTATAGCGGTGCAGGGCTGTCCTTGTGCTATACTCCGTGGCTGAGAAAACTTGTGGCCGATATCGACTTGACAAATCTTACCGGTTACTACAAACTTGATGACGCATCGGCAATAAGCGGCTCACTAACTTACTTCTCACTTGGTGAGGTAATTGTCGCATCCAACAATGCAATCATCAAACCGTATGAGATGGCAGTTGATTTTGACTACTCCCGCAAACTCAACGAAAACCTTTCGGCGGCAGTCGGCATGCGTTTCATCTATTCCGATCTGCAGTACAAATATGAGGACGATGTGTTCCCGGGCAGGGCTTTCAGTGCCGATATATCAATGTATCATCAAAGCTATGCTGGTATCGGCCGTCGTGACTGCCTTTTCGGTTTTGGCGTGAATGCCTCGAACATCGGCAGCAAGATTTCGTACGATGGCGGTCAGACAAGTGAATTCCTGCCGACCAATTTGCGCCTGGGCGTGTCTCTGCTAGTTCCGATTGACGAATATAATTCGATTTCGTTCAATGCCGATGCCAACAAGCTCATGGTGCCAACACGTCCGTCGTACCGCCAGTTCATGAACGAGGTGAATCCCGACGAGGATCCCGATGATTTGAGTTATACATCCGATTACGCTGAATGGCTGGCAGGTACAGGGTATAATGAAATGTCGCCTATTGCCGGCATGTTCAAGTCATTCAGTGATGCTCCCGGCGGTCTGCGTGAGGAACTTCGTGAAATATATTGGGGTATAGGTATGGAATACAACTACAACGACCAGTTCTTTATCCGTGGCGGATACCACTTTGAGGACAAGTACAAGGGTAACCGCAAGTATTATTCCCTGGGAGCCGGTTTCAGAATGAATGTATTCTCACTCGATGCCTCATATCTGGTTTCAACGGCCCAGAATAATCCGCTTGACCAGACATTGAGATTTACGCTTTCTTTTGATATGGATGGACTGAAAACTGTTTTCGGGCGATGATCAGAGTCGGTTACGGATATGATGTACACAAACTGGTGCCAGGCCGTGAACTTTGGATTGGCGGTATCCGTTTGGAGCATGAAATGGGACTGTTGGGGCATTCCGATGCCGATGTCCTGATTCACGCCATTTGTGATGCTCTTTTGGGAGCAGCAGCCCTGCGTGACATAGGTTATCATTTCCCCGACAAGGATCCGCGTTTCAATGGTATTGACAGCAAACTGCTTCTTGCAGAAACAGTATCTTTACTAAGGGAGAAAGGATACAGCATTGGCAATGTGGATGCTACAGTATGTGCGGAGAAACCTAAGCTGAATCCTCATATTCCCGCAATGCAGAAGGTGCTGGCGCAGATAATGGGAGTAATGCCCGACTGCGTGTCATTGAAGGCAACCACTACCGAGGAACTTGGTTTTACGGGACGCTGTGAAGGCGTATCGGCCCATGCTGTATGTCTAATTGAAAAGAATCCGGCAAGTGAAACTGTACGATGACAGCGAGTTGGCTGAGATTCTTGATACGAAGGATTTCAGATTATTATCCAGGACAGCTGATGAACTCGGCATGGAGTGCTATGTCGTTGGCGGCTATGTGCGTGACCTATTCCTTGAACGTCCCAGTAAGGATATTGATGTCGTAGTGGTGGGTAGCGGGCTTGAAATGGCTAAAGCCTATGGGCGTGCATTGGGACGAGGTGCACATGTAAGCCTTTTCAAGAACTTCGGTACGGCACAGGTCAAGAAAGGAAAACTTGAAGTCGAATTTGTCGGAGCACGTAAGGAGTCGTATCAGCGCGATTCCCGTAAGCCTATAGTTGAAAACGGAACGCTTGAGGATGACCAGAACCGTCGTGATTTTACCATCAACGCGATGGCCATATGTCTGAATGCGGACCGCTTTGGAGAATTGGTTGACCCTTTCAATGGTCTTGCAGATCTTCAGGATCGTATTATACGTACGCCGCTTGATCCCAGTATCACATTCTCGGACGACCCGCTCAGGATGATGCGCTGTATACGGTTTGCCACCCAGTTGAATTTCTATATTGACGATGTCACGTTCCAGTCCCTTGAACAGATGAGGGAACGAATTTCAATCATATCTAAGGAACGCATATCTGAGGAACTCAATAAGATATTGTTGTCGCCTATCCCTTCAAAAGGTTTCATCGATCTTGACCGGTGCGGACTGCTGGAACTTGTTTTTCCAGAACTGGCCACCCTGCAGGGAGTCGAAACCATTAACGGACGAGGTCATAAGGATGTGTTCCTGCACACTTTACAGGTGCTGGACAATGTGGCTGGTGGCAGTAATGACTTATGGCTCAGATGGGCAGCCCTGCTGCACGATATCGGGAAGCCGAAGACCAAGCGTTGGGATGACGGTCACGGTTGGACATTCCGCAACCATAACTACATAGGTGCGCGTATGATTCCTTCGCTCTTTGAACGCATGAAAATGCCCAAGAATGAAAAAATGAAGTATGTGCAGAAACTGGTTGACCTGCACATGCGACCCATTGCCATTGTTGATGATGAAGTTACTGATTCGGCTGTACGTCGCCTGCTTTTTGATGCCGGTGAAGACATTGACGACCTGATGCTTCTTTGCGAAGCCGATATCACGTCGCGCAATGAACAGAAAAAGCAGCGTCTGTTGGATAACTTTAAACTGGTAAGGGAGAAATTGCGTGGCCTTGAGGAACGTGACAGGATAAGAAACTTCCAGCCTCCTGTTGACGGTTTGGAGATTATGGACACATTCGGATTGGGACCGTGCAGCATCATAGGAGAGTTGAAGATGTCCATCAAGGATGCAATTCTTGACGGCGTTATTCCAAATGAACATGACGCTGCGTTCAAATTCCTGCTTGACGAGGCTGAAAAACGTGGTCTGAAACCTAAGGCAAACCAAACATTACAATGAGAAAGTTATTTTATGCAGTGGCTGCAATGTCACTTTTGGTGCTGTCTGCAGCATGTAAGAATGATGCCAAACTGGCAGCCAGGTGTTATGAAACTGCTGTTCAGGCATATATGGAGCGTAATTATGTACTGGCACGCCAGCAGATTGACAGTATACGTACTCTGTATCCGTCAGTAATAGACGTACGTCGGAATGCGCTGATATTGGAGCAGCAGATGGATGTGGAGGAATCAACACGTACCATTGCCTTTGAGGATTCCATTCTTAAGGAGTCTCATAAGGCGCTTGAATCTGTCCTTCCTGAATACAGATTGGAAAAGGATGAAAGATTTCAGGATATGGGAAATTACGTTGTGCCGTCACAGAATCCTGAAAACAATCTGTCACGCAGCTATCTGCGTGCTCAAGTTGACGAAAAAGGGCGGCTGATGCTTATTTCCACTTACCGTGGTTCGCAGTATATTCATCACAGGGCAATAAGGGTAAGTGACGGCAATGTGTTCCAGGAGTCGCAGATTTCCGATGACTGCTATGAGTATAAGGATCTTGGCGTATGTTACGAAAAATGTAACATTCACATGGAAAATGATCCCGGTGTGGTATCATTCATAGCTCTCAACAGGGACAACGATAAACTCAGTCTTACCCTCACAGGAGGTACAACCGATGTCAAAGTGAAGTTGACTGCCACTGACCGCAAGGCGATAGCAAGCTTGTACGATCTGTCACAGCTGCTGCTTTTTATTGATGAGCATCAGAAAATGCTTGACGAAGCTACACGCAGACTGCAGTTCGTGTCTTCAAAGATGTCATTGGAATAGCCTGAACACATCGTTCATGTTGGCATAGAGCAACAGGGCGATTAGTATAATCATTCCAACAGTGTTGGCGCGTTCAAGGAACTTGTCGCCAGGTTTTCTTCCGGTAATCACTTCAAGCAGTAGGAACAGAACATATCCGCCGTCAAGCGCAGGTATGGGAAGTATGTTCATGAAAGCCAGTATTATGGCCAGAAAAGCTGTCATCATCCAGAAACGGTACCAGTCCCACTGCTTCGGGAATATCTGACCGATGGTTCCGAATCCGCCCAGGCTTCTTGCACCTTCTTTCGTGAACACATATCGGAAATCGCTGACATATGTCTTCAAAGTGTTCCATCCGTAGCTGATACCGGCGGGTATTGATGAAAGGAAATTATATTCAAGATATACGGGATCATATTCACCTTGCATGTTGTGAACGATTCCCAACTTGAAATCATTGCTGGCTGTAAGCCTGATGGTATCGCGTCCCTGTCCCGGACGTGAAGTTACCAGAGTCAGGTCACGGCTGACATATTCGTTTTCAGCGCGTTCCTGCATGTCTGCAATGAGAATCTGGAACGAAGTGTATGTGTCAGCACGGTTGCCGTTTATGCTGATAATGGTATCGCCGGCCTCAAGTCCGGCAGCGTAAGCGGCTCCATCGGCCAGAACACTGTCTATGGTCATGGGGCTCAGTATGGAAATGAATGGAGTCTCGCGTGTAAAGTCAAACAGGGACAGTTCATCGGGCATATCCAATGTCAGTTCGTCACCGTTTCTTAACACAGTAACCTGTTCGGCCTGTGCTATGCTGCGGTACAGATTGTCATCGAACATTATGGTCGGTTCACCGTCGCATGCGGTGATTATATCTCTGTCGCGGAAACCCAGCGACTGGGCATACTCGTTGAATTCCATGCCATGCTTAAGCTCCTGTGCGGGAATGTATGCATCACCCCAGGCCAGAAGTACCATGGAGTAGATGAAGAATGCCTGGATAAGGTTGAACATGACACCTCCAACCATGATAAGCAGACGTTGCCATGCCTTTTTGGTGCGGAATTCCCATGGCTGCGGTTCCTGTTGCATCTGGGCGACATCCATTGATTCGTCAATCATTCCGGCAATCTTGCAGTATCCGCCAAACGGTACCCAGCCTATTCCGAATTCAGTATTCTCCGGATTCTGGCGCCAGTCATCCGCAGGCAGGCTTGACAGATCTACGGGCTTGTATTCGATTTCCTCTTCACCGTTGGCATTTGTCTTCTTTACTTCTTCGTAGCTGTCCGTAACATTCGCCGCAAAGAACTTGATGCGTATTTTGCCATTTACCTTCTTTATTCTGACTAATGAGAAGTTCGGGTTGAAAAAGGCGTAGAATTTTTCCACTCTTACGCCGAAAATGCGTGAGAACAGAAAGTGGCCTAATTCATGAAAGACAACAAGAATGGTGAGTGACAGAATTAACTGAATAAGTCTGATCCAGAAAGGTGACATGTTTGGAACGGGTTACTGTTTGATAAATGATTTTGCGGTTTCTCGTGCGGCTTCATCGGTCTCGATGTATTCATCAAGGGTCGATTTGCTGCGGTATGGAACGGTTTCCATGGTACGTTGGATAATCTCGCTCATTTCAAGGAAACCTACACGGTCTTCTAAAAACGCGCGTACACAAACTTCATTGGCGGCATTCAGTATACACGGCATATTGCCTCCTTCTCTGATTGCCCTGTATGCAAGTGCAAGATTTGGAAAACGTCCGGTGTCCGGCTGCTCGAAGTCCAGACTAGACAGAGTTGTAAAATCCACTCTTGGAAAATCTGATTTCAGACGTGCAGGATATGAGAATGCGTATTGTATGGGCAGACGCATGTCGGGAGCACCAAGCTGTGCTTTGATGGCTCCATCGGCGTATTGAACCATGGAGTGTATTATTGACTGCGGATGTACTACAACCTGAATTCTGTCGTATGGTACTCCGAACAGCCAATTGGCCTCAATAACCTCAAATCCCTTGTTCATCATTGATGCGGAATCTATGGTTATTTTGGCACCCATATCCCAATTCGGATGTTTCAGAGCCTGTTCTTTTGTGACCACAGCCAGCTGTTTCCTGTCCAACTGACGGAACGGACCTCCCGATGCGGTAAGCAGTATTTTCTCTACCGGATTGTCAAGCTCTCCGTGCAGACACTGGAAAATGGCGGAGTGCTCGGAATCAACCGGCAGGATTGGAGTATGGTGCTTGAGGGCCAGGCCGGTAATCAGTTCTCCGGCGACAACCATTGTCTCCTTGTTCGCAAGCGCAATTGTCTTGCCGGCTTTGATGGCCTCGATTGTGGGACACAGACCGGCAAAACCAACCATTGATGCTAGAACGATATCTATGGGACCTGCTGTTACCAGCTGGCTTATGGCATCGGCGCCGGCATATACTTTTATCGGCAGATCGGCCAAAGCATCAGCCAGCTTCCTATAGTGGACCGGGTTGGCAATTGCAACGGCATCCGGCTTGAACTGCATAGCCTGCCGGATTAGAAGATCAACGCTATTGTTGGCTGTCAGGGCATAAACCTGATATTGGTCAGGATTGGCGGCAATGACTTGCAGCGCCTGCTTGCCGATAGAACCTGTGGAGCCTAGAATTGCAATCTGTTTCACTGGAACAATATGTATTTTTCCGGATCAAGGGGCTGTCCCTGATACCATAATTCAAAATGAAGATGCGATCCGTTTCCGCTTTCGCCCTTATTACGTCCGACAAGGGCTACGGCCTCGCCCAGACTGACCTTGTCGCCTGATTTCTTGAGAACCGAGTCACAGTGCTTGTATATCGAGATAAGCTGCCCAGGGTGAGATATGCATACAGTGTAACCCATTTCGGCGGTGTAGACGGCAAATATTACAGTACCGTCCATAGTGGCTACAACACTCTGGTTCGGGCTCGCGGCAATGTCCACACCCAGATGTGATGCTATTGGATTGAAATGTTCAACGACCAACCCTGCTGTGGGGCGGAACATTCCGATATTGCTCAAATCGCTGACAGGCATTGTCTGCTGTGCCGTAATGTTGTAGAGCTCATCGCTTTCAAACTGTGCGGTAAATTCAAGTTCACGTTCTGTTGCCTCCATGAACTGCTGACTGCGGACTTTTGTGAGCGAGTCAATGGAATAGACTGTATCAAGGTGCACAGTTCCGGCTATGATGTCCTGAATGGAACTGACATATCTTTCCTGAAGTGAAATGGACTGTTCCAGAGAATCCAATTTCAAAGCCTGCTCTATCATGGCCTGGCGCATCATGGCGGTTTGACGTCTGTCTTCCCGGCGTGTCGGACTGTTGGAGAAATAGAATAATCCTAGAACTGTTCCAATACCGATAAGTGCGATAACGCCGAGCAGATGCGTAAAATGGGAAACCTTGATATTCAATACGGTCCTTTGCTCGTCTTCATTGATAACAGACAGCCTGTAACGGTAAAAGAACCACTTGAATAGTGGCTTGCGTACCAGTTGCAGCTTTTTCCTTTTAATTCTTTTCATAGGTCGGCAAGCCCTTCGGGAAGATTGAAGGTTAATACGCATTTTTTCTTATCGACACCTGTTATCCACAGTTCGTTGGCAGGAATCATACGTTGGCGTGTTCCGTCTTTGACAAGAAACAGAATGTTCGGGGTACTGTCATCTACCGATGTAATTACTCCAAGGGCGCCCGATTTCTCATCCTTGATTTCCCAATCGATGAATGAATGCCACGAAAGGCTCTCGGTGTCTGTTACCACTGCGAATTTTTGTGGCAGGAATACAGTACAGCCAATAAAGCGGGCGGTATCTTGAATACAGTTGACGCTGTCGAATTTGACCAGCAGGGAAGTGGCGCTTTTTTCTCTGATGGACTCTATGAAGAAAGGTACCAGTATTCCGTCCATACGACATACCAGACAATCCAGTTCCTCGCTCCAGTCCATATCTTCGGGGACGGAGAGAACCATCTCGCCGTTTATGCCGTGGGCTTTCAGAAATGTACCCATGCGGATTACCTGGTCATTTTCTATCATTGTCAGTCAATTCTTTGAATGTGGGCACCGATGGCGTTCAACCGTTCGTCAATATTCTGATATCCACGGTCTATCTGACCTATGTTGTCTATGCGGCTTGTACCGTCCGCTCCCATGGCAGCTATGAGCATGGCTATGCCTGCTCGGATATCGGGCGATGTCATACGCCTTCCATGCAACGGCATCATGCGATCATGCCCTATCACAACGGCACGGTGCGGGTCACACAGTATTACCTGGGCGCCCATATCAATCAGGTTGTCAACAAAGAACAGACGGCTTTCAAACATCTTCTGATGAATAAGTACACTGCCCTTTGCCTGGGTTGCGGTGACAAGAAGTACGCTGAGCAGGTCCGGCGTGAGTCCGGGCCATGGTGCATCGGACAAAGTCATTATCGAACCGTCAATAAATGATTCTATCTCGTAATGTTCCTGGGCAGGTATTACAATATCATCGGCCTCCTGTCTCATTTTTATGCCAAGACGTGCAAAACTCTCCGGTATGATGCCAAGATTCTGGTGCGACACGTTCTTTATTGTAAGTCCGCTTCCGGTCATTGCCGCCATCCCGATGAAGCTGCCTATTTCAATCATGTCGGGCAGTACCTTGTGGCTTGTTCCATGAAGACTTTCGACGCCTGTGATTTTCAGGAGGTTGCTTCCCACACCCTGTATGTTGGCACCCATTCTGTTGAGCATACGGCATAATTGCTGGACATACGGCTCGCAGGCGGCATTGTAAATTGTGGTTATGCCTTTGGCCATGGTGGCGGCCATGACAATGTTGGCTGTTCCCGTGACCGATGCTTCGTCCAAAAGCATGTATGTGCCGTTCAGACTTTTGGCTTTGAGCTCATAGCAGCCACTGTCATTGTTCTGGCAGAAATCAGCTCCCAGTGCCTGAAACCCGCGTATGTGGGTGTCAACGCGTCGCCGGCCTATCTTGTCTCCGCCCGGCTTGGAAACCAGCGCGCGCCCCGTGCGTGCAAGCAGCGGGCCGAGCAGCATGACCGAACCTCTTAGGCTGGCGCTGCGGCTTACAAATTCCGGGCTGTATGCAAAGTCAAGATTAAGGCTGTCAGCCTGGAATGACCATGAGCCGGCTCCCTTGCGTGTAGCCTTTACACCCAACTGCTCCAGCATTTCAATGAGAATACGCACGTCAAGAATGTCGGGGACGTTATCAACTGTTACTTCACACGGAGTGAGAAGCACTGCGCACAGTACCTGAAGAACCTCGTTCTTGGCACCTTGCGGCGTTATGGTACCATTCAGACGGTGACCTCCTTCGATGATGAATGACGGCATATCGGCGAATGTTAGAAACGACGGTGGTTGCGGCTTCTCTGCCGGTTCTTGCCCTGCCGGTTCTGCTGACCGGATTGTCCTGCCGGAGCCGTTGCAAATGATACGTCAAGGTCTCCGTCCTGAATACTCAGCTGGCCGTTTGAGAAATATGCGATATCCTGCGAGATGCGTTCGTCACTAGCCATTTCACGGTTCCATGTGAGCAGATCCTTTTTCATCTGGACAGCGAGCAGACGAACCAACTGGCGCTTTTCCGGACTGTCGGGCATATCCATAGCCTGCTTTATCATACACGGAACAATCTGTCCGTAGTGGCGGAAGCGTATGGCGTTCTGCGGATACGATATCATGTCGGGGCGCTGCTTCTCCTTGTCGATTCTGGTAATCGTGACAGGGTAGTCAATGTCAAGCCTGTAGCCCGACATGAAAGCCAGATGGTCCCAGAGCTTGCCCTGAAAGTCGGGTACGTCTCTGAGTGACGGGAACATGCTTCCCATTATGCCTATTATAGTGTTGGCGCACTGCTGGCGTTTCGCGCGGTCGTCAATTGTCAGTGCGTGTTCTATCATATCCTGGACTGCACGGCCGTATTCCGGCATCGGCATCGTTTCACGTTGGGTATTGTAATCCATAATTCAGTTTGATGTCTTAGATAAGCTTCTTGGGCTTCGCTGCGACGAAGTCCTTCAGGTAATATGGTTCGAAGTATGCCACATCGCATGTCTCGTCCCTGTTCAGCGCCTGTTCTGCCAGCGGAAACATCCATCTGGCCTGCGGGTTTATGTCTTCAATGAAATGTGCATTCGGATGACCGATGCTTTCACGACACTTGGCGGCTCCGTCACCGAAGAACCATACAGGCCGTTTGTCCAGATACTCCAGATATGTGTCATGATCAACGATGTCGGCCCGTATTTCGCGGACTTCGGCGAGTGACCGGTCGTAGAGCGCGGCATAGACCTCCATGCGTCTTGCATCAATCATGGGGCAAAGCAATGCATCGTCAGGAAGCTCCATCGTCAGTAGAGGCTGTACACACAGCAGCTTGAGGGTCGATACCGGAATCATCTTCAAGTTCCTTCCGTAACATATCCCCTTGGCCATGGATACGCCTATCCTCAGCCCCGTATATGATCCCGGGCCTTCACTTACTGCAACGGCGTCAAGTTTGAGCCCCCGGCTGTCGATAAGTGAAATAGCTTCATCTACAAGCACTCCAAGGGCAACTGCATTGCCTTTACCACTATGGTCTTCCTGATTGAAAACCAGCTGGCCTTCATCGCTTACGGCAACGGAACAACCGCTTGTTGCCGATTCTATGTGAAGAATAACGCTCATCTGCTGACAAATTGTCTGTACTATTCAGCAAAGATAGCACATTTCTATGACAAATTCCCGTACCTTTGCAAGCAAACAAGAAAAAGTAATGATACAGTCAATGACGGGTTACGGCAAAGCCGTAGCGATGGCTTCGGGCCGCAAAGTTGTGGTGGAAATAAAGTCGCTGAACAGCAAGGCAATGGATATTTCTACACGAATTCCACAGTCGTATCGTGAACATGAGCTTGACATACGTTCACGCATTACGACGGCACTGGAGCGCGGCAAGGTAGATTTCTCAATCTACTTTGACCAGACGGCGCAACCGGCGCAGACAGCCGTCAGCGTGCCTATGTTCCAGGCATATCTGGAGCAGATCAGACAGCTGTCACAGACAACGGGAGTGGCCGTGCCCGATGATATAATGAGCGTTATTCTCAGAATGCCCGATGTAATGGCATCGGGTCAACAGATTGATGAGGTGCCGGAGTCGGAATGGGACCAGGTATCGAAGGCGGTCGATCAGGCAATAGAAGCGCTGGTTGACTATCGCAAGAGCGAGGGTGTCGCCCTGGAAGCCAAGTTCCGTGAAAAGATAAGGAACATCTCGGAACTGCTCCCTCAGGTTGAACCGTTTGAAAAAGAGCGCGTCTCAAAAATCAAGGAGCGTATGCGCCAGTCCCTGGCAGACGCAGTAGGTGAAACGAATGTTGACCATAACCGCTTTGAGCAGGAAATGATATTCTACATAGAGAAGCTTGACATAAGCGAGGAGAAACAGCGTCTGACCAACCACCTGAACTATTTCATTGAAACTCTAGAAACCGGTCACGGACAGGGAAAGAAGCTGGGCTTCATAGCTCAGGAGATGGGACGTGAAATCAATACGCTTGGTAGCAAGAGTAATCAGGCTGAGATGCAGAATATAGTTGTCCGTATGAAGGATGAACTTGAACAGATCAAGGAGCAGGTACTTAACGCAATGTGATTATGGAAGGCAAATGTCTGATCTTTTCTGCACCATCGGGCTCCGGTAAATCAACCATAGTCAATTTCCTTCTCCAGCATTCCGAATTGAGAATGTCTTTTTCGGTGTCGGCTACCAGCCGTGCCCCTCGTGGCGGGGAAAAGAATGGCGAAGCGTATTTTTTTCTATCGGCCGATGAGTTCCGTCGCCGCATAGACAGCGGTGACTTTCTGGAATACGAACAGGTATATGAGGGCATATATTACGGAACACTGAAGGAACAGGTGGAAAAACTGCTTGCACAGGGTAGAAACGTGGTTTTTGACGTTGATGTTGTTGGCGGATGCAACATTAAGAAGTATTTTGGCAACAGAGCGCTTTCACTATTCATACAGCCTCCGTCGCTTGAAGAACTGGAACACCGGCTGCGCGGCCGTGCCACTGACTCGGAGGAGATGATAAAAAAGCGTCTGGCCAAGGCGCAGTATGAAATGGAATTTGCGCCGAAGTTTGACCTGACGGTAGTCAATGACAAACTGGACGATGCATGCGCCAGTGCATACGAGGCTGTAAATTCTTTTGTCAACGGATAACCCGATGAGGATAGCCATCTTCGGCGGAACTTTCAACCCGGTTCACAATGGTCATATTGCCATTGCCAGAAGCGTAATAGAGAACGGTCTGGCCGACTGCGTGTGGCTTATGGTAACTCCGTGCAACCCCTGGAAACTGGAACGGAACCTGCCGGATAATGAAATCCGGCTCAGAATGGTCGAGGCAGCCGTCAGTGATATTCCCGGAGTCATGGCTTCCGATTTCGAATTCGATCTGCCGTTGCCCCAATATACGTCTTCCACCCTGAGGGCGCTTAAAGCAAAACATCCGGAACACGAATTCATACTTGTCATCGGTGCAGACAACTGGGTCAGGTTCACTGACTGGCACGAATGGGAATACATCGTTTCCACGTTCGGCATCATTGTCTATCCGCGTGACGGCTATGACCTGACCGATGCTCCGGCATGCCTGAAGACAGCTGAAGTGACGGAATTGGACGCACCTCTCTTCAATATAAGTTCAACGCAGATACGCGCTCTTGCTGCAGAAGGAGAAAGTGTGTCCCAGTATGTTCCGGCAGCTGCGCTTGATATATTCCTCTCCCTCGATAAAACAGTCTCTTAGCGGGCAAGCGTGAATTTCAGCGTGAATCCGCAGTCATGCGTGCCGGTCGGATATGACGAGGTTGCAACCAGAGGGAAGTTGCTCTGATAATCATAGTAGAAATTCAGTGTGAGCATACGGCTGTAGGTATAATCTGCCTGCAGTGAAGCCTTGACTGCACGGTTGCCGCTTGTGGCCTGTGTCTGTGATGTCTTGATGTTGCGGCACAGCGCATTCTGGTTTCTGTATGACAGATCAAGTGAGACGTTCACATCGTTGCTTATTTTATTCTTCCCTATCCCCTCCTTTGCACCGAACATTTTGACCTGGTCGATACGGAAACCCGTACCGGCGGTTATGTCGTCGGACGTGGATTCCACGACTTGGACGGAACTCGTGCTCAAAGTCAGGATACGTGTCTTGTTATACATGAATCTGGCTGATATGCCGTTCTTGAAAGTTGCATCGACACCTGCCAGCGGAGCAAACGATTCATTTATCGATACGGACCCGATATTATACATGCTGCTCGGTACCGGCATACCGCTTGCAACGTCTTCAATGAATCCGCGACCGTTCATATACTCCATGTAACTGTTGAAAGTGTTGAAACTGCCGGTTGAATAGACGCTCTTGTATGCATGCCTCAAGTTGAAACTCTTGAAGTGCCTTTTCAGTACGGGTATCTCGGCCAGCCCCGTGTATGTGAACGACCAGTTCGGCAGCATCCTGAAGACCGATGGAAACAGATTCAGCGATGCCTTGTCTGCATTACGGCCGGTATATGCCGCCAGAAACGCAGGAACCAGAACGTCAGACGAATAGGGGTCGACCGCTCCGTTTGCGGGGTCGTATGGCTGACCTGCCAGACCGCCGCCGGGATAGATGGCACCCTGGTATTGTCTCTCAATGCGTGAACGGAATGTTTCAAGGCTTGATACCATCCGGTCAAAACTGCCGCTGCGGTAACCGTTTCCAGCACGATGACCCTCAAATGCGCTCCATATCGATATGGTGGTCATATTGAAACTTCCGTTCTGGCTGGTGGGCATACCGTCATACATATACTGGATGCGCTTTGACATTGACTTGCTCCAGCTTGAGTTTACGTCAATCTTAATGTCATGCCATGGTTCAATCGTCATTTTAAGCTGAAGGTTCTCGTTAAGGGCCGACGAGGCGGTATGTGACACGTTGCCTGAGTTCTGCAGCCAGCCGCGGTTGGATGCGTGCTTAAGGAAACTGTCATCGGTCATTCCGAAAGCGAAATCAAGTCCGGGCGACAGAAGACCGTTCATGTCCGTCTGGCCGAATCTGTGTGATTCCGGCATGAAACCCGGAACTGACAGCGAGTAGTTGTTCGTGTAACTGAACTGGATGGAGCGGACCATCATGAGCACTCTGAGACTCTTGTCAAATCCCTCCCTGAAATTGAGACCTCCATCGGTTCTTGCAGGACGGTCAGGGTCCTGATATATTTTAAGCACCACGTTAAGACTGTCCCTGACACGAATCATTGTAGTGTCCTTGTTGATTTTTCTTGCACGAAGTTTCACAGTATGCCCGTCCTTGTCAGTTGCCGATATTCTGGTGGTGGTTGAGCCCAGCTTGTGTGCAATGTAATATGCGGAGTCGGGCACCAGTGCCATTTCCTGCTTGAAGGTCTTTGTGCTTTTGGCATTGGCTGACAACTGCTTGCTTTCCTGTCTATACCTGTTGTTGATTCTTCCCAGATACGGAATCTTTTCATACAGGCGGACCATGTTCATGCGTCCGCTGCCGGTGATTGTCCTGCGGTTGGCTATTATGTTTCCGTACGAGGAACCGTCGGCATATGCCGTTCCCCTGTCCCAGGAATAGCTGGAGTTGTATGACGCTTCGGCGGTTATCCAGTTGAACAGCGGAATCTTGTCGAATGGTGCCGAGTATGTCAGGTTGAATGACTGGCGGTAATCAAGCGGACGTCCCATTGACATGAGGCTTGACCTGACGGAATCCTTCCAAAGTTCATACATGTCAGGGTACAGATCCTTGTTCACAATCATGTATGGTTCTTCAACTTCGGCTCCGGTTTTTGCCGAGAACGAAGATTTCAGCAGCCTGGTTGGATTCCATGTTACCGAAAGGTCACGCTGCCAGCGGAACTGCTGTGAAAAAGTGGCGGGAACTCCTTCGCCGTCCCCCGATCCTTCAAGGTCGCGCTGCTTCGTCTCGTGGTAGTCCCGTTGCAGGGCGGTACTGAACTGTACGTTCTGTGGCAGCGGATTGAATGTCGTCTCTTTCAGTACTGCAAACCATTTGGATTTCACGTTGGAACTGCCAAAAGGTTTCCATCCCTTGAAGCCGGTCGAGTAGGAGTAGTTCAACTGCGCATTCCAGTTCAGACCATGGTCGTACTCTATGGTGCTGCTGGTGTTGTCAGTCGTTCTCTTCGAATAGTTTACCGAGAAGTTGGCAGGGTCATATGGCATTGGAGTCTTGCTCTTAATGTTTATCCTTGCTCCCGATATGCTGAAGTTGCGCTGCTCGTTGACAGCCTGTGAAATGTCACGTACCGAGTCGCGTTCATGCCCCTGTGTATAGCTTTCCAGTACGTCATCAAGCAGAAGGTCACTGTCGTAAGGGCTGTATTTCGGGGCTGTGGTTTTCTGCGAGTATGAATAATATACGGGAACCGATACCTTTGCCTTTTCGGGGATGAATCGGCCCAGATTGAAACTCGTGGACACGTTCATCTGATATTGGTTGTCCAAACTGCGTTGTGAGATACTCTGTTCAAGGCCTCCGAATCCGGCAGTGCTGACAGAGCCCGACATATCGACGTTCGCCACATCGGACAGCTTCATGTTCAACTGTCCCTTTGCTGCCGCACCGCCCTTGCTTTCAAAGCCAATCAGGCGCAACTCGTTGACCCATACTATAGCCGAGCGCGTTCCAAGAGAATTGTTCCTGACTCCTACCATAATGGCACGGACGTTGCCAATACTCGGGTTGCCGGCAATGCTTATCCTGTTCTCCGGATGGTTAGGGTCATATTCGCTGTATATCTGTGAACTTGTAATGGCTCCCAGATTGCGTTGTATGTTGCGGTTGTTCTTTACCTGTGTCAATATGTCAATGCTTATGTCCAGCATATTGGAAACCGGCCATACTCTGCGCTTGTCGCTGTCGGAATTACCGTTATAGACACCGGCAGGCGTCAGCTCAAGCGGTATTTCATATTCATAGTAGTTGCCGCTGTAGTCCGAACCAAGCCTGATGAATACCGACAAGTCTCCGTTACTCAGACTGCCGTCATCAGGGTATGGCGCTTCGGCATGGGTGAACATCTGCAGACGTTCGTATTTGCGCAGATCAAGGTTGCTCTTCTTGTAAATGCCCCGGGCTTCACCTGCTCCAAGTCCTGTCACCTGCAGACTCATAGCCTGCTCGTTATCCTGGATGAGCTGCGACTGCTCCGGGTCAAGCACTCTGGAAATCCCTGGGGGAATGACGTAGTTGACAGGAGTGCGGTCTCCGTTTTCCTCAATATTGACCGATGTCGCGCTGAATGTGCCCGATATGCCCGGAGTGCTGTTTGATACGCTGCCTATCGGCTGTTCGTAGTTGCGCCACTGGCTTGTCATCAGTTCCAGTGTCGCAAAACGCAGGTTGACACTTTCCTTGAATCCGGTCAGGAACATGCGCATGAACCTTATTGAACTGAAATCGCGTATCTGTCCGACGGTCTTCTCATATTCCTGAATAGGTACGCGGAAACAGAACCATTTCACAGTTTCAGTATTGCCGTTGCGAAGTTTGATTCTAACATCACGCATATCGGCAATGTAGTTCCTGCCGACAACCATATCCTGCGGACGCAGTGAAATCCTGTACTGGAAGTATTTCTCATATTCGTCAAGCGTGAAATCCTGGTTGGCATCTTCAAAATCGGGAGTGGTACGTGCCGACATGTCATATTTGCTGCCGGTGTTCTCCTGATTGGGCGAGTTGCCCTCCGTACCATTGTAACCGCGGTATCGGTCAAGAACCGATGTCCTGCTGTCATCGTAGTCTGAGCCGCGATAGTGATGATATGAATCGGCAGCCGGGTCAGCAAGGATTCTGCTGAATACATCGGCCGAAACCTTTCCTTGAATCTCGTTCAGGTACGAGGCGTAGGCAGGCCAGGTCCGTTCCTCCTCGCTTGACAGACCGTTAAGACCTACATCCTGTTGCCCACGGGCCGATGCGTCGGTGTTGTCAAAAGCATAGACGAGACTGCGTGCTGTGGGCACTTTACCCCAGACGGTCGATTCCCAGCGTGTGCTGTCACCGTTTGCCGGAAGTCCGTTCTCATAGAATTTCTTCCCATCGGCCAGCACGTCTTCGCTGACTTCACCAAGGTTTATGTAAAGATCACCGCCATCGGCCGATGGATTGTAGATGAACGGGTCAAGCATCCAGAATTCTATATACTCAATGTTGGCAGCCTCGAAATCGGTGGTGGAAAGACGGCGCATGATACCACCCCAATTGCTTTCCGGATTTGGCAGCAACCCATTCCGACTAAGGTCGGGATTCAGGTTGTAGGGACCACGTTCCTGTGGATAGTATGCCAGATTGAGCACTTGCATGGTTGTTGATTCGCTCGATGCCGACTCCTTGTTCGGGTACAGTTCCCTGTCATAGATCTCGCGGACATAGTGGTTGGACAGCTGGTCCAGGTCATTCTTTATATGTGAAGGTGTGAGTGATGAACTGCGGCTGGTAAAAATGGGATCGATGGAAAACCAGTTGAGCAGAGCTCTGTGATAGCCCGATTCCACGCTTCCCGTCATACCGTATCCGTTCATACCCGATGGAACAGCCGAAAGCGACCATGCCGCCGGCTGCTTGATGCTTATTCCGTTTTCGGCCGATTCAAAATCGTCAATGTATGAAGAACTGCCCTGTACCTGGTCCGAAACTTTTGAGCGCAGTGCCGCCATTTCTGCCTGGAAACTTATGCTTGACGGCTGTGTGGCAGTGACGAATGGCAGCTTGTCTATCAGCTTGGTGAGACCTTGGCTCTGGTGGCGCCAGTCAATGTTAAGACAATACATGGTGTTGACCAAAGGTTCGTCGCCCATTGTCACTTTGCTGGTGAGTGGCCTTTCGTTCAGATGCATGAAAGTTCCTCCAATTTTCAGTTCCTTGCCGAAATTGTAGTTCCAGTTCAGTCCTGTCATTGTCTTGCGCTGCATGCTGTAGTCCGTGTTGCTTTCAAGCTGGACGTTTATCGCTGTTCCTGCATCCAGAATGTTCTGGTTTATTATGGTTACAACGCCCATGCTGTAGTCAACGGTGTAATCGACATTCTCCATCAGGGTTGCGCCTGCGGCGGTGACCGATACAGAACCCTGTGGAATGTTGAATGTTCCAAGCTGGATAATCCCCGGGTTGCTTCCGGAATATTGACCGGTAATGAAGAACTTGTCCTTGTCGGCAATGCGTTTCGCAACGGTGCGTGTTGAATCATACAATTCCCGGAAAATGTACTTGCTCGCAATGCGGCTGTCACCTATTACCGTTTCCAGCCATTGGCCGAAGGGCTCAATGACAGGGAATATAATCCTTCCGTATTCCTCCTGCACGGTGTAACCTTCAAAATAGTCGAACTGGCCGTTAGGACGTGCTGACTGGTTCTCTCCCAAACGGTCCAGACCGAGAAGCCTGATGAGGGGCGTTGACTTGAGGGCAGCCTCCGGCAGGTATTCAAGACGGCTTCCGGTACTGTCGCTGGCATAACTGACGGCAAGCTTGAACTGGTCCTTTGCCAGTTTGCCCTGTGTTATGGTATAGATGTTCTTCATCATAAGGTCCCATGTGCCGGAACCCGGAGAATTTGAATTTGATTTCAGCAGCTTGACAAAGAGCGCCTGCCCGCTGTCTGTGTTGTCCGACGAGAATTCACCTACCTGATAGCTGTTCCCGTTCCACGTGTACTCGAATGCGACGGCCAGCACCTCATCGCTTGTCAGAGCCGTTTTCAGTGAAATGAAGCCGAGGGAACTGTTCAGAATATATTCGTTCTCACCCAACTTGCGTGCATTGGAAATCTTTTCATAATCGCTGCCGCCGGTAAAAGTCCCTTCAAGAATGGTGCGCAGACGGTCTATATTACGTGCTTCAGAGTAGGTGTCGAGCAGGGCAGGATACAGGCTGTTTGCATGGTTGGCGGGGGCTGGTCCTCCTGTTGCCGACCAGTTGCCGTTCCAAATGTGTTCAGTTTCGCCCAAGTCGGTAAAGGCTACTATGTTTCTTGGGTTGTCATAATTGCTTTTCTTGTTTGTAACCCATACTTCGATTCTGGTAATCTGTATGCCCGATACGATGGAAGGAAGCTTTGACATATTTTCATCAAACCTGTCCCTGAAGAAATGTGCCAGAAAGAAATGACGGTTCTCATCATAACTGCTGGCATCAAGTTCGAAGTCGGTTATCTGCTTGCCTCCGTCGCTGTTCACCTGTGCCGATTTGGACTCCTTCTGTGACAGCACCATCTGAAGCATGAGACGTCCGAACTGCAGGTCGGTACGGATACCGAACAGCGAATTGGAACCCTGTATGAGCGATGAATTTGAAGGGAAACTTATGTTTCCTGCGTCAATCAGACGGATAATCTCGTCTTCCTTGCCCTGATAGTGCAGTTTGATTTTCTTTGCGTCAAAATCGAATGTAGCCTCGGTGTTGTAATTGAGGTTCATATTGATCTTGTCGCCGACCTTGCCGTTGATGTTCAGATTGATCTGTTCGTCAAAATCAAAACTTCCGGTACTGCGGTTCTGCAGCGACAGGGACGGATTGTCAAGTCTTGTGTGACTGTATCCCAATTTTATCGAAGCCGACCCGCTTGTCCTTATCTGGACTCCGCCGGGACCGAAAATCTTTTCTGCCGGTCCGAGGTCGAATTTCATGTCCGTGAAATCGAACTTGTCTTTCTGCGTCTCCTTCAGGCTCTCGGAGTATTTGTTACGGAAAAAGTCGTCCATGGAGCGTTTCCGGCGATACTCGTAGTACTCGTCCCGATTCATTAGTGACGGTACTTCCAGATAGGTGTCGCCAAGTTTGGTGCCCTGCAGAAATGTGCCGTCGGTCTCGTCGTATTCTATCGTCTCTTCAAGATTCGATGGCACAGGTGCACTGAAAGGTCCGTCCAAAGCCAGAACGCGTGAAAGGCCCACTTCAAAGAATGAGCCTGCAGCTATCAGTACGGCAACCTTTCCGAATTTCATTATCAGATGCGTTTCAGAGCTTCGCGTATGACCGATTCTACGCTCATGTCCGGATTCTCCTTGAGGATGACGGCAATGACCTTCTGCGATGCCGCGGGCTGGAAACCGAGCGCTGACATGGCGCTGGCGGCTTCATCTGCCACACGTCCGGCCTGGATGTCAGGCTGGAGACCGTCCTGCCGGATATCGGCTCCTGTTGCTGAAATCTTGTCCTTCAGGTCAACTATTATGCGCTGGGCTGTCTTGGCGCCAATGCCCTTGACTTTCTTGAGCAGAGCATCATTGCCGCTAGCTATAATGGCCTGCAACTCGTCCGGACTGAATGAGGAAAGAATCATCCTGGCCGATGCTCCTCCTATTCCCGGGACGGAAATGAGCATAACGAACAAATCCCTCTCAAGTCTGTCGCTGAAACCGAACAGCACGTAGGCATCCTCGCGGATGGACTCATAGACATAAAGCCTTGCCTGCTGCCTGCCCTGGAGAGCGGTATATGTATAGACCGATATATTCAGACCGTAGCCTACACCGCCGGGGGTGAGGATGACTGCTTGTGCGGGATTCAGTTCTTCTACCGTACCTTGGACGAATTCTATCATAGTGTGTTCTTTTTTTTTGCGCGCGTAAATAAACAACGGCGCCGATGCCCAATTATTGCTTTTCGTGGATAATATTATTTCTCAAGATTCACTAATTTTGCGCTCAACAACTAACTATATGATAATATGAACAGAATCAAGGCGGCCATTGTTGGCTATGGAAACATTGGAAGGTATGTGCTGGAAGCACTTCAGACAGCTCCAGATTTTGAAGTTTCGGGTATCGTTCGCCGTCAGGGTGACGAGAACTGTCCAAAGGAACTGGCAGGATATAAGGTTGTAAAGAATATTTCTCAACTGGACAAGCCCGATGTCGCTATTCTTGCCGTACCCAGCCGCAAGGCCGAAGAGTATGCGGCCCAGATTCTGTCGCTTGGAATAAATACGGTTGACAGTTTTGATATCCACACTCTGATTCCTGAAACAAGAAGCCGTCTTATGAAGGTTGCCCAGGAGGCAGGAAAAGTGGCTGTAATATCAGCCGGATGGGATCCGGGCTCAGATTCAGTTATCCGTGCGCTTATGCAGGCCATGGCTCCAAAGGGATTGAGTTATACTAATTTCGGCCCTGGAATGAGCATGGGACATTCAGTCGCATGTAAGGCAATTGAAGGCGTAAAGGATGCACTGTCCATGACTATCCCGGTAGGGACAGGCATTCATCGCCGTATGGTATATGTTGAATTAAATGACGGTGCCGACTTCAAGAAAGTCGAAGCTGCCATCAAGTCTGACCCATATTTTGTGAACGACGAGACTCATGTCACCCGGGTAGATAGCGTTGACAGTGTAAAGGATATGGGACATGGCGTCAATCTGGTGCGCAAGGGCGTTTCGGGAAAGACACAGAACCAGTTGTTCGAATTTGACATGAAGATCAATAATCCGGCTCTTACCGGTCAGATTCTTGTCTGTGCGGCACGTGCATCGGTACGTCAGACCCCAGGCTGCTACACCATGATTGAGATTCCTGTGATTGACTATCTGGAGGGTGACAGGGAATCGCTCATTGCACATCTGGTATAATGAACGGCAATATGGAAGGGCAGAACTCCAATCTGGTATGCGTTTTCAAAGGACAGGCTTTTGAAGCCGAAGTCGTGCGTGCGCGCCTTGAAGACAGCGGCATTGATGCCATGGTAATGAACAATACCATGAGCGCAATCTTTTCCACCTATACCGCAATGGCAGGCAGCTACTGCGTGATGGTTAACCCTGAGAACCGGGAAAAGGCTCTTGAACTACTTTCTGAAAAAGATTTCTGATATGAAACATTTTACAAGCGTACACGATATTGCCGATCTGCACGAAGCTCTGCGTCAGGCACTTGAAATTAAGAATGACCGATTCAAATATGTAGAACTGGGCAGAAACAGAACCCTGCTCATGGTATTCTTCAATTCTAGCCTTCGAACCCGTCTCAGCACGCAGAAGGCGGCTATGAATCTGGGTATGAATGTAATTGTACTCGACGTCAATCAGGGTGCGTGGAAACTGGAAACCGAACGCGGCGTGGTGATGGATGGCGACAAATCCGAACATCTTCTCGAGGCTATTCCTGTCATGGGATGCTACTGCGATGTAGTAGGCGTACGTTCATTCGCCCGCTTTGAAAATCGCAAGGACGATTACGAGGAGAAGATTCTCAATCAGTTCATACAGTACAGCGGCCGTCCTGTGTTCTCAATGGAAGCTGCAACTGGACACCCGCTTCAGAGTTTTGCAGACTGGATTACAATTGAGGAACACAAGACCGTGGTACGTCCAAAGGTGGTGATGAGCTGGGCTCCGCATCCAAAGTCGCTGCCTCAGGCTGTTCCGAATTCATTTGCACAGTGGATGGTTGCTGCAGGTTACGATGTCGTCATTACGCATCCTCACGGCTATGAACTTGATCCGAAGTTCACAGCCGGAGCAAGAATCGAATATGACCAGATGAAGGCATTTGAAGGTGCCGATTTCGTTTACGGAAAGAACTGGTCAGCCGCAAGCCCTGAGCACTATGGCCAGATATTGAGTACCGACCGTTCATGGACAATAGGTGAACGTCAGATGGCCGTTACCAATAACGCCTACTTTATGCACTGTCTGCCGGTACGCAGAAACATGATTGTCACTGACGATGTCATTGAAGGGCCGCGTTCACTTGTAATACCTGAAGCCGCCAACCGTGAAATATCGGCAACGGTAGTCCTGAAAATGATACTTGAAAGTCTGTAAGGACAGGATAAGGGATTCCTTACCGGTATATATATTTCAAACAGCAGTCTTCCTCATTGTAATTTCTGTACTTGAGGAAGACTGTGTCGTTTTTCTGCAACCCGTAGCCTGCAAGGGGAATGCAGTAGTAATTCTTCTTCGTATATACTGGGGTGTCACCGTTAGACTCATGTATGAATGAAAATACCAGGTTGTCGGCGGAACTGAATCTTACCGGTGCCAGATAGTGCTGCCGGTATGCGGACTCGCTGCGTGTCATGATTTTCAGCACTATGTTCAGGTATCCGCCGCCTACGTATGCCGATTCGACTTCAAGCGGATCAAACACCTGGAATAACTGTGAAATGTTACAAGTGTCCAATGCTTCCATGCAGTTTGGAACATACAATCCGCTGATATCGGCCGTGCTGTCTTCATGGATGATGTAGGTGCAAATCATTCGATAGGAGTCATTGCTTCCGAATGAATATCTGTCGTCATGGACTTTGAAACAATGCCCCATGTCATCCCTGATTTCCGTAACATGACCGTCATCGTCGGTCATGCAGGTCACAAAACCAGACATCTCACACTCCGACAGGTCGTTCAGGCCGGAGTCGCAGGCCGAAATGGACAATGCGGCGAAACAGAGTGCCGTCAGTATTCTGGTGTGACGTTTCATTTGCATTCAATTTGGTTAATTAGCGGATTGGCATACATTTCGAGCATACACTGCTTCAGAAATGGAATGTCGGGATGGGGTATCCTGATTTTTGAAATCTGACTGTCAATGTACGAAAGGAACTGTTCTTTTTGCGTCTTGGTGTATAGGCTTGACTGCGATGAGTCGCCACGCAGCAAATCAAGGGCTATCCTGTTGCATGGATAGATATTGTATCCCTGAAATATATGACGGTCAATTATGTCGGCAATGCGGTCAAGCTGTATGTTACGCGCAAGCGAACAGTCAATCTTCATTATTTCATCATCGATCGGGCCCGAAGTGTAATAGTGTATGTGACCCTTGTAGCCCATTATTCCAGTCTGCATGTTTTTGAGATCATCCTGCTTGCTTTTGCGGTATGACGGATTGTCGCGCTTGAGCTGGAATTCCTGAGCTTTGAGCCAGTCACAGGGGTCATATTCGTAACTTATTGACAGCGGGCAAATGTGCAGTGAGGCAAGAGACTGGCGTACATCGGCTTTGCTGTCGAACATGGCAAGCATCTTGAGCACGCTGCGCTGTGTGCGGTCATTCGAGTCTTTTGCCCGCCCTTCACGCTGCGCTATCCAAACCGGCATTTTCCTGTCGGAAATAACGTATTTTATGTATTCCGACAACAGTTTCGATGACTCCAGCAGTTCCTGTGCCTCGGCGGAACGGTTGACAATGAAACTGCGGTTCAGACGTACAATCATTTCAATCGACGGATATATGAGCAGATTGTTGCCTATGGCAATGTTGGCTGAATGTTTTTTCTGACCCAACAGAATACGGTCAAGAATGGCGGAATCAAGTACAATGTCCCGGTGGTTTGAAATGAACAGAACATTCTGCCGTCCTGCAGGCAGGTCATCGAAATCGTAATCTATCCCCGACGACTGCTTTTTCAGAATCCTGTTGAGTAACGGTATTACCACTCCGCTTTGAAAACTGTCAATGGAATGGAAGAAACGCAAATATGCACGCAGCAGCCATAGGGGAATGTTTCCGAATATATGCCTTGCATTACGTTTGAAAGATT
Organism: Bacteroidaceae bacterium; assembly: GCA_045617485.1. Classification (GTDB taxonomy): domain Bacteria; phylum Bacteroidota; class Bacteroidia; order Bacteroidales; family Bacteroidaceae; genus Colenecus. The sequence continues at coordinate 134,420 of JAZLIR010000052.1, forward strand.
CATCGGAAAACAGCCTGTCAATTACCGTCTGAAGTTCGTCATCTTCATATGGCCTGATACTGTCGAATTTTGTAGGGATATTGTCCTTATATTCCATTACCTGCAGAAGTGAATTCTTTTAGAAACTGTCTTCAATGATGTCAGTAAGCACATCGGTCAGGTTCAGTCCTGCAGCCTTTATCTGCTGTGGAATGAAACTCGTGGCTGTCATACCGGGGGTCGTATTCACTTCCAGAAGATTTATCCTGTCTCCTTCGGTAATGATATAGTCATTCCTGATGATGCCTTTACATCCAAGCAAATTGTAAATCATGGCAGTCATTGCCTGTATGCGGTCCCGCATTTCATCCGGAATGCGCGCTGGGGTAATTTCCTGTACTGCACCGTTGTATTTGGCGTCATAGTCAAAGAAATCGTTCTTTGGAACCACCTCGGTAATAGGAAGCTTCACTTCGCCCTTTCTAGTCTTAAAGTAGCCGTTTGTAACTTCGGTACCCTGCATGAACGATTCTATCATTATTTCACCATTCTCTTTGAACGCATCGGCAATGGCTTTGTCAATCTGCTCGCGTGACTTGACTTTGGTGGTTCCGAAACTTGAACCTCCATCGGTCGGTTTGATAAAACAGGGCAGTCCTACGGTTGCAATAATCCTGTCCGCATCATACTTCTCTCCTTTGCGCAGTCGGTAAGATTCCGCCACGTTCACGCCGCAGCTTTTCAGCATCTTGTTCAGAATGAACTTGTTGAATGTAAGGGCCGATGCCAGCACGTCGCAAGTGGAGAACGGAATGCGCATAAGTCTCAGATAACCTTCAAGTACACCATTCTCACCCGGGGTTCCGTGAATGATTATGTATGCATAGTCGAATACGGTCTTTTTGCCGTCGGCCGTGAAACTGAAATCGTTAAGGTCAATTCTGGCGGTGCGTCCGTCAGAGAGTCTTGCCTCCCATCTTTTCCCTTCAAGTTCGACTATGCAGGGATTGTACAGGTTCTTGTCCATGTACTCCATGATGGTAGCGGCGCTTCTCAGAGAAACCGGATTCTCGCTTGAGTCGCCTCCGGCTACAATTGCAATGTTGCGTTTCATATTACAGTTTATTTTTCAAAATCAGGTGAGTTTGCATATTTCCTCCAGTTGTCCAGCAGCAGCGACATGTCGGCGGGAATTTCCGAACTGAAGAACATCTCCTTGCCGGTAACCGGATGGATGAAGCCCAAGGTCTTTGCGTGCAGTGCCTGGCGTGGACAAGCCTCAAAGCAGCGCTGTATGAACTGACGGTATCCGCTGTAGGTGGTACCTTTCAGAACCTGGTCCCCGCCATAGCGCGCATCGCTGAACAGCGGATGCCCAAGATGTTTCATGTGGACCCTTATCTGGTGCGTGCGCCCTGTTTCTAGTATGCACTCCACTAGCGATGTGTATCCGAATCTTTCAAGAACGCTGTAGTGCGTGACTGCATGCTTGCCGACTTCGGGGTCAAACGATACCGCCATTTGAAGCCTGTCCTTCGGATTGCGGCAAATCTGGCTTTCAACCATACCTTGGGCGGGCTGGGGAATACCCCAAACCAGAGCCTGGTACGCCCGTTTTGTCGTTTTGTTGAAAAATTGCTTCCCGAGTGAAGTCTTGGCATCGGGCGTCTTGGCAACTACCAACAGTCCCGACGTATCCTTGTCTATCCGGTGTACTAGACCTACCTGTGGACTGTTCGGGTCATAATCGGGATTGTCCCGCAGATGCCATGCCACGGCGTTTACCAATGTGCCGTGAAAGTTGCCGCAACCGGGATGCACCACCAGCCCTGCCGGCTTGTTCACCACTAGGAGACATTCATCTTCATAGACCACTTCAAGCGGTATGTCTTCAGGCTCGATATCGGTGCTGTATCGCGGACGATCCATCATGACCGTTATGACGTCAAGTGGTTTGACACGGTAATTGCTCTTTACCGGTTTGCCGTTGCATATCACCATACCGGCATCGGCTGCGGCCTGAATGCGGTTGCGTGAAGCGTGTTCCAGATGGTCGAACAGGAATTTGTCAACGCGAAGCAGACTCTGTCCCTTATCGGCAACTACACGGAAATGTTCATACAGTCCGTTCAGAGCGCCATCTTCCTCTCGGCTGTCCTGAAAATCATCCAGCTCATCAAAATCGGGATCAAGTACTTCGCTGAATTCCTCCATTCTGTCACGCTTGTCCTTAACTGGCATTGTCATTACATGCGGCTGTCAAAAAAACTGTCGTCCACCAGGTCGGTCTCATCGGACTTTTCAAGGTCAAGTACCATATTGCCGTTGCCGGCTACAATGGTCAGTGTGCTGCCTTCAGGTATCTGCGTGCCGGCGGTCACGTCCCTGCCGTTGTATTTTATGCTGTACACCCAATCCATGTCACCGTCAATCCTTTCAGTTTCATCCAGATGGAATCCCAGGGCCTGCAGCCTTGACTGAGCCTCGCGCAGCGAACTGTTCTCCGCAAGGTCCGGAACAGCTTTCGTGGGCTGGTTGCCTGAATTGACTGTCAGATAAATTTTACGTCCTTCCTTGACATTGGAGCCGCTTTCCGGGTTCTGCTCGATTATCATTCCGGCTTTTGCCGATCTTTCAAACCGCACGTCGCTTATCTCGTAAGTCAGTCCGGCCCTGCCGAGCACATCGGCCGCACCAGCTTCGTCCATTCCGCATACTTCAGGAACTTGGATGTACTGTCCGTGCATGGTGTACCCTTTGATCCAATGCATAGCGCCGGCAAGTATGAAAATGACAATGGCGGCCATTGCCGCAATGTTGACAAGTATAATTTTCCCGGCCTTTTTCATTCCTTCCTTTTCCATATTTCTACGAAATGTTATGATAAGGGCAAAATTACATAGAATCTGTTTAAATCGAGCAAAAAAGAAAGCAGGAAACTGACTTTAGCCGGTTCCCTGCTTCATGCAGTCTGAAAAAACCTTGAATTATTTCTTGGTTCCGCAGTATTCGTCTGAAACTGTAAGCTTTTTGCGGCCCTTTGCCCTGCGTGATGCAAGTACGCGACGGCCGTTTGCAGTGGCCATTCTCTCACGGAAACCGTGCTTGTTCTTTCTCTTCCTGTTGGAAGGCTGGAATGTTCTTTTCATTGTTATATGATTTTTGTTGTTATTCTACCTTTTCCTGCAATCGGGTGGCAAAGGTAGTCTTATTTTTCAATATATCAAAGACTGTGTTCTTTTTTTGCGCTATTGTTTTGTCCTTTTGGACCATTGAAGTATTTTTGCACGTTGTTAGAATACTACTTATTAATTATATAACGGAAAATTTTTTATGATCAATTGCCAAGACATTAAGATTGGTACCTGCATTAACCTTGAGGGCCAGCTTTATTTCTGCATCGACTTCCTTCATGTAAAGCCGGGAAAGGGCAACACTTTTGTACGTACCAAGCTCAAGAATGTTGTCAACGGCCGTGTTCTGGAACGTACATTCCAGATTGGTTTCAAACTGGAAGACGTACGCGTTGAACGCCGTCCTTACCAGTATCTGTATCAAGACGATATGGGCTACGTATTCATGAATCAGGAGAACTACGAGCAGATTACCCTCATGAAGGACCTGATCAACGGAGTTGACTATCTGAAGGAAAGTGAGATTGTAGAAGTAGTCACCAACGCATCGACAGGCGATATTCTGTTTGCCGATCTGCCTGTCAAGGTAACACTTCAGGTAACATATACGGAGCCTGGTCTCAAGGGCGACACCGCCACCAACGCTACCAAACCAGCCAAGGTTGAGACTGGCGTCGAGGTTCGCGTACCTCTGTTCATCAATGAAGGTGAACTCATTGAGGTCGATACCCGTGACGGTTCTTACCAGGGCCGCATCAAGGCGTAAGACAGATACATGTCAAGGCCTGAAGGGCTGAATCTTTCACAGTGGGCCAAAGAGAATCGCCCCCGTGAAAAGATGCAGCGATTTGGCGCGCAGGCGCTTACAAACGCTGAGTTATTGGCGATTCTAATACATACGGGAAACACTGAAGATTCGGTAGTGGCTTTGACTGAGAAGGTAATGGCTTCCTGCTGCAACAGTCTTTCCAAACTTGGGAAACTCAGCATCGGGGAGCTTTGCTCT
>JAZLIR010000053.1:0-2520 GCA_045617485.1 Bacteroidaceae bacterium
TGACGAAGACCACCTTTACGTTCGGGCTTACGTACTGCTTCGCGTTGTCTCCTGTGGCGTAATCGTGTTTGCCTTGTTCCATATTGTGGTTGTCTTCTTATCTGCTGATTGTCAATAATACTTACAAAAATAGTCCTTTCCGATTGTTTTGCCAAAGGAAAGGACATAATGGACGACAGTTATCGTGATTTATGGCTGAATAGCTGCTTTTACGCCGCCAAGAACATACATGCTTAGGCGGCTTAGCAGAATACCATTCCAGATATGCTGAGGGCCGTTAAACATGTAGGTTTTGCTGTCAGTCAAGACTCATTGTGTTCTACGGGCTAAATTCAATATCTTTGGTTAACAAATAATAGAGGTCGACCCTCAATTGGAGTCGACCTCGCTGATGTTGGCTTATCGCGGCTATTTCACTGAAAGAACTTCAATAGTATAATAGGCCGTCGCATCCCTGTAATACATATTACCACGGCAAAAAGCGGACACATCGTATTTCCCTGGCGGCAAAACACCTAATTGGATGGAGGCAAGACCTTTTTCATCAGAGAATGCATAGTGGGGTTCTTTATTTATCTTGATTTCTATTTGTTTATTAGATAAAGGAAGCCGGAACTGTTCATCTATATATAAATATAAAGCAAATTTTAATTCAACATTTTCATCTTCCAAAAATTTTAAACACTCTATATCTAAACCAGGTTGCTTCCGTTCGATGGGATTGACCTCGAATGCAGCCTTATATACCATATTCTTGGAAACCTCCAATTTGCTTGCCTTCAATGCTGCACCACCGATAAAGCCCTCTAATTCAAGTGTGGCATCGTGGTATTCGCCCTCCGGTACGGCTATGTTGATCACGGCACCCTCTTTTGTGATTTCTATACCTGAAAAGGCGTTGGTGGACATGCAGTCCAATTCTACGTCAAGGGCAGGAGAATCGGACCAGAGCCTGACATTTATTAACTCATCCCACCAATCTTTTCCCCTCTTAAGTGTATAATGGAGGATGCCCCCCTCATTCGTGAAACTGATGGCAGAAACATTTCCGCACGTTACCGTGGCCGTCGCCTTCATCGGAACGCTGGAGATATCAGTAGGACTGACGTATTTCTGTTCCGGCCAGTTCGTTCCATCATAGGAAACGGGATAATAGACTGTATATGTCCCGTCATGAACGACATCCTGGCACAAGAATCTGCCACTCGTGCTGCCGCTTCCTGAGGTCAGGGTGAATATGTGTGTCACATCCTCGTCTCCGTCCTTCACGAACTTGATTTCATCTCCTTCAGACCATACTACCCTGAAGTCTTCTGACAGAGTTGTCTTGGTGGCGGCGACTGTGGAGGCGTAAACAACTGTCCCGTTGTTGTCGGCATCTATGTTTTCAGCAGTATTGTCTTTTGTACAGCTTGTGAATCCTGCAACTGTTACAAGAACCGCCAGTATTGAAAAAAACTTGTTCATATCCTTTCCTCAATTAACAGTTACTCCCAGGGATTATAATTTGTCCAGGGATTGTTCTCCTCACTGCCATATTGTTCAGTATCGGCACCAGTTGGCCTCACATCCACCGTCAACTCGTAATACTTGCCTGCCTGAAGCCCGCTCTCTCCCGTCGACTTCACCACTTCATCGCCGTCCTTGATGGAAATCTGCCTGCCTGCCGGTACGGCAATGTAGTAGGTGCCCTCTTCGGTTGTGCTTAAAAGCGTCTGCCGGGTTTCCTTGCCATATGGCTCAAACACATGAATACTGGAAGGAAGAGGGAGAACCGCTGAGATAAAGCCTGCAACCCACCATTCCTGACCCATCAACACGTTGATGTCGATGCTGCCCTTCTGGTTGATTATCTTCAAGATGGCAACCTTTGGTGACAATGTGAGGCTCAGGCCGTCTTCTCCTGTAACCTCACTGCCGGAAGGCGTGTAGCCGTCCATTACATACAGGTCAGCAATATCCGCCCACTTGCCTGACTGTCCCACCAGAGATACGTCATTGGAAGGGAAACAGGCATGCCATCTTGCAGCTTGGGTAGTCGGCTTGGCATCGGTGCTGACGAATTTTTCACCGTCATAGGTGAAGGTATAGTAATCCTTGTATCCGATTTCCGAGTTCGTCACCTTGATTATGTCACCCTCTGCAAAGTCGAAATGCCATACACCCTCATTATCGGAGAATGTAGCTTTTGTCTCTTCAGGCTGGGCGACTGTTGCATGGAGCACCATGCCTTTCTTGGGCGTTTCTGGCTGTGCGGGGGCTTCCTTGCTGCATGCGGTGAATCCAAGCACAGCAGCCATCATTGCGAAAAGTATAGTCTTTTTCATCTTTCCTGTCATTGAATGGTTACACTACTGGCCTACCAGCCGGGGTTTTCTCCCCAGACGCTGTCGTTGCCTTTTTCAACATTGCTGTCGCTTACTGTGAAACCACCTGTTACACTCTGGCAGATGATTGTCTGCGTCTTAACGAAGACCACCTTTAAGGTCGGGCTTGTATACCGCTTCTGTTCCATATTGT
>JAZLIR010000054.1:0-58169 GCA_045617485.1 Bacteroidaceae bacterium
AGTAACCAAGCGGTTTGCGCTGTTATTAGGTCGATGTGGAGCCGATTGGACCAGTAGTTGCCGCTGGAGCCAACGCCGCTGAGGTCAGTGTCGTAGCGGTACCCAGCTGCGGGAAGAAAGATCCACTTGTCGGTAAAACCGGATTTTTTGCTCTGTACCTTGTAACCGTTTACGCCGTTCAGGGTCGTCCAGGTCCATGTGCAGTTGTCGGATTTGCACAGTGCTGCCCATTCAGCATCGGTCGGCATACGCCAGTCTCCGCCCCAGTTGGCATGGGCGACATCGTCATCAAGGTCAAGGACCTGCTTACTGTCGGTAAAGCCGTCGGCACCGGAGGTGCTGATATAGCAATATTTAGTCAGGGTGGTTTCACTGCCATTGCAGTACTTGTAGGTGGACCAGCTGTAGTCTGACTTGGACTGCGTTTCGCCCCATGCAAAATAATAGCCACAATCTTCCGGCTTTTCTGAACCGACGTTGCACGTTGCCCACTTGACACCAAGGCCAAGGTCAACATATTCGTGTGACTTTGTGGTGAACGACTTTATATTGCCATATACAATATAACCATTCGTGTGTTTCAAATATGCACGGTAGTAATATTGTGTATTTTCCGACAGTTTTTTCAATGGAACTCTGAATTTCATTTCAATGTCCATGCTTTCCGACTTGACAGTCTGTACATCAGACATTTCAGAATCGGTGGAATACTCAAAGCCGAACTCCCTGATATCGGGAATAAGCTCATCGGGGACATTGAGTCTGCCTTCCAGAGTAGCAACAGTGACTGTCACCTCTGAAACACCCGTCGTTTCTACCATCGGGCCTCTTGTTTCGGTTACTATGACAGTTTTTTCCTCTTTGCCGCACGATGCAGCCACGACGGTGCAAAGCGCCATGAAAGCTAGTACTGACTTCTTCATAATCTGGTATTTATTCAAATAGTTTCTGCAAAATTATACATTTTTTTAGAAACATATTCAAAATGTGTCCGGACTCCGGACACATTTCAAGGAGAAGTCAGAAGTACAGTATCGATGCCAGCAGCATTTTCACATCGCCCAGCTTTGTACCGCTGCCGCATACACATTTTTCGTAGCGTGTACAGCTGCCGGGATTATCCTTGAACTCGGCCTTCCACAGACCATGCAGATTGCAGTAGGCATACACAGCAACTATTCTGTCATTGCAGTCACTTATATCCACCTGCGCCGGTTCAGTTTGATTAAGATAATGAATTTGGCCGCCGTTTTCGGTTTCGACATAGATAAACACAATATGGTGCTTTTCGGTCATCGGATGAGGCTCGGCGCCTACCATAATCCTGATTGTCGAATCTTCCATACGCTCTGCCACCGGAATGTGATACTCTACTTTGCCGTCGGTCGTACCGGGTTGCAGTTCTATCATCTCTTCTCCGCAGCATTCTGGTACTATTCCGCTGTCAACGAATTTGACAATAACGTTGCCGCAAACTGCGCATTTAAAGAATTTTGTTGTCATAGCTCAAATAGTGTTAGATAGTTAATATTATGTGTGCCATTTTGTTCTGTCTGTCATCATGAGCCGGATCCTTTGCTTTCAATGACTGGCGGAACGTTTATGACAGTGCAAATGTATGTGTGGGAAGAATCCTTGATTATTGATAATATTACTTTATTTCAATAGCATCTATTGATAAAACCAATATATTTACAACGGAATAATTGTCAATATTATGGAACTGCGCCAACTCAGGTATTTTGTGACTGTAGCTGCCACCAGAAGTTTCTCAGAAGCTGCCCGCAAGCTATTCATAACACAGGGAACTCTGTCACAGCAAATCAAACAGCTGGAAGACGAAATGGGAGTACAGCTTCTGGCACGCACATCGCACAGCGTCATGCTGACCGAGGCAGGCGAAGAACTGCTGCCGCTTGCCAAAGAGACCATAGACTCAGCGATAAGCTGTAGGAACAGGATGATAGATATGCGCAGCACTGTAGGCGGTGTCCTGAATGTTGGTTTGACCTATTCATTCAGCGGTCTGGTGACCGATACGGTAAAGACATTCATCAGACAGTACCCGCATGTCAAGCTGAATCTGCAGTACAGGACAGCGTCGGAACTTATGGAAATGCTTCAGGAAAAGGATGTCGATGTGGTTCTGGCGTTCAAGCCTTTCAAGATGTACGATGATATTGAGTCCGAGACACTGTTCAGTTCACAGCTCAGCGTGGTGGTTCGCAAGGAACATCCGCTGGCACAGCGCAAATACCTGAATATGGACGACCTGTCAAAACAGAATATTGTGCTGCCAGGCAGCGGACTGCAGGCACGCCGGGCTTTTGAAAGGTTTATTGGAATTGACACGAAAGACTTGAATGTCAGAATAGAACTGAATGACCCCAGCATAATCATGGATCTTGTACAGGGGACAAACATGGTGGCCATTGTGTCTTCGCTTGCAGCCTATTACCGTCCGAACCTCGTTGCCATACCTTTTGAGGACGGCAGATATGACATGCTTGGATGCGTACACCGCCTGAAAGACGGTTATCACAAACGCGCCGCCGACTTATTCCTTGATATGCTCAAGAATTCGCCTTTTGTCTCGCAGATTGACTCGTGGCGCTGATTGCCGGCAATGATTACAAATCAAACTTACAACAATATGAGAACCAAAACCTTATCACTATTTGGCATAGCCATTATTACAATGATGCCAGCTGGTGCGCAGGACTATCTGGACAAGTCACTGACGCCCGAGCAGCGTGCAACCGACCTTGTGAGCCGCCTTACCCTGAAGCAGAAGGCATCGCTCATGCAGAACGCATCGGCCGCCATTCCGGAATTCGGAATCAAGGCGTATGACTGGTGGAATGAAGCTCTCCACGGAGTTGGACGCGCCGGTCTGGCAACTGTGTTCCCGCAGTCCATAGGCATGGCGGCATCGTTCGATGACGCGCTGCTGCTTGATGTCTTCACAGCAGTGAGCGACGAGGCACGCGCCAAGAGCGTCCAGTACAGCAAAAACGGCAAGCTTAACCGCTACCAGGGACTCACCTTCTGGACACCCAACGTAAACATATTCCGCGACCCGCGCTGGGGACGCGGTCAGGAGACATACGGCGAGGACCCGTTCCTGTCAAGCCGCATGGGCGTATCGGTAGTAAACGGTCTTCAGGGTCCCTCCGATGCCAAATATGACAAGCTGCACGCCTGCGCCAAGCACTTTGCCGTACACAGCGGGCCGGAATGGAACCGCCATGAGTTCAATGCCGATGACATTGCCCCGCGCGACCTGCGCGAGACCTATCTGCCGGCATTCAAGGCACTTGTTCAGGAGGCTGACGTAAAGGAAGTAATGTGCGCCTACAACCGCTACGAGGACGAGCCGTGCTGCGGAAGCAGCCGCCTGCTGCAGCAGATTCTGCGTGAAGAATGGGGCTTCAAGGGCATAGTGGTATCGGACTGCTGGGCCATAAACGACTTCTTCCAGGAGGGGCATCATAATACCGAACCCGATGCAAAGCATGCCGTATCGAAGGCTGTCATTACCGGCACTGACCTTGAGTGCGGCAGTGCATACGCAAACCTGCCGCAGGCCGTAGCCGACGGACTGATAAGCGAGTCCGATGTTGACCGCTCGCTAATCCGCCTCATGACTGCCCGCTACGAGCTGGGCGAGATGGACGACCCAGATGACGTGGAATGGAACAGCATCCCCTACTCGGTAGTTGACAGCAAGGAGCACCGCGCCCTGTCGCTCAAGATGGCCCAGGAAAGCATGGTGCTGCTGCAGAACAACGGCATACTGCCTTTGAGCAAAGGTCAGAAGATTGCCGTTGTAGGTCCAAACGCCAACGATTCCGTAATGCAGTGGGGCAACTACAACGGCACTCCCAGCCATACTGTCACACTGCTTGCCGCAATGAACGACCGTCTTGGCCAGGTCATCTACGACCACGGCTGCGACTACGCACAGCAGTCACTGTCACTGCGCAGTCTGTTCTCGCAGTGCAGCGCAAGTGACCAGCAGGGCTTTGATGCCCAGTACTGGAACAACGCCCGCGCCGAGGGTGAGCCCGATGTCCTGCGCCACAACTCCACCCCGCTGAACTTCACCACCGCAGGAGCTACGGTATTCGCTCCTAATGTGAATCTGACTGACTTTGCCGCAAAATATACAGGTACATTCACTGCATCGGCCGACGGTGACGTTGCCCTCTACCTTAAGAATCAGGGCACCGTACAGATTACCGTAAACGGCGAAAGAGTACGCATCCAGGGGCGCGGCGGCAGCGAAATGCGCAAGGTACACACCATTGCCGCCAAAGCCGGACAGCAGTACGAGATTGTAATTTCATACGCATGCCAGCGCGGTCAGGCCGCACTGAGCTTTGATCTTGGCATTGAAGAGGTTATCAGTGCCGAAAAGACCGTCCGCAACGTTGCCGATGCCGACATTGTAGTGTTTGCAGGCGGCATTGCCCCGTCACTTGAAGGCGAGGAGATGCCAGTAAGCATACCCGGATTCAAGGGCGGCGACCGCACAGCCATTGAGCTGCCTCAGGTTCAGGTAGATTTCATCAAGGCCCTCAAGGCAGCAGGCAAGAAAATAGTATTCGTAAACTATTCCGGTTCAGCCATGGGACTGGCCGATATAAAGGATGACTGCGATGCCATACTGCAGGCATGGTATCCGGGTCAGGAAGGCGGCAATGCGGTTGCATCGGTCCTTATGGGTGAATATAATCCGGGAGGACGCCTGCCTGTAACATTCTACCGCAGCACCGACCAGCTTCCCGACTTTGAGAACTACTCGATGAAGGGACGCACCTACCGCTATATGACCGAAAAGCCCTTGTGGGAATTCGGCTACGGTCTGAGCTACAGCGATATGCAGTACGGCAAGGGAAAGCTCAGTTCAAAGACCGTAAAGGAAGGCAAAAGCATAACACTGAGCGTTCCCGTTTCCAACAATGGCAGCATGGACGGAGACGAGGTTGTACAGGTCTATATTAGGCGTGCAGGTGACAATGAAGGTCCCAGATACGCGCTGCGCGGCTTCAAGCGCGCCGGCATCAAGGCCGGGACAAAAGAGACCGTAAGCATAGATCTTGACTGGAACAGCTTTGAATGGTTCGATACCAACCTCAACATTATGCGCACTATTCCCGGCAAGTACGAAGTGCTTTATGGTCCTTCAAGCAATGAAGACAAACTTCAGAAGTTCACAGTTACAGTAAAGTAGCATAGAGTCTGTTTTATTTCAGTAACTTTGCACAGTCAAAAAAACAACACACAGACAATGGAAAAGAAATCAGATATAGGTCTTATCGGCCTTGCAGTTATGGGTGAGAATCTTGTACTCAACATGGAGAGCAAGGGATTCAGAGTAAGCGTATTCAACCGTACGGTTTCAAAGGTCGAAGACTTTATGAACGCCCGCGGAAAGGGAAAGAACATTTACGGAGCCACCAGTCTGGAGGATTTCATACAGTCACTGGAAAGTCCACGCAAGGTGTTCCTTATGGTCAAGGCCGGTCAGGCTGTCGATGACTTCATTGACAGACTCATTCCCCTACTTGACAAGGGCGATGTGATTATTGACGGTGGCAACACCCACTTCCCGGACACCGCACGCCGTACGGCATACGTTGAGAGCAAGGGCCTGCTGTACATAGGCACCGGCGTTTCAGGCGGTGAGGAAGGCGCTCTGAAAGGTCCCAGCATGATGCCCGGCGGAAGCCCCGCAGCATGGCCCATTGTAAAGCCCATATTCCAGAGCATCTGCGCCAAGGTCGAGGACGGCAGTCCCTGCTGCGACTGGGTTGGCGAGAATGGTGCAGGCCACTTTGTTAAGATGGTACACAACGGCATTGAATACGGTGACATACAGCTTATCTGCGAGTGCTACCAGATAATGAAGGACTATCTTGGCATGACCAATCAGGAAATGCATGAGACCTTTGCCGAATGGAACCGCGGCGACCTTGACTCATACCTTATTGAGATTACGCGCGACATTCTTGCCAAGAAGGACGAAGAAGGCAAGTATGTCCTGGACTATATCCTCGATACCGCCGGTCAGAAAGGCACAGGCAAGTGGACTGCCATTGCAGCACTTGACCATGGTGTTCCATTGACACTGATTGGAGAATCGGTCTTTGCACGCTGTCTGTCGGCACAGAAGGAGGAGCGCACCAGCGCAAGCAAGGTTCTTGAAGGACCTGCAAAGGCAAAGTTCACCGGAGACCGCAAGTCTTTCCTTGAAGACCTGCGCAAGGCCCTGTTTGCCGCCAAGGTCGTTTCATACGCACAGGGTTATGCGCTGATGCGTGCTGCTGCAAAGGAATACGGCTGGAACCTGAACTACGGCGGCATTGCACTGATGTGGCGCGGCGGCTGCATTATACGTTCTGTATTCCTTGGCAAGATCAAGGATGCCTTCATAAAGAATCCCGAACTTGCCAATCTCATGATGGACTCGTTCTTTCAGGAAAAGCTGGCACAGTCACAGCAGAGCTGGCGGAGTGTCGTAGCTCAGGCCATTGTCAGCGGTATTCCGGTACCCTGCCTCGCAGCAGGTCTGGAATACTACGATGGCTACCGCAGCGAGCGTCTGCCGGCCAACATGCTGCAGGCACAGCGTGACTACTTTGGAGCCCACACCTACGAGCGCACGGACCGTCCGCGCGGCGAGTTCTTCCACACCAACTGGACCGGCCACGGCGGAAATACGGTATCAGGAACTTACATCGCGTAAGTTCCTGATACCGCTTCATGGACCTTCATTTATTTTTCTGCGTAAAAAGGCCCTGTTCAACTTATTCTCATCCACAGAAGAAGTGAACATATTCTTTTTCCATATTCAACGGGCAGCAGAGTGAAAATAGTCGAGATACGACCGTGTACCGAAGAATGTACCTCGGAGTAACGGAGTATCTCGAGATACTCCGTTACTCCGAGGTAGTTCCTATGGTATTGCAAGGGATCAGGTCCGATGCACATAAGTGCCATGTGCAAGCTCACTCTCAACAGACAATCTTCAGCATATTGCCATCTTTGTACAGCTTGTACTTTTTAGGGCTAATAGACATTTGATGAACTGACAGGAATTGTCTGCAATATATTCATGCTCACTTCAGTTTCAACCAGTTGGGTTTCATCTTGATAATCTGATTCAATGAAACCCGAAACCGGAATGACTTTTCCATCGGACCATTCAAACAGATTTTCCCCCGGCTGTCAGACTGTCAACATAGTTACCGTAGCGGCCGAGGAATTCCTCGTAGTACCTTTCAATAGCGGCAATATGCTCCTGGGAATAGTAACTGGAATCGGTCTCCATATACTGTCTGGTCTTTCCGGTCTGCCAGTTCAGGACTTCGTCTCTTATGAAACCTGTGCATTGTTCCTTTGCTCCATCGCCGAAATCGTCAAGCAGCCACCTGCCGTTTTCATTGACCATGACAAGTCTTATGGAATCCGTGTAATCTGACAGGACTCCATCAAACAAAATGCTATAGAACAGTTCCAATGTACAGCTGTCTTCCGCCGCCTTGGTAGCCGTGACGCTTTTAATCGGTCCGACTGTGCCATCCTGACCAGTGACAAAGTATGCGAGGAACTCATCCGAACCCAGATCTATTTCCCAATGTGGAACTTCACATGCAACGGTCAACGCATAATACAGGTCTTCTGTCATGAGGGACCGCGCTTCGGCAGCGACTTTTGCATGATCAGGAATGCAGGCGAATGCACGCTGCGCCGCATGAATCACCGTTGAATCGGTCAGGACAGTTCCGTTCTGTTCCGTCAGGATCTCCAATACGGTACTGTCCTGCCGTTCGGTCTGCGCCGGATGCTGTCCGGAACGGCTGCCGCAAGCGGACAGGACAAGACATGCAGACAGGTATAATGCAAGTTCTCTCATAACTCAAGTTTAATAATCCGGTCAGACGCCGCCGAATGCGGAGTAGCCGCCGTCAACCGGAATGATCACACCGGTAACGAAAGCAGAAATATCACTCAGCAGATAAAGCATGGTGCCAACCAACTCTTCGGGCTCGCCGAAACGGTGGGTCGGAGTATTGGCAATTATCTTTTTTCCGCGCGGCTTGAGTTCGCCGGTCTGTTCATCGGTCAGCAGGAAACGGTTCTGACTTGTAAGGAAAAATCCAGGAGCAATAGCATTGCACCTGATGCCCATCTGGGCAACGTGGACGGCGTACCACTGGGTGAAGTTGTTGATTGAGCCCTTAGCTGCCGAATATGCGGGAATCTTGGTGAGCGGACGGATTGAATTCATTGACGATATGTTCAGCACATTACCTTTTCCCGATTCTATCATGTCCTGAGTGAATACCATGGTTGGCAGAAGGGTGCCTATGAAATTCAGATCAAACACGTCATGGAAGCCCGACATGTCAAGGCCGTAGAACGTATCGGCCAGGTTGTCGCCCTTTGACATCTGCTCCACCTTGCAGGTTGCCTTGGGTGAATTGCCACCGGCGCAGTTTATCAGAATGTCAATTTTTCCGAGTTCACGGTTAATCTGTGTCCTTGCCTGCTCCAGCTGAGACTTATCGGTCACACTGGCCGATATGCCTATGCACTTTATTCCGAATTCTGCGGCAATGGCCTTTGCCTTGTCGGCCGTTGCGGGATTGCGGCCTATTACTGCAAGGTTGACACCTGCCTGAGCAAGTCCGCGTGTAAGAGCCATGCCTATCACACCGAAGCCGCCTGTAATGACGCAGTTGCGGCCTTTCAAATCTTCAAATGAGTATTTCATATCGTTTGTAGTTTATTTTTCCGATTATTGAGACAAATATACTGGATATTCAATTTTATTTAATATATTTATGCGCTTTTTTAGGAACATTTAAAATGAAGGCACTCGGAAAGTACTCTTTCGGCATAGGAGACCGCTTCTCACAGGAAGGGCAGGCACAGCTCGAAGCCCTGATCAAGGCCGACGCCAAATATTCAATGGATTTCGTTCCAGTCTGGAACAAATCGAACCGTGAGCATCAGATAGTCGGTACCGATCCGATGGAGACCCGCCATGAGGCCGACGCTGCCGTAAAGGCATTGGGCTACAAAGGTGCGTATTTTGTCGATGCCGACCACATTAACCTGAGCAATGTGGACAAGTTCATCGATGCATCGGACTTTTACACCATAGACGTTGCCGACTACATAGGAAAACCGGCCGGAAACGTAGAAAAGTCCGCTTTTGTTGAAGCGAATGCAAAATACTGCGGCAAACTTACAGTTCCCGGAATTGACACGCCCTTTGACGTTGACAGGAATCTTCTGGAACAGATGGCGGACAAATACCTGTATGCTGCAATTCAGGCTGGAAACATATACAGACACATTGAGCAGAAGAAAGGCAAGGACAGTTTCGTTACCGAAGTCTCAATGGATGAAGTTGACAGTCCGCAGACACCGATAGAGATGTTCTTCATTCTGAGTGCCTTGAGCAGCCAGGGAATTCCGCTCCAAACCATTGCGCCAAAATTCACAGGACGTTTCAACAAGGGAGTGGAGTATGTTGGAGATATCAGACAGTTTGAACAGGAGTTCGAGCAGGATCTGCTTGTCATTGATTTTGCTGTCAGGGAATTCGGGCTGCCCGAAGGACTTAAACTGAGCATACACTCCGGCAGCGACAAGTTTTCAATCTACCCCATCATGGGACGTCTTATCCGCAAGTATGGCAAAGGCATACATATCAAGACAGCCGGTACTACCTGGCTTGAAGAGAACATCGGCCTTGCCCTATCAGATGCAAAAGCCCTCCAATTGGCCAAGGACATTGCCATCAAGGCCCTTGACCGCATGGAGGAACTCTGTATTCCATACGCCACAGTCATAGACATAGACAAATCCAAACTGCCAGGCAAGGAAGACATCGCTTCATGGAACGGTGAGGACTATGCACGCGCCTTGAGGCACAACCAGCAGGATGTAAAGTACAATCCCAACTTCAGGCAGCTCATTCATGTTGCTTACAAGATTGCAGCCGAGTATGGCAATGAATTCTATGATGCAATAAGGAGAAATGCCGGAACAGTCGGAGCACAGGTAACCGAGAATATACTGGAACGGCATATTGCAAGACTTTTATGAGATAACCCGATACTGACAACCTATTACTAACCTTTTTTATACTGACCAGACATGCCTTTTATTAACAAGGATTTTCTTTTACAGTCAGATACCGCCAGAAAACTTTACCACGAGCATGCCGAGGGATTGCCTATCATTGACTATCACTGTCACCTTGACCCCAGACAGGTAGCCGAAGACAAGCGTTTCCGCTCGATAACGGAACTGTGGCTTGCCGAAGACCACTACAAGTGGCGTGTTCTGCGTGCTAACGGGGTTTCCGAGGAGTTCGTTACAGGCAATGCCGACGATTGGGACAAGTTCAGCAAATGGGCCGAAACCATACCGTACTGCATGCGCAACCCCCTG
Source organism: Bacteroidaceae bacterium (assembly GCA_045617485.1). Classification (GTDB taxonomy): domain Bacteria; phylum Bacteroidota; class Bacteroidia; order Bacteroidales; family Bacteroidaceae; genus Colenecus. Next base: position 10,474 of record JAZLIR010000054.1, read on the forward strand.
TACCACTGGACACATCTGGAACTGAAGACAGCCTTCGGCATTGACAAGGTCCTGAACCCCGACACCGCCAGAGAGATTTATGACGAGTGCAACGAGAAGCTTCAAAGTCCAGAGTTCAGTGCACGCCAGTTCATGATGAAATACGGAGTTGAGACCGTATGTACGACCGATGATCCCGTTGACTCGCTTGAGTATCACCGTCAGATAAAGGCCAGCGGCTTCAAGGTCAAGGTTCTGCCCACCTGGAGACCGGACAATGCCATGGCCGTGGAGAATCCCAAGGCTTATTCGGAATACATAGCCAGACTTGAATCGGCTAGCGGTGTCAGGATAAACTGCTTTGATGACGTGGTGAAAGCCCTTCAGGTACGGCACAAATTCTTCGAGCAAGCAGGCTGCCGTCTGAGCGACCACGGCATGGAAGAGTTCTACGCCGACGATTTCACCCCGTCACAGATCGACGCCATTTTTGACAAAGTCATGAACGGAAGTGTTCTAACCGATGCAGAGACCAGCATGTACAAGAGCGCCATGATGCTTGAATTCAGCAAGATGGATGCCGATACAGACTGGGCGCAGCAGTTCCATTACAGCGTAATACGCAACCAGAACACCAGAATGTTCAATCTGATTGGCAAGGACAGAGGCTATGATTCCATTACACAGGTGCACACAGCCAAGGCCATGAACCGTTTCTTTGACAGACTGAACAGTATGGACAAGCTTGCCAGAACCATTGTATATAACCTGAATCCTGCTGACTTTGAGGTTCTTGCCACAACGCTGGGTAACTTCCAGGACGGCATAACCCCCGGCAAGATGCAACTTGGTGCAGGCTGGTGGTTCCTGGACCAGAAGTTCGGCATGGAGCAGCAAATGAACGTGCTGAGCACACAGGGGCTTCTGTCACGTTTTGTAGGAATGCTCACAGACAGCCGTTCTTTCGTATCGTATGCACGACATGAGTATTTCCGCCGCATTCTCTGCAACCTTATCGGCAGTGATGTCGAAAACGGAGAACTGCCGTCAACGGAAATGGGACGCATCGGTCAGATGATTTCCGACATATCATACTATAACGCAAAAAACTATTTCAAATTCTAACATCACCCAAAAGACATGACACACAAAACCGGACAGGCCATATTATCGGCCATTGTATGCCTTAGCTTTTCCGTACTGACAAGCTGCGTTGACGAGCAGCATCCAGGAACGTACTACACATTTACCGGCTATTCCATTGCAAGCCGACTTGAACAGAATGAAAACTTCAGCGAGTTTGTAAAGATTCTGAAACTATCCAGCAAACCATTATGGGGCAGCCTTCAGACATACGGAGAGAACACCTGTTTTGCTCCGGACAACAGCGCGATTGAAGAATTTCTTAAGGAACGTAGTGCTAAGGACAAGGTATCATATAGTTCTGTCGATGAATTACCTGTAGAACTGATTGATTCACTGGCCGAGAACCACTTGGTTGAAGGCATCACATGCTATGTCGGGGAGATGCCCGAAGGCGCCTTTTCAAAGGTTAACCGTCTTGACCGGTATCTTCTGCTTAATTTCGACTCCATCAACTATCAGACAGGCAATGGAATCAAGACCCGTCTGGCAAGATGTGTGAACAAGTTTTCGCGCATAACCATAGCCGATGACACCTGTGAAAACGGCGTAATCCATGCAATTGACCACTGCATTGATTTTACAGGTAACTATGTCTATGACCTTATCAGCAACAACCCGAACACTTCACTGTTCTATGAAGCACTTAAAAAGACCGGTTTCCTCGACAAGCTCAACGAATATTATGATGCTTCATACCATGTAGGACAGGATTCCATCGGAAGCAGAAGCCGTGTTGAACTGCACGCTTCTACACGCAGTTACACCCTTCAGTTCTGGGAGCACAGAAAGACATGTTTCACGATCTTTGTTGAAACAAACCAGGTATTTGCAAAAAGCGGAATTACCGATATGAAAAGCATGGAAGACTATGCCAAGTTCATATACGATGATATTTATCCGGAGGATGCCGACATTGATGATCCGACCGATCCGTGCAATTCCCTGAACAGATTCATCGGTTACCATATTCTGCCTGAGCTTATGGGATACAGCAATTTCAATACAAGAAGTGACGAAATTGACTACTTCAGTGCAAAAATCACTGATCCGGAAGACTATTTCGAAACTCTGGCACCCAACTCAATCATGAGAATATCGACCGACGTCACTTCCGACAATCCGCAAAAGAGAGTGTTTATCAACAGGCAGGGTAAGGAAGGTAACGGCAGCACCGTCTTCAAAGGCGGTTTTGAGCCTGGCATAGAGATACTCAGTCCAAGCGACATGGGTGATGTCGAGCAGATTGCAATGAACGGAATAATCCATTATATTGACAAGGTTCTGGTATATGACAGGAACGTTCGTGAGAATATTCTCGACAGACGTCTGAGAATAGATGCAGGAACGCTTTCGCCCGATTTCATAACATCGGGTGCGCGCGGTGCATATACCGGCGGCGACAATAAAAAGAGCATCGGTTTCAAAGACCCCAAACACTTCTATTCGTACAGCACCAGCTACAAGATTCACCTGCGTCCGGTTGAGGAATCGACCAATACCTATGAAGGCGACGCCATTGACATTGAAGGCATGTTTGACATATACGTTAAACTGCCACCCGTTCCACACGACGGAACATGGCAGCTGCGCGTTTCGTTTCGTGCTCTTGAAAGCTACTGCGGCATTGCACAGTATTATATGGCATGCGTACCACATGGAGAGAGTGTCAGACGTGACGCATGGAGTCCGCTGGGTCTGCCGTGCGATCTGCGTGTCAACCTGGATGACGCCAGCGTCGGCTGGATAAGTGATGATGATCTTGATACCGATGATGACATAGACGCACTTGACAAGTCAATGAAGAACCGCGGCTGGATGAAGGGACCCGACTCCCAGATGACACAGAACGCGCGCTCACACCGCGCCGAGAACCATCAGGGACGTCTTATCATTTCTACCGAATACATGAAGTCGAACATGGACTATTATCTGCGCTTCAAACAGCTGCTGGACAAGGAAGATGCCCAGTATTGCTTTGACTACATAGAGCTGGTACCGAAGACCGTGTACGACAACTACGAGGACAAGCACTGATTTTCAGCACCTTATAATATTGCCCTTGCCGATGATTGGCAGGGGCATTATTTTTTTTAAAAAAAGTCAGTCATTCATTTGGAGCATTGACGCCAATGCAGTACCTTTGCATCGCTTTTGAAAGGAAGATGCGCGATTAGCTCAGTTGGTAGAGCAATTGACTCTTAATCAATGGGTCCAGGGTTCGAATCCCTGATCGCGTACGAAAGAAAATGGGACCGAACGATCCCATTTTTTCGTACACGATCTTTCGCGATATCCTGAGAAACAGGACTCTACATATTATTCAAATACGTAGAGTTCTGACGGAGTAGTTCTTTTAAGAGCACACAACTGGACGTCCTTGCCCGGTATGATACCTACGCTCCTCATCTCATATTCAACCGTCTTATATGCAATCTCCGGATGGTTGTTCTCACCGCTGAGATGACACAACCAGACATACTTCATATCGGGAGTCATGTTATTTGCTAGAAAATTTGCAGTAGTCCTGTTGCTGAGGTGCCCGCGGGGGCTGGTAATGCGTTCCTTCAAGAACTTCGGGTAATTGCCCATACGCAGCATATCCTCATCGTAGTTGGCTTCCATAATAAGGTACTGTGCCTGCAGAATATACTTTGCCGCGGTTTCGGTAATATGCCCAAGGTCTGTAACAAAGCAGAACACCTTATCACCGACCCTTACACGATATCCCACATTGTCAGTTCCATCGTGTGGAACTTCAAACGGAGTGACCTCGAATTCATGAAACTGAAAAGGCACCTCCTTCTCCACATAGCGCACGCTGCTTATCAGTTTCTCGGTCATACAGTAGTTGTTGTTGATGCCGATATGCGTCTCACGGGTTGCATATACAGGAATGGCACATTTTTCGCCAATGTTGCCCAATGCCTTTATGTGATCGGCATGATCATGGGTAACAAACACTGCCATAATCTTTTCAAACTCCAATCCGGCATTCTTCAGGAATGTGCGGATCTGCTTTACCGGAATGCCGGCATCAATCAAAATTGCATGTTCTTCTGTGCCAAGATAGTAGCAGTTTCCGCTGCTGCCACTTGACAGGCTCATGAAAAAAGTCTTCATTTATATTTTGTTTTTTCTCTTTCATAACATAAATCAGAACGGATATCCGACTGCCAGATGGAATGCGGCATCACGTTCAAAGTCAGGATGCGTCAACGGCAGCCTGTCATACTTTGTATCGCCCGCCGGGTTGTACGCCTTCATTCCGGCATCCAGACGGACAACTAGGAAATTGAAGTCAAGCCTCAGACCCAGACCGTATGACGCGGCAATCTGTTTGTAGAAGCTGTCAAAACGGAACAACCCTCCGGGCTGTTCAGCATAGTCCTTTACTGTCCATATATTGCCGGCATCGGCAAATATCGCACCATTCAGTTTCCAGAACAGTTTGGAACGGTATTCCAGACTGCTGCCCAGTTTTATATCACCAGACTGGCGGATATAGTCAATTGCATTGTCGCCACCACCATACGTTCCTGGTCCGAGAGCACGGACGGCCCAGCCACGGACGCCATTGGCACCGCCGGCAAAATAGCGTTTTTCAAACGGAAGGCTTGACGAGTTGCCGTAGGGTACCGCTATTCCCCACTCTATATGGAATAGCAGATTGTCAGACTGGCTCATTCTCCAGTTGGCCGTAAATGAGAAATCGTGTTTCACATACTGCGCGAACGCGATATTCATCACCATTGACTGCCCGTTGGCATTCTTCTTCAAGTTAAGAGGTTCGGAAAGGAGACTGAATACATTGCCCGATGTTTCTATCCCGGCCCTTATGGTGTATCTGTACGGTTCGGCCGATGTCTGCGATGCCGAATTGGTGTGATAGAAAGTATAGCCGGCCTTGGCAATGAGAAGATTCTCATAGTTATACTTGAGGATTGACTTCCCGGTTGTTATCGGATCAAGATATTCACTTTGGAAGTGGGATGAAATCCATGGAACCACCAGATAGTTCAAATCTATGACATCAAGCTTGTTCTGTGTGCTCCACGTATCGCCCCACAAATAGCTCCAGCCCGCCGAAAAGATTGTTCTTTGGAATTCAGGACGCTTCTGGGCATTGATTTTCAAACTGAACTGCGTTGTGGCCTGTATCTTTCTCTGTCGTCCCTGGCTCATCAAAGGAACGAGAAATTCAGGGAAGTCGAGATTTGCCTCGGCACCGTACTCGAGATAGGTGTTGCCTGAATATCCCGGCAAATTCGAGATAGCCTCGTATGCCCCACGTATTTTCAATGTAAACTGTTCAGAACCTCCAAACAGATTTCTGTCAATGTACGAAGCCGATGCAGCTGCACCCAAATCGCCTGCAGTGTTGGTACCCTCCACTTCAAGGCCGAATGAATGCTTGTTACGTGTCAGCATTGAGACATTTGCCTCCAGCGTATTTCCTGCCGTTTCCTCAAAACCGATATTCGAATACTTCAGCATTCCAAGTCGGGACAATGACCGATATGTATTTGAAACGGTGTCGGAATTGTAAAGCTGCCCCTGACGCAGATATGAATGGCTGGCTATTACGTCGGGTTTCAGTTGGGGTTTGCGGTCCTTCAGAGGGTAATACAATGTAAAGCCGTCACCACTGAGACTGTCAGCATGCAGAAGCATGTCACCGGTTCTTCCGGCCTCATCTGAAAGGAAATAATTCACTTTCGATATTCTGTACCGGGCTGAAGCTTCGGCTCCTCTGACAAATACGGTAAGACCCACCTTGTCATCCGTTGCAGCCGTATCGGCAACAAATGAAACATTATCTCGGCTAAGAGCATAGTAGCCATTAATATGGGCCAGGTCCACAATACGCTGCCGCTCAGCGTCCAACAGTTCGCAGTCAAGACTCATTCCGCTGTGCAACAGGCTGGACGACTGTCCGTCTGCAACAATTGCGGCGAATCCGCTGTCCGGCACGACAGTCCTGATGGTATCTACCACGAACAGGCGTCCCGGATGTACCAGGTATTGAAGTTTGACCTTTTTTGCAGTAACATGATTCACATGAGGTTCGACTCTGGCATTCAGAAAGCCGCTGTTTGTAAGCGACTGCTCCATGTCACCGGCCGATGCTATGGCCTGCAATTCATCATACAGTACGGGCTCCTCACCCACTTTGCGTAGTAATGCATTGATTGGACGGTCGGGATGGCGCGTACCGGCAAGAGAGTATATGCGAAGCGGCATGCGGGTTATGCCGAACCAACGCGAATTGGGCTGTTGCGCCGAATAGCGCAGCAAGCTATTATGCATATCCTTCGTGTTGCCGTCATTCACCACTTCGACCCTGTCAAGAAGATAACTTCCATCAGGAACATAACGGCAGAGCGAGCAGGATGCGGTCATGGCAAGCACGACCGATGCAAACAGCAGATGTCCAACCCGTATATTCATTGCAGCACTCTTCTAAAAGTTACAAAATTAGGCAATGTATGGCTCAATTCAAAGTTCAAAACGCAAAATTGACTATCTTTACAACTGAAATATTTTACCATATGTTAAGCAGGAATGACATAAGCACAATCAGGAGTCTGCAGCAGAAAAAATACCGGAATGAGACTGGCATATTCATTGCCGAGGGGCCGAAACTTGTGGGCGACCTGAATGGTTATTTTCACTGCCGTCTGCTTGTTTCAACCAAAGAGTGGTCCGATGCACACGGTTCATTCAAGGCTGACAGAAAAGAGTGCGTTTCACGACAGGAGCTTGAAAAGACAAGCCTGCTCGCAACGCCGCAGGACGTCATTGCCTGTTTTGAGATACCGGAGCATCACCTTGCATTGGCCGATATTGCACGCAACAATCTGGTGTTGGCACTTGACAACATTCAGGATCCGGGAAATCTGGGAACCATAGCCCGTATTGCCGACTGGTTTGGCATACAGGACATTGTCTGTTCCAGAGGAACAGCCGACATATACAATCCGAAAGCCGTTCAAGCCACTATGGGAGCACTGGCCCGCGTCAGATTCCACTATACTGATTTGGAGAAGGAACTGTCAGCACTTCCGGCAGACATTGCCGTTTACGGGACGTTCCTCAACGGAAAGAACATGTACCAGGATTGTCAGCTCAAAGGCAGCGGCATTGTAGTGATGGGTAACGAAGGCAATGGGATAAGCCAAGAAATAGAACGGCTGGTAAGCCACAGGCTGTTCATTCCCAACTGGCCGGAAGGGGCAAAAACGTCAGAATCACTGAATGTGGCTGTAGCAACCGCCATTATCTGCGCGGAGTTCAGAAGGCCGAAATAATTCCCGGTGATAGTACAGTTCAAAGAGTATCAGCCTGCTCGACAAAGGCGCTAGCTGAATCCGGCAACGCCAGCGTATCGGCATTGCTATGATATCTCATCATATCAATTCCGGAGATGAGAGCCATACCGCGGCTGTTACTTTCGGAATCTTCAAGATACTGTGCAAGAAACCTTACAGATTTCATGCTTTGAACCGTATCAAGCACCATAGAGAACCGGATCCCATTTGATCCCGACCCGGTCAGAATGGTATCCATCGTGGATATGCTGTCTTCGTAGGCAAGAGTCATAGCCATATAAAGACCTGAAACGTTGACGGTATCGGGACTGATGATTGTGGCAGTGCCATTCCAGACAATCGTGTCGCATGGCAGAAAGGACTCGCCTCCAATCTGCTCCATTCTCAATCCAGACATATATCTGCTTGAATTCAGAATAATCAGACTGTCAGGATACCAAAGCGATACGCTGTCTCCACTGCCAATACTGAAGGAGCGTTTCTCCATTCGTGATATAATGTTCTGCGACTCCTTGTACTCGGCATCGATTCTTCTGTTCAATTTCTTGTATATCTTGGCAAATTCACCGGGATATCTGGTGTACCAGATGAGCGAAGTCTCCAGTTGTTCACTTGATATGCCATTCTTCTCCAAGGCCCAGTCGGTCAATGCCTGAGCTTTGTATTTCTGGTCCTGCGGCAATTCGGATATTATTCCCTGTGACAGATGGTAATCATAGAGAAACGTCTCCATTTCCTTTGGAGACAACACCTCGGAAGGGCGATGCAGCCGGCAGCCGGAAAACAGTGCCAATACCGGCAGCAGAAATATATAGAGCTTATTCTTCAACCGATGACTTGTCATTGGGGTCTCTGTATTCAAGACCCATATTAATGTATTTTGTATAGAACAATACCAATGCTATCATGCCGCATGTAATGCATGAATCGGCAAAATTGAATACAGGACTGAAGAAAGTCCTGCCCGCCAGGAACGGCATCCAATCGGGCCACTGGAACAGTGGAAAATACAACATGTCAACCACTTTTCCATAAAGTACCGAAGAATACCCCTGACCGAATCCGGTCAGCGTGGCGACATCGGTAAATGTACTGTCGGTAAATATCAGACCATAAAATATGCAGTCTATAAGGTTTCCAATTGCTCCGGCCAGAATGAATGCCAGGGTTACAATGTACATTGTAGGAAAGCCCTTGTTTCTGATTCTGGCAATGTACCAGATGAACAGACCGATTGCAACTATACGGAAAACCGACAGGAACATCTTTCCGAACAGTTCCATACCGAATGCCATACCATTGTTCTCAACAAAGGTTATCTTGAACCATGATGTAACATCTATGGTCTGCGACAATGTCATGTTGGTCTTTATCCAGAACTTGCTGGCCTGGTCAATGACAATTACCGACAGCACTATTATCAGCACTATCAGCCCCTGCCATCTGCCTGAGTCCGACGACACGCTATCCGGCTTCAACTTTGATTCTGACATTCAGCAATATGTTTTGAAATGACTGACTGCTTGAAAACCCGATTCAGTGTTTTCCCTGTTTTGCTTCAATGGACAGTGTTGCATGAGGAACGGCACGCAGTCTCTCCTTAGGAATGAGTTTTCCGGTTTCGCGGCATATACCGTATGTCTTGTTTTCAATACGCACCAATGCCGCCTGGAGTGACTGAATGAATTTCATCTGACGCTGTGCAAGACGCATGGTCTCTTCTTTTGACAATGTATTTGCCCCTTCCTCAAGAACCTTGAATGTCGGTGCGGTATCATCGGCACTGTTGTTATCGGTGTTCATGAGTGAGGCTTTCAGAGCATCATAGTCTCTTTGGGCAATCTCCAGTTTTTCATTGATAAGTTGACGGAACTCTTCAAGTTCTTCATCGGAATAGCGATTCTTTTCAGCCATAGCAGTTTGTAATATTAGGTTATCTTATTCAAATTTTCTCAATCGACAGACGGAAGCTGTATTCGTCAAACGACACATCCTCTCCACCCTGCCAGTCCTTTTCCAAACGGATACTGTCAGCCAGGACCTGAGTCTTAATCCAATCCTGATATTCCAGAACTGCAGCATCGGTATCAGGGTTGGAGCTGATAATCAGGTTAATGCGGTCAGTTATTTCAAGCCCGCTTGATTTGCGCAGATCCTGAATTCTCTTCTTGAGTTCACGGGCAATGCCTTCGCGCTTCAGAGCATCGGTCATCTGTATGTCAAGAGCAACGGTCAGAGTGCCTTCGTTGGCAACTACCCAGCCCGGAATATCTTCGCTAAAAATCTCGACCTCAGAGGTCTCGATCGTGGCCTGGCTACCATTCAGATTGAATGTATAGCTGCCGTTGGCTTCCAGTTCTGCAACCTGTTCCTGAGTCATTGACTGTACAGCGGCAGCCACACTTTTCATGAGCGGACCGAACTTTTTGCCAAGAATCTTGAAGTTGCATTTCACCTTCTTCACGAGGATTCCGGTTGCACCTTCAACAAACTCAATCTCCTTGACATTCACCTGGTCGCGGATAAGTTCCACAACAGGTTCGATATGTGAACGCAGTTCCGCAGTAACGGGAATGAGTATCTTCTGCAAGGGCTTGCGTACGTTGATTTTCACATCGTCACGCTTGCGCAGGGCCAGCGTCATTGAAGTGAGCTTCTGTGCCAACTCCATACGGGTTTCCAGTTCCTTGTCAACAAGAGCACTGTCAACCACAGGATATTCAGCCAGATGAACCGATGCGTACTTGCTGCCGCAGACAGCAGTCAGGTCACGGTACAGACGGTCCGCATAGAACGGGGCTATCGGTGCCATAAGCCTGGAAACGGTTTCAAGACAGGAATACAGAGTCTGGTATGCTGCCAGCTTATCCTGATTCATGCTGCTGCCCCAGTAACGGTCACGTGTAAGATGGACGTACCAGTTGGACAGGAAGTCATTCACAAAGTCCTGGATGAGACGGCCTGCGCGTGTAGGCTCATAGTCATCAAGACTTTCACGGACGCCTGCAATCAGTGTGTTCAGTTCGCTCAGTATCCATTTGTCCATGACGGGACGTTCCCGAACAGGAATCTGAGGCTGCGAGCAGTCAAAGCCGTCAACGTTGGCATACTGTGCAAAGAACTTGTATGTGTTGTGAAGCGTGCCGAAGAACTTGCGGGTAACATCCTTTACACCCTCCTCGTCGAACTTCAGGTTGTCCCAGGGCTGCGAGTTGGTAATCATATACCAGCGAAGTGCGTCACTGCCGAATTTTTCAATTGCCTGGAACGGTTCTACGGCATTGCCCAGACGCTTTGACATCTTGTTGCCGTTCTTGTCAAGAACCAGACCGTTTGAAATTACAGTCTTGAAGGCAACGCTGCTGCGTACCATTGTCGAGATGGCATGCAGTGTGTAGAACCATCCGCGTGTCTGGTCAACGCCCTCGGCTATGAAATCGGCTGGGAAGAATGTGCCGTTGTCTATCAGTTCCCTGTTCTCGAACGGATAGTGCAGCTGTGCGTACGGCATGGCGCCGCTGTCAAACCACACATCAATAAGGTCAAGCTCACGCTTCATAGGACGACCCGCCTCCGATACCAGAACAATATCGTCCACATAAGGACGGTGCAAATCAATCCTGTCATAATTGGCGGCACTGTAGTCGCCCGGAACAAAGCCCTTCTCCCTGAAAGGATTGGACTTCATTACACCTGCTCTGACTGACTTCTCTATCTCATTGTAGAGTTCCTCTACGGAGCCGATGCACAGTTCGTCACCTTCATCGTTGCGCCAGATGGGAAGCGGAGTGCCCCAGTAGCGGCTGCGGCTCAGATTCCAGTCGTTAAGATTCTCAAGCCACTTGCCGAAACGGCCCGTTCCGGTCGATTCCGGTTTCCACTTTATGGTTCCGTTGAGTTCCATCATGCGCTCACGTGCGGCAGTGGCCTTGATGAACCAGCTGTCAAGCGGATAGTAAAGCACCGGCTTGTCGGTACGCCAGCAGTGCGGATAATTATGCACGTGCTTCTCTATCTTGAATGCCGAACCCTCCTGCTTCATCTTGAGACAGATGTATATGTTCAGGTCTTCAGCCTTCTGTGCTGCAGCCTCGTCATACTTGCCGCCCTCGTTGAACTTGGGGTCGTATGCGTTCTTGACGTATGCGCCTTCATATTCCCTATAGAGTTCCGTGTTGACACAGCGTGCTACGAAATCCGGATCCAGTTCGTCAAGCATCCAGTACTTTCCCGTGAAGTCAACCATAGGACGCGTCTCCATCTTGCGGTTGACCATGAACAGTGAAGGTATGCCGGCAGCCCTGGCAACGAATGCGTCATCGGCGCCGAAGGTGGGTGCTATGTGTACAATGCCTGTACCGTCCTCGGTGGTAACGTAGTCGCCCGATATTACGCGGAAACCGGCGTCGCTGGTCTGAATGGAACCGTCATCGGCCTTGAATACGGGCTTGACCCACGGGAAGAGCTGTTGATAGTGCATTCCGACCAGGTCACTGCCCTTATACTCTCCCACAATCTGATACGGGATTACCTTGTCGCCCTGGCTGTAACTGTCAAGAGCAAGTTCCGCACCCTTGGGATCAAGATATGCGGACAGACGCTCCTTTGCCATGACGGCTGTAAGCGGCTTGCCGGAATAGGCGTTGTATGTGCGCACTGCAACGTAGTCAATTCTGTTGCCTACGCAGAGTGCCGTATTGGATGGAAGTGTCCAGGGCGTGGTGGTCCATGCAAGGAAGCACGGCTCGCCCCATCCTGTCATTTCGGGTTTGGGATCGGTCATCAGGAACCTGGCGGTGACGGTCGTATCCTTGACGTCGCGGTAGCAGCCGGGCTGGTTCAGCTCGTGGCTTGACAGGCCGGTGCCGGCTGCAGGCGAATACGGCTGGATTGTATAGCCCTTGTACAGATAACCCTTGCCGTGCAGCTGCTTGAGCAGCCACCACAGAGTTTCAATGTAACGGTTGTCGTATGTTATATACGGGTCGTCAAGGTCCACCCAGTAGCCTATCTTCTGAGTAAGGTCGCTCCAGTGTTCCTTGTATTTCATGACTTCGGTACGGCAGTTCATGTTGTAGTCATCGACCGAAATCTTCCTGCCTATGTCCTCTTTGGTGATTCCGAGCTTCTTCTCCACTCCAAGCTCCACAGGCAGTCCGTGTGTGTCCCAGCCGGCCTTGCGGTTGACCTTGAAGCCGCACATTGTCTTGTAGCGGCAGAACGAATCCTTGATGGTACGGGCCATTACGTGATGGATGCCGGGCATGCCGTTGGCCGATGGGGGGCCTTCATAGAACACGAATGAAGGACATCCTTCACGCTCTTTGATACTGCGGGCAAAGAGATTCTCCTTCAGCCAGTCATTCAACACATCCTTGCCGACCTGTGACAGGTCAAGTTGTCCACGCTCTGCAAACTTTTTCATCAGAACTATTTAATATTCAGATAATTACAATACGCAACGGGGAATTTTCCCAATAATTTGCCGCAAATTTACTCATTTTAAAAATAAGTCATGGGCAATAAGCCGTCATTTTTCGTAACTTCGCGGCCGAAATCCGTTTTGGAATCCAGCACTACAATGAAAGTTGCAATAGTCAAGTACAATGCCGGTAACATACACTCGGTAATTCACGGTCTGAAGAGACTCGGAGTTGAAGCCGTCCTTTCCGATGATGCATATGAACTGGCCGGTGCAGATAAAGTCATATTTCCTGGCGTAGGCGAAGCCAGCACGACAATGAAGTATCTCAGGGAACACAACCTGGACAAAATAATCAAGGGGCTCAAACAGCCGGTACTAGGCATCTGCCTTGGACAGCAACTCATGTGCAGCCATAGTCAGGAAGGCAATGCCGACTGCCTGGGGATTTTTGATGTTCCGGTACTGAAATTCCATCCACAGAAGCACGAGGACAAAGTTCCCCACATGGGTTGGAATACCATCAGGCCTATTGATAAGGCTCTGTTCAAAGGTTTCGACAAACCCGAATTCGTTTATTTTGTACACAGTTTCTATGTTCCTGTATGCGAATGGACCGCAGCGCAGACGGACTACATACTGCCATTCAGCGCATCGCTTCACAAGGACAATTTCTACGCAACGCAGTTCCATCCTGAGAAAAGCGGCAGCGTAGGAGAAATAATTCTACAGAATTTTCTTGACATATAAGAATATATTTCGAAATGGAGATCATTCCCGCGATAGACGTGATAGACGGCAAATGCGTCCGTCTTTCCAAAGGAGACTACAACGCACAGAAGACATATAACGAAAATCCTCTTGACGTTGCCCTGATGTTCCAGGATGCAGGCTTGAAAAGGCTTCATCTTGTCGATCTGGACGGTGCGCGCAGCAAACACGTCGTCAACTGCCGGACACTTGAAAACATAGCATTGCACACAAGCCTCACCATAGACTTTGGCGGAGGCGTCAAGTCCGATGAAGACCTGAAGATTGCATTTTCAAGCGGAGCCACCATGGTAACGGTCGGCAGCACAGCAGTATCTGATCCGGAACTTATGTGCAGATGGATAGAGACCTTCGGTCCTGACCGCATGATACTGGGTGCCGACGTGCGTGACGGATACATATCGGTCAACGGCTGGAAAGAAGACAGCAGACTGACTCTCACCGACTTTATCCGGGATTACACAGCAAAAGGAATTACCCGCGTACTATGTACCGACATAAACCGCGACGGTATGTTGCAGGGACCGGCAACGGACCTGTACCGTTCCATACTGAAAGACTTCCCCACTCTCGGGCTGATTGCAAGCGGCGGCGTAAGTTGCGCCGAAGACCTGATGCAGCTCAAGAAAACCGGACTGCCTTCAGCCATTGTCGGGAAAGCATATTATGAAGGCCGCATTACGCTTGAACGGCTGTCACAACTGGCAAACGAATAATCCTATGTTGGCAAAAAGAATCATACCCTGCCTTGACATATGCAACGGGCGTACCGTAAAAGGCACAAATTTCGTGAATCTGCGCGATGCAGGCAACCCGGTGGAACTTGGAAAGCTATACAGTCAGCAAGGCGCCGACGAACTGGTATTCCTTGATATAACTGCATCGTTTGAAGGAAGAAAAACTTTTACAGAACTTGTTGAGCGCATAGCTTCGGAAATATCCATTCCTTTCACTGTCGGCGGAGGCATTCATGAACTTTCCGACGTGGAACGGCTTCTCAAGGCCGGAGCCGACAAGGTATCGGTCAACTCGGCGGCACTCAAGAATCCGCAGCTCATTGACGAAATTGCCACAAATTTCGGCAGCCAGGTATGTGTTGTGGCCATTGACGGCAAACAGACACCCGAAGGTTGGCGCTGTTTCCTGAACGGTGGGCGCGTTCCTACAGACCGAATGCTCTTCGAATGGGCTCATGAAGCCAATGACCGCGGTGCCGGCGAGATTCTGTTCACCAGCATGGATCATGACGGGGTGAAGCAGGGATATGCCAACGAAGCACTGAAGGAACTGAGTGACAGACTGACCATTCCGGTAATTGCATCGGGCGGTGCAGGCACAAAGGAGCATTTCCGCGACGCCTTTCTTCTTGGAAATGCCGATGCGGCTCTGGCGGCAAGCGTTTTTCACTTCGGAGAAATACCAATTCCCGAATTAAAGCAGTATCTTCGCGGTTTGAATATATCTGTCAGATAAAATAAGAGAATTAGCATAGAGATGGAAATTGATTTTGAAAAAATGGGCGGTCTGGTACCGGCAATCATCCAGGACAACATTACCCGTAAAGTACTGATGCTCGGTTTTATGAACAAGGAAGCGTATGACAAGACCGTCGAGACCGGGAAGGTAACATTCTGGAGCCGCACACGCAAGTGCCTTTGGACAAAAGGTGAAACAAGCGGCAACTTTCTGAACGTAAGGGACATCAAACTGGACTGCGATGGTGACACCCTGCTCATAAAGGTCAAACCCGAAGGCCCGGTATGCCACACAGGTTCCGACACCTGTTGGGGTGAGGAGAACAGCGTTGACCTGAACTTCCTTTCATATCTTCAGGACTTCATTGACAAACGCCACAGAGAGATGCCTGAAGGCTCATACACCACATCGCTGTTCAAGAGCGGCGTCAACCGTATGGCTCAGAAAGTGGGCGAAGAAGCTGTCGAAACCGTTATCGAAGCTACCAACGGCACAGATGACCGTCTTATCTATGAGGCATCGGATCTCATCTACCACCTCATTGTGCTCCTTACATCGAAAGGCCACCGCTTTGAGGAACTGGCAGCCGAACTGGTAAAACGCCACAAGGAATAAATGGGAATAATAGATTTTCAGAACGTTGAAATACGCCAGCAGGACATGTTCGTGCTGGGCAGTGTGACATTCCAGGTACAGGAGGGAGACTTTGTCTATATTGTTGGCAAGGTCGGTTCAGGCAAGAGCAGCCTTCTCAAGACATTGTACGGCGAGTTGGAAGTTATTTGCAGTATGCCTGACAGCCATGCTTTTGTACTTGGTACCGACATGTGCGGCATGAAGCAGAAAAGGCTTCCAAAACTGCGCAGACAGATGGGCATCATATTTCAAGACTTCCAGCTGCTTACAGACCGCAGCGTTCTGGACAATCTGCGTTTTGTGCTTAAGGCTACAGGTTGGACCGATCAGAATCTTATCAGTCAGAGAATACTGCAGGTACTTGACCTTGTAGGAATGGAATCAAAAGGCTACAAGTTCCCGCATGAACTTTCAGGCGGAGAGCAGCAGCGCATATGCATTGCCCGTGCGCTGCTGAACAACCCGAAGCTCATTCTGGCCGACGAGCCCACGGCAAATCTGGACCCTGAAACAGGAAATCAGATTATGGAGATTCTGAGAAGGGTCAATGACTGCGGTGCCACCGTTGTCATGATTACGCACAATCCGCGCTGGCCGAAGGAGTTTCCCGGCCGCGTCTTCAAATGCGAAGACAAACAGCTTACCTACACCGGTGCTGAATGACATTTTTGAACAAAAACAAATAACACGCTTATATGAAAGTATTGAAATTCGGCGGCACTTCAGTGGGAAGTCCGCAGCGAATGAAGGATGTTTGCAAGCTCATTACCGAAGACGGGCAGCAGAAACTGGTCGTTCTGTCCGCAATGTCGGGCACGACCAATTCTCTTGTTGAAATAGCCCAGTATCTTTACGGGGGCAACAAAAACGGAGCCGATGACGTGATAAACCGTCTGCGCGCCAAGTACTATGCACATGTACCCGAACTGCTGGCGAAGAAGTCAAATCAGGACAAGGTACAGAAGTTCCTTGAAGAGAAATTCACATACCTTCAGTCATTCAAGGCCGCCGGATTCTCGGAGATTGAAGAAAAGGCCATTCTTGCCCAGGGTGAGCTTATTTCAACTTTCATGGTTACGACCTACCTTCAGGAGCAAGGAATAAAAGCCGCTTTGCTGCCGGCTCTCGACTTCATGAAAACCGACCCGGATGCCGAACCCGACATGAACTTCATATCAAAGCATGCAGAAAAGGCATTGGCCGATTTCCCCGGAATGCAGATATACATAACTCAGGGATTCATCTGCCGCAATGCCGACGGCAACATAGACAACCTGCAGCGCGGTGGCAGCGACTATACCGCATCGATTCTCGGCGCCGCACTCAGAGCCGAAGAAATCCAGATATGGACCGACATTGACGGAATGCACAACAACGACCCCCGGGTGGTTGAAGGTACAAAACCGGTCCGTCACCTCCACTTCGAAGAGGCCGCCGAACTTGCATACTTCGGCGCCAAGATACTGCACCCGACCTGCATCCAGCCTGCAAAGGCAGCCTGCATACCGGTACGTCTGCTCAATACCATGGAGCCGTCGGCTCCCGGCACACTGATTGACAGCAATGCCGAGCCGGGCCGCATTGCTGCCGTTGCAGCCAAGGAGAACATAACTGCCATCAAAATCAAGTCAAGCCGCATGCTGCTTGCCCACGGGTTTCTGAGAAAGGTGTTCGAGATATTTGAGACCTACAAGACACCGATTGACATGATATGCACATCGGAAGTGGGCGTTTCAATGTCAATTGACAATACACGCAACCTGAATGAGATTGTTGCAGAACTCAAGAAATACGGTACAGTGACAGTCGATGAAGGCATGTGCATAATCTGCGTTGTAGGCGACATGGAATGGGAGAACCTCGGTTTCGAATCACGTGCGCTCGATGCTCTGTCAGACATACCTGTCCGTATGATTTCATACGGCGGAAGCAACTACAACATTTCATTCCTCATCAGAGAAAGCGACAAGAAAGCCGCTCTGCAGCGACTCAGTGACGTTCTCTTCAATGGAAAGAAATGACGACGCCATTCTATCAGTATGACCTTGGGGTTTTGGAAGAGACCCTGAAATCAATAGGCAGGTGCACGTCGGGGCATGACAACTGGCATGTGCATTATGCCATCAAGGCCAACGCAAACCCGATGCTGCTTGAGCAGATCAGAAAGTATGGTCTGGGAATAGACTGCGTAAGCGGTGGCGAGATACAGGTTGCCCTTGACAATGGCTTTGCTCCATCGCAGATTGTCTTTGCCGGTGTAGGAAAGGCCGATTGGGAAATCGATCTGGCTCTGAAAGCCGGCATCTCATGCTTCAATGTAGAGTCCGAAGCCGAACTGGATGTAATTGCCGAACGATGCCGGGAACTTGGAAGAAAAGCAGACATTGCCTTCCGTGTCAATCCGGATATAGATGCGCATACCCATGCGAACATAACCACAGGAAAGTCTGAGAACAAATTCGGAATAGAGATACCGATGCTACTTCCAATTATCAGAAAGGCGCTGGCCAATCCCGATTTCACGTTCAAAGGTCTTCATTTCCACATCGGTTCACAGATTACTGAAATGGGGCCGTTCGAACTTCTCTGCCGAAAGGTGAACGAACTTCAGGATATGCTTGAAAAGGAAAGCATCAGCATGCCTTCGGTCAATGTAGGCGGAGGCCTTGGCGTTGACTATGACAATCCGTTACAGAACATAATTCCAGACTTTGAAAGTTACTTCCAGGTATTCGACAGGAATCTGCAGCTCAGACCCGGACAGCAGCTTCACTTTGAGTTGGGACGTGCCGTGGTAGCACAATGCGGGCGCCTTATTACCAGGGTTCTGTATGTAAAGCAGGGTACGGTCAAGAAGTTTGCGATTGTCGATGCAGGCTTTACGGAACTCATCCGTCCGGCATTGTACGGTGCGAAGCATAAGATACTGAACATCAGTTCCGACGGTCCGATACATGAATACGATGTCGTGGGACCTATCTGTGAATCGTCCGACACATTCCAGAAAGGGGCAGAACTTCCGGAAACCAAACGGGGAGACCTTATCGCCATTATGACAGCTGGGGCATACGGTGAAGCCATGGCTTCGTGCTACAACTGCCGCCGTATGGTAGGTTCGGAGAAAGGTCAGTTCTGACCTGTAACCACCTTTTGAATTGAGACTCCGAATCCGCACCAGTAGCCCAATCCGCCGGTTACATTGCCCTTGACATTGTCTGTTGAGGCAAACACGCCCTCACCGTATGTGATTGAATGTTCCAGACTGCTCCAGACTTCGTACGATATTGAATCCATTGCCGCCAGCTTGACCCAGACGGTTGCGTCACGGTCAAATTGTGTTTTTCTTACCGTATCCGACTCGATATGAGTCCCGTGGCAGACCGAATGCCGCAATTTTGCAAAGCCCTCCGGCAAATTGTCAGAACCGCACGAATCGACATCAGTATAATATCTGTTGAGATTCCGGTTGTCTATCGTACCGTAGTCTGACGGATAGAACCTCTTATCGCCTACCTTCTCGTCCTTCACAAAGAACTGATACCATGAATGGCTGTTTGAATTGTCCGTAAAAAAAGCATTAATACCGAACACACCCTTTGCCGGATTGGGCTGATAAACCTCCAGACTGTCAATAGCCTTTATTGCCGGAATGCCAGTAACCGATGTCAGGTGTTCTTCACTGTCTTTGAATCTGACATCAAGAGCATATGTCTTTCCGACCTCGCCAACCATTTTTTCCGTAGAAAAAGCCATGAAAGGGAAATATCCGACAATCGTCGGAGACAGGATAACCGTATCCGTCCCGTCACTTACGGACACTTCGGCGTCATATACCAGATAATCCTCAAGAAACACCTCGTCGGTTGTAGGGCATATCGACCTTGTCAGAATCACAAGCGGATAACCGCCCGATTCAATTGTACCTTCAACCACGAACTGTTCCTTGCAGACATTCCAGTCGGGTTCACACGAAACAGTGAATGCCAGCAACAGAATGGTAGAGCAAAGTCTCAGCAGATGTCTCATAGTTCGACGTGAAAACTAATCGAGGGAATACATATAGGAGCTGCAACGAAATATTTCATCGCATACGCTCCCGAACGATGAATCCTGGAAAAATAATAATACATCACGTTCTCATTGAACATTGCATTATAAAGCGAGAAGTTCAGGCCGTATGAGCACTTTTCATCGTGTCTTATATTCCAATCGGCCGACAAATCGACACGCCAGTTTGCCGGAAGCCTGGCGTTATTGTGTTCTCCGTATTCAACCACTACACTTTCGTTCAACAGATAAATGTATTTGGGCATTGAAAAAGGCGTTCCTGAACAGTACATGCCATCGGCACTGAACGTCCACTTGCTACCGGGTTTCCAATTTAGTCTGACATTCAAGTCGTGTGGCCTCTCAAAATATGTCGGTGAATACCCGGCTGCCCCGTTTACCTTGGTAAAGGCGCGTCCGTACGCGTATGAAATCCAACCGTTCCAACGTCCCCTGTCCTTTCTTAACATCAGGTTAAAACCATACGAATGCCCATTGCCGACAAGCAGGCCATCACGCATCGAGTAATCTTCAAAATAGACATCGTTCATATTGTTATTGAACTCGACCAAATTACCAAGTGACTTGTAGTACAACTCAACCGATAAGTTTACTGCCTGATCAAACAATCCGCCTTCATAATACACGGAACAGAATCTTGAACTTTCCGGTTTGATTCTATCATCTGACGGCAGCCAGAATTCAGTAGGTAGTCCGTTCGATGTATAGCCGAACAGATGAAGATACTGGTGACTTATTCCGGCTCCGAACTTCAGAATGCTTCCGGATTGTCCGTCAAATGAATGCGTAAGTGAAACCGACGGATCCAGGCTGGCAAACCTGTCATCGTCTCCATTTCCAATAAAACGGCTGCCAAGGACTGACGTCTCAAATGTATTGTTACGGTTAATATTCCATGCCATGCTGGCATGAGCAGTGAATGACCACGATTTCAAATTGGTTCTGTGCCCTTTGCCGGCATACCCCGAATCCGATATTTCTGGCAGTGATTCCTCAAAGCCAAACCTTGAGACCTTGACTCCGTAATTCAGAATGCCACAGCCAAAGATTCTCATTCCGTCCAACCCGTAACTGTAGTCCGATATACCGCCAGGAAGCGAAAAGGCCCGGTCATATGAGTAAGTTTCCAGCCCGCAGAAATACGAAGATCCGTATATTGACTGATTCAGATGGCCTTTTTCTGTCTTGTGTTCCCACGTAGCCGACGCAACGGCATTCTTCCACCTGCACAGTGCGTCCATATCATTTCCGTCAGTTCTGAGCCTTGCCTTGTCCCAGCCTGAAAAGAAGTTTAGCATAATAGCGTCATCAGGGTCCAAACGACTTGTCCAATTGGCATTTACATCCTGAAATCCGTAAACGAGGCTGGCATCGTCCATTGATTTTTCAAGAAGTCCGCCATACAGAAAATTCAAATATGTAGCACGGGCCGATACCGAGAGAACAGAATTCTTCTGCAATGGCATACGGACGTTGGCCTGGCTGCCTATCAGACCGGCAGACAGTCGGGCCGATACCTTCTGCGGACGTACTGTATCAGTCCTCATAACCACCAGGCCACCAAGTCTGTTGTTCGAAGGCCCTGCCCTCTTGGAAAACTCCATAGCCCCGAAATGGTAATTGTTGAACATAGAATACATGCCCAGCAAATGCGATGCATTGTATATTGGAGCCTCATCAAGTTGTACCAGGGTGTGTGAACTGCTGGTACCATCTACGAACAGACCGCTCTGTATCTCATTGGTTGTCTGTACTCCGGGAAGTGCCTGAAGATACTTCAAAGGGTCCGGGAATCCCAGCACATTTGGAGCGCTTTCCAGAGCTGCCGCCGGGATGAACAATCGACTGCCCAGTGTGCCGGACACTACGCTGTCTGACTTGGAGTCAATGTTCACTTCATGAATCTGAAAGTTGTATATTTCCTTATTCTGTGCAAAAGATCGTTGCAAAAAGACCGGGACAAACGCTAAAAGTACAACGACAAATCCTCTTCTCCAAGCCATCTGAGCCATAACGGTGCAAAGTTATCAATTATTATATCTATTTTTGTCTGTGTCATGAAGTTTGTCATCAACATATTCCTTTTTACCTGTTTATTTTTGGCACCACTTTCAGCGGGAAATTTCACAGGACGTTCACTTGAATCGTTGAATGGTGATATCGAGTATTACGAAGAGGAAATTTCGTCACTGTGGCACATAAGCCTGAATACCGGCAAAGCCAAATTATTCAGGAAAACGACTACCATATCACGTATCACAAGCATATCAGTTCACCGCTTTGACAATAACGGGTATGAAACCGAGCATTGCATTTTCCGCCCGAGAAACTCGGCCGTTGCCACCATTGAACTGAGCGCCGACGGCACAGATCCGGTCATTGCCAATGACAGCATCGATATGACAATACCATCGGAACGTACATTGTATGCGTATCTTGGAGACGGCCGCGTTGCCGCGTCACATTGGGAAAGCAGATTTGGCATAGAACAGTTTATCGGCACTGACACCTCTGATTTAAATGAAGTTACGTTTCCACCGGGACTCAAATATGCGAAACGGGACAGTAGCGGCACAAAACATTTCCATTTCAATGACCACGGCTGTCTGTCAAAGATTGAGAATGACAGAAATGACGGTACCATTTCAATAACGGTTTACGACAACTACAGATATGACAGTTACGGGAATTGGATTGAAAGGAAAAGATATGCGCTCCGTCCCGAAGGGAGCCGCATACATACCGCTTCAGAACGCCGCCGTTACAGATACCGGTAGTTTTATTCGAAACGCAGCGAACGGGCAGGCCTGATGCGTGAAATGACAGCTGTAGGAATAAGCATCACAAGCATTGACACAAGCAGCATAATGACATTCAGCAGCACCAGCCATCCTATTCCAAGTTGAACAGGCACATGGTCTATGTAGTAGTTTATGGGGTCAAGCGGAATCAGATTGGTGTATTTCTGTATAAGGCACAACAGTATTCCAACCACATTTCCTATTGCCATTCCCTTAAGGATTATGTATGAAGCCAGACGCAGGAAAATTCTCCTTACAAGTCTGTCGCTTGAGCCCAATGACTTGAGCACTCCTATTGTCTGAGTCCTTTCAAAAATGATAATCAGCAAGCCAGATACCATTGTAAAACCGGCAATGCCAATCATAAGAGCAAGTATGATCCACACATTCATGTCAAGAATGTCCAGCCATGCAAACAGGCCCGAATTGATCTGCTCGGTGGTTCTTATCAGACAGCTCTGGTCCGATTCGTCCTGCCACAAGTCGATTTCGTGGCGCAGGCCTGCATAGCCGGCCTCGGCGAGCGTACCTTTTACAAGACCGACCTCCAATCCGGAGTATTCATCGCATTCCCATGCATTCAATTTCTGGAGCATATCCATTCCACAAATTGCCGTCATCCTGTCATAGCCCGAAAAGCCTGTCTCGAAAACACCGATAACCGTTGCTCTGCGCATACGGATACGGCTCTGCATAAAATGGACATCGGCCTTGTCACCGGCAGACAGTCCGAGCGACAGTGCTATCTCCTTTGAAAGCATAATCCAAGGACCGATGCTGTCAGTGAATTCCGGGCATGCACCTTCCACAATATGTTCTCTGAGAAATGACAGATTATAATCCGGGCCAATGCCTTTCAATACCAGGCCGTGGAATGCCTTGCCGGTACGGATTATGCAAGGTTTGTTGACAAAAGGCTGGACAATGTCAACACAATCGATGGCACGCAGCGATTCAAGAACGGAATCGGGAAACAATACGGCGTGTTCGGTTGCAAGTGTCCCGGAAAAGCTGCCCTGAACCTGGATATCCTGAGTGAATCCTGTAACCTTTTCACGTATTTCACTCTTGAACCCGCGGGTAATTGCAAGAGACAGTATCATAACTGCAAGTCCCAGAGCTACACCTGCAGTCACAATAACGGTAGCAGGACGCGAGCCGCCGCGTGAACCTTCGCTATGACCATACAGTCTTTTTGCAATGAATTGTTCCAAATGAATTAGAATTTGACTGCGAAGATAGCCTAAATATGTGTATCTTCGCATAAAATTTCGAACGATGATGACAGCAGGATATGACAGAAGCAACTGCCCTCTCCCAAAGCAAGGCATCCAAACCCTGATTTCCGATGCTTTGCGCAACAATTGGAACCGCGAGGCCTTTACCGACTATAAAGGGGCCACATTACGGTTCAGTGACGTTGCCATCAGAATAGCAAAACTTCACATTCTATTCAGAGAATCAGGCATCAGACCGGGAGACCGCATTGCCATTTGCGGCCGCAATTCATCAAACTGGGCGGTATCATGTCTTGCAATACTGTCATACGGAGCTGTAATAGTCCCTATTCTTCACGAATTCAAACCGGATAACATACATCACATTGTAAATCACAGCGAGGCACGTCTGCTGTTTGCAGCCAAGCATATTTGGGATCATCTGACACCCGATTCCATGCCTGCAGTTGAAGGGGTGCTGAGCCTTGAGAGTTTTGGCATATTCATTTCACGCGACAGTGATCTGGACGGTGCATGCAGCAATCTGGACAAATTGTTCGGACAGACATATGCGAACGGATTCACATCGGCCGATATCGGATTCACCGATGCCGATCCCGAATCGCTTGCCATGATAAACTACACTTCGGGTTCTACAGGTTTCTCGAAAGGAGTCATGCTTCCATACCGTTCTCTTTTGAATAACAGACTGTTCGCAGCAAGGGCAATGTATGGTTTCCAGCCGGGATATACCATACTCTCCATGCTGCCCATGGCACACATGTACGGCTTCTCATTTGAATTCTTCTATGAGTTCACCATGGGATGCCACATATATTTCCTGAACCGCCTGCCCAGCCCGAAAATCATTTTCGAAGCCCTGGGAGACATCAAGCCAAGGCTCATCGTATCTGTTCCCCTGGTAATCGAAAAGATGATCAGAAAGAACGTAATGCCGAAGTTTGAGAAGCCGCTCATGAAAATTCTTCTCAGGCTACCCGTCATTGGCGGTACAATACGCCGGAAGATTTGTCAGGAGCTTGTTGCAGCCTTTGGAGGCCAATTCTTTGAAGTGATCATTGGAGGCGCTGCTTTCAGCCACGAGGTCGAGAAGTTCCTTGCATCGGTCCATTTCCCATATACAGTAGGGTACGGTGCCACCGAATGCGGCCCCATCATAACATATCAGGACAAGGACAGTTTTGTTCCCGGCTCATGCGGAATACCGGCTCCGAATATGGAAGTCAGGATTCTGAGCGATGACCCGCAGAACATTGCCGGCGAGATTGTGTGCAAAGGTCCGAATATCATGCTTGGCTACTACAAGAATGAGGAACTTACAGCACAGACAATTGACAGTGACGGATGGCTTCATACAGGCGACCTCGGAGTCTTCGATGCTAAAGGCAACCTGTTCCTGAAGGGACGCAGCAAGAACATGCTGCTGGGACCGTCCGGTCAGAACATCTACCCGGAAGAGATTGAAGACCTTCTTGGAAACATGAATCTGGTATGCGAGTCACTGGTAATCCAGGAAGGAGACAAACTCATTGCTCTCGTGTATCCCGATTATGATGAAGCCAGAAAACTTGGCACTCCTGAAAGCGGCATTGCAAAGATAATGGAACAGAACCGTTCGCAGTTGAATGCCTCACTGCCGGCCTACGAACAGATTAGCGAAATAAGAATCCGCGAGGAAGAATTTGAAAAGACTCCGAAAAAGTCAATCAAACGCTACTTGTACCAGCAGCAGTAAAAAGTTGTTGCACCATCGAAAACCTGCAAAATGAAAAATATAAGAAACTTCTGCATTATTGCACACATAGACCATGGCAAATCGACTCTTGCCGACCGTCTGCTTGAATATACAAAGACCATTGACATTACCGAAGGGCAGATGCTCGATGACATGGATTTGGAAAAGGAACGCGGCATCACCATAAAGAGCCACGCCATACAGATGGAGTACGAACATAACGGCGAAAAATTCATACTGAACCTGATTGACACTCCGGGGCACGTTGACTTTTCATACGAAGTCTCGCGTTCCATAGCAGCCTGCGAAGGCGCTCTTTTGGTGGTCGATGCCACACAGGGCGTTCAGGCACAAACAATAAGCAACCTCTACATGGCCATAGAGCATGATCTGGAAATCATTCCAGTCATAAACAAATGCGACATGCAGAGCGCTATGCCAGACGAAGTGGAGGATGAAATCGTTGAACTTCTTGGCTGCAAGCGTTCGGAGATTCTTCGTGCGTCGGCCCGTACGGGCATGGGAGTGCCGGAAATCCTTGACGCCATTGTAGAGCGTATCCCGCACCCTGAAGGTGATCCTGAGGCTCCTCTGCAAGCACTTATCTTTGACTCGGTCTTCAATTCGTTCCGCGGCATCATTGCATACTTCAAGATAGAGAACGGCTGCATACGCAAGGGAGACAAGGTCAAGTTTGTCAACACCGGAAAGGAATACGATGCTGACGACGTCGGTGTTCTGAAAATGGATATGGTGTCACGCGATGTCATGACAACCGGCGACGTGGGCTATATCATTTCAGGTATCAAGACTTCTACCGAAGTGAAAGTCGGCGACACCATTACCCATGTTGCACGCCCGTGCGACAAGGCAATTGCCGGATTTGAAGAGTCCAAGCCGATGGTATTTGCCGGTGTCTATCCCATTGACCCTGAAGAATATGAGGATTTGCGTGCAAGTCTGGAAAAGCTTCAGCTGAATGACGCATCAATCAGCTTCTTCCCGGAATCATCGGCCGCTCTTGGTTTCGGATTCCGTTGCGGTTTTCTTGGTCTTCTACACATGGAGATTGTTCAGGAACGTCTGGACCGCGAGTTTGACATGAGTGTCATTACCACGGTCCCGAACGTATCGTATATGGTTTATGACAAGCAGGGTAACGCCACCGAGGTGCACAACCCGAGCGGTATGCCTGACCTGACGCTCATTGACCACATTGAAGAACCGTTCATTGACGCTTCCATCATTACCACGAGCGAATATATAGGTCCCATTATGACCCTGTGCCTTGACAAGCGCGGGGAACTTGTCAAGCAGCAGTTCATTGCCGGAAACCGTGTGGAACTGTACTTCAAGCTGCCTCTCGGTGAGATTGTCATTGACTTCTACGACAAGCTCAAGAGCATAAGCAAGGGTTATGCCTCGTTCGACTATCATCCATGCGGATACCGTCCGTCAAAGCTCATCAAGCTTGACATTCTGCTGAACGGCGAACCTGTTGATGCGCTGTCAACGCTCACACACTTTGACAATGCCTACGATCTGGGCCGTCGCATGTGTGAAAAGCTCAAGGAACTTATACCCCGTCAGCAGTTCGACATTGCAATTCAGGCCGCCATCGGTTCCAAGATCATTGCACGTGAGACCATCAAGCAGGTCCGCAAGGATGTGACTGCAAAGTGCTACGGTGGTGACGTGTCACGTAAGCGCAAACTTCTTGAAAAGCAGAAAAAGGGCAAGAAACGCATGAAGCAGATTGGCAACGTGGAAGTCCCGCAGAAAGCCTTCCTTGCTGTTCTGAAACTTGACTGACACAAAAAGCAATCCCGGAAAGCGGATGCCTTCCGGGATTGCAATGTCAATTAGATTCGTCTTTTTTACTTCAAAGCGAAAAAGATTTCCTCCTCGTCTTCGGTAACGTTAATCTTGTCTTCTCTAAGAAGCCAGCCCATGCCAAGATAAAATTCATCATTCTTGAGTTTGGCGGCTTTCTTGATTTCCCTCATTGAAAGAGCGTTCTTGCCTTCCAATGCATGCCAGATCATACCGGCGAATTCTCCTACTTTTTCGTTCATGGTTACGTGTCTGTGTAAAATTAACCTGTTTATTTATTATTCGTCAAGAGGACGCATGTTGGTATAGACGTTCTGAACATCATCGTCTTCGTCAAGACGCTCTACAATTTTATCAATTGTTTCACGCTGTTCAGGAGTGACATCCTTAAGGTCATTGGGAATGCGTGTGAATTCTGCAGCCTTTACTTCAAAGCCGTTCTCTTCAAAATACTTCTGGATAGCCGCAAATGACTTGGGATCACCGTAAAGAGTAACTTCACTTTCCTCCTCGTCAATATCATATTCCTCTTCAATTCCAAGGTCAATGAGCTCCAGGATCAGTTCATCCATATCGACACCAT
Organism: Bacteroidaceae bacterium; assembly: GCA_045617485.1. Taxonomy (GTDB): domain Bacteria; phylum Bacteroidota; class Bacteroidia; order Bacteroidales; family Bacteroidaceae; genus Colenecus. The sequence goes on from JAZLIR010000054.1 coordinate 38,491, forward strand.
CCTTCTGTTTGATTGTGAACATGGCCTTGTGGCTGAACATGAAGTCCAGACTGCCGCTGGTGCCCAGCTGACCGCCAAATTTAGTGAAGACAGAACGTACGTTTGCAACAGTACGGGTTGTATTGTCTGTAAGGGTTTCAACATAGATGGCAATTCCGTGAGGACCGTAACCTTCGTAGTTCATTTCCTTATAGTCCTTGGTATCCTTGCCCATAGCGTTCTTTATGGCGCGCTCCACGTTGTCCTTAGGCATATTTTCATGCTTGGCAGTAGCGATGATGGCACGCAGTGCAGCGTTGTTGTCAGGATCTGGACCACCGGCCTTAACAGCAATGGAAATCTGCTTGCCGATACGTGTGAATGTTTTTGCCATGTTGCCCCAGCGCTTTAGCTTGCGGGCCTTTCTGAATTCAAATGCTCTTCCCATTTTTATGTATTATTTCTTTAAGTTTCGCAAAGTTGAAATGCAGTTACCTGAGTTTTGCGTCAAGTTTTGTCTGCAGTGCGTTAATGAGTTTGCCCATGACCTTCTCAATCATGACATCGTTCAGTGTCTGTGATTCATCCTGAAGCATGAAGCTTACGGCGTAGCTCTTTTTGCCTGCTTCAAGGTTTCTGCCTTCATAGACATCGAACAAAGTTACATCCTTGAGCAGTTTGCTCTCGGTCTGATATGCAAGACGCTCAATATCCTGAAACTTGACAGTTTTGTCAATGAGCAGAGCCAGATCACGGCGTACTGCGGGATACTTGGGCAGGTCAGTGTAACTTGTCTTGACCTTGCGGGTTGCCTTGAGAAGTTCGTCCCAATTGATGTCTGCATAATAGACAGGCTGGCTGACATCAGTCATCTTCAGAATTGGACGACTTACAAGACCGAGTTCGCAGAGCGTCTTGCCAGAGCGCAGCCTGTAACGCAGGCCGCTGGCGAATATAGCGTTTTCAAATTCTTCAATCTGCGTATTGTTCTTTGCCAGACCCAAACGCTGGAATAGATTCTGAACATACGCCTTAAGTTCATAAACGGAACTTAACTCGTCCTTGTGCGCCCACGATGCTGAAACGCGGTTGCCAGATATCCAAAGACCAAGATGATAGTCCTCGCTATACGCCTTGATGGGATTCTGGGCTGTGCCGTCCTCTCTGAGCTGTTTCAGAGCTTCACGCTTATCAGCATCAAAATAGTAGCACTTGCCGAATTCAAAGAATCTCAAATCGGAACTCTGACGACGGATGTTATGAGACAGGCTCTCCAGACCGCCGAAAAGAAGTTGTTCGCGCAACACATTCAGATCGGCACTGAGCGGGTTCATGAGATGCACAAGTCTGTCGGAAGGACAGCAGTCAAGTCCGTCATAGTAGGCGGCTCGTGTCAGAGAATTATTCAGTATTTCATTGAATCCGCAACCTACAAGCTGTTCTGAAACAAGGTCCTGCAGTTTGTGTGAACGGTCAACATCGCCCTGAACTGTAAGGCTTGACTGAACCGATTTGCCAAAATCAATATTGTTGTATCCGTAAATTCTGAGTATTTCCTCTACAATGTCACATGGGCGCTGAACGTCAACGCGGAACGGAGGAACGGAAAGTTTCATGCCGTCACTGGCAAAACTGTCAACCTTTATTCCAAGGTTTTCGACAATGCTCTTCATAACCTGACGATCAATAACCTTGCCTATGAGACTGTCCGCATATTCGAAGTTGAAATCAACCTTGAAATCCTGCATTGGCTGCGGATACACATCGGTAATGTCCATTGAAATTGTACCGCCAGCAAGCTCCTTTATCAGAAGTGCAGCCTGCTGCAGTGCATATATGGCACCATTGGGGTCAATGCCGCGTTCAAAGCGGAACGATGCATCGGTGCTCAAGCCGTGACGGCGTGCGCTCTTGCGTATCCACGTAGGATGGAAGTATGCGCTCTCAAGGAATACGTTGACTGTAGAGTCCGATATGCCCGATTCAAGTCCGCCGAACACACCGGCCAGACACATGGGCTCCTGAGCGTTGCAAATCATAAGGTCGCGCTCGGAAAGTTTTCTTTCAACTCCGTCAAGTGTTGTAAACGGAGTGCCCTCGGGCATTGTCTTCACCACAACCTTGCCGCCTTTGATCTTGTCTGCGTCAAAGCTGTGAAGAGGCTGTCCGTACGCGAACAGTATGTAGTTGGTCACATCGACAATGTTGTTAATGGGATGAAGTCCTATGGTGCTGAGTCTGTTCTTGAGCCAGTCAGGACTTTCCTTTACGGTAACGCCCTTGATACTCACACCCGAATAGCGCGGGCAGGCCTCGCTGTTCTGAACGTCTATATCTATCTTCAGGCTGTTGTTATCGGCCTTGAAACCGCTGACTTCAGGACGGTGCAGCGAACTCTTGTGGCCGTTCTGCAGAAGCCATGCATAGAAGTCACGCGCAACACCCCAGTGTGAACATGCGTCGGAATGGTTAGGCGTTATGTCAACTTCAATTACAAAGTCCGATTCCAGATGGAAATATTCTGCAGCAGGAGTTCCCGGAACCGCATCGGCCGGAAGTACCATAATGCCCGAATTGTCATCGCCGAGTCCTAGTTCCTTCTGTGAGCAGAGCATGCCAAGCGACTCGACACCACGCAATTTTGAAGGCTTGATTGTGAAGACATCGTCGCCCTCGTACATCTTTGCACCGATAGTGGCGACAACCACCTTCTGACCGGCTGCTACATTGGGCGCACCGCAAACAATCTGTACTGGTTCACCGTTACCCTGATTCACTGTGGTTACATGAAGATGGTCTGAATTGGGATGTTCCACGCAAGTTAGGACTTCACCGATAACAATATCCTTGAGTCCCCCCTTGACTGACTGCACTTCTTCAACACCGTCAACCTCAAGACCGACTGACGTAAGGGCATCGGCCACTTCGACCGGAGTCATGTCAAAATCAACATACTCCTTGAGCCATTTATATGATACGTTCATAGCTAATTATTATCGTACAAGCATAATAGCGCGCAAAGGTACAAAATTTTGAGCCTTTGGCAAACAGTTGACAGACAAAAAAAGCAGATATCAGAACGGATATGCTCCCATATCGTCAGGAGCAGGTGATCCGCTGGATAAAGGATCATCAGGAACCGGTTCCTCGTCATTCATTTTCGACTTGCGGACCTTGCCGGATTCGCCACCGCCAATATTATCGAACAGAGCAAGATCACTGCGGAAGGAAAGACGCACATCGCCCACTCCACCGTTACGATGCTTGGCTATTATAATTTCAGCCACACCGCGGAGGTCATTATGGTTATTGTCCTCATAAATCTTGTAGTATTCGGGACGATGAATAAAGCATACAATATCGGCATCCTGCTCAATGGCACCGGATTCACGAAGATCACTGAGCATAGGCCTCTTGCCTTCGTATCCTTCGCGTCCCTCAACGCCGCGGTTCAACTGCGAAAGAGCAATGATTGGAATATCCAGTTCCTTGGCTATACCCTTAAGGTTACGTGAAATGGTACTGATTTCCTCCTGCCGGTTACCGAAACGTATGCCGCTTGCATTCATAAGCTGCAAGTAATCAATTATGATCAGTTTGACATCGTGCTCCTTCTTCAGACGTATGGCTTTGGTGCGGAACTCGGTAATCGAAAGTTGCGGCGTATCGTCAAGATATATCGGAGCCTTCTGCAAGGCATTGATTTTACTATCAAGCACATTCCATTCATACGGAGCCAGACGTCCGTCCCTGAGTTTGCTGCCCGATATTTCACAGACGCTGGAAATAAGACGGTTGACCAGCTGAACATTGCTCATTTCAAGCGAGAAAAGCGCAACCGGCTGTTCGTTGTTCACGGCAATGTTCTTTGCCATTGACAAGGCGAAAGCGGTCTTACCCATGGCAGGACGCGCTGCAAGAATTATCAGGTCTGAATTCTGCCAGCCCGAAGTGATATTGTCCAGATCTCGGAAGCCACTGGCAAGTCCGCTCATGCCCTGAGCACGCGCAGAAGCTGTACGGATTCTTTCTATTGACTGTTCCAATACAACGTCAATTGATTCAAAATCCTTCTTGACATTCTTGTGAGCTATCTGGAAAAGTCTTGATTCGGCATCATTCAGAAGTTCGCAAATATCTGTGGTCTCTTCAAACGCCTCGTTCTGGACCTCACTGGTAAAACTTATTAGTTCACGCGCCATTGCCTTTTGGGAAATGATGCGCGCATGGTAGTCAATATGGGCCGATGTCGTCACCTTGCCTGCAAGCTGAGTCACGTACAGCGGACCTCCGGCTTCATCAATCGTACCACTTGACCTGAGTTGCTCCGTTACAGTCAGAATATCTATTGGACGTTGGTTGAGCGAAAGGGTTGCAACAGCCTCATATATCACTTTGTGCCTATGGTCATAAAAGGAATCGGGAGTCAGAATATCGCTGACCTTCGCAAAGGCATCCTGCTCAATCATGAGCGCGCCTATTACCGCCTCTTCAAGTTCAAGAGCCTGAGGCTGCAAATGGTTCAACGCCACATTCTGTTCAATCTGAACCTTTCTTGTATTTCTTCTGACCGGTGAATCCGCCATATTCCGTCTGTTTTAATTACAAGGGCAAAGATATGGTATTCATTCCATTCGGTCAAAACAGTTCACGCTGACATGTGAACATATTTTTGAACAATTCCTGTGGATTTTCAAGCGGTTTGTTGAAAAGGCCGAACATGGTAGAGCCGGAGCCTGTCATTGCTGCGTATTCAGCACCCAGTACGTACAGTCTTTCCTTGATCTCATCAAGAACAGGGAACTTCGCAAACACCGATGGCTCGAAATCGTTCTTCACACAATACTTCCACTCAGAAACCGGCCTCATGACCGATTCCAGCAGACTAACTTCTGGCTGTCTAGGAGTAACATCTGCATATGCCTGCGCAGTGCTTACATGCACATCGGGTTTAACCAGGAGAATGGTATAGCCAGCCAGTGAGAGACTTATCGTCTTAAGTATCTCACCACGTCCGGTGGCCAGCGACGGCTGGCCGCTGATAAAGAACGGACAGTCGGACCCCAGTCTTGCGGCATATCGTTCAAGCGCACTGTCACGCAATCTTAGATTGAATCTGCGGTTAAGCAGTTCAAGCATCGAAGCGCAGTCTGATGAGCCACCTCCCAAACCGGAGCCGGTTGGAATATGCTTGTAAAGCTTTATGTCAATGGAAGGCAGATCAAAATCCTGCAGAAGCATCAGATATGCCTTGACCACAAGATTGTCCTGAGCCGGAAAATCACTGTCAAGACCGGACATTTCCAACTGGCAACACGGCAGGCTGTCCTTTTTTCTGCGTGATTTGAAAAACGGCAGAGCATCGTCCGGCTGCACAAGTTTTCCCGCCGCCAGCCTGGAAATCAGCTGTGACGGATCAAGCGGACGCATAAGCGAAATTTCCAGTGCATCCTGCAGGTTCACCGGATAGAATACGGTCTCAATGTCGTGGTATCCGTCTTCGCGCTTACGCACGACATTGAGTCCGATGTTGATTTTGGCGTTTGGAAATGCTATCATAGAATTCTGTCATTCGTTGTCTTTCTGGACGGCGCGTGCTGCAATGCGGCCCGATGCCATAACCTCGGTCAGAGCATTTCCACCAAGACGGTTACCGCCAAAGAATCCGCCTGTAACCTCACCTGCAGCGTACAGACCCGGAATTGGCTTGCCGGCTTCATCAAGTACGTGTCGGTCAAGGTCAACTTTCAGGCCGCCCATGGTGTGATGGGTTGCAGGAGCCAGCAGACGCACCCTGATGTCAGCGTTGTCAAAATCATAGCTGTCCTTGTCATAGCTGCCGTCTGCGTTACGGGTAACATTACCTATAAGGCCGGGGAAACGCTTGCCCGCATCTTCAGGCTCGCGTCCGTCCATGACTGCCATATCGTAATCGATTATGGTCCGCCTGATCTTTCCGGCATCGGCATCCAATCCGATTTCCTCAAACAGTTCGGCCAGCTGCGAGCCCTTGCGTCCCCACTCCTTTCCCGGAGTATCGCCGTAGAAAGCGCCCATAGCGGCAAAGTCCGCACCTAACCCGTGGTATATGGACAGGTATGCGCCGCGGACATTACCCATATCTATACCGCTGCGGAATGCAGCCAGCGAAAGCACATCTCTTTCAGAGCATTCGTCAACGTAACGTTTCCCACTGGCAGGGCTTACGAATACGGCACTCTCCAAGCCTCCGAACGCAATCGAGCCGTCAGCTACATACGATATCGGCATCAGCTGGGTATATCCCATTCCAACTGTTGCAGCACCAACGGCCTGTGCCATTTCAATGCCATCACCGCGCATCGACGAACGGTTTGTAGTGCCTATTGTCGGTGACAGATACTGGCGTGACCAGTACCTGTTGGTCTTGAGCACTTTCTGGATATTTGCGGCATAACCGCCGGTTGCCACTATGACACCCTTTTTCGCATGGGCTGTCACTTTAGTACCATCGGTCCTTGTAGCTTTCACACCGCAGACACGACCGTTTTCAAATATCAGTTCTTCGGCAGTTGTTCTAAGCATTACAATATTGTGACGGTCGCCATTCGTTATAGCCGAGTAAGGGGCCATTATATACGAACCGTAATTACCCGATACAAAACCGGTTTTCCCACCGCGCAGTGCTCCTGTCCATCCGGTCATGGTGTTGCCGCGATACCACATGCCACCGGGCAGAGAGGTCTGTCTTTCGTTAAAGGCTACCCCCATTTTCATGAGCCAGGGCTTGAGTTTTTCGCCTTCCACGACAATCTGCCTGATAAGTTCAAAGTCGCCGTAAGCCCATTCGCTCTTGTCTGCGCTCTGACGCAGACCGCCGATATAAGTCTGGAAAATATGCAGATTGGTTGTCGAGAACAATATCAGACGGTCTTCCGGAATGCCGTTTGCCAACTTGGGCTCGGCATACTCGAGATATGCTGAAATCTCCTTTTTCAGTTCCTTCAGGGTGGACAGGAATTCCTGGTGCACGCCATGCCTGGACAGTTCCACAATATCACCGGCAACGAACTCGCTGGTCCTGTAATACTCCTCGTCAAAAGGTTCCTCGCTCCAGCCAAGAATAGTCTTCAGCTCATTCACACAACCTATGGCAGCGTGTTCCCTGTCATGGACTTCGCCGTCAAAGCCGACAGCCTTTGTCGACATCGGTTTTTCCATGTTCCACACCAGCCGATGGTCGGTTGCCTGATATATGCCACCCGATACGAGAGTGTTGCCGCCCATTTCCGCGTTCTTTTCAATAACCAGTACGGTATTGCCATCCTGTGCAGCCTGTGCACCAGCACAGAGCCCCGCACCGCCGGCACCTATGATAACCACATCCCATTCATCCTCCAATGGTTCAGGGACGGGATAGTCCACCCTGTTGGTCATGAAAGTCGAGATATTTGAAACGCCTGCCTGTCTTGCCGCATCATTGACAGCCGCCTTGATGGCATAGCTTGAAAAAGTTGCACCGGAAACACCGTCAACGCCGGTTCCGTTTGCCTTTACAATTTCATGCGGTAACGATGAAGAAATAAGTGCAATGTCACCTATATATGCCGTTTCATGATGTTCCGTTACCGTCACATCGGTGACTGTACTGTCAGAGAAAGTCACGCTTGCCTTAACCATGCCGCCGTATCCCTTTCCTGTTCCGGTATATGTACCCGGCGTAAAAGCAATTGCACCGAACTGCGCCACGGGCTGCCTGCCAAGAGCCTGATCAAGAGCATTGTTCACAGCTTCCTTGACAGCATTCGATGAATATGTAGCGCCTGACACGCCATCTACATCGGTACACTGAGCCTCTATGATACGGTCGGCTACAGTCTTGTAGGCCGATTTGTACTGAGCGTACGTTCGGCCTCCATCGGTAACACTGATTGAAGCTATTCTGTGCTTGCGTATCTGAACGACAGCCCCGACGGGTTCCTCGAGATTCAGACCCAAAGCTGCATACTTACCATTTTGCCAAACTTTTCCATCAGGTGCCTGTGAACAGGCCGCCAATGTCAATGCCAACATAGGCAAAATCAAACGATTCCTCATAAGTCAGTATATTAGTTATTATAAAATAATCAGTGTCCAAGAGCCTGTGCTATGCCATGGTCAACACCGCTGAAACCCATGAATGCCATAGCAAGCAGACCGGCTGTAACAAGCGCTATTGACATTCCGCGCATACCGACAGGTATCCTTACAGTATCAAGGTGTTCGCGTATGCCCGCAAAAATCATCAGGGCCAGAGCAAAGCCTATTGCTGTGGCAAAAGCATAGAACACGCCAGACAGCAAAGAGGGTTCAAGTCCCTGTGCATTATACGTTCCATTTGCCACCAGTATTGATACGCCAAGTATGCAGCAATTTGTCGTGATAAGAGGCAGAAATATTCCTAACGCCTGATAGAGTGCCGGCGACACCTTCTTCAATACCGTTTCAAGCATCTGCACAAGACCGGCAATCACCAGAATGAACAGTATGGTCTGAAGATATTCCAAACCCAGCGGATTGAGGACCCACGTTTGCAGAGCATACGTGACAATCACTGAAATGACAAGCACGAAAGTCACCGCAATGCCCATGCCGGCAGCGGTCGATATTTTCTTTGACACTCCCAGGAACGGGCAGATGCCCAGGAACTGGGAAAGCACTATATTGTTTACGAAAATTGCCGATATGAAAATGAGAAAGTATTCCATAGTCTATATTATGCTTTTTTCTTGAATGAGTTGACAATCGCAATTAGCAGTCCCAATGTTATGAATGCGCCTGGAGCAAGAACAAACAGCAGCATACTGGTTGATGCTGGCAGTATTCCAACGCCAAAGAATGTTCCCTTGCCAAGAATCTCACGTATAAGTCCCAGAAGGGTCAGTGCAAGAGTGAATCCCAAACCAGTTCCTATTCCGTCACATATTGAAGCAAAGACATTGTTCTTTGCCGCAAAAGCCTCGGCACGTCCAAGGATTATACAGTTCACCACTATTAGAGGTATGAAAATGCCCAATGTCGAATACAGTTGCGGCAGATAAGCCTGCATGAGCATCTGCAGAATGGTTACAAACGATGCTATCACCACTATATAACAAGGTATCCTTACACCGTCAGGTATAAGGTCCTTTAGCAGTGAGATGAATGCGTTTGAAAAGATGAGCACGAACATTGTTGCCACACCCATACCCAGTCCGTTCAGAGCCGATGATGTGGTGGCCAGCGTAGGACACATGCCCAACAGAAGAACGAACGTGGGGTTCTCCCTGATTATTCCGTTGATTATTGTCTTGAAGTAATTCATGTCATGTAATGCTTTGGGTTCAATATGATGCACCGCTCACGGCATCGGCCGCCGTATATCCGAACATTTCCTTGTAAGCTGCATTGACAGCACGCAGAAAAGCCTTTGACGTGATGGTCGATGCTGTAATGGCATCAACCTGCCCTCCTTCCTTGCTGACGGAAAGCATGTCATCGGCAGGATTGAGACCTATTATGTTATGGTTGCCAGCCTTGGCGGGAGCGCCAAAAAACAAAGTTGCAAGTTTGGACTGTTCTTCACTGTCAGATTCTGACGTCTGGCGGAACCATTCATCAGCCTGCGCGCCAAGCCCCGGAGTCTCATTGTGTTCAAGCACCTTGTAGCCGAGAATATTACCCTCCGGGTCAAAACCGACCATAATCCTGATACTGCCTCCAAAGCCGTTTGCATCGGTTGCCTCGACAGCGGTTCCGAGACTGTGTCCTTCCATATCGGTCACTTTGTGAAAAACAAACCCATTGCTCTCCCTTGCAGGTGCAACGCTGAATTCAGCATCACTGTCACCTAAAATAACGCTCATTATGCTATTGGAAACGGTCTGTTGAGCCTTGATTGCAACAGGTCCTTCTGTAACGGCGTGAACCCATCCGAGAATCCCGGCAGCCACCACCGCAATGACAGTCGTGACCACTGCCATATTCAATATATTCGATTCTAGTTTCTTCATTTTGCAGTCTCTCCGAAATGTTTGGGCTTGCACCAGTTATTTATGAGTGGAACAATGGCATTCATTATGAGAATGGCAAACGACATACCCTCCGGATATGAGCCGAAAAGCCTAATAACCACCGTCAGGAAACCTATTCCAATACCATACCACACCATACCCTTGCAGGTCATGGGCGAAGTTACATAATCTGTTGCCATAAAAATGGAACCCAGCATAAGACCGCCCGACAGCAGGTGGGTAAGCGGGTCGACATAAACCTCAGGGTTGACAAGCCACATGACACCGGTCAGAGCGGCAACCGTGAGCATGATGGTGACCGGTATGTGCCAGGTAATCACCTTGAACACCAGCAGAATGACAAATCCGATGAGCAAAGCTAATGCGCATGTCTCACCAAGTGAACCGCCTGTATTGCCGAGGAACATATCCATGTATGACGGCAGGCTGTCATTCTGATACCCTATAAGGCTCAAAGGTGTAGCCGATGTGACCGCATCGGTATATGCAAGCATCTGGTGAGGCACAGGCCACGAAGTCATTCTTGAAGGGAACGAAATGAGCATGAATACTCTTCCAGCCAGCGCAGGATTGAACGGGTTGTTTCCCAATCCGCCGAACACCATCTTGCCTATGCCTATTGCAAAAAGCGAGCCTGTCACAATCTGATACAACGGTATGTTTGCAGGCAGATTAAACGCAAGGAGCAAACCGGTAATGATGGCACTGCCGTCCCCGATTGTGCATTGTTCCTTTTTCAGCATGAACCTTGATATCAGCCATTCGAACAGTATGCATGATGCTACCGACGTGACTGTGACCGCCAGAGCTCCAATGCCGAACATGATGAGCGAAGCCACCAACGCCGGCATAAGAGCCAGAATTACAAGATGCATGTTCCTTTCTATGGTATCGCCACAGTGGATATGCGGTGATGTGGATATTAATAGTTTCTGTGACATTGTCTTCAGTTATTTGGCATTCTGGCGGGCACGTATTATGCCGCCTACGTTTTTCTTTGCCAGACGCACCCAATCAAGCAGAGGCCTGCGTGAAGGACATGTGCTCTGACAGCAACCGCACTCAATGCAGCTCATAATCCATGACTCTTCGGCAACATCCCAGCGTCCAAGTTCCCCAGCCGTTGCCAATTTGTACGGTTCCAGCCCCATCGGACAGGCACTCACACACTTGGCACAGCGTATGCAGTTGCGTTCTTCCTTTCTGGCTGCAAGTTTTTCAGGAAGCATAAGCACACCCGACGTTCCCTTGACTACGGGAGCATCGGTCCCGAGTAACGGACGTCCCATCATCGGTCCCCCCGAAATGAGTTTTGCAGTGTCCTGAGGCAGTCCACCAGCCTGTTCAATAAGCTGACCGACAGGAGTGCCAATCCTGACCTTCAGGTTGCAGGGGTTGCTCACGCTGTCACCGGTTACCGTTACAACGCGTTCAATGAGTGGCTTGTTCTTGGTAACAGCCTCATATACGGCATATATTGTACCGACATTCTGAACCACACAGCCCACATCGGCAGGCAGAGCCGGAGGTGAAGGAACACGACGTCCAGTAACCGCCTCGATAAGCTGCTTCTCACCGCCCTGCGGATATTTCATGGCAAGCGGCATGACTTCTATTCCGCTAACCATCTGTACCTTCCTCTGCAGAAGTTCAATGGCATCGGCCTTGTTCTCCTCTATGCCTATCACTGTCCTATCTACGCCGAGAACCTTCATGAGAATGCGTATTCCCACAATTATCCTGTCAGGATACTCCAGCATAAGTCTGTGGTCGGATGTCAGATATGGTTCACATTCAACCGCATTGACAATAAGTGTATCAATCCTGCATTCCGGCGGCGGGCACAACTTTATATGAGTTGGAAAACATGCACCGCCCATTCCAACTATGCCGGCATCACTGATGCGTTTAAGAATGTCCTCCTTTGACATAGTCACATTGACGACCAGATTGTCGGAACGGTCGATTGACGGTTCCCATTCATCGCCTTCAACGTCAATGAATATTGCTGGCTGACGACGGCCACTGGCATCGACAATACTGTCTATTTTTGCGACCGTACCTGAAATCGATGAGTGTATAAAGGCCGACATGAATCCGTCAGGCCTGGCAATAGGGGTGCCTACAAGCACCTTGTCACCCTTTGAAACGCATGGAACCGCTGGAGCGCCTATATGCTGTGAAAGCGGGAATACGGCTTGTGCCGGTATATGTGCCGCCTCAATGACCTTTGACTCCGTAAGCTTACTTGCCTTTGGATGAACACCGCCTATTGAAAATGTTTGTAATGACATAAATCTCAATCTTGCTGGTTTGAAGAGAGCTCTTCTTCTCTTCTTGTAGGGAAATTCACTGCTAAAATGGAATGCTGCGGACATTCGCTTTCGCACTTGCGGCACAAGCGACACTTGTCCTGATCTATGTATGCCAGATTATTCTCCATGATAATGGCATCGAACGCGCAGGCAGACACACACTTGCCACAACCTATGCAGGCCACGCTGCAGGCATTCCTGGCAATCGGGCCTCTGTCCTTGTTGACGCATGACACATACACGCGCCTATCCATCTTATTCCTGTTTCTTATCTCGATGATATTCCTGGGGCATGCCTTCGAACAGGCTCCGCAACCGTTGCATCTGTCCTGATCAACAACAGGCAGACCTGTCGTCACGTCCATATATATTGCACCGAAACTGCAAGCCTTCACACAGTCGCCCGAACCCAGACAGCCATAAAAGCATCTGGTTTCACCTCCTGTCTGCAGTGCCGCCACAGCGCAGTTGTCTGCGCCGTCATAACGGTTGACCGACGGGCGGTTTTCACACGATCCGCTACAACGCACGACAGCAATCTGTTTCTCCGACACACTGACAGCATGACCGGTAATCTCCGCAATCTGTTGCATAACTTCGTCCTTACAGACCGTGCACCGCAAGCCCTCCATTGAAGTGCAGTCGGCACATGCCTGAGCAAAGCCGGCGCAACCGGGATAGCCGCATCCCCCACAATTTACCCCAGGCAGCAATTCTTCTATCCGCTTAACATTGGGATTCTCTTCCACATGAAATTTTCTTGCAACCAGAAACAGCACAAGACCCAGAATAAGTCCTGTAATTCCAAGCACAAGAACCGGTGTCAAAATCGACGACATATTTTACTTTCGTTTATTCCAAAAAACAATCAATCGTTCATAACTGTCTGTATTCGGTAATGCGGCAGCTGAATTTTCGTCCGACCTTGTCCCTCAAAAGGAACAGCGCAGTCCAATATGCAAAAAAAACGGCCAACCCCACCAGCACTGCAACCTTTTCACTGCCCCATATGCTTATGGAAACAGCCAGTGTCAGGACTATCAGAACCAGAGGAAGACCGAATGCAAGCATCACGGCCTTCATACCATGACTTTCGCCACAGACAACCGTTACATTCTGTCCGACCTGATACCTTTCAGGATGTGATACGAGAACCAGTGCAGTCCGCTCCTTTCCGGACATACGGCACATGTTTCTTGTCCGGCAACCGTCACATGAGGCAGATGCACCATGCATCTCCACGCATAACGCATTACCCTGTATAGCCTTAACAATTCCTGTAAAAGACATTTCCTTTCCCACAACTCACTCCGCGTACAAGTATCAACTTACAAAAGTAAAATAATAAATAATGATTACCTTCTAAGACGAGACTATTTTATCGGTGAAAATGTCAATAAGGCACACAGGCAAAAATAACATGGATTAAAGTTGCGTGATTAAAGTGAAAAAAGTAAATTTGCGGCGCCGTTACGAGTTGACGGCTGTTCAAATCATTTTTTAATCAATAAAAACAAAAACTTATGGCAGCAAAGATTAGATTGCAGAGACACGGCCACAAGGCTTATGCCTTCTATTCAATCGTTATTGCAGACACCAGAGCTCCACGTGATGGAAAGTTTATTGAGAAGATTGGTACTTACAATCCTAACACCAATCCTGCTACAGTAGATTTGAATTTCGAAAGAGCACTGTATTGGGTAAACGTCGGTGCAGAACCTACAGACACAGCACGCAACATCCTCTCACGCGAAGGCGTGTACATGATGAAGCACCTTCAGGGCGGTGTCAAGAAAGGCGCATTTGACGAAGCCGCAGCTCAGGCTAAGTTTGACGCATGGAAGCAGGCTAAGGAAAGTTCACTCAAGGCTATCGTCGTAAAGGACGAGCAGGCTAAGCGCGAACTTGGCAAGGCTAAGCTTGAAGCCGAAAAGAAGGTAAACGAGGCTATTGCTGAAAAGGTAGCCGCCAAGAAGGCTGAAGCAGCCGCTGCAGCAGCAGAAGCAGCAGCTCAGGCTGAGGCAGTAGCACAGGAAGCCGAAACAGCGCCTGCTCAGGAGGAAGCTCCCGCTCAGGAGGAAGCTCCCGCAGAAGCATAACCCGACCTTTTAAAATTTAAAAAGCTCCGCAATGCGGGGCTTTTTTTCGTTTTGCCTGTATAGCATATTTTTTTACCTTTGCATCCCAAAACACATTTTGATGGCACAGACTACTGACGACAAGAAGATTATCTTCTCAATGGTTGGCGTAAGCAAAGCTTTCCAGAACAACCGCCAGGTCCTGAAGGACATTTACCTCTCTTTTTTTTACGGAGCGAAAATCGGCATCATAGGCCTTAACGGTTCCGGTAAATCTACACTTCTCAAAATCATTGCCGGAATAGAGAAAAGCTATCAGGGACAGGTGGTTTTCTCACCGGGATACAGCGTGGGATACCTGCCTCAGGAGCCGCAGCTTGACCCCGAAAAGACCGTCAAGGAATCGGTCATGGAGGGTGTCCAGCAGATTTACGACGCCCTGAACGAGTATGACGAGGTGAACCATAAGTTCGAACTGCCCGAATACTATGAGAATCAGGACAAGATGGATGCCCTGATGGCACGTCAGGCAGAGCTCCAGGATATAATTGACGCGACCGATGCGTGGAACATAGACAACCGCCTTGAGCAGGCCATGGACGCACTGCGCTGCCCGCCGGAAGACCAGAAATGCGGAGTGCTGTCAGGTGGTGAGCGCCGTCGTGTAGCACTGTGCCGGCTGCTTTTGCAGAAGCCCGACATACTGCTTCTTGACGAGCCTACCAACCATCTTGACGCTGAAAGCATTGACTGGCTGGAGCAGCACCTGAACCAGTACGCAGGTACCGTGATCGCCGTCACTCATGACCGATACTTCCTTGACAATGTAGCCGGATGGATACTTGAGCTTGACCGCGGCGAAGGTATTCCATGGAAGGGCAACTATTCCAGCTGGCTTGAGCAGAAGTCACAGCGTCTGGCCATGGAAGAGAAGCAGGCCTCAAAGCGCCGCAAGACCCTGGAACGCGAGCTTGAATGGGTCCGCATGGCACCAAAGGCACGCCAGGCAAAGGGCAAGGCTCGTCTGAATTCGTATGACAGACTTATGAACGAGGACGTCAAGGCCAAGGAGGAGAAACTTGAAATATTCATACCCAACGGTCCGCGTCTTGGCAACAAGGTCATCGAGGCAAAGGGAGTCCAGAAGGCCTTCGGTGAAAAGCTGCTGTTCGACGACCTGAACTTCTCGCTTCCGCCAAACGGCATTGTAGGTGTCATAGGCCCCAACGGTGCGGGCAAGACCACCCTGTTCCGTCTGATTATGGGACTGGAAAAGGCAGACAAGGGCACTTTCGATATAGGCGAAACCGTCAAGATTGCCTACGTTGACCAGCAGCACAAGGACATAGACCCCGAAAAGAGCGTATATCAGGTTGTAAGCGGAGGCAACGAGCTCATCCGCATGGGCGGACGCGATGTGAATGCCCGCGCCTACCTGGGACGCTTCAACTTTACCGGGGCCGATCAGGAGAAAAAGTGCGGCATGCTTTCGGGCGGTGAGCGCAACCGTCTGCAGCTGGCCATGGCTCTGAAGGAGGAAGGCAACGTGCTTCTGCTTGACGAGCCCACCAACGACATTGACGTAAACACTCTGCGCGCCCTTGAGGAAGGTCTTGACGACTTTGCCGGATGCGCTGTGGTTGTAAGTCACGACCGATGGTTCCTGGACCGTATTTGCACACACATACTGTCATTCGAGGGAGACAGCAAAGTGGTGTTCTACGAAGGTTCGTACAGTGAATATGAGCAGTACAAGATTGCCCAGCTGGGATACGAGGAACCCAAACGAATTCATTACCGCAAACTTGAATAACAATTACGGACATGTCCAGTTTCAAATCATTCCTTGACAGGAAAAACATTGTCGTTTCGGGGCACCGCTATGGTGTTGATGCCCTTGGTGCCATGGCTCAGGGCCTTTTCGCCTCTCTGCTCATAGGCACAATCATCTCAACGATTGGCGAACAGGCAGGACTTTCCTGGCTGATAGAAGTCGGAAACTTTGCAAAGAGCATGGCCGGTCCTGCAATGGCTGCGTCAATTGCTCTTGCACTCAAGGCACCTGCACTGGTGCTGTTCTCCATGCTCGCAGTCGGTGCTGCATCAAACAAGCTCGGCGGAGCAGGCGGACCCCTTGCAGTCTATTTCATCACTATTTTCGCCACCGAATTCGGCAAGGCGGTTTCAAAGGAAACCAAGATTGACATACTTGTCACTCCGCTTGTGACCATAGGCATAGGAGTGGGACTTGCATACTGGTGGGCTCCCGGCATAGGTGCCGCAGCAAGCTGGGTAGGCAATATCATTATGTGGGCCACCACACGTCAGCCTCTGCTCATGGGCATTGTGGTGTCAGTCGTCGTGGGCATGGCCCTGACCCTTCCCATCAGTTCTGCGGCAATCTGCGCCGCGCTCAGCCTTACCGGACTGGCCGGAGGCGCCGCCGTAGCAGGATGCTGTGCCCAGATGGTAGGTTTCGCCGTTCTCAGTTTCAAGGAGAACCGCTGGAACGGAATTGTGTCACAAGGCATAGGAACCAGTATGCTGCAGATGGGCAACATTGTAAAGAATCCAAGAATTTGGATTGCTCCTACGGTAGTATCGGCCATCACCGGCCCGCTTGCAACCTGCGTCTTCCATCTTGAAATGAACGGTCCGGCCATTGCATCGGGCATGGGAACCTGCGGTCTGGTAGGTCCTATCGGCGTATATACAGGCTGGATGAGCGAGATTGCGGAAGGTACGCGCACAGCCGTCACAGGCATGGACTGGACTGGACTGATTCTCATAGCCGTTGTTCTGCCCGCCGTTCTGACTCCCATTTTGGGACATTTCATGCGCAAGTCTGGTTGGATCAAGCCCGGTGACCTTACCCTGGACTGATGGACAAGTACAGAAAAAGATACACGGTTACCAGTGCCCAGATGGATGCCGACTTCAAAATGTCGGCACGCGGCGTTGCGCAGCTGTTTCAGGACTGTTTCGCTTCATACATGGCCACATACAGGTGCGCCGCATTCGACCTGAGGGAAAGGCGCATGATGTGGATCATCTCAGACTTCACGTTCAGCATTGCCGGACCGCTTCCGCTATGGGGCGACAGCATGGACATAGAACTGTGGCTGCCTGACGAACCTGAGTTCAAGGTTCCTTGCGACTACCGTTTCATAAGGAACGGCCGTACGGTCATTGAAGGCACCAGCAACTGGGCCATTCTTGACATTGCGACACGCCAGCCTGTTCCCGCACGCAGCGTTCTTGAAAGGCAGCAGATAATAAGCGAACATGCCGTTGAGAGGCGCCGTCCCCGTTTCACCTTCCCCAGTGTGGAACCGCAGACGTATGAGCATCTGACCAACAGCAGCGACACCGATTTCAACAGTCATATAAGTAATCTCACATACCTTACCGTAGCCCTGGATGCACTGCCGGTTGAATATGTGAAAAGCCATTGCATTGCCCGCGTAAGCATGAGGTTCCTTCATGAAAGTTTCCTTGGAGACAGGCTGAAGGTCATGTTCGCTGAAAACGGCAACGCCACGGATTCGTGGTCCTTCAGGATGGAGAACGGCAAGGATGAAACATGCTGCCAGGCCTGCATTGAGTTCTGCATAAGTACAGGCGCGTCATTTGGCAACGACAGTGAAATAAGGAATCAGCCAACAGCATAGGAACCTCATGGCACAGGAAAGCTTCCTCCAGATTGAAGGTCTCTGCAAGTCATTCGGTGACAGAATCATCTTTGACGGACTTACCCTGAGCATAGCCCAGGGTGAAAAAGTCGGTCTGATAGCCCGGAACGGACAAGGCAAAAGCACCCTGCTGGACGTGATAGCGGGAAATGCCGACTACCGCAGCGGAAGCATAACCTTCAGGCGCGACATAAAGATTGCCTATCTGGTCCAGACACCGGTATTTGCCAGAGGCTCCAAAGTCCTTGAGGCCTGCTGTCCGGAGGCCGATGAAGAGTTGCGTCTCAAGGCACGCCAACTGCTT
Source organism: Bacteroidaceae bacterium (assembly GCA_045617485.1). GTDB lineage: Bacteria > Bacteroidota > Bacteroidia > Bacteroidales > Bacteroidaceae > Colenecus. The sequence continues at coordinate 56,890 of JAZLIR010000054.1, forward strand.
ACAAAACTGGAAATAGCTGATTTCGAGAAGCCCGTTGACCAGTTGTCCGGCGGCCAGGCAAAGCGTGTGGCACTTGCACAGGCACTGATGTCCGAGCCTGATTTCCTTATTCTTGACGAACCCACCAACCATCTTGATGTAGAAGTGACGGAATGGCTTGAAGAATATCTGACAGCCAGCCGTCTTACACTTCTCATGGTAACACATGACCGATACATGCTGGACCGTGTCTGCAACAGAATTATTGAAATAGATGATTTCCGTGCCTACTCGTACAGCGGCAGCTACAGCTATTATCTGGAAAAACGTCAGGAACGCCTTGACGCCGAATCGTCACAGCGCGAAAGCGACCTCAACCTGTACCGCCACGAACTGGACTGGATGCGCCGCATGCCCTGCGCACGCGGCGGCAAGGCACGCTATCGCAAGGAATCGTTCCATGATCTGGAAGAGCGTCTGCAGCACCGCCGTGACGAACGCAGCGTGGCCCTTGACGTAAAGGCATCGTACATAGGCAAGAAAATCTTTGAACTTGAACATGTCAGCAAGGCTTTCGGCGACAAGATCATACTGAAGGATTTCAGCTACATTTTCACCCGTATGGAAAAGGTGGGAATTGTAGGGGAAAACGGTGTCGGAAAATCGACCTTCCTTAAGATGCTGCTTGACATCGTACAGCCTGACAGCGGGCTGATTGACCGCGGCACGACACTTAAGATAGGCTACTACGCGCAGGAAGGTCTGACTTTTCCCGAAGACGCCCGCGTAATTGATGTAGTAACTGCCATTGCCGACCACATTGAGCTTGATGACGGCCGACGCATGTCAGCCGGTCAGTTTCTGCAGAAGTTCCTGTTCCCGCCAAAGACACAGTACAGTTACGTAAGCAAACTGTCAGGCGGTGAACGGCGGCGCCTTTACCTGTGCACCATTCTTATGCGCAGCCCCAATTTCCTGATTCTTGACGAGCCCACCAACGATCTTGACATTATGACGCTTCAGGTTCTTGAAGAATACATTGCACAGTTCAAGGGCTGCGTCATTGCCGTATCGCATGACCGCTATTTCATGGACAAGACAGCACAGCACCTGTTAGTGTTTGAGGGTGACGGCAAAATCACCGACTTCCCGTCGTCATACAGCGACTACATGGAGTACAAGGTGCTCAAGGAGGATCAGGAAAAGGCCGATGCTCAGGCCGCTAAGCCAAAGCAGGCCGTCCAGCAGCCCAGGCAGTCAAATCCGGCAAAGCTCAGTTTCAAGGAGAAGCGCGAAATGGA
>JAZLIR010000055.1:0-23093 GCA_045617485.1 Bacteroidaceae bacterium
CTGGTCACGGTCAACGCTCTGGCCTTTTGCCAGTATTATCGAACGCTCGTCAAGCCGTTTTTTAGCAACTACGGTCTCGGCTATCGAATCGGCCGATGCCACCACCATCAGAGTCCGGCTGCCTGGCACAAGCGATGTCAGCCGGCTAAGTACTTCGGTACGCAGTATGGCCGATGCATCGTCCTTCTGGCCGTACTTTGCCGCACGCCTGTATGCCGACGGAAAGAACAGGACCTGATCATCGCCATGAATCTGTACAAGGTCATGATAAAAATAAGCCGCACTTTCCTGATCGTCAAGCACGAACAGCACACACGGACTCCCCTGACCGGCAAGCACATGTCCCAGCACCATCGATGCCGATGATGCAACAAGCCCCTTCAGGAAAATGTTTTCTGTACGTTCTCCCGAAAGCGCTTTCGCCAGTGCCCTGCCTCCTGCAGACTGCGCATATCTGGCGCTAAGTTCTGACAATGATACCATCAAGTAAAAAAAATGTGTTTCCCGAGGAAAAAAATTCCCCGACATGGGTTGCAAATTTACAAAAAAACTATCTTTGCACGCCCAAAAGAAAAATTTAGGTTAAACAACACAATATCAAGCAGCAGAAATGGCAGACAACATCATGAGCCTCAGCCCTAAGCCCCTCTCAGGGAAGGACTGCACCCGTCGTGCACCCGACATCCCAGTTGCAGACAGCAATGAATGCAATGCAAATGAAAAGACTTACATTATTGAGATAGACCATTTATCCAAGTGGTTCGGCGAAAAGCAGGTTCTCGATGATGTAAGTCTTTTTGTTAGGAAAGGCGAATTCGTAACCATACTCGGACCGTCAGGATGCGGCAAAACCACTCTGCTGCGTATATTAGCCGGTTTCAACATGCCCACCGACGGCCGAGTATGTATGAACGGAAAGGACATTACCGATGTTCCCCCGTTTGAACGCCCCATGAATACCGTATTCCAGCGCTATGCCCTGTTTCCCCATCTGAACGTATATGATAACATAGCTTTCGGGCTCAAGCTCAAGAAGGAGGACGAGGACAGTATAGACCGCCAGGTACGCCGTGTGCTCAAGATAGTAGGTCTGACCGACTATGAGGATCGCGATGTCGATTCTCTGTCAGGAGGTCAGCAGCAGAGAGTAGCCATTGCCCGCGCCATAATAAACAGGCCGCAGGTACTGCTGCTTGACGAACCTCTTGCCGCACTTGACCTCAAAATGCGCAAGGACATGCAGATGGAACTCAAGCAGATGCACAAGGACCTTGGCATTACCTTCATCTATGTGACACATGACCAGGAGGAGGCACTGACACTGAGCGACACCATAGTCGTCATGAACAAAGGCCGCATCCAGCAGATTGGCCGTCCCACCGACATATACAACGAGCCCGTCAATCCGTTTGTGGCCGATTTCATTGGCGACAGCAACATACTGAACGGCATCATGGTCGAAGACCACAAAGTCCAGTTCATGTACCACGAATTCGAGTGTGTCGATGAAGGTTTCCAGCCCAACGAACACGTTGACGTTGTTCTGCGTCCCGAGGACATCTACATCATGGCACGCAACGCCAACGCCATGATAAACGGCAAGGTATCGGCCTGCATATTCAAGGGTGTCCACTACGAAATGACCGTCATAACCGACCGCGGCTACGAACTTATAATCCAGGACTACAACATGTTCGAAGTCGGACAGGAAGTAAGCCTTATAATCAAGCCGAGCGACATCCATGTCATGCACCGCGAACGTTTCTGCAACACCGTAGGGGCCGTGCTCAAGGACAGCACCCATGTCGAGATGCTTGGAGGCATCTTTGAATGCGAACCGCAGGAAGACATCGAGGCCGGAGCCGATGTAATCGTCAATTTCGGATTTGACGATGTCGAACTTATGGACTATACGGACGAAGGTGCCGCTACCGGAATCGTATCGTTCATTCTCTACAAGGGCAACCACTACCACCTGACCGTAACATCGGACAGCGGTGAAGACATTTTCGTGAATACAAGTGAAGTGTGGGATGACGGCGACATGGTTGGAATCAAGATTCTTCCGCAGGCCATCAAAATAAGCAAGGCGTAATGGATCTGCAGAAATTCGTTGCCAAGCGCAGCAACTGGACCATTCCCTATGCGCTGTTTCTTGCCTTTTTTGTGGTTCTGCCGCTTATTCTTATCGGAGTCTATGCATTCCGCAACACCGAAGGCAGTTTTACCCTGCAGAACTTCACCAAGTTCTTCACCCAGTCCGAGGCGCTGAACACGTTCATCTATTCTGTCGGGATTGCGCTCATAACCACAATACTGTGCATTCTGTTCGGTTATCCCGCAGCATACATTCTCAGCAATTCGGAACTCACCAGAGGACGTACGCTCATACTGCTGTTCATCCTTCCAATGTGGATAAACGTGCTTATGCGCTCGCTTGCCACTGTGGCACTGTTTGACTTCCTGCACATTAAGCTTGGCGAGGGGGCGCTGATATTCGGCCTGTGCTACGATTTTCTGCCGTTCATGATATACCCCATATACAACACCATCCAGAAAATAGACAAAAGCTACATAGAAGCCGCACAGGATCTTGGAGCAACACGTCTGCAGGTATTCCTCAAGGTTATCTGGCCGCTTTCCCTGCCCGGAATAGTAAGCGGCATAATGATGGTGTTCCTGCCCACAATATCGACATTCGCCATTTCGGAGATTCTGACCCTGAACAACAAGCGTCTGTTCGGATCAATCATACAGGACAACATGATGATGAGCGACACCATGAACTACGGTGCAGCCCTGTCGCTCATAATGCTTGTAATAATTGCGGTCACCAGTTTTGCGACAAAGACACAGAACGATGCCGATCTTAACGAAGGAGGCCTGATATGATGAAGAAAATACTTGCACAGTCATACCTGTACCTGCTTCTGCTGGCACTGTACGCACCTATCGCCATAATAATAATCTTCTCGTTCACCAATTCAAAGTCAATAGGCGACTGGCGCGGATTCTCGTTCGAACTGTATGCCAACATGTTCTCAGGGCAGGCTGCGCACAGCGCGACCATTGCCACTGCAATAATCAACACCATTGTGATTGCCGTCATTGCAGCGGCTCTGTCAACCCTTATCGGCAGCATTGCGGCAGTCGGCATTTTCAACATGAGGAACCGCAAGCTGCGTCAGGCCATACAGTTTACGAACAACATCCCCATGATCAACCCTGACATCATAACCGGCATATCCCTGTTCCTGCTGTTTGTAAGCCTTGGAATATCGGGCGGATATGTGACCGTCGTACTTGCACATGTGGCTTTCTGCACCCCATACGTGGTTCTCAATGTAATGCCGCGACTGTCACGGATGAACCCGAACATCTACGAAGCGGCTCTTGACCTTGGTGCCACACCGCTGCAGGCCTTTGGCAAGGTTATCATACCGGAAATCAAGCCCGGCATGGTCAGCGGCTTCCTGCTTTCCTTCACCCTTTCAATCGATGACTTTGCCGTAACGCTCTTCACCAAGGGAAGCAACGGTCTGGAAACACTGTCAACATACATATATGCCGATGCACGCAAGGGAGGCCTTACGCCGGAACTGCGCTGTCTGGCCGCAATTATATTCCTGACAGTACTTGTACTGCTGCTGGTATTCAACCATCGCAGCAACCGTCTTGCCGACAAGCAATAACACCAAAATACACAACAACATTAAAAAGAAAAATGAAAAGAATTGCCAAAATCCTTTTTGCAGCAGCACTGCTGTTGTCTATGCCATCATTCAACATGGTTGCCGCCAATGACCGCGACCACATTCTCAAAGTCTATAACTGGGCCGATTACATTGATGAAGACCTGATTCCTGAATTTGAACAGTGGTATCAGGAAAACACAGGCGAGGAGATTCATGTGCTGTACCAGACATTCGACATCAATGAGGTAATGCTCACCAAGATAGAAACGGGCCATGAGGACTACGATGTTGTGTGTCCTTCAGAATACATCATAGAACGCATGCTCAAGAACGACCTGCTGTTGCCTTTGGACAGAGATTTCGGCAGCGTTCCCGACTATACAAAAAACGTTTCACCGTTCGTAGTCGAGCAGTTCAACCACATGTCAACCCCCGATAAAGTTGCCAGTGATTATGCCGTAGGCTTTATGTGGGGAACGACCGGTATCATGTACAACACAGCCCTGGTTTCAAAGGAAGAGGCTGAGACCTGGGGAATTCTGTGGAATCCCCGCATGGAGGGCAAGATTCTCATGAAAGATGCTGTACGTGATGTATATGGCTCGGTCATGCTGTACATACGTCAGCAGGAGATAGCTGACAGTTCCGTTACACGCGAATATGTTATGAACGATGCCGATGACTCCATGCTCCAGCTGTTTGAGGACACCATGAACTGCGCCAAGAAGAACTTTGCAGGCTGGGAAGTTGACTTTGGCAAGGAACGTATGATACAGGGCAAGGCATGGGCAAATCTGACCTGGAGCGGCGATGCCATGTGGGCCATTGAAGAAGTCGGCGATGAAATCGACCTGGACTATGCAGTTCCCGTTGAAGGCAGCAACGTATGGTTTGACGGATGGGCAATACCCAAGTACGCCCAGAATGCAAAGGCCGCCAACTGGTTCATAAACTTCATGTGCATGAGCGAGAATGCCATGCGCAACATGGACGCCATCGGTTATGTAAGCGTAATTGCCACCCCCGAAATACTTGAAAGCAAGATTGACGAAAGCCTGGAAGATTCCGTTGACCTGTCATACTTTTTCGGCGAAGAGGTCGGAAGCGTAAAGGTCAATCATATACAGTACCCCGATGCATCGGTCATTGAACGCTGCTGCCTCATGCACGATGCCGGCAACCGTACCGAAGCCATGCTTGACATGTGGTCAAGAGTCAAGGGCGACAGTCTGAATATCAAGATGATTCTGATAATCGCCGTTGCAGTTATTGCCATTGCCACTATTGTGATAATGCGCTCTGCCAGCCGCAAGCGTCAGAACCTGCGTCGCAGCAATGCAAAAAAATCGGGTTCAAGACATTCAAGATAACCGTTTTTTTGCCACTTTTGCGAAAGCACCAATTTCAGCATCACATGAATACAAGTGACAGCATAGTCATAATCCCGACATACAACGAGAAGGAGAACATTGAAAACATTATCAGGGCAGTAATGGGCCTTGAGCATGGCTTCAACATACTGGTAATCGATGACGGTTCTCCCGACGGTACAGCCGCCATTGTCAGGAATCTCATGCAGACCGATTTCAAGGACCGCCTGTTCATTGTTGAACGCAGCGGCAAACTTGGACTGGGAACGGCCTACATTGCGGGATTCAAATGGGCCGTGGAACACAAGTACGACTATGTATTTGAAATGGATGCCGACTTTTCACATGCGCCGCAGGATCTTCCGCGTCTGCTGGAAGCCTGCAGCATTGAAGGCAACGATGTCGCTGTAGGTTCACGCTATGTAAGCGGAGTGAATGTGGTGAACTGGCCGATGGGGCGTGTTCTAATGTCCTACTTTGCATCGAAATACGTCCACATTGTAACGGGGCTGCCCATACACGATGCCACTGCCGGATTCATGTGCTACCGCCGGCAGGTGCTGGAAACGATAGAATTTGACAAGATTCATTTCAAGGGTTACGCATTCCAGATAGAGATGAAGTTTACCGCATACAAGTGCGGTTTCAAGATAAGGGAAGTACCTGTCGTGTTTGTCAACCGCGAACTTGGAACATCCAAGATGAGCGGCGGAATATTCAGTGAGGCACTGTTCGGAGTCATCAGGCTTAAAATTTCCAGCTGGTTCAGAAAGTATCCCAAGAAGCTGCAGGCATAATGGGAAAGACTCTTCTGAAAAACGCATGGACAGTCATTGAAGGACAAATCTGCAAAGCCGGCATCCTTATTGACGGAGAGACGATAAGTGACATTGCACTTTCCGCAGAACGTACCGCACAGCTTGATCAGGAAGCAGACAGCAGCATTGACCTTGAAGGATATTGGCTTCTTCCCGGTGTCATTGACGACCATGTCCATTTCCGCGACCCCGGACTGACCCATAAGGCTACAATAGAAAGCGAAAGCCTGGCTGCGGCCGCTGGCGGTGTCACCACAGTCTTTGACATGCCCAACTGCAAGCCCGCAACCACCACCATACAGACCCTGAAGGACAAGTTCGACGTTGCAGCCGAACACTGCATAGTGAACCACTCCTTTTATCTGGGTGCCACGAATGACAATCTTGACCAGATTGCAATGCTGGACCCGAAAAAGGTATGCGGAGTGAAACTGTTCATGGGGTCAAGCACCGGCAACATGCTGGTGGACAATGAGGACCGGATCAGGGAACTGTTCCGTACAAGCAGTGTTCCGGTTGCAGCCCACTGTGAGGATACATCAGTCATAGACGCCAATATGGAGCGTTTCTGCACCCAGTATGGTCCGGACCCTGGTGTGCAATACCATTCGCTTGTACGCAGCGAAGAGGCGTGCTATGCATCGACCGCAAAAGCTCTGGACATTGCTGCAGGCACGGGCGTGCATCTGCATATCCTGCACATAAGCACAAAGCGTGAACTGTCGCTGTTCGGAAAAGGCAGCATCCATGACAAGAACATTACCTGCGAGTGCTGTCCGGCACATCTGTGGTTCACCGATTCGGACTACGGCAGGCTTGGCACAAGAATAAAGTGCAATCCGTCAATCAAGACCCTGAATGACAGAGAGGCCTTGAGAGCCGCCCTGACAGACGGAACGGCCGATGTCATCGGTACCGACCACGCGCCGCACCTGCTGAGTGAAAAAGCCGGAGGCGCAAGGAACGCATCGTCCGGCATGCCGGTACTGCCCTACTCGCTTGTTGCCATGCTGGAACTTGCCGATATGGGCGTAATGAATATTACCGATGTCGTACGCCTTATGTGCAGCAACCCCGCCCTTCTGTTCAACGTACAGGACCGCGGTTTCATAAGGAAAGGCTGCAAGGCCGATCTCACCGTCCTTTCACACAGCGACAGCACCTGGACTGCATCTGATTCCAACTCGGTGACAAAATGCGGATGGACTCCATTTGACGGCCAGCAGTTCCATTGGAAAGTCGTTTCAACATGGGTCAACGGACGCCTTGTATTCAATGACGGCCGGTTCGACACCAGCGTCAAGGGTCAGGCCGTTCAGTTCAACCGTTAACCATATACGCAAATGAAGTACCTGTATATAGCTTATCAGATATGCATTGCACTGCCGGTAATGTTGGCGGCCACAATCATCGCCGCCATTGTGTGCATTGTCGGCTGCATGTTCGACAACCGATTCTGGGGATACTGGCCGGGAATGATATGGGGACGTCTGTTCTGCTGCGTTTTTCTGATTCCGGTGCATATCGAAGGAAAGGAAAACATCAGAAAGGGACAGTCATACGTGATTGTAGCCAACCATCAGAGTTTCTTTGACATTTTCGCCCTGTACGGCCACATAGGAATCAAATTCAAATGGCTGATGAAACAGGAAATAGGAAGAATCCCGTTTGTAGGATGGGCATGCCGGGCCGCAGGACACATCTGCATTGACAGGGCATCAGCCAAAAATTCATACAACAGTCTGGACAAGGCCAAGAAACAGCTGACAGACGGCATGTCGGTAATCATCTTCCCTGAAGGGACACGCACCCCCGACGGTCAAATGCAGAAATTCAAACGCGGTTCTTTCCAGGTGGCATCCGATCTTGAACTGCCAATCCTTCCCGTTACGATAAACGGCTGCTACAATGTCATGTCACGCCACGACTGGCATGTAAACCGCCACTCTGTAAACATACGCATTCACAAGGAGCAGACCATTACCTGCGACCGCACGGAAGACCGCACGGACCGCAACAGGTTGCTCCGCCAGGCCGCCGATGCGGCATATCAGTCAATTGAATCAGCGCTGATAACCGACCCTGCCGGTGTAGTTCACCACGACGGGATTGAGAAGGAATGACTGCGGGACAGAATCCAGAATTCTCTTTACTAGAGGAGACATCTGATCCGATGGTCCGAGAAGCATGGAGAAAACGCCGAACGCAACACGTTCATCAGCATTGTCTATAATGAATGACGCTATCAGGTCCTCGCATTCACGTATTATTGTGGAAATGCTGTCACGTACAACCTGGAGTTCCTGCGTATCAATGACATCGGCCTGTACAATCTGAGCCCGCTTCTGCATCATCTCGTCAAAGCGGTTGTCAATTTCATTCTTTTCATCAAGAAACGAATAGAACAGGTCATTCTGACGGGTACCGGATGCGCGCATTGTCGTAGGACTTATCGTTATTGTGGTCCTGCCTTTCTCCAGATACATAGGAAGAACTGGAACGCTGTCCTTGCACAGCATGACAAATCTCACGGAATCCAGAGAACCTGACATCTGGAAGACTGCATGATGCACCTTGCACGTATCAATGACATTGATGCCTTCAGGAGTGAATTCGACAAGAGACATTGAACTGCCTTCGTAACCAAAAGCGTCAACAGTACCCTGAACATTGTAGTTGCTGCTGCATGCCGGCATCAGGAATCCGGCAAAAGCCAACACTGCGACGTTAATTAGGTTGCGCATTTAGTCGTAATCTTCTATGACGCCGCAAAATTACAACGAATGGGAATCTGTGGATTTTAAAAAAAACTAATATACTATATTTTCCCTTTAGAAACGGCCTCAATACCAACATATTGCGCCGTTTTACGCCAAATCGTCTCCGTTTTTTTCCGCATCAGTCCGTTGCTGTCTCTGTTCCATGCGAAAAACGGAGAATATAAGGAAAACGGCCGACAGAGTCATGGTTACAATCCAGCCGTTCCTTCTGGTCACGGCGATAAGCAAAGTGCGGAGTTTCCCGCCAATCCGATATTCGCCGTCAATCAGTCTGGCGTGGAAAGAATCGGCAAACATGAGCAGCGCCGTAAGCAACAGCAGCAAGGCTCCCACGGCCTGCTGGTTACTCAACCGGCGCATGACCTTATCCTCGCCACGATAGCGGTCCGACAGTATTGCAACTGCAAAGAACGTACTTCCTGCCAGGAATATCATCGACGCCCACTCAATTGACGTTATCTTAAGTGCGGCACCTGCCAGCACCATGAATCCGCCCACCACGGTGAAGCCGTCTATAAGTTTGTTTCTTGAATCTTTCATAATCACCGGGGTTCTATGAAAACGTCCTCGTCGGGTTTATGCATATTGAACCGTTCGCGCGCCACATGCTCGATAATCAGACTGTCATTGCTCATTTCAAGCAACACTCTGCGGTTATGCTCCATTTCCTGTTTCAGACGCTCAATCTGCCCTTTGAGACTTCTTATCTCACGGCGTACCGATGCCCGTCTTACAAGACTGTTGTCGCTTGCCACCGTAATGACAAGAATGAACAGGACCAGCACAATGGTGTACTGATGCCTCTGCACGAATTCAAACAACTTTTTGAAAAAAGGCTTTTCCATATTCCTTCCGCCGATGACAGGTATTGTTATACACGGCAAATTTAATATTATTTCCTTTTGCCCCTTTGCTCTGTAAGTGAAAAAGCATACCTTTGGACTATATTGATTCAGAATCGGAAGGAAAAATGGAAGACTATATCGTATCGGCCAGGAAATATCGTCCGCTGACATTTGACAGCGTTGTCGGTCAGAGTGCCCTTACAACGACATTGAAAAATGCCATAAAGCAAGGCAAGCTTGCCAACGCATATCTGTTCTGCGGTCCCCGCGGAGTTGGAAAGACCACCTGCGCCCGCATATTTGCAAAGACCATAAACTGCACCAATCCCCGCCCTGACGGCGAGGCATGCGGCGAATGTGAATCGTGCCGCAGTTTCAACGAAGAACTGCGCTCGTACAATGTATTTGAGCTTGATGCGGCCAGCAACAACTCGGTCGATGACATAAGAAACCTTACCGAACAGGTGCGCATACCGCCCATGAACGGCAAATACAAGGTCTATGTGATAGACGAGGTCCACATGCTCAGTCAGCAGGCCTTCAACGCATTTCTCAAGACTCTTGAAGAACCGCCCCACTACGCCATCTTCATCCTTGCCACGACCGAGAAGCACAAGATTCTGCCAACCATTCTGTCGCGTTGCCAGACATACGATTTCAACCGCATTACCAACGCCGACATCGTTGCACATCTTGAATCGGTAGCCGGGAAGGAAGGTGTACAGGTTGAAAGCCGCGCACTTGCCGTCATTGCCGAGAAGGCCGATGGAGGCATGCGCGATGCCCTGTCAATATTCGATCAGACAGTAAGCTACACCCACGGCAATGTCACATACGACAAGACCATTGAGAATCTTGGAATAATTGACAGCGACTGCTATTTCCGTCTTACCGACATGCTGCTTGAAAAGCGCATACCCGATTCCCTGCTGCTGCTTGACAGTATTCTTGCACGCGGATTTGACGGCAGTCATCTGATTGGCGGTCTTATGCTGCATATTCGCAACCTGCTGGTAAGCAAGGATGAAAGCACGCTGCCGCTGTTGCAGACAAGTGACGAAATAAGAAAGCGCTATCGGGAACAGGCTGCCAAATGCCAGCCTAAATTCCTGTACCGTACACTCAAAATATGCAATGACTGCGATTTGAGCTACAGGGTAAGCAAGAACAAGCGTCTGCTGGTTGAACTGGCACTGATTCAGGCCGCCCAGTCCGATGAAGACGACGACAGCAGTGGGCGAAAGCCCAGAAGACTTAAACCAATATTCCAGAGATTCCAGTCTGTCCAGCCTAAGGCAAGGACAGAGCATCCAGAACCGGCACTCGCCACATCGGCACCTGCAAAATCGGCTCCCGTTGCAAAATCGGCACCTGTGGCATCGTCTGACAGGACTACCCGTACGACTCCGAATGTTACGGCCTCGAGTCTGTTCACTTCAATTTACAATGTCCGGACACCTGCCACGGACAGCAGCAAAAGTCCTGTGACGCAGGCTGTGGCGGCAGTTGGCAGCCAGGCCAAAGCCAAGCCCCTGACTGACGACCTGCTGCAATACCACTGGACGGAATTCGCCGCAGGGTTGCAGATTCAGGATTCGCCTTTGAAGAACCGCATGTGCAACTGCAAGCCTAAAGTAATTTCCGAATCGTCATTCCGGGTACTGGCAGGCAATCCCATGATGGCCCAGGAAATCGAGGCCGCCAAGCCCAGGATTCTGGAATATCTGAGTCGGGCCGTTTCAAATCCCGGACTTTCCATGGAAATTGAAATTGACCTGGAAAGGCATGTTGATCACATTCTGTCACGCGACCAGCAATACAGCCGCATGAAAAAGTCAAATCAGGCATTAGAGGAACTTGACCGGATTTTCAGTCTTGAATTACGATAGCAAACCGTTTATACAACAACTTAATAACCATAAGACAAGCCGGGAACAATGATACGAGAGAAATTTGAAGGACGTTTTGGAGTAATTGTCGCCATGGCAGGTTCTGCCATAGGTCTTGGAAACGTGTGGCGTTTTCCATACCTGACAGGACAGAACGGCGGAGCTGCATTCGTCCTACTGTATGTAGTCATGATGCTGTTCATAAGCGTCCCAGTTCTCATAACGGAGTTCACACTTGGAAGGCGCTGCAGGTCAAACGCCTTCAGGGCCTTGGGCCGACTGTCAGGACAGAAAAGCTGGAACAGAGCAGGCATACTTTTCGTGCTCACATCGACCTGCATAATGGCGTTCTACTGCGTTGTCGGCGGATGGTCGGTAAAATACCTTGTCGAATCATGCACATACAGCCTGTCCCAGGTGACAGATTACAGCGGGCATTTTACAGGCTTCATAAGTTCAGTATGGCCACCTGTCATATACACAGCCGTATTCCTCGGTCTCAATGCGCTTATTATCGCGCTGGGAGTGACAAAAGGTATTGAAAGGTTCTCAAAGGGAATGATGCTGGTGCTGTTCGCCATTATGATTATGGTCACCGTGCGGGCACTCACACTGCCCGGATCGGCCGAGGGATTAAGGTTCCTGTTCAAGCCCGATTTCAGCAAGATTGACAGCCATGTCATGGTTGCGGCACTCGGTCAGTCATTTTTCTCTCTGAGCATTGGCTGCGGTGCAATCCTCACATACGGATCCTACGTCAAAGACAGCGAAAACATAATAGCATCGTCCACAATGATTGCCGGGATGGACACGTTATTCGCAATTCTGGCCGGTGCCGCCATTTTTCCGGCCATTATGGCCATTGCCAGCGCCAGCGGCACCACGCCGCAGATTGAAGCCGGTCCGGGACTTGCGTTCATTACCCTTCCCGACATTTTCAGATTCATGCCACTGGGCGGACTTGTGTCAATTCTGTTCTTTCTGAGTCTGCTTCTTGCAGCCGTCACATCGTCCATTTCACAAATGGAGGTATTGGTGGCATTCACAATTGAGGAGCTGAAACTTAAACGCGTTACAGGGACCGTCATGGCATTTCTGGTATATATTGTATTGGGAACGCTTTGTTCATTGTCTTTCGGTGTACTTTCCAATGTCCGTCTTTTTGGGAACAGCATCTTCGACTTCATGGACAAGCTGTCTTCAAATATTCTGCTTACAAGCGGTGGCCTTGTCATGGTACTGTTTGCCGGCTGGAAGCTGGGCAGGGAAGCCATTGTTGACGAACTGAGCAACCACGGTCAGCTTGCCATTCCAGCCTGGCTGCTGAACCTGGTATTCTTCCTTGTCAAGTACATTGCCCCGCTTGCAATCATGGGCATACTGCTGAGCAACGTCTTAGGTTTATAAAAAACAATAATGAATTACGAAATATGAAAGTAGCGATATTGGGTTACGGTAATGTCGGTATGGCGGTATTTCATACGTTTATGCACATGCCCGAAATCCACGAGCTTGTGCTTTGCGGCCGCAATAAGGATAAAATTGAGGGAGAGCTGACCGATTTCCAGGACAGTCTTGCACTCAACTCCGATATCAAGACGAGAATAAGGGGCGGCGGGCTTGAGATGACGGCAGGTGCCGATATAATTGTCTATACAATCGGCCCTTCCATAAAGGATCACAATGCAGACCGCCGGACTCTTGCACAAGCGAATATAGATATCGCACAAGAAGTTTCTGAAGGACTGAACAAATACAACAGGGATGCAATAATTATCGCGATAAGCAATCCAGTGGATATTGTGGTGAGTGCGCTGATGAAATTTACCGGCAGACCGCGCGGCAAGGTGATAGGCACCGGCACGCTACTCGATTCCGCCAGACTCAGGCGATACCTTGCTGATATGCTTGACATACAGCCCAAGGATGTATCGGCATATGTCCTTGGAGAGCACGGAAATTCCTCATGCATTATATGGCGATGGACTTCGGTAATGGGAATGCCGATAGAAAGGTTTCTGTCTTCTGAAATTGGAGCGAGAGTAAATCTGTCACACGACAAGCTTCTGGAAGTGATAAGACGTGCGGGGCTTAAGATTGTCGAAAAGAAAGGACACACCTCGTTCGGAGTGGCAGCTGCGGCAGCACAGATTGCAAGCGCCATAATACATGACACCCACCAGATACAGGTTGTCTCTGTGCACCTATTTGGTGAATATGGTATTGACGGCGTGGCCATGTCAGTTCCCTGCTACGTCAACTCCCGCGGTGCATCCGTCATAACCAGTACGACAATGACCCAAGAGGAACTTGATGCCCTGAAGGACTCTGCCGAGGCTATCCGCAACAGTTCCTGCGGTTTCCTGTAGATTGTTCCTGTTACCTGTTATGAGATTTCAAAACAGATTTTAACTTTGCCACTTGAAAGGCAGCGCATCCAACGGTATTTTACAGGTGAAATTGGGCAGGCACATATTATTTGTCATAGCTGCAGTGCTGATACTGTCATCATGCACTACAGTTTACATAGAGGAGCAGCGTGCCGCTGAACGCCAGATTATTATATTCTCATCAATCGGCGGAGTCGGTGACAACGGCTACAACGACCTTATCACAAAGGGACTTACCCGAATCTATATGGAGCACAAGGAAGTCAGCATGTCTTATCTGACTCCCGAAAGTATGGAACAGGCAGACAGCCTGGTAGTCAGGTGGATTAAGGAAAGCAGCCGGAACGTAAAGCACACCCTGATTGTTCTAAGTGCATCGGACTACCGCGGACTGGTGGAAAGGATGCTTGCCGACACTGAATTCAAATCGGACAACGAGGTTGAAATACTGACATTCGAAATACCGGAGCTGCCGCAGTCACAGAACTGCATCAAGGCCTATTCGTTCATGATTCCAATGTACAACGCATCTTACCAGGCAGGAGCATATGCGGCACAGCACGGTTACAACCGTCCTCTTGTCTGGCTTGCATACCAGAATGACGCCCTGCTTATCAAGGCCAGGGACGGATTTGTTGACGGGTACAAATCGGTGTCCGATTCGGCCATAGACGTCCGTTACCTCAGCGATGACTGGAGCGGGTACGCCATGGACGGTGAAGCATACATCCAGATGGAGGAAATAAGCGGCAAATATGACTTCGTTTACCCGGTAATGGGCGGTTCCAATATGGGCATTTTCCGTTATCTGCGTGAAAATGCCGGAGGTCCGAGCATTGTCGGCATGGACGTGGACCAGAGCGCATATTCAGCCAGGATTGTCGGAAACATAATAAAGCACATAGATGAGCTTCTGGTTCGGATAATCAATGACTGGATGAACGGTATCCCCATTGAACACTATAAAGATTATGACACGCAGAGCGGATATATTGAGTGGTGCCCTGTTGCTGATTGACCTGATTCTTTTTGCCGGCTGCACCAGGGAAATCTTTGTGCCATGCAGCGAAACGGAACTCGAGGAGTGCAAGGTGGCCGTCGTCCTGCCGCTTGAAGACGGATTGGGCGACAACTGGAAGCAGTGCCTTGAAATATGTTCCAACAACCTGGTCGAGGCATTCTGTCAGACCGGGCTGGGTGTCAGAATTGTATATGAGTGGTACGAGGAAATGTCCCCCGATTTGAAAGAAACCGCCACCGTCCTTGCATCGAGAAAAGACATCAAGGCAGTAATAGGCGGCCTGTATTCTGACAATGCGCTCATACTGGCCGATGCTCTGAGTACCAAGGACAAGCCGCTGTTCACCCTGGCCACGACAGACCAGCTAATACGCGGATATTCCAGCTGGGGCAACCTGTGGGCCATGACAGAGTCCGATATAACCCAATGCGAAGTAATGCTGAGCAAGGTAATGCAGTACGGTGCCAAATCGGTCGCACTGCTGGTGAACGGAGAAAGCGCGTACGGAAACACATACGTTGACTGGTTTCCCTTCCAGGCTCAGGAGATGGGAGTGAAAAACGCGGGAGTGTTTTCGTGCGGTACCGATACCGAGGAACAGACACGCGCAGCGCTTGCCACCGATGCCGATTACATACTGTGCGCCCTGTCCAACATAGAAACGCTGGAAAAAGTGCTGCGCACCTATAATTCGACTCCGCATACGGCAAAACTGTTTATGAGTGACGTTGCCTACGTCAGCGATGCCCTGTCAAAGCTGGGCGACATGGTCGAAGGCATTGAAGGTGTCTGTTATGGTACCGACCCGTCATCAGGCTTTGAAGTCATATACGGAACCATTGTCGGACGTTCGCCGATGCTTGACGAATCGCAGGTGTACGATGCCGCCATGCTGATAGGCTATGCCTCCATGCTGCAGTTGATGGACAATAAGCTGAGCTTCCGCGACGCCATGCGACAGATTGTCAGCGGAAGGGAGAACGTTGACAGTTTCTGGGGGGCCGACGGCATGCTGCGTGTGACCATGTCGCTTGCATCAGGGGGACATCCCGACATCAGCGGTGCATCGGGCAGTCTGGATTTTGACGAGAAGGTCTATACCAATGTCCTTGGCACCTACTACAACAACTACATAGTGTACCAGCAGAAGTACGTAATGCTGGGATACTGCTCCACAAAGGGCAACCGCCGGGCCGGGCCCACCCTTGCCGAATGGAACTGGAACAAGTCAAAGATGCAGGAAATAGGCGAAGGGACCGATGTCCAATACCCGGACCTTGACAAACGCTGGGCCCTGCTCATTGCCACATCGACCGGCTGGAGCAACTACCGCCATCAGGTTGACGTGCTGAACATATACCAGCAGCTCAGAGCATCCGGCTACAGTGACGACCGCATTGTTCTGATAACCGAGGATGACCTTGCGCAGAACGAGCGCAACCCCGAAAAGGGGGTGCTCTATTCACGCATGGACAGGGTGAACGTCTATAAGAACGTCAACGTTGACTACCACATATCGGACCTGACGCCAGCCAATCTGACCGACATACTCCTGGGCAAACAGTCCGACCGGCTCACACAGGTAATTGGGTCCGATGCCGATGACAATGTGTTCGTATTCTGGTCAGGCCACGGGAATCCCGGCTATCTACAGTTCGGCGACAGCACCTTTACGCGTGCCGACATGGAAGCCTGTCTCGATTCGCTTGAGAAAGCCGGCAACTTCCGTCAGTCGCTATGGTTCATCGAGGCCTGCTATTCAGGTTCAGTGGCTAAAGCCGCCAACAGCCACAACCACGTGCTGATGTTCACGGCAGCCGGCGAAGACGAGACATCAAAGGCCGACGAATACAACAGCATCTGGAAAGTGTGGATGAGCAACCGTTTCACGGCCACAATGCAGGACTGCATGAAGAACGAGCCCGACATGCCGTTGCGTGACCTGTACTACAGGCTTTTCCAGTCAACCGTAGGTTCACATGTACACGTCTATGGCATAGACGGCTACGGGAGCCTCTACACTCACTCTCTTGAAGAAATAATGTAACGACACACATAACTGACAATTGAGAATGCGCAATAACACGAATAAGCTGTATTTGGTAATACTGACCCTGTTTCTTGGCATAGCCTTCGGTTTTGGACTGATTATGCTGCCTGACAAAATTGTGAATTTCATAAACGACAACATTCTTTACGTTGTCCGCGGAATTTTCTACAACACCCTGAAACTGTTGCTGGCACCCATCGTGTTCGTGTCAATAACATGCAGTCTGGCCAATATGACCAACATGTCGTCGCTGAGCCGCATAGGTACGAAAATGATTGTCATAATGTGTACAACCACGGCGATATCGGTACTTATGGGACTGGGTATGGGTTATCTGTTCACCAATACCATAATCAGGCCCATGGATATTTCATTTGCCAATGTAGAGCAGATTGAATCGCAGAGAATGACCCTGCAGAGCTTCCTCATGGATTTCTTTCCGACCAATTTTGTATCGCCGATTTCCAGCAACAATATGATACAGATACTTGTCATATCACTCTTTACGGGAATAACGCTGGGGCAGATCAAGGACAAGGTTCAAGGCATAATATCACTGCTGAACGAACTTAATGCACTCATAAACAGAATGCTGACCATTCTCATGAAGATACTGCCCCTTGTAGTGTTCTGCTCAATGGCATGGATTGTATGCACATACGGCGGCGCCATTGTCTCGGTCATTGCCAAGATGCTGCTTCTGTCACCGGTAATGGTATTGCTTACACTGATCATGTATTCAGTCCTGCTGTCAGCAATAGGGCATGTATCGCCCGGACCATTCATGCGCAGGCTGTTCGAACTGACAATAATGCCGTTTACGCTCTGCAGTTCGGCAGCATCGCTCCCAAACACCATAAACGTGTGTGACAAGCTGGGCGTTTCAAAGAGCGTCTCGTCGCTCACGCTGCCCATTGGCTGCACCATGAACATGGATGGAAGCGCATTCTCGCTTGCCGCCCTGTCACTGTGCATGCTGCACGTTTACAGCATTGACGTTACAACGTCACAAATCATAACCATTGGTTTGCTGGCCTTTATATTGTCGGTTGCAACACCGTCAATTCCCAATGCCGAGATTACCATTATGAGTTCGCTTCTAGCCGCCATAGGCGCTCCGCTGGAAATAATGGGACTGTTCCTGGGCATCAACCCCATAAGCGAGCTGTTTGACACAGCCATCAACGTGACAAGCGATGCCGCCATTGCCACGACAATAAGCAGCACCGAAAAATTGCTTGACAAAGACGCATACTACTCAAATAGGCAGTAGCGACGGGGAGAGGGCTAAAGCGGCTGCTGCAGCACGTCAGACAGCACCACCTCATACCGGCCGCCATCATCGGTTACTGCCGATTTTGTCAATGCCGGAGTTGTGAGCTTGAATATGTAGGTGTAGCAGTAGCCGGGCTGGAGTTTCATGAGCGCGGCCGGAATGTAGCATTTCCGATTATCGCACACAAATACATAGTCGCTTTCGTTATCCGGATCGGGCAGCAGAAGATACTGCGGATACAAGGGGTATGGAACATTCGGACTGTCCATTTCGCCGGCTGCAATGTCATTGAACGCTATGTCGGCCGATGTCATATCGGAACACGATATTGATGCCGTAGTATCGGCGACGGAATACGATACGGATGCCGTACCCACCAGTGGAATCGGACCGCCCGATTTTGTCATCGTGGTACCGGACAACGCCGTCGCGTCAACATCGTCGGCTCTCATAAGATACACGCATATCTTGGCGTACAGTTTCATGAATTCCATGCGTACCGGTTCGTTCTGCGGTGCCGTACCGTGCCACAGGCGGGAAAATAGCGGAAAGTCCTGTTCTGTTACTGTCACGCCGGCGGGAGTTGTCATTACACCGCTCTGCGATATTGCAATACGGGGAACCCGTCAGAAATGCACATACAGTCAATATGTATATTCTAGTTCTGCTCAAATAGATTCAAATAATCCGCAAAACCCCATTTCAGCTACAAAGATATAATAAAATAGGGAGTGTCGGGAAATGCCAATAATTTTCTAACAAATTGATTGGCAATGTGATAGACATTTTGTATCTTTGATATGGAGAAAAAAATTCCTCCAACAGGCCCTGAGAAGCTGAATTTGGAGGAATTGCAAAAATTAAACTGCGTTAATCTGCATGTCAAAAGTACGAAATTTAGCTGAAATAGCACCAACTCTTGCGTTTTCTGAGTTTGATTTTTATGACCTGTACCGGTCAACGTTTGAGAATAGCGAACTGGGCCGTATAATGAGGCTGCTCCCTCTTCGTGAGATGGCCGAGAACCTCGGTCTTGTCAGCAGGAACATGAGGACGAAACTGGGACGCAAGTCGTTCTTCACCCCTGAAGGCAAAGTGGCTCTGCTGTTTCTGAAGATGTACACCGGACTCAGCTGTCCGAAACTACTGGAGCAGCTGAACGGCAACATCCACTACCAGATGTTCTGCGACGTGATAATAGACCCGACCCGACCGCTCACGAACTACAAGCTGCTGGACGACATCATTCTGGAACTTGCAGGCAGGTTGAAAATACAGCAGTTGCAGGACATCCTTGCCGGGAACTGGAAACCGTACATGCAGGACCTGGACACGATGTACACCGATGCCACCTGCTATGAGAGCGAGATGCGGTATCCGACAGATCCGAAATTGTTGTGGGAAGGGATAGAAAAGAGCTATGAGACGATGTGCGAGCTGAGCAGGCGATTGGAACTCCATCGTCCGCGAACAAAGTTCATTGACGTCCAGAAGGCCAATCTGGCATACAGGAAGCAACGCAAGCGCAGCAAGAGCCAGACAAGGAAGATGACTCGCAGGCTGTTGGAGCTGCTTGGAAAGATACTGAAGGAAACACGCCGGATGATGAGAGAACATGATAATGCTGAAAGCCTGATGACGGCCCGCGAGAAAGTCAATCTCGATATCATCACGAAGATGTACCGCCAACAGAAGAACCACTTCCAGGGCAAGGACAGCCGTGAAAGCATCCCTGACAGGATAGTGAGCATAAACAAGCCGTATGTGAGACCTATAGTGAGGGGCAAGGAATCGAAGAACGTGGAGTTCGGTGCAAAGGTCAACAACATCCTGGTTGACGGGATATCTTTCATCGAGAAGCTGTCATTCAACGCCTTCAATGAGGGCACGAGGCTGGTTCACTGCACTTCTCTACACAAGAGACTGTTCGGTGTCGAGGTGAAGAAGATAGGCGGAGATACCGGTTATTCCGGAACCGGCAACAGGGACTTCTGCAAGGAGAACAAGATACAGACATCGTTCGTGAAGCGAGGCCGGCCGTTCGGTGAGAAGAAGAAGGAGAAAGACCTTGTCAGGAAGGAACTTGCAAGGGTGAGGGCGACGGCGATGGAAGGCTCGTTCGGAACTCAGAAAGAACACTACGGCCTGAAGAGAGTCAAGGCCAGGACAAAGAAGACGGAAATCCTGTACATCTTTTTCGGCATCCACACGGCAAACGTGGTGCAGCTGGCGGACAGGATCGAGAAGAGAGCGAAGTTGGCAGCAGCCTGAGAAACGAAAAACGCACAAAAGGTGCTTTTGCAGGGGAACTACGCCTCCACCATCGGAAACAGAAGAAAAAACCGACCGAAACGGCCGGAATGAGATATAAAAACGTAATTTTGATGAGCCGAACGCAGAAAACGGATAGGACCAGTCGCTGCTTCGCTCAAATTGGAAACATTAAACGACAGTCCCTAAAATAGAAAATACTCAAGTACCTTAGTAATAAGCAACAAACTATGACATTCGACAAGCAATGATTTCGTCAATGATACTATGCCAGCATACCGCGAAGATAGGAAAAAGAAATGACTCTACCAACTTTAATAAATTGTGCATCAATACATTAAAGGCTATTTCCAGGCTTTCTGATAAACTTTACATCCTCCTATTCGGAGGGCCAAACAGGGCGTTTTCAAAGGTCTAATACGACCATCTGATTAGCTCCAATCGGCTAATTTGAATGCAAACATATAAAGTACCGCTTTAAGAAGCGCTCTATTACCCTGAAAACTTTGTCAATGTTTTAATCAAACTGCCAAGTTCAGAATATGTATAATCCCGACCTGTAGCAGTCTTCTCTGCCATTGAGATTTCAGAGTTCCTTACGGCAACATCCAAACTGCCTCCTTTCTTTTCAAAATACTGGTGAAGGCCTCTGCTTTTCAAATAGAAATCTATGCTTTTCCTGTATTCGCAACATTGGTTTAAATCCTGGATTAGTGCGTTCTGGTCTTGATGATATCTAGACGTGTACTTGAAATAATAAAGGAAGAACAGTTCTGAACATCGGTGTGTCTCACAAAACTTGACTTCACAGTATATTCCTTTCTTTGGCTTGTTTATGGGTTTGGAATACTTCTGCTTCAGTTTGGCATACAGGCTTCGTTCCGGCTCACAATTTTTTGTATCCATGTCAATAATGCAAAAGATGTGATCATAACCCAGTTGGATACCTTCAGATATTTTTTCCTCGAGCTCGGGAATGTTGGTATGCTTGGGATAGTCAGGCCTGATAGTCACTCCTTTCAGTATGTCTCTAAGCGAACTGAAGTAATAAAACTCGGTCGGACCTTCCCCGAGAATCAGGATGGAATGTTTCAGTTTGCCCATCTTACTCTTCCAGATCAATGAAAATGCTTCCTAACTCAGGCTTTGCTCCCAGGCGTCCAGCCCTGTATGAATTGTAGAGCGAGAGGTTCTTGTGGAGTCCGAAAGAATCGCCCCTGGAGTATTCTGATGAAGCGGTTGACTTGTTCTTTTCTACAAACCATACAACACCACGATTCTCATTGATCAGGTCCTGGGAAAGCAATGTCGTTTCCTGGCTGGTGATGATGAGCTGAGACTTGTCCGAGTTGTATATGAAGACATTCAGGTAGTAGAACAGCAGGTCATAATGAAGATCCTCGCCAAGTTCGTCAAGATAGTAAACATGCGGCCCTGTAATCATATTATAAAGGACGCCCAGTATCTGAATATACTTTTGTGTACCCTTTGACTGGAGTGACAAAGGTACTTCAAAATTGCCTTCATCGGACTTGTTGATGAAAGTGACGGATTCGACAGTCGGATTGAGCAGAGCATCTTTCATGTCTTCAGGAATGTTTTCTTTCTGAATCCTGTCACGGAAAGCCTGCGGAATTATTCTGTCCACAATGGTCGGCTTGTATTCAATGATGTTCAGGTCGGCCTTCTGAAGCATCAGATTGAAGAAATTCCTTTTCTTTGAATCGGTGTATGCCTCCTTAAGAATGTCAACTATGCCGTTCTTCATCTTTTCATCACCATCCACATCATGGTAGTTGTCCATGATCCACGCGTGAAGGTTCTTGAACTGCTCAATGTCTTCTTTCAATGCGGCTTTCCTGCATACAGAAAGGACGCTGTGATTGTTCAACGTGTTTTCCCGGATGCTGTCCTGCGTTCTGGCCAGCAGCTTGAGACTGGTGCCGAACTTGATGTCAGCCTGAAGGTTCTCCCCGACAAAGGTCCGTTCATAGAACAGTGACTTTGAACCATTTGGATAATAGTTCAAGACCTCACCAAGGATGAACCGGCCATTGAATGACACGTCATAGTCATATCTGATTCCATTCGCATAGAACGAGACATGCATTATTGTAGGCTGGTCCTTGGTGGTGGAAAAGGGAAGATATCCTGATATGTCCTCTTCAGAATCAGACACTGGCATGACCAAAATCCTGAAGACTTCATTCAGGGCAATAAGCATGTTTGACTTACCGGAGGCATTTGAACCGTATATGACTCCCAGTTTATACAGAAACACGCCTTTGGCTATCTCAGTGACCAGTTCTGAAGATGGTCCTTTGGCTACAAAATCCAAAACTTGTTTTTCCTTGATGGAAAGGTAATTCTTTACCCAGAAGTCTCTGATCATATTGCCATGTATTAGTCATAATTGCATGTGCAAATATATGATATTTTATTCATAATAGTCAATATTTTGCTTAAAATCGTAGAATAATTACAAAACCAAACAAAATATTAGCAAATAGGGTTCACTCCCCAGTATCGGAAGTAATACTACTGCATAATCGAGTAGGAGGAAAACAAAGGTAGTTTCCTCCTACTTTTGTTTTCCGACCTCTCACACCACCGTACGTGCCGTTCGGCATACGGCGGTTCTTCATTGTTCAGTGCAATTTGACGTAGTAGTCCATAAGACAAGGATAG
>JAZLIR010000056.1:0-2927 GCA_045617485.1 Bacteroidaceae bacterium
GGCAAATCGACCCTCATGAACGTGCTGTCCAAGAGCGACGTCTTTGCCGAAAACAAGCTGTTCGCCACCCTTGACACCACAGTGCGCAAGGTTGTGGTGGGCAATCTGCCGTTCCTGCTGTCCGACACCGTAGGATTCATCCGCAAGCTGCCCACTGACCTGATTGAATCGTTCAAATCGACCCTTGACGAAGTTCGTGAGGCCGACCTGCTCATACACGTTGTCGACATATCGCACCCCGACTTTGAGGACCAGATGAAGACGGTCAACAAGACCCTGGCCGACCTTGGCGCAGGCGACAAGCCCATGATAGTGCTCTTCAACAAGACCGATGCCTACACCTGGATTGAAAAGGAGGCCGATGACCTTACGCCCATGACGCGTGAGAACATCACCATGGAAGAGCTCCAGCGCACCTGGATGGGCCGCCTGAACGGCGAATGCCTGTTCGTATCGGCCTTGAAGAAGACCGGTCTTGAGGAAATGCGCAAGACCCTGTACGACCGCGTCAAGCAGCTGCACGTCCAGAAATACCCCTACAACGATTTCCTGTACCCCGACCTGGAGACCGCGGAATAACGGCAGGTAATGCCCCGCAGCCCTTGTACAAGGAGGAAGTTATTCAGCAATTTGTTTAGCGCATTAAACAAATTGTTGGCAGTTTTGTTTAGCACGTTAAACAAAAACCGTATATTCGCGGAGAAATAACCTGTTTCACATATGGAAAAGATTATCAGCCACCAACAGAAACTGCTCAATCTGACACAGACACAGCATATCAGAAGCATATATCATGATATCAACTGGGACAACCGCCTCATTGCAATAAGAGGAGCCAAAGGTGTTGGTAAAACCACGCTGATGCTGCAGTATATCAAATTGGCGGGAAGCAATCCGAAGGAAATGCTTTATGCCAGTCTGGACAGTGCATACTTTACACAACATACACTTCTTGACTTTGCCGAAGAGTTTTATATGAAAGGAGGCAAGCATCTGTTCCTGGACGAAGTTCACAAGTATGACACCTGGAGTAAAGAAGTCAAGGAACTGTATGACCTGTATCCCGATTTGAAAATTGTCCTGAGCGGCTCATCGCTGCTCAGCATTCTGAACGGCGACGCAGATCTGTCACGCAGATGCATCCCATACGACATGCAGGGCTTGTCTTTCCGTGAGTATCTTGAAATTGTCCAGGGCATTGCTCTCCCAAAGGTAACGCTGACAGAACTGTTGGAAAACCCCAACTCCCTGTGCGGAAAAGTTTTGCAGGAATGCCGGCCGTTGAGCTACTTCGACGATTATCTGTGTGAAGGATATTACCCGTTCATTCTTGAAGGTCAGGCGGAATATGGAATACGTCTGGAAAACGTCATCGACTATGTAATTGAAGTGGAACTGCCTAAACTATGCAACGTCGATGTAGCCAACATACGCAAGCTCAAGGCTTTGGTTGCCGTGCTTTCAAGTACAGTTCCCCAGCAGGTTGACATGCAAAAACTCTCTGCCATGCTCGGCATATCACGCGTCACTTTGCTGGGATACTTCCAATACCTTTCCAAGGCAAGGATTCTGAACCTCCTGTACAGCAGCGACGCAAACGTCAGAAAACTGCAGAAACCTGACAAAATCCTTATTGAAAATCCAAACATTATGAATGTCATGACACTCGATACCGTTAACGAAGGAACAAAGCGCGAATGCTTTCTTGTAAACCAGTTGCGTTGCGGACATCGCGTGGAATACGCACGTCACGGCGATTTCATTGCTGATGGCAAATTCACAATTGAAGTCGGCGGAAAAAGCAAGGACGGCAAGCAGATTGCAGAAGTTGGCAATGCCTATATTGCGGCCGATGGCATTGAATACGCCTACGGTAACAAGATACCGCTTTGGGCTTTCGGTTTCCTGTATTGAAACTGCGGTGGAAAAATATGTTTTTTTATTATAAATCGCACTTCACTTTTGCATATTTTTTTGAGCAGCACAGTTATGGTTACAAACGGAAATACATTTGGACCGGGAGGCGGGAGTCTCCCGCTTTTTTTATAATTTTGCGCGTACTATGTAAATTAAGGCAAACTGGAAAAAAATCAAAGATATGGGTACAGAATTCAAGTACGCTCCAATGTTTCAGCTCGGCAAGGACGAGACTGAGTATTATCTGCTTACAAAGGACTATGTCAGCGTAAGCGAGTTTGAAGGCAAACAGATTCTCAAGGTACAGCCCGAGGCGCTGACCATGATGGCCAACGCAGCCTTCCGTGACGTGAGCTTCCTGCTCCGCCGCAGCCACAACGAGCAGGTTGCCAAGATACTGCGCGACCCCGAGGCCAGCGAGAACGACAAGTACGTGGCTCTGACTTTCCTGCGCAACGCCGAGGTTGCCGCTAAGGGCAAGCTGCCGCTGTGCCAAGATACCGGCACCGCCATAATCCACGGCGAGAAGGGCCAGCAGGTATGGACCGGCTTCTGTGACGAAGAGGCTCTGGCAAAGGGCGTCTTCAAGACATACACCGAGGAGAACCTGCGCTACAGCCAGAACGCTCCGCTGGACATGTACAATGAAGTGAACACCAAGTGCAACCTGCCCGCACAGATTGACCTTGAGGCTACTGAAGGCATGGAATACCGTTTCCTCATGGTTACCAAGGGCGGCGGATCGGCCAACAAGTCATACCTGTACCAGGAGACCAAGGCACGCATCCAGAACCCCGGCACACTGATTCCCTTCCTGGTGGAGAAGATGAAGAGCCTGGGCACCGCAGCATGTCCTCCCTACCACATTGCATTCGTGATTGGCGGTACAAGCGCTGAAAAGAACCTGCTCACCGTGAAGCTGGCATCGACCCACTACTACGACAGCCTGCCCACCACCGGTGACGAGACCGGCCGCGCATTCCGTGACGTGGAGCTGGAAGAGCAGCTCC
>JAZLIR010000057.1:0-15891 GCA_045617485.1 Bacteroidaceae bacterium
ACAACCTTGAATTTGCTTCAGGACAGTCGGTACCCATCTGGATGTTTGGCTTCCTTTACTGATCAAAACTCATTAAACGCGAGAAATCCAGTCAGCCGTATTGTCTATTCCAACGAGCCAATACCGGAAGGGTTCCGTGTAACCAGCATCAGTGCCCTCTCCCACTACTCTTGGCTGAATCCGGAGAATGTCAATACAGTCGTTGTGCTTGATTCCGTATTCAGGGAATCATCATG
This sequence comes from Bacteroidaceae bacterium, assembly GCA_045617485.1. GTDB lineage: Bacteria > Bacteroidota > Bacteroidia > Bacteroidales > Bacteroidaceae > Colenecus. The sequence goes on from JAZLIR010000057.1 coordinate 237, forward strand.
GAAAGCCCACACCAACGAGATAGAAGGAAAATATCGCATCGAGATATGGTGTTACAAGCCGGCCATGTTCAAAGGAGAACGATATGTTGACAAGCTTTCGTTGGTTTTGTCACTAAGAGAAGATTCAGATGCCCGAGTAGAGGGCGAAGTTGAACGAGTAATAAATGAAATGCAATGGTAATCGGATTAGATAAATTTCGCGAGCAGTTTGCTGGTGAAGAAGACAAGTACATCATCATCGGCGGCACGGCATGTGATAAGACATTAGGGATAGGACGTGATGCCATCCTGGAATATATGGAACAATTAAAAGAGATGTTTGCATAATGAAAATCCAATACGCATCCGACCTTCATCTTGAGTTTGCCGACAACTGGCGGTATCTCAAGGAGAATCCTCTCAAGGTAACTGGCGATGTGCTGGTTCTGGCTGGTGACATCGGTTATCTGGGTGATGAGAACTACACCAAGCACCCATTCTGGGATTGGGCATCCGAGAATTACAAGCAAGTCATCTGCTGCATGGGTAACCATGAGTTCTACAAATATTTCGACATCGCAACACTCAAGGATGGCTACTGTCTTGAGATACGTCACAATGTGCATAGTTACTATAACGCAGTTGTACGAATTGAGGACACAGACTTCATTATCTCTACTCTGTGGTCAGAGATACCACTTCGTGAAGCCTATTACACAGAGCAGGTCATCAGCGACTTCCGCAGGATTCTGTTCAATGGTGAGCCACTCACTTTCGCCGGCTTCAATCGTGAGCATGGTCGTTGTATAGGGTTCATCAAGAAATCTGTTCAAGAGAGTACTGCCGAAAACAAGATTGTTGTCACCCATCATGTACCCTCTTTCCTGATGCAATGTCCAAAGTTTGAGGGTAGCCTTGCTAATGGTGCTTTTACAGTTGAATTGAAAGACTATATCAAGGACTCAAATATCAACTTCTGGATTTTCGGACACTCCCACTACAATGTGGACAAAGTCATTGGTAAAACAACATGCTTGTCCAATCAGTTGGGCTATGTGTTCCATAACGAGCACACCAGCTTCGATCATGGTAAGTACATCATGCTCGAGACCGTAGATAGTAATTGAAAAGTTTTGCACCAAAACCTTGGGTAGCACCACGGCTACATCCGGCTGGGCCAGAAAGTCGGCCAGGCATTCTCTGATGGGAAAGTGCTGAAGCACAGACTGATGAAGGAGAGAAACGAGTCGGTTACAAATTGTAACCAACTGAAAATGGTTTCCAAAAGATTGCCTATATTTCCTATGTTATCAGTATCCATACCTTCTGATAACATCCTTTGGTTCAAATAGTGTTCAGTCTGCCAAGTTAAATGCCTCCACATTCGTAACCAGGCGGACGCCGAAGCCAAAGTCATCCGTGTCGATGATAAATCCGGGATTACCGTCATTGAAATGAAGGCGTGTTGGACGGAATGGATCGCCTTCTTTGACTTGCTGTGCGGTAGATGTCCAGTAGTTGCCTGATTCTGAATAGTAATTAATGCTCGTGCCATTGCGCAAACCGTTCAAGGGAAGAAATACCGCACCGGCAATTTCCATAGCGGTCCAGTCGCTGCCTAAAGCGTATATATTATTGTTGAACACTTCACCTTTACCTTTGGTTTCTTCATCATTTGGAACAAACGGTTTCTGTCCTACGTTGGTCATAGGGTCTTCGAAGTAATCGGGAAGGATTATGAGGCCTTTGACTCCGCATACGGTCGCATGAGCGAATTTCTTTTTGTAATCGGGCCTGCCACCGATAACATAATTCCATTCATCCAGAGTCAGCGTCCTCCAGGTTCTTTCGTCCTGCAGACGACCTCCCCAGTCATCATAGGAACTGAAATCTTTGCTGGACTTTCCCGGTTCAGTTGCATACGTCAGCTTTTCCTGCGTATCCGGTATCGTTGACCACGCACCGTATCCCCAGGTGAACAGCGATATCTCCTTGTCGTGTCCCTCGTCATAGGTAGCAGGACCGCAATCGTACTGGTTGTCAAAGAAACTCCATATCTGTGTTGCGATAGAATAGCGCAGGTTGCCGGGCGCAAACTGCACCTTCACATCATCGTCGGTCCCTTTTGTACCATCTTCGCCAGGACTGACCGCAAATACTCCCGGAAGGGTATGGAAATGATATTTGCTCCCTGTCAGGGTGAGTCTGCCAACGGTGTTATGCTGTATGTCCAGTTTACCACCCGTCATCACAAATTTGCCCTTATCAGTGCCAGTGAATGTCAATGTCAGGTCCTTATAGTTTCCGGCCGGAATAGCTATATAGAAGTAATTGGCCCCCTTGCCAAGAGCTTTTCCTTCCGGACCCAGATCAAGGGTTACGCCAGCCTTGTCTGTTGCTGTGATTGTTGCCTGTCCGTTTCCGTCAATGGTAAATGTTCCGCTCATGGTCTTCTCTCCGTCTTTGATTTCGATGGACCTCAGTGTGACATCCGTCACGGTTGAGTTGAAGACAATCTGTAATACGGCTCCAAGACTCTTGAAAGAGAAATTCTCTGTCGCTTCCCCGCTCAGAGTCTTACTGCTGTACATCGGGATGGTCTGGGTGCCGCTCTGAGTGGAAGGCCAGACAAGATTTTCTCCGCTCGCTATTGAAGCCGGATAATAGGCCTTGACATCTCCCTCGAACGATACACCTGGCATATCCTGCTTGAAAGAGCCGATTGCGGTACCCGCCCCCGAGTCAAGTGTGAAACTGCTGCTATTCCCGCTTGCGTCAATCACATATATCTGGTCTGACGCGTGCCAAAGGGCATCATACCTATATATCAGATCCACCTTTGTCCCCACAGCAACGCACTCGGCTACGGCGCTGATGGTCATCGGGCCACCAGTTGTCTGCTCCTTGACAATATCATCCTGGCAAGAGACTGTGAATAATGCCGCTGTGAACACCATCAATACAAACGCTATCCTTTTCATTCTATCTCTGTTTTTCGTTTCTACTTTTTGACAATCAATCTCGCCCATATTACCATTCTACAAATCCACCGTCCCCGAAATCTACTTCTTTCGCACTTTCATTGGCCAAGCCGGGACTCTGGCAGATAATTTTGGAAGTCGAGATATCAATAACCTTAATACTGGCCGGAACGTATTTCCGACGATGCTGTTGGGCGTTATTAACATGCTCGATTGCTGATAGACTCATAAGGTTTTTTGTTAAAACTTTGTGAAGTTACTCATTTTCCAAGAAAAATGAGAAATAAAGATGGGAAGATTGTCACGACAATCTCCCCACACTTTCATACACCTATCTGCCACGGAAGCTGCTCAGCACCACAAAAGTTCAGTATTTCTGCTGTTCTGCGTTGTATGGAGCGCCGTTGGAGCGATTTGGCCACCAATAGATGAAAGGATTATAATAATTGAATAAGCCACCTCTGTCAATTATCCAGTATTTGTCTCCTGAAACGACAGCCGGTACCACACCATAGGCCTGGCCTTGGCTGAAGCTGCCAGTTGCCGTACCTTCAAATGTCATACTTTCCTTACCGGCCGGGTACGTGCCTATGACAATCTTACTGTCCGGCTTCTCTTCAATTCCTACCAGTTTCTTGTCACACATAAAAAACATTCCATAGAGATGCTCTACACCATCATTGCGATAGTAAGACTGTTTCGAGCCGTAAGGGTCACTTGGATCCTGTGGCGTCAGTTCGATTCCTGAGCCCTTGAAGACCAGAAGAGCGACCTCGAGATCTTCGGCGCATTTGCTCTCAAGCTCGATCTTGTAGTCTATGCCCTTTACGCTTGTCGGTACGGGTACCTGCAGCGTCTCGCAACCATTGACTTCAACCTCATACTCTCTGCTCATATTGTATTTCGGGATGATCGAGCATTTTGATGAAGGTATGACATACCTTTCCCACATAGGGTCGAATTCCACCTTTCCGGTAAGATCCTCGAACTTCTTGGAACCGAACGGAAAACACAGAGAAGGAGTCACTTCGAATTCAGGCTGGAGGAACAGTTTCACGCCGCCGCCCGTGAGATTGGCCGCTGTGCCGAATTTGAAAGTCAGATAATTTTCAAGTCCAAGTCCGCACATGCCGTATAGGGTGATATTAGTTGTGGCGCCGATGCCGCCGAACACATATACAGAACCTTCAATACCGCCGAAACTCGGGTTGAATGCCGGCTCGTTGTCTATGGCGGGGCGCTTCCAGCGCAGGGTACCGCCGTCACCCCTGTTGTATGCAAGCGAATATGTGCCAAGCTCCTGGGTAATGTCAAGGCTGGCCGATACCTGCAGGCTGCCGCCGACTCCAACCTTCGCGGAGATGACAAGCTCCGGGCATACCAGCACGGCAGGAGCCACAAGGATTGGAAGGAACTCAAAGGTATATATTCTGGCAGAGCCTTCGATATTGCCCTCAGCCTTGAGTACAGCGCTAAGCGAAGTGGTAATCTCGGGAGTAACCGTGAACTGCATGTACTGGAACTCGCCCTGCATGTACCGCACGGCCAGACGTGCATCGAGCGAAAGTGAGCCTCCTATAGACACCTCCATATTAGGACTCTTCCTATTGAGACTGAGCTTGGGCGAACTGAACTTGTCCCTGATGACAGCCTTGGACTTGATTCCGAACATATCGGCAACCGTCTCCTCGCTAAGTAGAATTCTGTCATCGGCCACGCTGAACTCCACCGCTTTGCCATTGCCATCCTTAATTGAGGAAACATAGCTGGCAAGGTTGAGCGGGATGCCGCCGTCTTCGATTATCTCGCCCGTTTCGCTTATGAGAGGCTCGCCGGCCTTCATATCTTCAAATGGAGCTGCGACATTGATTTCCGGATATGCGACTATCTCGTATGAATCATCGTTCAGCCTGTTGCATTTCACTATCCTGTAAACGCCGCCATTCGGAAGGTCATCGGTCGGATGGTCAAAAATAAGGTAATTCCCGATGGCGGGACCTGTCTCCTTGGGAACAATCATGTCGAGATGCGGCATCCTCAGATCGGCGTGATCCGGGAAACATACCCTGTTGCCATTCCCGTCAGTCACATACGCCCCCGATGCGGACAGGACAGTGACATTGTCCATTATCTCAGGGGTCATGACCATGGCTGTTGACTTGAGTGTGCTGGTGGTCCCCTCGGGAACCTCGCCGGCCGATACATCGCCAATCAGATAGACAATGCTGCGTTCAAGCGTCTTGCCTTTTGCGGTGCCTGCGGTCTTTACCGTCCTGCCTCCCTCCGAGTCAATGAAAGTCAGCTCAAAGCCTTTCGAATACTCGCGCGCAGGGACAATGATGAAAAATATGCCGACCTGGCCTTCGGAAAACTCAAGACCGTCTCCACAGTCAAGAGTGATTGTCCGGCCGCCCCCAATGACATTGGCTTCAGGCGCCCCTCCGTTCCATGAAAGGATGGCGTCTCCGCATACCGCCGCACCGCTCAGGTCTCTGAATTCAACCTTCTTGAGAGTCACAGCCGTGTCGAAAACCTGACCGATTTTCAGCACGGCCATTGCGTTGCGGAATGTCAGTCCGGCACTTGCCGAGCCCGATGCTGCCATTATGTTGGCAATGGGGTCTGGCTGCACGACCCCGTTTCCGGTCATATATGTCTGCACGGCTGGAACAGTAACGACAATGTCCGATCCGCTTAACTTCGCACCTGCCTGATAAGGACTGTAAGCCGTGAGTGCACCGCTGGGTATATCGGACGAAGCCTTGAATTTTGCAGTCTTGCCGTTTGCCGAAATATCGGCTCCGCATACGCTGAACTTGACGTTCGAAGCTACATCGCCGAACACGCCTATGCTTTCGGTGTCCTGCCATCTGGAATCAAGACGGTACCCCGGATTGTCTATCAGTATGGCCTTGGTTGCATTGATTCCGCAATCAATGGTGGCTGTCAGTGAATTGTCGCAGCATATTTCCGTGCGGGTGCATCCTGTAAGGAAAAGTGCCGCCAAGAGTATGGTATGTCCAGCTTTCATGTCCTTCTTGTTTAATCCCAGTCAGTATGGTCTCCATAATTGAAATCTTCGCCTGAAAGCTCGGAGTCAGCATCGGCTACTGTGAATTTGGCTGTCACCCAATCATCCAGGTCCGATACAAGGTTGACGGTGGCCTGACGTGGAGATGCTCCGACTGCCCTGGCCGAAGACGTCACCTTAAGAGCTGAACTTCCTGTTTTCTCAATAGTCAGCCAGGACGCGTCGGTCGAAGCGCTCCAACCGTAGCAGTTGTTTATCACCGTGACATCGGCAGTTCCCCCTTCCGCGCTCAGCAGTACATGCTTTGATGGAATGTTGAAAAATGTCATACTCTCCTGGATGACCGTAAAAGTTTTGTTGTAGGCCGATTCTGCCGATACAGTGACCGTGCATGTACGCGGTTCAGTGTACAGATACCCTCCGCTGCCGTCAGGATTGACCGTAGGCCTGTATTCCGATACCAGGATTACGAAACGGGAACTTTCAACAAGAATCGAGCACCATGTCTCACTGGGTGTGATGGTCCATTCGCTGATGTCGGTCTTGTAACTGACTTCGACTCCGGACGATTCTCCGCAGTTGAAGGCGTAAACATCTTTTATGTCGGCCTCAAAATAATCCGTTTTGACGCGACCGCCGGGAGTCGGAGCCGGAGCCGGAGATTCCGGCTTGTCACATCCGCCCAGCGAAAGGCAGAACAGGAACGCTGCCAGATAGAGTATATTACTGATTTTTTTCATCCGGATAAGACTGATGCCCTGAAAGGTATTATTACAACCGTGCAAAGGTATCAGCTTACGCCGGAATTACAATACGATTGCTGGAATTTTCCAATGCACACACCCCCCCGCTACATAACCGCTATTAGCGTAAGGGAAATGTAATATTTTCCCCTACCATTATTCCTAATCAACACCTTTCTTTTGCAGCCGCTGGTCAGAGGCACGGTTGTCAGACGAGACGGTCGGCCAGCTCACAGATAAGGCGCTCGGTCTTCTCCCAGCCAAGGCAGGGGTCGGTGATGGATTTTCCATACACCTGCGTCTCACCGCTTTTCTGCGCTCCGTCCTCTATGTATGACTCTATCATCAGCCCCTTGACCATGGATTTGATGGCGTCGTTGTGGTCCATGCTGTGGATTATTTCCTTGGCAATGCGGCCCTGCTCAAGGTATTTCTTGCCGGAATTGGAGTGGTTGCAGTCCACGATGACACCCGGATTGACTATTGCGGGGTTCTCCCTGAAGGTGTCGGACAGATGTATCAGGTCCTCGTAATGGTAGTTGGAATGGCTGGTGCCGTGGTTATCGACATATCCGCGCAGAATGGCATGGGCGTACGGGTTACCGGCGCTCTCCACCTCCCAGTTGCGGTATATGAACATGTGCTTGCCCTGGGCGGCCTTTATGGAATTCATCATGACCGATATGTCTCCGCCTGTGGGGTTCTTCATGCCTACCGGGATGTCAAGTCCGCTGGCCACAAGGCGGTGCTGCTGGTTCTCCACGCTCCTGGCACCTACGGCCACGTACGACAGAAGGTCTGACAGGAACACGTGGTTCTCGGGATAGAGCATCTCATCGGCACACGAGAAGCCTGTTTCCATTATTGCCTTCAGGTGAAGATGGCGAATGGCAAACAGTCCCTTGAACATGTCGGGCGATGCCAGCGGGTTTGGCTGGTGAAGCATGCCCTTGTAGCCTTCGCCCGTGGTTCTGGGCTTGTTGGTGTATATTCTGGGGACTATGACAATCTTGTCCTCGACCTTTTCCTGCACCCTGCGCAGACGGTTTATATAGTCCAGCACGGCATCTTCACGGTCGGCCGAACACGGGCCGATAATGAGCAGTATTTTGTCGTTCTCTCCGCCCAGAACCTCTCTGATACGTCTGTCGTTTTCTGCCTTTGCCATCCGGCCTTCTTCGGGCAGCGGATACATTTCCTTTATTTCCTGAGGGCTGAACAGCTCCCGGTTGAATGTCATGTTCATGTTCTTTGGGTATGTTAAATCATTTCTTTTCAAACAGTTTTCTTTTCTGCGACGAGTCTCTCATCACAGCCTTGAGCGTTTCGGTGTCGCCGCAGGCAATGGCCTTCTTCAGTGTCTCCATGCCGCCCACGAACATGTCAATCTGGCGTATCAGGACATCGCGGTTAAGAAGGAAGAGCTCGCTCCACATTGTTTCGTTGATTGCCGCTATGCGGGTAAGGTCACGGAAGGAGTCGCCCGAATATTTTGCCATCTCGGAGGTATCGCGGCATGTCATCAGCGATACGGCCACACAGTGAGTCAGCTGGCTAAGGAAACCAATCATTTCGTCGTGCTCCTGGGGCGACAGTTCCGATATTTTGCCAAAGCCCATAATACGTCCCAGTTCCTTGCACTTTTCTATGGCAGCCGGTGTGTTGGCGGCAGTCGGAGTTACCAGATAGTTGGCGCCCTTGAATACCGAGCAGTCGCTGTTAGTCACGCCCGAGCGCTCACGTCCCGCCATGGGATGGGCGCCGATGAATTCCAGATCGGGTCTGAGCATACGCTGGACCTCATAGACGACCGGCACTTTCACGCCCGATACATCGGTAATCAGCGTTCCGGGGCCTATTAGGTGCTGATTGTCCCTTATCCATTCAACAAAGGAGTTCGGATAGAGGCAGAACACTATCAGCCTGTATTTTGAGATGAACTCTTTATCCAGACGGGCAGAGCCTTCGGCTATTATGCCTTTGTCAAGCGCATATTCAACCGATTCGATGTTTCTGTCAATGGCACCAACCCGGAAGCCGGCATTGGTGAGGGCCTGGGCATAGCTGCCTCCTATGAGTCCCAGACCGACAATCAGTATATTGTCTTCAATCATATTCGATACCAAGTTCAGTCAATACTTCAAAATAGTCAGGGAAGCTCTTGCTGACGGCTTCGGCACCATCGATCGAGCCTGAAAAGACGGTAAGTAGCGGCACCAGCGCCATGACCAGACGGTGGTCGTTGTGGCCGTCCAGTGTCCTTGACGGAGCATGCAGACCGGTGGTCAATATCTCCACTTCATTATCCTGCACCAGCGCCTCGACACCGAACGCATTGAGTTCGGCAACCATGTCCTTTACGCGGTCGCTCTCCTTGATGGCCAGCCGCCGGGTTCCGGTTATGCGTCCCTTCCCTTTCAGGGCGGCAAGTGTAAAGAGCACGGGGCCCAGGTCTATGTTCTCGGAAATGTCAACCTGCCCCTCGTTCACGAGCCGGGACATAAGCTCGCGGCAGACACGGTCGCCCTGCGCCGAGTTGTCTCTCAGGCCCGATATGCTTACCCTGCCGCCGCTGGTGTAGTTGTAGATTTCAAGATAGGCGGCATTGGTCCAGTCGCCTTCAACTCTTGCAGGCGCTGAAAAGGAGTAATGCTGTCCGCCCGGAATTAAGAGCCGGCGACCGTCCTGCCACTCCAGATGTACTCCAGCCTGGCCTAGCACGTCGGCGGTTATATCCAGGTATCCGCGGCTTACAGGTTCGCTTTCCAACAGGATGCGGCTGTCTGCGGCACACAACGGCAGGGCCATCATCAGACCGGTCAGATACTGGCTGCTGGTCGATGCGTCCAGGTTGAAATGGCCTGCTTCAAGGTGCCCTGAAATGAGAATGCCATCGGCCGTACTGCTGAAACTGACACCAGGAAGCGCCTTGACGTATGGTGCTATGCCGCGTTCCAGAAGACGGCTGCTTCCGGTAATCAGGAATTCGGTTCCCGGGGCGGCCAGGGCCAGCGCCAGAGGGATGATGAAACGCATGGTGGAGCCGCTTTCACGGCATGGCAGGACAATGCGGCTGCCGGGCTGCATGTCCCGACGACGGCCGAATTCCACACTGCTGCCATCGTACCGGCTCTCGAACCCGAGAGCATGCAGGCAGTCAAGGGTGGCCAGTATGTCCTGCGACTGAGCAAGGTATTCCACCCGTCCGCCGCCCAGAGCCGCGGCTATAAGCAACCGATGGGCGTAACTTTTGGACGGAGGGGCCTGGACGGTCCCTGCAGCCCTGCTTTTACGGAACGTGAGTTTCATCGGTTCAGGTGACTGCAAAGAATGTCTATAGCTTCCAGATAGCCGTCAATGCCCTTGCCGGACACCGTGGCTATGCACGATTCGCGTATGTAGCTTACCTGACGGAAAGCTTCGCGCGACGATACGTCCGAGATATGCACTTCGACCGTGGGGATGCGTGTGGCTTTCAGCGCATCGGCAATTGCAATGCTGGTATGGGTGTATGCGCCGGGGTTGAACACCAGTCCGTCCACCTTGTCAAAGAAGGCCTGCTGGATCATATCCACAAGGTCACCTTCGTGGTTGGACTGCAGAATGCGGCAGTCTATGCCCTTTGCGGCGGCATGGCTGCTGACGCGTCGGCACAGTTCGTCATAATTTTCGGAGCCGTAGATTTCAGGTTCCCGTATTCCCAACATGTTTATATTGGGGCCGTTCAGTACAAGTATGTTCATAATGTGTTATCGCAGGAAATCCTTACCGTATCTGATGGCAAGCATGTCACACAGTACTATGGCGGTCATGCTTGACACCACTATGCAAATACGCCTTATGATGGCCGGGTCGTGACGGCCTCGGATGCTGAGTCTGGCAGGCTGTCCGCTGAGCAGGTCCACAGTGTCCTGTTCCTTTGAGATGGAGGGTGTAGGCTTTACCGCGCAGTTGAACACCACAGGCATGCCGTTGGACATGCCGCCGTTTATTCCGCCGTTGTTGTTCGATGAGGTGGCTATCTTTTCCCCATCGACAATCCACGGGTCGTTGAGCTGTGACCCTGTGCCTTCTGCAAATCCGAAACCAAGGCCGAACTCCACGCCCTTGATGCCGCCAATGGCGAATATCGCCTTTGAAATGCAGCCTTCAAGCGAATCGAACCAGGGCTCCCCTATTCCAGCATCAAGACCGATGATTGCGGTCTGGATTTTTCCTCCTATGGAATCGCCTAACTTGCGGGCATCATCGATTTTCTCAATCATTTTCTTGCCGGCTTCGTAGTCTATCACGGGGAAGGTTTTAGCGTTCAGTGACTCTATCTGGGCCGGAAAGTCGGTAAATGCGGAATCAGCCACCCCGCCGCAGTTCAGAATATGTGTGGCAAGACTGATGCCCTTACGTTCCAGAGCCTTTACGGCCAGGGCACCGGCAGCCACTATGCCAGCCGTGATGCGGCCGCTGAAATGACCGCCGCCACGGTAGTCCTCAAAGCCCGCATAGCGGACATGAGCCACGTAATCGGCGTGCGAGGGACGTGCCAGGAAGCGCATTTCATCATAATCGGCGCTTCGCACGTTGGCGTTCGAAATAAGGATGGTGACAGGTGCGCCGGTGGTCATGCCGTTGAACACTCCGCTTACAATCCTGAAATCGTCGGGCTCGACGCGTGCGGTATCGGTGATGCCCGAAGGTCTGCGCTTTGAGAGCTGCGCTGCAATGAAGCCTTCATCGACCGGAATGCCGGCAGCCAGACCGTCAAGAACGGCGCATATCATCTCGCCGTGCGATTCCCCGCTCAGAGTCAGGATTACACTCTTACCTATACTGTTGCTCATTTTTCCTTCTGCTTATGAGTTGCTTCAATTCTTCCTGTGTAAAGTTACGGAATTCAAAACTTCCAACCTCACTTACCCATACTGCGGTCACGGCCCCTGACGTGGCTTTCTTGTCATGACTGACAAACTCACAAAGAGTGGCCGTGTCAAAGCTGTCAGAGAGAGGCAGTCCGTACTTTTCAAGAGCCGTCATGATTTGCTGCCTGGCACTGTCTTCCGACATGTACATCATGCCTGCGGCTACGCATTCACCGTGATACATGGTGCCTGCGGCGGCCGATTCTATGGCGTGGCCTATGGTGTGTCCGAAATTCAGGACTTTGCGCAGGCCCTTTTCGTAAGGGTCGCTCTGCACCACATCAAGCTTTATGCCCAGGGCGCCGGCTATCATGCCACAGAGTTCCGTGCGGTCGCCGTTCCATGAGCAGATACGGTCAAAAAGATCACTGCTTGAAGTGGCCGCCATCTTGATCATTTCGGCCATGCCCTCGGCGAATATTCTGGGGGGCAGCGTATCAAGGCACTCGGGATCGACTATGACCTTCGATGGATTATGGAACGCACCGACAATGTTCTTCACGCCGTGAAAGTTGATGGCTGTCTTGCCGCCGATGGATGAATCGACCTGCGAGAGCAGTGTTGTGGGTACGCTGTAGAAGTCTATTCCCCGCATGTAGCACGAGGCGGCAAAACCGCACAGGTCCCCTACCATGCCACCGCCCACGGCCACAATCGCGTCACGGCGTGAGAAACGGTGCTCCACCAGGCAGGAAATGACGGCCTCCAGACCGGGCATGGTCTTAGTCTGTTCTCCAGCCTCAAGCGTCAGGATATGGCTGCCGGCAAAGGCATCGGCCACAGTTTTGGCATACCCGGACGGCACGCCGTCATCGGTCACGACAAGCACCTTGCGGCCTGTCAGATCTATCAGGCTGCCTATGCGGCCAATAGAACCGGCTTCAACTATAATGTCGTAGCCTTTCCCATTTTCGGAACCAAATCGTAGTGTCATATTTCCTGATGTCTGTATGATCCCACAAGACGGAGATGGTCGCATACGGTCTTCATCTGACTGAGCAGTTCCCTGCCGTTTTCACCGTTCACGTCGCCCTCCAGTTCGACAAGGAAATAGTGGCTCCAGTCCGGTTCATACGAGGGACGGCTGTGTATGTAGCTCAGGTTGTATCCGTGTGCGCCTATGATGTTCAGTGCCTTGGCCAGGGCACCGGCCTCGTTGCGTATTGCAAACACGAGTATGAAACATGTGTCGTGTCCCGAAGTCTTGAGGTTGTTCATTGAGCGCGAGAACACGGCAAAGCGTTTCTGGACGCGGCCTATGTTCATGTCCAGTATCGAGTTTATGTAAAGGTCACCATGATATGCAAGGTCAAGCACCGCCCCTACATCGCCGTCGGAACTGTTTTCTACAGGCAGTATTGCCACATCGACATCGCCGCCCACACAGGCTGAGTATGTTTCGGCAAAACCGGCAAAGGGTATGGCCTCGGCATCGGGAAATGCCTTCTGCGCGGCAGCATGGCCTATGGAGTCGGGAGTTCCGCAGTATGCTATTCTCATCTTTTGGAAAAGACGCCTCTGGTAGTCCTTGGAAAGGCCCATCAGATGCTTCTGGAAAAGTACGTAGAATTCTCGCTTTTCGGGGTCCTTTATCAGCTGGCCGGCATTCTCCATCTTGGCCCGCTCACGTGTGTCGTCAATAATGCAGAGGCCGCTTTTTTTCTTGTACTCTGCAACTTCACGGCATTGTTGCATACGCTCCTCGAACAGCTCCGCCATCTTAATGTCTATTTCATTGATGGCCATGCGAGCTTTGTCAAGTTCATTGTCCTGTCCCATACTGTATTAAAAAAAACGAGGCTCCCCAAAACTGGACAGCCTCTTATACGTTTAGTGTTTCCGTTATCAACCGCACACGATTTCAAGACCGTCCATTTTCAAAACAGCGGTGTAATAATAATAGTGATAATAGCGTGCGTAACTCATTGTGTTCAAATTCAGCACTGCAAAGCTAAATGTATTTCCACAAACCGCCAAATATTTCCGGCCCAACTTTCAAAACTGCCCATACAAGTACGGAAGGTTTACAGTCATCAATGTATAATGTAAAACGATTAGTCCAAGCAACCGATAAAAAGAGAGAGGATGACTGAAACAGTCACCCTCGTCCCTATACATCGAGATGTGTATGTCATTTCAACATACGCTCTCTGTTAGAATCAATGCATTACGCAAACTGCAACGCGGTTCTTCTCTGGAGTCTCTGATACCTGCTTTGTATCACCGAAATACTCTGAGCTGATACGGTCAGCTGAGATACCAGCATTTACAAGAGCCTCAGTAACAACGGCTGCACGCTTCTCTGAAAGGGTCATGTTACGCTTTGCATTACCGGTGTTCTTATCGGCATAACCTGAAATCATAACAGATGCCTCAGGATACTGCTTCATGATTGCAATGATATGATCAACCTTCTTCTGCTCATCGTCTGTAATGTTGGTCTCATCAATAACAAAGTAGATGTTTTCAACAGTTGCAAGAGCAGCATCCTTTGCAGCCTTTTCAGCGGCAGCCTTCTCAGCAGCAGCCTTCTCAGCGGCAGCCTTCTCAGCGGCAGCCTTCTCAGCGGCAGCCTTCTCAGCAGCAGCCTTCTCAGCAGCAGCCTTCTCAGCGGCAGCCTTTGCAGCGGCAGCTTCAGCAGCGGCAACCTTTGCAGCAGCTCTCTTCTTGGCAGCGCCAAATGAGAACTTCAAACCAGCAAGTGCAGTATACTGATAGTCAAACTCAACCTTGGTGTCACCAATCTTTGAGTTGAAATGATCTGAAAGCAGGTTGTCGGCAACCTCAAGTTCTATAGCTACAAGGTCAGATAGTCTGATGTCAGCACCAATACCAAACCTGCCGGTGAAAGAAAGGGTGTTTGAATCCCACAGGTAGTTCTCTGCCGGGAACTTGCTGGCAATAGCCATAGCCTCATCGTTGTTAAAACGATAGTTACCGCCTATACCTGCAAACAGGTACGGATTAATAAGGCGGTCATACTTGTAATCGCCAAACAGATTGCAAAGATCAAATGTAGCATCAAGATTCAGCTGGCCGAAGTTGAACTTGTAAAGCTCAGGATACTTGGGAAGTGCACCCTTGCCCTGCCAGCCAGACAACTCACCGCGAAGTCCGAATACAGGCGAGAACTGATAGCCCAGGTCAAGGGCAGCTCTCGGTGAAATAAGATCCTTGTATGATGTTTCACCAATTGTTAATGAAGCACCACCTTTAACACCAAAATACCAGCCATCAAAGAAACCTTCCGGATCTTGAGCAGATGCAGAAATGCCTAAAGAGGCGATAGCAATTGTCAAAAGTACTTTTTTCATAATTTTGAAGTTAATAGTTATATTGTCTCAACATATCAGCACACTACAAGTCCACCCACTTACGCAATGCTGCGTTCATCAGAACGCGCTGCGACTCCCCAAACACTCCGCAAAATTACAAAAATTTTTATATCAACACTAAATTGGAATACAATAACTTCAAACGAGACTGATGGGTTTCGGCCAGCTTCACCTTCTGTCAACATAGCAGTCATGTAACGCGCATCACATAACTATTGCCGACATGGACTTTATCTCAGTGAGCGAATTTGTAGGAAAACACAATGTGTCCGAGGGTACTGCCAGTAACTGATGTGACTACTATGTATATGTAACACTAGGGCAGACCGTATCAAGGAACATATTTAAATAGGAGTGTAGATAGTAAAGTAAATTTCCGCCAGGAAAATAATTGAAAAAGGAACCACAGAAAGAAAAGATGCCACCTTTTGTTGAGGCAAACCAATGATTTACTTGGTTCACCTATTATTACATTTTGGCGGAATCTACAATTACCCATTTACACTTACGGGCTGTCGCACTCACTGAAGATGATCTTTGCAAAGAACACCATCAAGGATGCTGCCAGGCTGGCGATGGCAAGATGGTACAATCAGGTGGAAGAGGCCGGGTTCCATTCGTTCAATGTCATTGCAGCCACGTTCTACGAGCATTACGATGATATACTCAA
>JAZLIR010000058.1:0-26523 GCA_045617485.1 Bacteroidaceae bacterium
TATCCTTGTCTTATGGACTACTACGTCAAATTGCACTGAACAATGAAGAACCGCCGTATGCCGAACGGCACGTACGGTGGTGTGAGAGGTCGGAAAACAAAAGTAGGAGGAAACTACCTTTGTTTTCCTCCTACTCGATTCTGATGGTATGTTTTACCACTTCAGGATTGTAGCTGAGTAGGCGGGGACGTTGAAACGGACGGTTGAATCGGGTAAAAGGGGAGCAGTGTAGGTCCTTTTTGTCATGAGGTCCATCATTCTGCACGATTCGGCCGGATTCATGCCCAGATAGTCAAATGCATGCTTGGGAATCATGACAGATGTAGGAAGGTCATGTTCCGAGAAATTTGCAGCCACCAGCATGGCGCTTTTTCCGTCAGAACGCAGGAATGCGTATTGTACGTGTGGATTGAAAGCGGCCGATGTCTGGTTGACGTACATAAGATCGAAGAATTTTCCGTTGGAAACGCATTTTTCCCTGCGGGCTATGTTCATGAGCTGTGAATACCATGATCTCAAGGACTTCTCGCCATCGGTCAGCAGTTCTTCGTTGAAATGGCCGTTGTTGTAAAGACGTTGCAGAGTTGATGGCGCCCAGTAGTCGAATATGGTGGTGCGTCCGTCAAGACCGGAAAAACCTTCTTCGTCCATTCCGCGTTCTCCCATTTCCTGTCCTGCATAGACCATGACCGGACATGCGTCCATAAGGGCCGATATGGCCATGGCAGGCCTGGCCTTTTGAGGGTCTTTTGCAAAATAATCCGATGAAATGCGCTGTTCATCGTGGTTCTCCATAAAATGCAGCATGTGGCTTCCGTTCTTGTCGGTCGCTTGCCAGCAGCGTGTTATGGCCGTGGCCGATTCTCTACCTTCCACTATGGCACGAAGTGTATCGTAAAGGCCGACTTTGTCATATAGCCAGTCGAAGCCTCCGTATTCAATGTATGACGAGTAGGAGCCGGGGTTGTATATTTCAGCGATGAATTCAACTTTTCTGAACTTTGACCTGACTTTTCTGATGGCGTAATGCCAGAATTCAACCGGGACCATTTCTGCCATATCGCAACGGAATGCGTCAACACCTTTCGCGGCCCAGAAAAGCAGAATGTCAGTCATCTTTATCCACGTATCCGGAATGGGGTCGAAGTGACGGCTGCCGTCGTGCCAGTCAATGCCGTAGTTCAACTTGACTGTCTCGTACCAGTCGCATTTGCCGGGGTATGCATTGAAACGGTCATTTCCTGTAGCGCGGGCCGGACATTCCCTGTAGTCCTGCCAGTCAATTTCACCGGACAGAACCTGTCCTGGAAAGTAATAGAAGTTGTTTGAAGGTGAGAATTCGTAGTTTTCATCATCGTTTTCACCCAAGTTATGAATTCCTTTGGGCAAATGTGATGAATGGTATTGCCTGGCGACATGGTTTGGAACGAAATCCATTATGAAGTGCATACCCGATGCATGGACGCGTTCAACTAGAGATTGGAATTCTGTCATGCGTTCTGAAACCGATTCTGCCAAATCTGGGTCAATGTCGTAGTAATCGCGTATGGCGTATGGTGATCCAGCTTTGCCTTTTACGGTAGCAGAATGTGAAGGTGCAATGCCATGTGTGCTGTAATTACTTTGGCTGGCGTGAGCAACAAGTCCGGTGAACCAGATATCAGTATATCCGTTTTTGCCAATTTTATCAAGTATTTCCTGTGTGAACGAGTTCATTTTTCCGCAACCGTTTTCCTCGATGCTTCCGTTTTTCGTTTGCGGGCATGAAGGATTGCAGAATAGGCGAGTAAATACCTGGTAGATGGTCTTCTTTTTCATAAAAAAGGCCGATGAATGGCTAAAATCAGTTGCGGATACGCTTAATCAGGTTTGTGAGAACAGAGCCCGGACCGCATTCGGTAAATTCTTCAGCACCATCGGCAATCATAGTCAGTACTGACTGTGTCCATTTTACCGGTGAATTCAACTGTTTGATCAGATTCGAACGTATCTCATCAATGTCGGTGTGAGCTTTGGCATCAACGTTCTGATAGATAGGACAGTGTGGAGTGTGGAATTCGGTATTGCCAATGGCAACTGCAAGTTCTTCACGTGCAGGTGTCATCAGTGACGAGTGGAACGCACCGCCAACAGACAGCGGTAATGCACGTTTTGCACCAGCTTCCTTCATTAGTGGACATGCGGCTTCAATTCCTTCCAGACTGCCTGAAATGACAATCTGTCCTGGACTGTTGAAGTTGGCAGGTACGACGATCAGTCCTTTGGACTGGATGAAATCACATATTTCCTGAACTCTTTCATCGGCTAATCCTATAACGGCAGCCATTGTGCCGGGATTGCTTTCGCATGCCTTCTGCATGGCTTTGGCGCGGGCTGCAACAAGTTTGAGACCGTCTTCAAATGAAAGTACTCCACATGCTACTAATGCCGAGAATTCGCCAAGTGAATGTCCTGCCACCATATCTGGCTTGAAACCATCGCCCATGGCGGTGGCAACGGCTATGGAATGAAGAAATACGGCAGGTTGCGTTATGTCCGTGCGGCGCAAGTCCTCATCGGTCCCATGGAACATTATTTGGGATATCTTGAATCCGAGAATACAATCTGCATCGTCAAATAGCTTTCTGGCGTTGCTGTTATTTTCATAAAGATCGCTGCCCATTCCAGAGAACTGGGCTCCCTGTCCAGGAAATACAAATGCTTTCATAATGCAGGATGGTGTTATGTTAAACTTGACGAGTTTTAGAATGCAACTCTTTTCAGTGACAAAAATAGCAATTATTTTTGTGCAACAACAATATATCAACTGCGCGTGCGTTAAATGTGTACGAAAGGAGAGAATACTGTAAATGATGAGAGAAATGAGGCTGGTCTTTGACAGCGATGACAGTAAGAGTTTGAGCAGAGAACATAAGGATGCAATGAACGGCGCCCAGCTTTTTGTGAAGCGCCTGTTTGACGTGGTTTTTTCCTCTCTGGGATTATTGGTCCTGTGGCCGGTCTTTTTGGTGTTTTCAGTCATTCTTCTCTTTCAGGACGGACCTGTTTTTTTCAAGCAGGAAAGGATAGGCTACAAAGGCAAGCCTTTCATGATATACAAGTTCCGCAGTATGAGGTGTGATGCTGAAAAGAATGGCATTCCACGTTCGGAAAAGGATAGGGATATGTATTTGACTTCGTTCGGCTCTTTTCTTAGGGCACATCATTTGGATGAACTCCCTCAATTGTGGAATGTGCTGAAGGGTGATATGTCATTTGTCGGACCACGTCCCGAAAGGCGTTGTTTCATTGAACAGATTGAAAATCTGACTGATGATTATCAGTATATATATCAGATGCGTCCGGGGGTGACTTCGTATGCTACAATTTTCAACGGATACACTGATACTATGGAAAAAATGCTCCGTCGCTTGGATTTGGATTTGGAGTATTTTGACAACCGCACACTGATGCTAGATCTGAAACTTATCATTCAGACATTCTGCTCTGTGTCAAGCGGAAAAAGATTCTAGTAAATTGATTAATTGCAGATATGCGGATGATGAGAAAGCCTATTATCGCACTCATGCTGTCTATGGTGACAGTAATGGCATCGGCGCAGATGTCAGAAGACAAGATAATACAATACGTTCTGGAACAGCAGGAAAAAGGTACTTCACAGGAGGAGATTGTGATGGAACTTAATCGTAAGGGAGTGACATTGCAGCAGTTGCAGCAAATGCGCTCCAAGTATGAAAAAGGCCGTAGCACTGGGATTATCGGCAATACGGTTGTTACCGGTACTGATAAAAGGAATCAGCTTCGTACCAGAAATTCACAGCAGACACTTGATGTGAAGGATGGGCGTTCCGATATTATGCAGATGTACGATCGTGAGACTGCCGATAAAATGATGCTCCAGTCAATGTACGATGAATCGATGTTTATGTTCACAGACTCTTTGGAACTTCTTAGGATGAGTCTGGTTGAGCGAAAACAAATTTTTGGACATGACATTTTCAAGAATAGGGATCTTTCGTTCGAGCCCAGTACCAATATTGCAACACCTGCCAATTACAGACTGGGGCCTGGCGATGAAGTAATTATTGACATTTGGGGTGCTTCGCAGTCGACAATCCGCGAAACCATCTCGCCGGATGGCAGTATTATGGTAGAGGACCTTGGCCAGATTTCACTGAATGGAATGACGGTTGAGAAGGCCGATGCATATTTGAAGAAAGTGTTCAGCCAGATTTATTCCGGTTTGTCCGATGATAACGGCGAATCAAGCATAAAACTGTCATTAGGCCAGAACCGGTCAATTCAGGTTAACGTGATGGGCGATGTCGAGAATCCCGGAACATTCCAGATGTCATCGTTTGCAACGGTTTTTAATGCCTTGTATTTGGCTGGAGGACCATCGGACAATGGTTCTCTGCGTAACGTGCAACTGTTCCGCGATGGAAAACAGAAAGCCGTCATTGATATCTATCAGTACATATTGGATGGCATTTTACCTGAAGATACGCGACTTGAGGACAATGATGTCATAATGGTTCCATCACAGTCAGTTCTGGTCACGATAGATGGAAGTATACGTCGTCCCATGTACTATGAGATGAAAGATAACGAAACTCTTGACAATCTTATTAGATACGCGGGGGGCATGGCACCTGATGCATACCGTAAAGACGTTCGTGTTATTCGCATAGGTGATGTCCAGCGTCAAATTTGTACGGTTGACAAAGAGAATTTCAGTTCTTTTGCAATGAATGACGGAGACTCGGTATATGTGGATTCTGTCATGACAACATTTTCCAATATGGTTGAAGTGCGCGGAGCCGTTTTTCGTCCGGGACAATTCCAGTGTGATGGCCAAATCACCACAGTCAGTGCACTTGTAAAGGCGGCTGGCGGACTTCGGGAGGATGCGTTCACTTCTCGGGCCCTGCTTAGTCGTACCAACCCAGACAAGACTCTTGTAAATCAGGCCGTTGATGTTGTCGGAATTGTTGAGGGGCGGTGTGCTGACGTTACATTGCGTCCGAATGATGTCCTGTTTATTCCCAGTCATTTTGATATCGGCGAACAGCCTATCTTGGGTATATTCGGTGAAGTTATGTTCCCTGGTAATTATCATTATGCGGATAATACAAGTATTGAAGATATTGTACTTCAGGCTGGAGGTTTCAAAATGAATGCATCGGTTGCAAAAATTGATGTTGTTCGCAGAAACAGCAATCGCAATGCAATAGAAAAGGACGATACGATTGCTCAGGTCTTTTCATTCAGTGTTGATGAGGATCTGAAGATACAGGACAACAGTTTTGTTCTCAAACCTTTTGATGAGGTGTATGTCCGTCGCAGTCCAGGCTATTCTGATAACTACAAAGTGATGATTGAGGGCGAAGTGTTGTTCCCAGGTTACTATTCGTTGTCATCGGTCAATGAAACGGTTAGTGATTTGATTAAGCGTGCGGGTATGTGCACATCTGAAGCATATATGGCAGGTGCACGCTTGGAACGCAAAATGACCGATGAAGACCGAAATAGGATGACGGCAATGGCAGAACTATTGTCGGAGAACGATTCTGTGGCTATGGCTAGGACACTTACAAAATTGAAGGTGCAGACCAAGTATGACGTTGGTATCAATCTTGTTGATGCATTGAATAATCCACATAAGGAAGTAGACATTACACTGCGTGACGGTGACCGTATTGTTGTTCCTCCATTAAATTCTACCGTTCAGATAAATGGCGCTGTAATGTATTCAAATACAATAGCATATGTCAAAGGGAAATCCCTAAGGTATTATGTTTCGAGGGCGGGCGGCTTTTCTCCAAATGCCAAGAAAAGAAAAACGTATGTTGTATATATGAACGGCATGGTAGAGACGGGACGTCGGGCTTCAATCGAGCCTGGCTGTGAAGTCATTGTTCCTAATAAGCCGGACCGTGAGGGAATGAATGCAAGCCAGCTTATCAGTATTGGCTCAGCATCGGCTTCGTTGGCAACGGTCGTTCTTGCCCTCATTAGTGTCTTATAAACTGTACAGCCAATGTGCTAAGGGATTTGTATGCTGCAATACACACATTTGAAGAATAACTGATGAAAAATAACGATTTGGATAAGACCGAGAAGAGTATGATAAATGGTTCGCCAACTGAATCTGATGGCATTACCAGAATTACTGTCATCGATTTGAATCTGGTAATAAGAAAATTGTTTGTCAGGAAAAAGATGATAATAATTCCAACTCTTGTAACAGCGGTCTTGTCTTCAATCCTAATTGTCTGTGTTCCAAGAAAATATTCAAGTCAGGTAATGCTTGCTCCAGAAGAGGAAAGTATAGGCCTGAGTGGCTCACTGAGTGACCTTGCATCATCATTCGGATTTGATATCGGTGGAATGAAATCATCTGATGCAATATATCCTATGTTGTACCCAGACTTGTTCAAATCTAATGATTTTATTGTAGAACTTCTCAAAACGAAGGTTGAAAAATTGGATGGCAGTCTTAAGACCACCTACTTGGATTATCTTATGAATTACCAGAAGTGTTCGCCTTGGGCTCGATTGTTCTATTGGGCAAAGTCAATTGTGGTACCAAAATCGCATGCCGTTAGAGATTCGGTAAGAAGGAAGGATGGAATTGACCCGTTCATGCTTACCAGAAGAGAATATGATGTTGTAATGTTGACAATGGATAATATCAAATGTACCGTTGATAAAAAAACCAATGTGATTACAATCAGTGTTCTAGATCAGGATCCGTTGATATGTGCCACTATGGCTGATTCCGCCTGCTCTCATTTACAGAATTTTATTACACAATATAGGACGAGCAAGGCTCGTGCCGATTTTGAGTATTACTCTAGGATAGCAGAAGATACAAAACGTGAATATGAGAATGCAGTGAAGATTTTCAGCG
Organism: Bacteroidaceae bacterium; assembly: GCA_045617485.1. Lineage (GTDB taxonomy): Bacteria > Bacteroidota > Bacteroidia > Bacteroidales > Bacteroidaceae > Colenecus. The sequence goes on from JAZLIR010000058.1 coordinate 6,914, forward strand.
ATTATTGCGATTCCCATAAAAGCATGGCACTCCAGGCATATATTTCGCGAAGGGATGAATTGGAAAGCGATATGGATTCGAAGTTTACTGCATTGACAGCTCTGAACAATCAGATACAGGCAACAAAAGCCAGAATTCAGGAAAAAACTCCGGCTTTTACAATACTACAGAATGCTTCCGTGCCCATCAAACCCTCCACTCCAAAGCGGATGGTATTTGTTTTCATTATGACTTTTATGGCAATTTTGTTCAGTTCTTTTGTTGCGCTGAAGTCGGTATTGGCTGAAATGGAATAATGAAAACTGATGTAGAACAGACTGATGTTATCAGACAGTCCGGTAAAATAGCAAAGAATACATTCTTGCTATGGGGGCGGATGCTTGTACTGACAGTAATCAATCTGTATGCTCTCAAAATTCTAATTGGCGCATTAGGAGATGATGATTATGGACTATATACCGCGGTTGCAGGTGTAGTAACTATGTTTTCATGTGTTACTACTGTTCTTTCCATTTCCACCCAGCGCTTCTATTCGTATGAATCAGGCAGAAATAAAGAATCCCGTTTGAATGAGGTTTTCTGTAAAAGCCTTAACCTGAATATTCTTCTGTCACTGGGAATAATACTTCTACTTGAGACTGTAGGGTTGTGGTATGTGAGTTCGCAGTTGGTCGTTCCTGATGGAAGGATGGAGGCTGTGCAGTGGGTGTATCAGTTTGCCATATTCTCACTGGCATGTATGTTGATTCAGATACCATACTTGGCAGCCGTGCTGGCTCATGAGGATATGGGTATTTATACTATTATCACCACTGTCGAGTGTCTGCTCAAACTTGGAGTAATATTCCTGATTGGTACCGGGGGAATAGACCGAATGATTTTTTATGGCGGAGGTATGTTTTCCGCTGTTCTGTTGTCATTTCTTTCTTATGCTATTGTTGCAGGGCATCGGTATAGCGAATGCAGTTATTCAAGACAGAGTGATATGTCTTTGTACAAGGAACTGCTTCTGTTTTCAGGTTGGTCATTCTATGGCTCGGTTGCCAGCGTGGCGCTTATCCAGGGAAACACTCTTCTTCTGAACCGATTCTTTATGCCATTCATCAATGCTGCCTTTGCAGTTGCTGTCACTGTACACAATGCATTTGTTCAATTGTGCAACAGTGTGGTTCTGGCTATACGCCCGGCAATGATACGCTCATATGTCGCTGGTGATTATAAAAGATTGAATTTTCTGTTCTCGTTCTGCAACAAGCTTCTCTTCTTTATTGTGACGCTGATTGGAATTCCATTAATTGTTGAAATGCCTTCTGTTATGGATGTATGGCTTGAAGACACTACTCCCGAAAAGGTTTTGTTTACCAGACTTATGATTGTATATGTTATGATTATTGCCATGCAGAACCCAATTACTATAATTATGCAGGCAACCGGAAATATAAAATTGTACCATATTCTGGCCGATACCATAATGCTGATTAGTATGCCCGTTTCGTGGCTTTTGCTCAGTTTTGGCCTTCCGGCACATTATGTGCTTTTATCAATGATTGCCTTTTGTCTGTTCGCACATTCAGCACGTCTTTTTTGTCTGAAGAAAAGCATTCATAGTTTTGTTTTGAAAGATTATGTTTTGAAATTTCTTCTTCCTTTTGTGCTGTATGCAGTCATTTCGTTGATTTGCTCATATTTTGTCCATACTGTTATTGGTGGTTTTGCCTTACGCTTTTTGTGTGTAACAGCAGTCTCATTGATATTGCTGTCTTTCCCAATTTATTTCTGGGGGTTGACGGTCATGGAGAAGGAATACGTTAAAACCCTAATGTCAACAACATTAAAACGGATACTATGAAACCGACAATTGCAGATAATGTTTTGACAAGTTTATATTTCCTTTTATGGATATTGGTGTTTTTTCTATATCATAAAAAAAACAGACAATTGGATGGAGGAAGTGTCATAATAGGCTCGTATATGTGTTATGCATTATTCTCAATAATAACATTGAACCGCCCGATAGATATAATAGCCTATTATGATTTCAATCACCTTACGTTATTCCCGTTTGTATATCTGTTTGTAATGCTGATCATAGCATTGACACCCCTTATACGGGCTCATTTTGTTCCAGCATGTCATATCGAAGGTAACAGTTCTATGGCATTATATGTAATAGCTATCATGACAATTCTTTCAGCATTGATTATGTTGCCTGGTATTGTCATGAATTTCAGTGACGGACTGTTGAAACTGATTACTGATATGGATGCCGGAAAGGATGCGTATGGCGAACAGTTGGAGAATGCTGCCGAATCGGGAGGAGGGATATCAAATATTCCGGCAATAATATTCAATGCTTTGTCAGAGATATCAATATTCATATTCTATTATTTCATGGCGTTCTCAACAAGGAACCGCTGGCTGGTGTTGGGACTTGGCGTTTCTGCCATTGTGGCTGTGTTGCAACCAATTATGGAAGGGCAGAGGAGCCTCGTCATCAATACATTGTTTACCATCATTGCAGGATATTTCTTTTTTAAAAAGTATCTGTCAGATTCAATCCGTAAGGTTGTCAGATGGGTGGGAGTAGTTGTCATAGGATTGGTGCTTGTGCCTATTTGTACAATTACTATCAGTCGTTTTTCCAATCAGCGGTCAACTGTGACAGACTACGTTAACTGGTATATCGGACAAGGGAACCTTTATTTTAATAATTACGCATTGGATGACAACGGCATACGCTACGGTGACCGTACATTCAATATGGTGAAGCGTCTCATTAGTCCCGATGCATCACATAATTACGTTGACAGGCGTGATACCTATAGAAATCTGTATGTCAATGATGATGTATTTACAACATTTGTCGGCGATTTTGCCATCGATTTCGGGCCGATTGTCGCATTCCTGTTGTTTGTCGTTTTCAATTCATGGGTCCTATATGCGACAAGAGTTAGAAAGCAAAGTTTGAAAACACATCAACTGTTTCTTTTATATTTTACTATGTGCGTCTGTATGCAGGGAGGAATGACCTTGTTTTCTTTTTCAGATACTGCAAATTTGAAGATGATATGTTTTGCCATATTGTATGTGTATTTGGCTGTGTACGATATTGTTCTGTCAAAATATCCGCGGAAGATCATATTTGTCAGACATAAGTCCTATGCATCATCAGGAAAGAGAATAATTAAGAAGAAAGGGTATTCGAAGCCTAAGACCAGTCAGGTATGAAGAAATTGAAAATATGAAAGCAAGAGTTATTGCATTATATCTGCCGCAGTTCCATCCAATTCCGGAGAATGATATGTGGTGGGGACCCGGTTTTACGGAATGGACAAACGTGGCTAAAGCCAAACCGTTGTTCCGTGGCCATATACAACCTAGAATACCTGCAGATTTGGGCTTTTATGACCTGCGCCTGCCAGAAGTCCGCGAACGACAAGCTGAAATGGCCCGAGCTTCGGGGATTGAAGGATTCTGTTATTATCACTATTGGTTCGGAAACGGGAAACAACTGTTGGAACGCCCTTTCAATGAGGTATTGGAGAGTGGAAAGCCCGATTTTCCGTTTTGTCTCTGTTGGGCCAATCATGATTGGACTAATAGTACATGGACAAATAATGGAAATCTGAATAGGGATACAATGATGATAAAGGTTGAGTATTCCATGGCGGATCACGTAAATCATTTTTATTCGTTGTTACCGGCCTTTAAGGATAGACGTTACATAACAGTTGATGGAAAACCTCTGTTCATGATTTACAATGCTGGAATATTTCCTCGTGTAAAGGAATTTATAGAACTTTGGCAGGAACTGGCTGCAAATAATGGACTGAAAGGCATTTATTTCGTTGGAGGAACTCAATCTACGTTCACGTTCCGCAAGAAAGAGGATGGTAAACGTGCTGTTTCAATGCCCAATCTTAAAAGCAGTGCAGATGTGTATAATTCGGTTCTTGAAATGGGGTTTGATGCGGTGAATTCGTTTGGTAAGCGCAGAGGGGAAATGCTAGCGGAGGGACTTACATGGAATATTCTTCGCATCGCTTTCCAGAAATGTGGGATTCCACTGAGTAAAAAATATGACTATTTGAAAACAGTGAAAGGTTATTTCGCACCGGAAGACAGTTGGGAGAATGTGATTCCGACCATATTGCCACAGTGGGACCGTAGTCCCAGAGTGGGATTGTCTGACGGCGTTTATGTTGATGCTACGCCCGATAATTTCAAAAAGCACATTCTTCATGCTCTTGAAGTTGTAAAGAATAAAGATGATGAACATAGGATACTTTTATTGAAATCGTGGAATGAATGGGGAGAGGGTAATTATGTGGAGCCGGATATGTATTATGGTCATGGCTTCCTTGACGTATTGGCAGATACCATAATGTAATATTAATGGACAGGATAGTTTTCATACTGACCACTCTTGATGCGCATGCCCGCCATAGGGTTGATGATTTTGTGGCGCATGGTTTTGATGTCCATGTATATGCATTCATTAGGAGTAATGAATGCCAGAGCATAGAGGCCCAGTGGCCTATTGATAGCATTGGCGATTTCCCGAATTCCCTGCCATATATTAAACGTCTGCCGCTATTGTATCGTGGAATAATGTCTGTTAAACGGAAATATAAAGACCAGTCTGGTATTGGTTTCTATTATCTGGGACTAGACATCGCGATGATGGCTGGCATGCTGATAAGGTATCCGTACATTTATGAGGAATGTGACCTGAACCATACATACATAGGCAACGCGTTGCTCCGTATGGCGTTTGAAAAAGTAGACCGTCGTATCATAAGGAAATCTCTACGCACCATATTGACTTCTGAGGGCTTTTTGTCATATCACAAATTACGTGACAAAGGAAATATAATAGTTATTCCAAATAAACTTCCGGCGAGTGTAGGCAAATACCTGCCGTTAGCACCACGTGTTACAGATGTCAGTCATTTGTCATTTGGCTTTGCTGGAAGTGTCCGATATGAAACTATTACTTGTTTTGCATCAATAATTGTCCGTAATTTTCCTCAGCACGATTTCCATTTTTTCGGTAATGTACAGGAGTGCGTACGCAAGCAGGTAATCGAGTTGGAGAAATATCCCAACTGTCATTTTCATGGTAGTTTCAAAAGTCCTGTCGATTTTCCTGCAATTTATTCTAAAATTGATTTTACTCTTGCGACATATGACACACGTTTTGAGAATGTACTCTACGCCGAACCGAATAAAATTTATGAGGCAGTGTTCTTCCGTACTCCGATAATAGTATCAAAGGGCACTTTTCTTGCAGAGAAGGTTGAGAGTCTTAAAATCGGCTTTGCCGTTGACGCAATGGACGAAGAAGATGTGAAGTTGTTAATAGAGAGTCTGACAATTGAAAAGATTGCTGATGCAAAAAGAGATATATCTGCTATTCCACGTGAATATGCTGTTGAGAATAATGATGATTTTTTCGAAGTTCTGAAGGAGTGATGTCATGAAAAAAGTAATGCTCGTTTTCGGTACTAGGCCTGAAGCTATTAAAATGTGTCCTCTGGTTAAGGAATTCCAAAAATATCCCGATACATTCGAAACTGTTGTGTGCGTCACCGGCCAGCATCGCGAAATGCTGGATCAGGTGCTGAAAATATTTGACGTAACAGCCGATTTAGATCTTAATATTATGAAACAAGGCCAGGATTTGACTGATATAACAACTGGTGTGCTTGCTGGAATGCGGGATGTATTTGCCAAGTGTACTCCTGACATGGTTCTTGTTCATGGTGATACCACTACTTCTACAGCAGCTGCTCTTGCGGCTTTTTATGCGCATATTCCTGTTGGACATGTTGAGGCTGGGTTGCGGACGTGGGACATCTGTTCACCGTGGCCGGAAGAAATGAACCGACAGCTTACAGGCAGGATTGCCGCATATAATTTTTCGCCAACGCCATTATCTGAGAATAATCTTAAAGAGGAGAGGTCAAATGGACGTATTTTTGTGACTGGTAACACTGTAATCGATGCGCTGTTTATGGTTCTTGATAAGTTAAAAGAAGATAATGTACTTCGAGAAGAACAGGACAGAGTGTTACTGGACTCTGGTTACGATATTAAACGTATTGACAGTGGCAGAAGGCTGATAGTCATCACGGGACACAGACGTGAAAATTTCGGAGAAGGATTCGTGCGCATGCTATCGGCAATGCGTGATTTGTCGGTAAAGTATCCCGATGTTGACTTTGTCTATCCAATGCATCTTAATCCGAATGTACGCAGGCCAATACATGAGATTTTTTTAGGCATGGACAATATTCCATTGGGGAAAGGTTGGGGAAAGGCTGCCAATTTTTTCTTTATCGAGCCGCTTCAGTATCTGGAGTTTGTGTACCTTATGTCAAAGTCATATGTTGTATTGACAGATTCCGGCGGTATACAAGAGGAGGCTCCAAGTCTCGGCAAGCCTGTTCTAGTCATGCGTGATAATACTGAACGCCCAGAAGCTCTTTCTTCCGGCACAGTTGAACTTGTAGGGTCGGATTATAACAGAATAATGGATAAGGTCAGTATGCTTCTTGATGATGCGGCTGTTTATGATCGTATGAGTAAAGCTGTAAATCCATATGGCGATGGCAGGGCATGTGAAAGAATTGTCAGTATATTGAAGGAAAGTTTGTAATTTTGTGGCCGGACCAATCATTCATATGCCTCAGCCATTAATATCAGTCATAATGCCAATGCATAACTCTGAAAGGTTTGTTGGCGAAGCAATAGAGTCTGTTCAGAATCAGACATATTGCAATTGGGAACTTCTTGTCATAGATGATGACAGCAAAGATAATTCGGTCAAAATAGTGCAGAAATATGTTGCAAGTGACAACCGAATCAGACTGCTTTTCAATGAGAACCATGTCAATATGCCATCAGCACCGCGTAATATGGGCATTAAGTATGCTCAAGGTCAGTACATAGCTTTTTTGGACAGCGATGACATTTGGCTTAAGGATAAGTTGAAACAGCAACTGCCATTATTTGAAGATAATTGTACGGCTGTGGTGTATTCAGACTATGAAAAAATTGACGAAAAGGGCAACCGTTCTGCGCGTGTTGTGACTGCGCCGTTACATGCGGACTATCGCAGTCTGCTGTGCGGTAATATTATTGGTAATCTGACAGGTATGTTTGATGTCAGCAAAATAGGTAAAAACTATTTCCTGAACATACATCATGAAGATTACGCTTTTTGGCTTTCTGCCCTCAAAAACGGATATGTAGCCTGCTCAACCGGAACCATTACTGCGCTCTATCGTGAACATAACAATTCTATTTCATCCCATAAACTCAGAAATATTGTGTGGCAATGGAACATATATCGCAATGTTGAGCATATCAGTGTTCTGCGCTCGTTACGGTATTTCGTGTCATATGCTATTAAGGGAATTGCCAAGTCTTTGGTATGAAGTATTTCTCTTTTCGTATTTGTAATAATCTGTTATTCTATGAATATTCTGATTAATGGAGGCACAGTGCTGCCAATGGATCGCGAGGACGGTAATGATGCTACTTTTGTGGGTAGTGTGGGTATTGAAGGTGAGCGCATAGTTCTGGTAACCGCAGACAGTGCTCAAGCCGACACATTTGTTGCTGATCACCAGGACTGCAAAGTTATTGACGCATCTGGCAAGGTAGTAATGCCGGGTCTGATAAATGCACACACGCATGTAGCCATGGCTCTGTTGCGCGGCATTGCCGATGACATGCCTCTTATGGAATGGCTGAACGAGCATATCTGGCCCATTGAGGGAAAGATGGGCTACAAGGAGGTGTACGATGGCTCACGTCTTGGCATGCTTGAAATGCTGCTTGGCGGTACTACAACCATTGTGGATATGTATCCGTACAATGAAGCCGTGGCCGAGGCTGCTGAGAATTCGGGAATCCGTGCTGTGGTAAGCCCGTGTTCCATGGATTTCCGCATGGAGCACTTTGAGAGTGACTGGCGCAATATACAGCGCCGCTTCAGGGACAGCCGCACGGTATCAATGGTAATGGGACCTCATGCCATATATACACTGTCGCAGCAGAATCTGCAGCGTACAATCGACATTGCCAACGAGCTGGACTGCATGTACCATATACATCTGTCGGAAACGCAGACCGAGGTCAATGACTCGATCAAGGCCAACGGCAAGAGTCCGGTCGAGTATCTGGAGGAACAGGGGCTCTTTGAGCGTCCTGTGCTGGCAGCTCACTGCGTTGTCATGTCGGACCATGACATTGAGATACTTGCAAAGCATGGTGCATCGGTAGCCCATAATCCTCAAAGCAACATGAAACTGGCATCGGGCATAGCGCCAGTTAAAAAAATGATGGATGCCGGCATCAATGTAGCAATAGGTACCGACGGCGCATCGTCAAACAATGACCTTGACATGTGGGAGGAAATGCGCACAGCATCGCTTCTGCAGAAGGTCGCAACAATGGATCCCTGCGCCATTCCCGCGTATTCCGCTCTGAAAATGGCAACAGTCAATGGTGCAAAGGCAATTGGCCGTGAAGGCGAACTCGGAGTCCTGAAGAAGGGCGCACTGGCCGATGTCATAATGGTTGACATTGAAAAACCTCACATGTATCCGCATGCCAATTTGGTTTCAGAACTTGTTTACAGTTCGAATGCGAACGATGTTGACACGGTGATAGTCAACGGCCGAATCGTGGTTGAAGGCCGCAAGTGCCTGTCTATGGATGCAAAGGAGGTTTGCAATACAGTCCAGCAGGATATTGACCGCCTCTTGGTAGAATAGTCAGACCCTTAACATTTTCAACAGGTCGCGGCTGGTGCGTGCACCGGTTTCGCGGCCTGTTCCGTCCTGTACCTGCGCTGACGGGAAAACTAGCATGGTGCTGAAATCGTTGTCCTTCAGATGAATATGCTCGTACAGATGGTGGAACGAACGTGCGGCGTGGCTTTCGGTATTTCTGGCACCGATAATCACAAGCATGTGGTCGTCATGCAACTCGTTGATGGCCCAGTCCATATCGACAGTTTCACTGACCTCGCAGAATGAAATTCTGCCGCCTTCTGCCCCCTTCATTGCTCCACGTACGGCATCTATGGCTTGCACCTTGCCATAGAATACTGTGTCACAACCTGTTGCCATGCATATCTTGAAGACAGTTCCGATCGACCTTGCAAAGGCGTCGTCCTGTATGACAGGTCCGGGAACCAGAACCACGATGCGTCTGACGGTGTTGAGGGGCGATGTCATTCGCTGCAGTACAATCTCGCCTGAAACGCTTTCCAGCAGCGGCCTGACAATGTTCTCGTAGTAGTAGGTGGTGATGCTGCGTCTGAGCGGCATTCCCATGATGAGCGATGTCACGTCAAACTCCTTTGTGGCATGTACAATGCTCTCTACGATGTTGTTCCCTAGCCGGTTGTGCACCACGAATGGGACATCGGCACTGGCGGCAATGGCGGCGGCTTCCTGCAGTCTTCCCTTTCCGTCCTGCATGTACTTGGTGGCATGTTCGCCGCCTACTGTGACATACAGTCCCACCATTTCCGGACCTTTCCTGGGACGTATGGTCATGGCGGTGTCCATAAGGGCCTCCAGTGTGTTGGAGCCGGTCAGAGTGACCAGAAGACGCTCATATCCGTTGCTTTCGTCCTTTCTTCCCTTCAGGAAGATTCTGTTCGCGGCATGCTCGGTGACGATATTGCTGAGAATGCATGAGAACAGTACAATGAGAACGGTGGCACTTAGGACCGCAAGACTTATCATCCCTATGGAGTATGCGCCGGTGGTTATGGCAAGTGCGCCGGCTGCGTGCGATTCGCTCAGTCCGAACAGTATGAGCCTGTCATCACGGTCAAAGTGTGACATCTTCTGTATGACGAATGCGGCAATCCATTTTGCAGCAGTACCGGTAACGAAGACAATGGCAAAGATGCGCAGTGTATTCCAGTCGCTGCAGACGCCTCTGATGTCAATCATCATGCCCGTAGTGAGCAGGAAAACGGGTATCAGTAGGGCATTTCCTATGAAGTCCATACGGTGCATCAGGGGCGATGTGTTAGGAACGTATCTGTTCATCATCAGTCCGGCAAGGAAAGCTCCGAGAATGGCGTCAAGGCCTATGAGACGTGCAAGGCCGCAAGTGACGGCCAGAAGCAGCATCACGAACAGGAAATGTGAGAAGTTGCTGCTTGCCTGTCTGAAGAACCGTCTGGTAATTCTGGGATATATGAAGACCACGGCTGTTACATAGCACACCAATTTCAACAGCAGAAAAAGCACCGATGATACCCCTTTGCTGTCGGAAATGAGAACCGAATATAACACAAGCGCTATAAGTATTGCCACTAAAGCGCCTGTCAGTGAAATGGTTACGCTTTTGCGTCTGTCAATGCCGAAACGGCTCACAATGGGAAACGAAACCAAGGTGTGAGAACCCATTATGCAGCCAATGACACCGGCTGCACCCGCATCCAGTCCGAGTACGGACTGTCCTGTCCAGAGGCAGGCTGCAAACGGAATAAGGAACGTAAGTGAACCGAATGCAATGCCGCATGACCTGTTGCGCTTCATCTCCTCCAGGTCGGTCTGTATTCCTGCAAAGAACATTATGAACAGCAGTCCTACGCGCTCTGCGTATCCCAGAATGGCATCGGTTTCTATTATGTCCAGAAGTCCAGGCCCGACGATTGTGCCAGCTATGATGAGTCCGGCAATCTGCGGAAAACGCAGTCTGCGGCACAGGGCAGGTACGGACATTATGAGTGTCAGTACAAGAACTGTCGTCCAGACACTGTCTGTCAGAGGGAAAAGCTGTTGAAAAGTCATTCGGATATATTTACGCTGTGAAGATAGTCATAATTCCTTATTTCGTAAATTCGCACAATACAAATAAATCTATGATCGACTACGAAAACGAATTGAACGGCAGCCAGCGTGAGGCGGTACTCTATACCGACGGGGACTGTATAGTCATAGCGGGTGCCGGCTCCGGAAAAACACGCGTGCTTACGTACAGGATAGCACATCTTCTTGAAATGGGCATCGAACCATGGTCGGTGCTGGCATTGACGTTCACCAACAAGGCTGCCGAAGAAATGAAGCGGCGCATTGCTGAAAAAGTAGGCGAGAACAGAGCCAGGTATCTCTGGATGGGCACCTTTCACAGCATTTTCAGCAAAATACTGAGAAACGAGGCTGAACTCATAGGCTATTCGGCCGATTTCACCATATATGACCAGTCTGACAGTCAGAACCTGATAAAGTCCATTATGCGTGAAATGCAGCTCGATGAAAAGGTCTATAAGCCGAATGTCGTACAGAACCGCATTTCCAATGCCAAGAACCGGCTGGTGAATGCCCAGGGGTATCTAGGTAATGCGGACATTTACAAAAACGACCAGTTCAAGCGCATTCCTATGACTGGAAAAATTTATGAAAAATACGAACGGCACCTGCGCCTGTCCAATGCCATGGACTTTGACGATCTGCTCATGCAGACGTTCATACTGTTCCGTGACCGTCCGGAAATACTGGAGCGTTATGCGTCAAAATTCCGTCACATTCTGGTCGACGAATATCAGGATACGAACTATGCGCAGCACTGCATAGTTTGGCAGCTTACAAGGCATGGAGCACAGCTCTGCGTGGTCGGCGACGACGCACAGAGCATATATTCTTTCCGCGGTGCCAACATTGACAACATGCTCAAGTTCCAGAAACTGTATCCTGGCTCGAAAATGTTCAAGCTGGAGCAGAACTACCGGTCCACTCAGACCATTGTTGAGGCGGCGGGCAGTCTTATATGTAAAAACCGCTCACAGATACCTAAAAACGTGTTTTCTGCGAACGAAGAGGGGGATAGAATTAAAGTTGCCCGTACCCATTCGGATATTGAGGAAAGTGAGACTGTGGTGAACAGACTGCTTGATCTGCATACTTTCAACGGGGTTTCATGGAACGGAATGGCAGTTCTGTATCGTACGAATGCACAATCGAGACCTATTGAGGAGACTCTTCGCAAGCGCGGACTGCCATACAGGCTATATGGATCGCTTTCATTCTACCAGAGAAAGGAAATCAAGGACGTGATTTCGTACTTCCGTCTGTGCGTCAATCCCAATGACGGTGAGGCGTTCAAAAGAATCATCAACTATCCGGCAAGAGGCATTGGCCAGACCACAATCGGCAAGATTGAAACGGCTGCATCTGATGCAGGGTGCAGCCTTTGGGATGTCGTTTCGCATCCTGACATTCATCCGCTTGACATTAATTCAGGAATTAGGAACAAACTTGACAATTTTGTTTCGCTTATAAGTGCGTTTATTACCAGAATTGCAACAGACAATGCCTTGGAACTGGCTTCTGCCATCATTGAAGGTTCTGGAATAATGAAGGATCTGAATGCTGACCTCACGCCCGAAGGCGAGAGCCGCAGGCAGAATGTTGAGGAACTTCTTGCCGGCCTTGACGGGTTCATCAAGGAGCGTACTGAAGAGGGTAACGAAAAGGTCGGCATGACAGACTATCTGAACGATGTCGCACTGATGTCCGATCAGGACAACGGTGACGAGGACCAGGTTGAGAAGGTCACACTGATGACCGTGCATGCTGCCAAAGGTCTGGAATTCGATTCCGTATGCATCACAGGCTTGGAAGAGAATCTGTTCCCAAGTAATATGTCGGGTGACGACGAGCGTCAGATAGAGGAGGAGCGACGTCTTTTCTACGTTGCCATGACCCGTGCAAGGAAATATCTGATGCTGTCATACGCGACCACCAGATTCCGTTATGGAAGTACAGACTTCTGCGAGCCGAGCCGGTTCCTGAAGGATGTTGACTCCAAATATCTTCAGTTGCCTGCAGACGGGATGTTACAGACGTGGAACCCGCGTCGTACGGTGTCAGATGACAGTCAGAGGTTTTCGTCAGGTGGCCGGGAGTTTCAGCGCAAGGCTTCAATGCCGGTAAGGCAGAATCCTGTATCACAGGTTATTACGGAAAAGAAACCCTGGCAGAAAGGGCGTATGCAGGTTGTCACTCCAGAGATGCTTGCCAGTCATACGGCAACGTCGGCATCGGCCGGTCTGCATGAAGGAAATGTAATAGAGCATGAGCGTTTCGGAATAGGCAGCGTGCTTTCGGTTGAGGGCTGCGGAGACAGTGTAAAGGCCAGAATAAGATTCCTGAATGTAGGCGAGAAAACTCTGCTCCTGAAATTTGCCCGTTTTAAGGTATTGAAGTAGATTTGCGGTAAACAACTGATTACAAATATGATTACAGAAACCGTTGCAATTGTCAGAGTGGGAGTAAGTCTGCTTCTTGGTGGAATAATCGGCATTGAAAGATATCTGCACAAACATCCTGCCGGCGTACGTACATTCATGCTGACCAGTCTTGGCTCCACTCTGGCCACATTGGCATCGGTCTGGATATGCGAGAACAATACCAATCTGCTGAACGGTGATCCGGGACGAATTGCCGCCCAGGTACTTACCGGTATAGGTTTCATAGGAGCCGGACTAATAATCAAGAACAACAACGACATATCGGGTCTGACAACTGCAACCGGCATATTCGTGACGGCTGCCATAGGCATTGCCGTCGGTGTCGGTATGTATCTGACGGCGGCTGTAGCCACTCTTGCAGTTACGGGAATACTGTTCTCGTCATTCCTGTTTCACGATTCCAGAAAAGATAAAAAACAAGAATAGCAAATGAAACGACATTATTTCGTGATTCTGGCAGTTGTACTGCTTGCGCTGCCGGTCAAGGCACAGCAGCCTGATCCCAATTTCTTCATCTATCTGTGTTTCGGACAGTCCAACATGGAGGCAGGAGCCCGTCCGGCCGATCAGGACAAGGACTGGAACGACCCGCGTTTCCAGTTCGTAGCAGCTGTTGACAACCCCAGAATGGACCGCAAGATGGGTGAATGGTACACCGCAGTGCCTCCTATCTGCCGTCCGAGCAACAATATGGGACCTGTCGATTTCTTTGGCCGCAAGATGATAGAGGTGCTGCCGGAACAGTATAGGGTAGGCGTAATCAATGTTTCGGTTGCCGGTGCCAAACTGGAACTTTGGGACAAGGATGCCTGTGCCGATTATCTGGCAATGGAGGCTGCCGACCCAAGCCGTTCGTGGCTTGTCAACATGGCTAAGGAGTATGACATGAACCCGTATCAGAGGCTGCTCGATATGGCAAAGATAGCCCAGAAGTCAGGTGTGATCAAGGGTATGCTGGTACATCAGGGCGAATCCAATCCGGACGATTCCCTGTGGTGCTGGCGTTTGAAGAAGATACACGATGACCTGTGCCATGACCTTGGCATCAATCCTGACGATGTTCCTTTGCTTGCAGGAGAGCTTAAGCAGGCCGAGGAAGGCGGTGTATGCGCTGCCTTCAACCAGGTGGTTCTTGCCAATCTGCCCAAGACCATGAAAAACGGCTACGTGATTTCATCAATAGGCTGCGAAAGCACCGGTGACCAGTTCCATTTCTCAACTGAAGGCATGCGTCTCATGGGTTACCGCATGGCCGACAAGATGCTTGAACTTCAAGGATTCAAGCAGCCTGAGAACCGTACCGTCACCCTGAACCTCAAGAGCAGGGGCATAGAGATAAGTCCCACACTTTCCGGCATATTCTTTGAAGACATAAACCAGTCGCTTGACGGCGGTATATGCGCCCAGCTCATTCAGAACCATTCCTTCCAGGCATACAACGTTCCCGATGCACCTAATGCAAAGGAATTCTCGCAGTCCGATACCGTATTCTTCGGTTGGACTGTTCTCAGCAGGGGCGAAGCTGCCGGTTCGGCGCATGCTGTCAGCGATCATCCGCTTGTCAGTGACCTGAAGCGCTACTATGACTTCGACCCCAAAGACAAATATGATGACGAATTGCGCTATGCACAGTATTGCGTACGTTTTGATATAGAGAATCCGGGCAGCGGCTACGGTATTGCTGCCAACGGCTACGGTATTGCCAAATATGGAAACGAACGTCAGGGCAACTACTATTCGAACAACACCCAGACGGCATCCATTCCTGTAGAAAAGGGAATCAGTTATGATCTGACATTGTATCTCCAGGGGCAGCAGTACCCGGGCAACATTACCGTCTGCCTTGAGGATGCCGGCGGAAAAGTGAATTCAAACGTAATCACAATCTCGAATCTGAAAAACAACTGGCAGAAATATACTGGCAGCCTCAAGGCCGAACGTAGCGTTGACAGCCGTCTTGCAATTATGGCCGATGCTGCCGGAACGTTCTATCTTGACTATGTAACGCTGCTGCCTGAGGCATCACAACTGTGGAACGAAGGTAAGGACGGTCCTTTCCGCAAGGATCTGATGCAGGCACTTGCTGATCTTCATCCCACGTTCATGCGTTTTCCGGGCGGATGTGCCAGCGAAGGCACCAACTATTTCGGACAGCCGTTCTGGAAGAACTCCATCGGACCTGAAGAGCAGCGCATAGGATTCCGCAACCACTGGGGTTACTGGACGTCGCAGTATGTGGGTTTCTACGAGTATCTGCTCATGGCCGAATCGCTCGGTGCAACTCCGCTGCCTGTTCTTAACAACGGCGTAACCTGTCAGTTTGCAGGACATCAGTACATTGCACCGCTGGAGACTGAGGCCGACCGCAAACGTTTCCATGACATATTCGTTGACGATGCGCTTGACTTCATTGAATTCTGCAACGGAGGTGTCGATACGGAGTGGGGCGCCCTGCGTGCTGAAATGGGCCATCCGGAACCGTTCAACCTGAAGTATCTTGGAATTGGCAACGAGAACAAGGGGCATGAATTCTGGGAGCGCTTTGACATAATCTACAGGGAGATTACGGCAAAGTATCCTGACATCATAATTGTTTCGACCGCAGGCTCAGCCGCCGACGGACGCGAATTCAACGAGAATATGCATGAAATCGATACGAAGTATCAGAATACCGTTGTTGACGAACATTACTATCGCAATAACAAGTGGTTCTACAGCAACGGTGACCGCTACAATGCCAACAAGGTTCGCGGAGTGGACAGCCTGACATATGATCGCAGCCGTGCAACGCGCGTGTTTGTAGGTGAATTTGCCAACAACAACAGTAACAATGACTATGCAAGCGCAATGGCCGAAGCAGCATACTGGACCAGTCTGGAACGCAATTCCGATATGGTGGTAATGGCGGCGTATGCTCCGCTTTTCTGCAAGAAGGGCTTCAACAAGTGGAACTCCAATCTTATCTGGTTTGACAACCGCGGAATGTGGCGCACCTGCAACTACTATTATCAGCAGCTGTTCTCGGTAGCCGGTAACCGTGCTTTTGAAATGACCGATGTTATGAATGGTTCAGAGGCCGATGCTTCAGTATATACATCGCCAACTGTCAATACTGAAACAGGCGAGATATTCATCAAATTCGTGAATTCCGAGGCTGTCAACAAGAATCTGACCGTCAATATGGGTAAGGGACAGAACCGCAAAAAGTATCAGGCAAGTGTCGAGTTTATGACATCGCCCGATACGAAGGTCAAGAATCAGGGTGACCAGAACAGCTATTCCAGCGCACAGCAGACGGCATCGGCCGGAGCCCGCGGCGGCTTTGGCGGCATGGGTGGCGCACACCAGTTTAGCTATACTGAAAAGGTAGTTCCCCATACAGCTGTTCTTGGAACGGTGAAGAAGTCGTTTACAATGACCATGCCTGAGAATTCAGTAGGCGTCATACGTCTGACCCCTGTAAAGTAAAAATTATATGATTGACAATTACAACAGAGGGCTTCCGGTACAGTCAGGCGGTGAATTCCTTTACGGAAGAACTTTCGGCGATCAAGGTTGCGCCAGAGTGCTTTTCACGTTGGACAGTCCCGTCAATGAAGACACCTT
The DNA here is from genome assembly GCA_045617485.1 of Bacteroidaceae bacterium. Taxonomy (GTDB): domain Bacteria; phylum Bacteroidota; class Bacteroidia; order Bacteroidales; family Bacteroidaceae; genus Colenecus. The sequence continues at coordinate 23,808 of JAZLIR010000058.1, forward strand.
GAAAAAGGCGGTCTCCGGTGCATTGGAAGAGTATTGTTTCCTGAAACTGAAGATAGAACGCCGTACCGACGGCCTTTACTGGGTGCCCAATGACGCTCCGGTTGCCGTCCTGCATACCTGTGCTGACATTACAGTCCCGTCAGAACAGACAAATGACCATCAGCTGGTCATAATGTGGCATGACAACAATGTGACATTCAAGTTCTCGCACGCCCTGATGGACGGACGCGGAAGCAGTCCATTTTTTCATTCCGTTTTTTCGCGCTATTTCGGCATAGCCCGCAGTGAGCAGGAAAAACGGCTTGACAGTGATGATGTGCTTGCAAATCCCGAACTGAACCCCGTACGCAACGAAGAGGGTGTCTTATATCTTCCATACGTGGCCGATGCCTATTCTTTGACCCACGACGGAGGACTTGATGAGACCGAGGATTTCCAGTATCGCTGCATAGAACTTGATGAAAAGGAGTTCATGTGCCGGTGCAAGAGCAGTGACGGTACTCCCAACGTTGCCATGACGGTCCTTCTGTGCCGTGCCATAAAACGGTTTCAGCAGCAGACCGGCACAATCGGAAAGAATCCCGTCATCAACATGTCGGCCGACCTGCGTTCCTGTCTGGGAAACGTCAGCACTCATTGGAATACCATTGCAGACCTTCATCTGTCTTTTGACGAACGTATGGAAAGCAGGGATTTCACTTCGCAGTGCACCATAATGCGCGGCAAGCTGTTCCTTGAGTCCGATGCCGATACCCTGCGTCTGCAGGCATCCAGAATAGGACAGACCATAGCCCATGCTGGTAAACTGCCTACATTTGAAGAAAAGGATGAGTTCTACCGCCGTCAGCATGAACTCACGCACAGCCGTTCAACCGCACTGGTAAGTTATGTCGGCGTATATCCCTTCGGCAATGACATCAACTCTCATTTTGAGATGATACGTGTACGTCTGGCAACTGTCTGGGCCATGCTGCAGGTGGAAATCAATGTGGCATCGGGCCATTTCTATCTGACATGGATGCAGAAGTTTAAAGGTGATGCGGTTTTGAACCTCTTTCTTGATGAACTGCGTCAGCTCGGACTGTCCTTCTCGCTGAAAGACTGAAAACAGATCTGGAGTGTCAGCCTTGTGGCAGACTATTGTCTCCGCTTGCCGACTTGGCATGGATTCGGGTTGCCCAATAGACAAATGGTGTGTCACAGACGGCTACTATGCCTTTGGCTGCGTATGTGGTTATAATCAGTTCTATTACTGCGTCCTGCGGAAAAGTTCCGGCAAAAGCCAATTCGGTGAACAGTATGGAATCAACCAGCTGGCTGGTGAATGTGCTGGCATTGTTCTTTATCCAGATGCGTGTAGTGTGCTTGCCAATCCAGTCATAGAGGTATGTGTCCATTGTATTGGATACTATGTACGCGGCAAGGCTGGCCAGACAGATTCTCGGTGTGCATGAAAGTAGAGTGTGCATGGCGTCCGATACCTCATCGTATTCGTTTGGCTGGAATGCCAGTGAAAACTGCGACAGCACGGCAAATGAAATCAGTGCAAAGAATCCCATTCTAATCGCTTTGCGGCTTTCCTTTCCTCCGTACAACTCGCTTATTATGTCCGTACACAGAAAAGTGCTTCCATAGACAACGTTGCCGAGCGTCATTGACATTCCGAAAATGTCAACGCATTTGGAAACCTCGATGTTGGCTATTATTGTGGCAAAACCAACCCACACGAACAGACCGCGCTTGTCCCACAACTTGAATGCAAGAGTCACTCCCAGGAATGACACTAAAATGGTTGCGAAGAATAGGAATTCGTTCATAGATATCTGTAGCGCAATAATGTGCCCACAAAATTAGTGTTTTCCTCAAAAAAAATAAGCCAAAAGTTTTGAGAATGTAAGAAAAGCCTTACCTTTGCACCGCTTTCAACGGAAGGCACGATACAAAAGTTAAATTTTTGCGGCAATAGCTCAGTTGGTAGAGCACGACCTTGCCAAGGTCGGGGTCGCGAGTTCGAGTCTCGTTTGCCGCTCTTACGTTCTTTGAATGGATGAAATGAAATGCCCAGCTGGCGGAATTGGTAGACGCGCACGTTTCAGGTGCGTGTGCCGAGAGGTGTGCAGGTTCGAGTCCTGTGCTGGGCACTTCTCCATGGAGAGATGGCGGAATTGGTAGACGCGCTACTTTGAGGGGGTAGTGACAATTATGTCGTGTGAGTTCGAGTCTCATTCTCTTCACATATCCACAGTCGCGGCAATTTTTGTGCAAGCCGAGAGCAGAGAAAAGTCTTGCTTTTCTATGCCGAGGCGCCGCCAAAAATCGCGCAGTTTTTAAAAGTTGCGGCAGTTGACGCCAAGCCGAGAGCAGAAGAGTTTACTCTTATGCCGAGGCGCGAAAGTCAATCGCAGCAAAAATGAAATTTTTGCGGCAATAGCTCAGTTGGTAGAGCACGACCTTGCCAAGGTCGGGGTCGCGAGTTCGAGTCTCGTTTGCCGCTCCAAAGGTTCACCGCAAGGTGGACCTTTCTTATTTATATCCACTCGAACTTAAAAAATATTGCTATGTTTGCGGTGGTTTTATGACTAACCAAAATAAGAACTATGAAAGTAAGAACTGTGAAAATCGGTAAACTGTTTGACGGGATGCTGATGCTGGCATCCGTTGCATGCATGACACTTCTTGGCTCCTGTAACAAGGACGACAAAGTGGTTGAAAGTAC
>JAZLIR010000059.1:0-3984 GCA_045617485.1 Bacteroidaceae bacterium
CGGAATATTTGTATGAAATAAGTACGGCTTCGTAACAGAACGCCGACTCTGGTATTTCAAAACAGTTTCTCAATATCAAGCATCTGGCTGAAACATTTCTATGTCAGTCAGATGCTATTATTTTATGTATCATTGCGGCAGTTCCTTCACGATGCTTCCGTCAAACAGGTTGATGATGCGGCTGGCGTACGATGCATCGTGGCGGCTGTGGGTCACCATTACGATGGTGGTGCCGCTCTGGTTGAGTTCCTTCAGCAGGTTCATCACCTCCTGGCCGTTCACCGAGTCAAGGTTGCCTGTAGGTTCATCGGCCAGTATCAGTTTGGGACCCGAGATTACGGCACGGGCAATGGCCACACGCTGCTGCTGGCCGCCTGACAGCTGGCCGGGGAAATGCTTCTCACGGTGGCTTATGTTCATGCGGTCCATCACCTCCTGCACACGGCGGCGGCGCTCCCTCTCGGGCACGCCCATATAGAGCAGCGGCAGTTCAATGTTCTCGAACACGTTCAGCTCGTCAATCAGGTTGAAGCTTTGGAACACGAAACCTATTGTCCCCTTTCTGAGGTCGGTGCGCTGGTCCTCGTTCAGTGTGGCAACCTCGCGGTCCTGCAGCTTGTAACTGCCGTCGGTTGGGTTGTCTAATAGGCCAAGGATGCTGAGCAGCGTCGATTTGCCGCAGCCCGAAGGCCCCATTATGGCTACAAACTCGCCGTCTGCCACTGTAAATGACACATCGTTCAGTGCCCAGGTCTCAACTTCCTCCGTGCGGAAGATCTTCTTCAAATTGCTTACTTCGATCATAGTTGTATGGTTTTATATTGTTATTCGCTCTTTATGACATCGGCAGGGTTCTCGCGTGTTGCTTTCAGGACACGGTGTCCGACAGTGAGACAGATTACCAGCGCCATACAGGCCAGGATGGTCAGGTAGATCCACCAAGTGCCAGTAGCGTGAAGTTGGAACTGACGCAACCAGCCGTGCATGGCTATGCCGCCCACCACAAAGGCCAGGACTGACGCAATCAGGAGTATCAGACCATATTCGCGCACAAAGATGTACAGCACGTCACGCAACTTTGCTCCGTGAATCTTGCGTACGGCAATTTCACGGCGGCGTTCGTGGCATGACAGGGTCACTATGGAATAGATGCCGGTTATGGCTATGAGCATGCACACGGCGGCTATCACGTACAGCAGGTGCAGCAGGTTGTCTGCATGCCTCAGATGGTCATTCAACCAGTCATCCAGGAAATACACCATGTACTTGCCGAATGTCTGGGTATCGGACTTGTTGTTCTCAAGCCATTCCTTCAGTTCATTCTTCTTTCCCGGCATGTAATCAACAAGAATATGGTTGGTTTCATAGAAACTTCTGTTTGTTCTGGACGTTATGACAAATGCAGACGTGTTTTCAAAGGGTCCCCTGAAATATACGTCCTGTATGACAGCCACTATTTCAAACGATATTCTTTCCTGATACAAGCAATGGCCTATCGGGTCATCAATGGCCAATGAATCACAGACAGACTGCGACACTATTATCTTGTCGTCGGTTAAGCCGTCCTGTGGTATGTTGCCGGCAATGACAGTGAAACCATACGCCGGATTGTCCGGGTCTGTAAGCATAAGCATTTCACATTCACAAGACAGGTCAGCCAAAGATTCATCATTCCAGAAAACACTACTGCTGCCTGATGAAATACTGTTATTTCCAAAACTGTAATGGCTCAATGTGGCATTCCTTACATAAGGCAGTTGCATAAGTCTGTCACGCATAACACCGGCTTTATGGTTGCGGTTGGAATTCAATTCCGATTCCAGTTCCTGAGATGACTTGTTATATCCGAATTCAGGACTAATGATAGGTGTGAACAATTCAATATTGGCCAAATTATGGATTTCAAAGCCCCAATTGGCATGCCTCACAAATATCAGTTGATTGAGCATGAACAGACAGCAGAACAGGCACAGGGTGCTTATGAACAGTTGAAGCGCCAGTCCGATGCGTCTCAGCCCCCTGTTGCCAGTCAAAGCCGATGACATGGTTGTACGCAACGAATGACGAAGTGCAAGAGACACTGTCAGCACTGATGCTGCCAGTGACAGCAACAGGACCAGCAGCATGACAGCCAGACATCCCCATACAAGATTCATGGAGTTTCCGCTTATCTGGGCGTATTCTGACAGCTTATCCCTGAAAATGAACACAAGCAGCAGTGAAAGCAGCAGGGCAGTTCCAAGTGGAAGCAACAGTTCGACTGCAAATAAGTTGCCCAATCCGTGCACAGACGAACCGTTGGCTCGGCGCAGTCCCATTTCACGCCTGCGTCCGTCAATGCGTGACACCAACAGGGTAATGCAGTTGACCATAGCGCACAGCATCAAAAGAAGACTGGTCAGGGAAAAAATCCTGAGATGTTTCTTCTGCATACGCCCTTCAGTCCTGTGCACCTTTGATATATTCTCCATACGGAGCGCGGGGACTTCATATTCATCGGCTTCAATGCCAGCCAGTTTTGTTGTCAGCAAGTCAATGTCGGTTTCCGGTTTGACTTTTACCATAGTCATGAAATAATCAGAACTAGGATCAGAATCATTAATCATCATGATACTGGCTTCATTCCAGAAGACGGAATGTTCCATGTCCTTGAATACGGCATCAATCCTGAACATCACAGAATCAGCGGGAAGCCCTGGTTCATCGTAGCCGGTTGCCATCATGAGTTCTCCCAATGTCACGTCACGGCCTATGGGATTATCTTCTCCGCACAGTTTCCTTGCCATCGAACTGTTTACGGCAATTGATGAACATCCCGGTGCATTCAGACTGCCTGATTCCAATTTCAAGCCCATCATCTCAACAAATGACCTCGAATACACTATAAACGGGTATTTGAAATCAAGAGTCATTGTTGCAACGGATTCTATTTCCGGCATTGACTTAATGGCTTGAAAGGTTCTGTCATTCAAGTTACCCCATGAAACATTATCAAACCTGATTTCTGAATTAGTTTTGAATGTGTATATGCGTTGCCAGTCCGGATGGTTACGGTCATACGTATTCTCATAGCGGTACCAGTATGCCGACAGCGACAGCGCGGTAAAGCCCGCCGCCAGACCCAATATGCTGATTATGTTCTGCAATGCATACTTGCGGATATTCCTAAGAGCGATTTTGAGGTAATGTCTGAACATAGCTTCCCGTTTTTGTTATACGCAAAAATATCAAGAAGCTGTCCTGCGCTGCAAACAAAAATGAGGAAATTGTCAGATTCCAGTGAAAAGTGTCCAATTATTTGACACTTCATCCGTCATTGCATCATTCCGCCGGGAAAACATTCGTGGCAGTTGGTGACATTATCCGAAAAGTTGTGTATGTTTGCAGAAAATGATTTGTGATGCCAACTATTTCTGAGTTTTTTGGAATTTTCATTTACCTGCGGTTTCTTGACCATAATCCGCCTCATTTTCATGCGAAGTACGGAGACCAGGAAGTCACGATTGATATTGTAAATGGGACAGTTCGAGGTGAAATGTCCGAAAGGGCACTGAGACTCGTTCTGGAGTGGCTGGCTATAACAGGGAAGACATAATGAAAGCCTGGGAGAAGGCTGCTAATGGAGAACAGCCAGGGAAGGTAGAACCATTAAAGTAATTCTCAATATGCTTAGCATCATTTCAGCAGATTATCTTCAGGATTACAAAATTCTTGTCAGTTTCAATGATGGCGAGAACAGAGTGTTTGATTTCCTGCCGGTAATTCAAAAATATACTGTATTCAAAGTGCTGGAAAACATTGAACTACTGAAGAATTTCGTCCTGACTGATACCCTTGAGTGGAATAATGGAGAACTGGATATCGCTCCAGAATACATCTACCAGAACGGAATACCTGCGTAAAATACTACCAATTATTATACATCTCCAATTTTGCTGATTATATCATTTATATCATCAAGACTCAAATCCTGCCTGCCGTCTG
>JAZLIR010000060.1:0-7284 GCA_045617485.1 Bacteroidaceae bacterium
TGACCGATTATTACAAGTTTGAGAAACTTGCCATCAAGTCAAAGCACAGGTTTGATTGTGTGTGTTCAACTAAGAGTTACCCAGAATTTGAGTGCAACAGGGCAACGAGGGCCAGACGTGCAACCGACAAGTTTGATGCAACCAACATTGGCGATTTAGTTATATATCTGGGCGATGTTCCGGAAAGGTTTGGCGGTGATGTAAAAAGAAAGGCCGACAAGTCAATTACAATTAAGAGCAACAACCTTTCAAGCATATTCAAACCCGACCCAGAAAACGAGTTTGCATTTGGTGACGTGAAAGGCACAACCGATGCACTTTTATTCAAATTTGACGGGGTTGATTTCATTAATGGGAGTGCACAACGCGGAGGTGTTATTGAGGTGTTTGTAGCGCGCGGAAAGAGCCGTGACAGGGTTGCACTTTACAACCTGTTTGAAGATGGTGCATTTGAAGATGAAATGCAGTCATTGAGAGAACGGGCCACAGGGGCGGGCGATAACCCAGAATGACAATTTCTATATTAAGTTGTTTCAAATTACCGATTCAGTAATTAGGTATGTATGATACCGTCTTTTTCAAATTGACACAAAACGAGGTTAACGGGGTTGATTTCTTACAGGAAACGCCCTGTTACCTTAATGATGTGAGCGAGCACATATTTAAAAGCGGTGTTGTTGTTTCTGGAACGATAGGCGGGTTAAAAGTTGCGGTAAGCCCACACCAAGTTAAGGTAAAAGATGGGAGTTTGTGCAAGTACTATTGTGGTGACAATTACCAAACCATGAACCGGAAAGATACACAACAGGCCGTTGAAAGGTTGAGCGATGAATTGCACTTGCCGATGGATAAGGCGATAATAACACGTCTGGATATTGCCCAGAACTTTATCGTTAAATATCCAACCGATGTATATTTGTCACATTTGGGTTTGCTGAATTATGCCAAGAGGCTACAAGAGCCAACGGGTTTGTATTATCACATGGGTTATGGCCGTTTGTGCTTTTATGACAAAAACAGGGAGCAACGGAGCAATAACAAGCCAATACCGGAACTATACCAGAATAACAACGTTTTGAGGTATGAACAAAGGTATATTAGCCGGATTCCACAAAGATTGAACGTTAACGCGGTGACGGGTGCAAGCCTGTACAATGAACCGTTTTATATGGATATTGTCAAGTGTTGGCGTGATTCATATTTTGCTATCAAAAAGATAAATGATATATCACTAAACTTTGACTACATGAAAACAAAAAAGACACTTTGCACATTGGGCATTCTTTCATTGGTTGAGCAAGCGGGCGGGGAAATGGAAATGATTGGACAGGTTAACGAGGCACAGAAACGCGGGGAGTTATCCAACAAACAGGCATTTGATTTGAGGCGCGCGATTTCCGAGGCTTGCAAAGTAAAAGAGAGCGTGACAACACCCAGCAATGCCATAACGGAACTCGACAGGAAAGTAAACGAGGCAACGCGGTATTATCGCTGATTCCTATATTAAGTTGTTTCAAATTACCGATTCAGTAATTACAAGGAGTATTCCACAATGAACAAAAACCGACAAAATACAACGATTCCGGAGAAAGAACAAGCCGTAAACCATGACACCGGATTAACGCCATTACAGGAGCAAAGCGCCATATTGCTTGCATCTGGTGCAAGTATCACCGATGTGGCTGAGCAATTAAAGTTAAACCGGAGCACAATATATAGTTGGCAAAAACAAGTTACTTTCATTTGCTTTTTCAATCGGCAATGTGCCGATAATCGGCAAACCTTAACATCTGGGTTGTATGGTATGGCAACCGAGGCGTTGAACGCTATCCGACAAAGCCTACAATCCAACAATGAGGCTATAAGGTTGAAAACGGCAATGTGGGTAACTGAAAAACTGCAATCGCTCTATGTAGGTAGCACCGATGCAACCGAGGTTTTAAAAGAAGAATGTACACACCCGCAAATCAAGTGGGATTCCCCAGATGACCCGACACTTGACACGGCAATGTATAAAAGGCGTTTGGCTGAATGTGGGCTTACCGTTGATAATTAGTTATTGCTATCTGCAACGCGCGCGTGAAAAGGTTGGGTGCTTATGGCATTCAACCTTTTTTATGATACACCCAAACCGTCAATTTGTGCCCCAAATAGTAGTGTTATTTATATTATTTGCTCGTTATTTGCTCGTTGGATGTATATAAATGATTGATAATAAATACAATGACTTGTTATTTGTGTTCCCAGCGGAGGTACAAAAAAGGTGGCTTTTGGCCGCCTTTTTTTGTACCTCCGCTGGGAATATGTTCCTTTTTTTAGTTTGCTCCGCAAACGGCGGCCGTCAGCCGCTCTTCGCTCGGGGGCTCGCTCGCCCCGATACGTTTGTACCTGCGTTTTTTGCTTGCCAAAACAAGGTGCGCGGAAATGACCCTACAGGCAATCTGGCGGGACCTTAGACTCATTTTTGGCTTGAAGGTCCCTGGAATGTGCGTTTTGAGCCTTCTGAGCGCACCCTTTTTTGGCGAAAAATGAATCCCCATTAAAGATGACAGTGTCAAAAAATTGGACGATTTTAGGGTAAAAACAACGATTTCGACCCAAACATGCGGAACCTGTCATGGGGCAGGAATATTTTTGGGGCATGAATATGAAACGCCTCATAATATCACTGCTTATGCCGGCTGCCGTTCCGGTCTGCTCCCCAGCTCAGGTTATGAGTCTGACCATGTCCGATGTGGTGAGCATGGCCCAGGAGTCATCACCGCAGGCCGTTCAGGCACGCTACAGTTTTGAATCGGCCCAGCTCAGCTACAAAAGCTACAAAGCGGAATTCCTGCCGGCACTGTCCCTGTCATCCAGCCCGTCACTGAACCGCAGCACGAATTATGTGACCCTTGCCGATGGAAGTGAGGTCTATGCGCGCAGCAACAGCATGCGCACGAACCTTTCCATGGACCTCAGTCAGAACATCTGGTTCACAGGTGGCACCGTATCGCTGTCCGGATCGGTAAGCCGGCTGGACCAGTTCGGTGACAGCCGCACCCACAACTACTATTCGCAGCCGCTGCAGCTGAGCATCTCCCAAAGCCTGAACGGATACAACAGTTTCAAGTGGGAACGTAAGACCGAACCGCTGTCGTACCGCATGGCGCGCAAGCAGTATGCCGAAACGCTTGAACTGGTGGCAAGTCAGGCCACAGCGCTGTTCTTCGGACTGGTATCGGCCCAGACAAACCTTGAGATAGCCACGCTCAACTACGCTGCTGCCGACACGCTATATACCATGGGCAAAGGCCGTTATGACATAGGTACCATAACCGAGAACGAACTGCTGCAGCTTGAACTGAGGCTGCTGAACGAGGAGACCGGAATAATATCGTCACGGACCGGGCTGGATGACGCGGCCGATGCCTTACGGAACTATCTTAACCTGCCGTCCGATGTCGAAATCCAGGTGGTGACCGATGACAGCATACCGCATTTCTCAGTTCCTGTAAGCGAGGCGCTGGCCCTGGCCGAAATGAACAGCCCTGACATTGATGCCATGGAGCTGAGCCTGATAAGCAGCGAGAGCAATCTGGCGTATTACAAGTCACAGGCGGGATTCAAGGCATCCATCTACATGCGTCTCGGACTGGCACAGACTGCCGATGAACTGCCCCAGAGCATGCGTAACCTGAATGACGAGCAGTCGGTGAGCGTATCGCTGAGCATACCCATTCTGGACTGGGGACGCAGCCGCGGCCGCGTGAAAATTGCTCAAAACAATCTGGAAATGACGAAGATGCACAACCAGCAGAGCCGCGTATCGTTCGAGAAGACCATATCGCGTGCCGTGAGCCAGTTCAACAGTCAAGAGCGTCAGGTCGATATTGCACGCCGCACCATGCAGACCGCGCAGCACCGCTACGATGTGGCCCGCCACATGTACATGAACGGCAATTCCACCATGCTGGAACTGAACGAGGCCATCACGGCCAAGGACAGCGCATACCGCGGATACATATCGGCCCTGAGCCGCTACTGGCAACTGTACTACACAATACGCAGCATGACGGGTTACGATTTTGAAAAGGATTCAACAATAGAACACGAGATAGAAAATGGACTATAAACTTCCACCAAAGAAATGGTACGTGAAGTACCGCCTTCATATTGTTGCAGGCCTGCTGGCCGCCGGACTCGTTGTGCTTATGATAATGATGTGGACTGGCCCCAAGGTGCTGCGTGTCAACAGCGAGAGCGTCCAGTTTGCAACGGTCACCGGCAGTGAGTTCTCGGAATACGTCAATGCCGACGGAACCCTGCAACCCATACAGTCAATAAAGGTCTATACCCGTGAAAGCGGCTATGTGGAGCAGGTGTTGAAGGCCGATGGCGCCATGGTCAGCAAGGGCGACACCATTCTTGTGATGAGCGACCCTGAACTGGAACGCACCATTGAAAGCGAGCGTGAGGCGTGGAGGCGTCAGAACCGTTCGTACAGGACCAGCATGATTGAAATGGAACAGCGCAGTCTGACTCTGAGCCAGAGCATGCTGCAGACGCAATATGAACTGGGCCGCTTGGAGAAACAGCACGACCTGGCCCTTGAGGAGTACCGCATGGGCATACGCAGCAAGGCGCAGATGGAGGTGGCCGATGAGGAATACCGCTACAAGATGGAAACCGAACGCCTGCAGCTTGAGAGCCGCCGTCAGGACTCGGTGCTGAACGTGATCCGCCGCGAGGAGCTGGAGGACGGTCTGCGTGAAGCCCGCCTGAAGCTGGAACGCGCCGAGGCCCGCCTGAACGACCTTGTGGTTACAGCTCCGGCCGACGGCCAGCTGAGCGGACTGGCAGTGGAATCCAGCCAGCGCATATCGGCCGGTACAGCCATTGCCGATGTCAAGCGTCTGGACAGTTTCCGCATGCGCCTTGGCATAAACGAGTTCTACATTGACAAGATAAGTGCCGGACAGCCCGCCACCGTCACCTACGAAAAGAAGACCTACCCCATGACCATTGCAAGCACCGTGCCCGAAATCAAGGGCGGCCAGTTCGATGTGTTCCTTGTGTTCACCGACTCCATGCCCGATAACGCCCGCATAGGCAAGAGCTACCAGGCCCGCATCGAGCTGGGCGGTCAGGAGCAGTCAGTGGTAGTCCCCAAGGGCAACTTCTACAACTACACCCACGGCCAGTGGGTCTTCAAGGTCAATGCCGCCCACACCCACGCGGTGCGTGTGCCCGTCAGCGTAGGCCGCCAGAACCCCCGACACTACGAAATCACGGACGGCCTGCAGCCCGGTGACGAAATCATAATCACCGGCTACGAGCGCATCTCCGATGCCGACGAACTGATCCTGAACTAGTGAGCAATGGGGACAGTCCCTGCACAACAGGGACTGTCCCCGTTGCGCAGGGTGAAAGTTGTGAAGGGATAGTGGGACGAGCAGGTCAGGGTGCCGCCGTGCAGCTGCATTATCTGGCGGGACAGGGCCAGGCCAATACCACTGCCACTACCCTTCTTCTTTGTGGAATAGAACGGCAGGAAAATCTGCTCCAACTGGCTCTCTGGAATCTCCGGACCATTATTGGTGACGGTAATGCAGGTCCTGCCGCCGGGGGCCGATGCAAGCACGCTAACGTAGCCGTCCGGAACGCCGTCTGTGGCCTGCACGGCATTCCGGATGATGTTTATCAGGGCAAGTGACAGCAGGCTGGAGTCAGCGTGAAGGACCACATCGCCGGCCGTCTCAAAGCGGATGCGCTCATAGCCGGGTTCGTTGGACAGCAGTGTCTGGAGCTGCTGGAATATGTTGGCAGCGGGAACATCGGCCATGGTGGGCTGGGAGAGGACTGTCAGTTTGCGGTATGACTCAAGGAAACTGCACACGTTGTGCGCCTGGCTGTTGATTATGCCTATGGCTTCAAGACGGTCCTCCTCACTCTGCAGCTGCGGGTTCTGAATCATGAAGTCGGTCAGCGAGACAATGGGTGTCACGGTGTTGCGCAGTTCGTGCGTCATGATGCGCAGAATGCGCTCGTAGTAGTTCTTGCGGGTCTCCAGTTCGTTCTGGTCACGGCGGTACGACGCCAGTATGCGGTTCATGTCATGCGATGCCTCTCTTAGCAGCAAATCATCGGTCTCAGGGATATGGAGCATGGTGTCGTTGTTCGATATTGCGCGTGACATCATGACGGTCTGGTTAATAGGATAACGGATCAGTTGCACCAGACGGACTATGGCAGCCAGCAGCAGTATGACATCAAGAACGGCAAGTGCCGCATGCACTTTGAGCAGCGGCACGAATGCGGCGGACAGAACGACTGTGAATGAGACCGATGCCGCCACACGCCATGTGTAGTGACGGCTAACTGATGCCATAGCGTTTCATCTTGTTGTACAGGGTCTGACGGCTGATACCCAGTTTTTCGGCCGCTTCCGTATAGTTTCGGCCCGAAGATTCGAGAGCATCCTGTATGGACTGACGCTCCATCTCCTCAAGGGTTATCTGCGGTTTCTCATCTGGTTTGCCAGTATTTCCGCCAGCCGATGTGATGCTGGGATGAACCGATGATGAATCCGGTGATTGCAACTTATCGGCTGTCTGAATCCGCAGCCGGCGCTTCGCGATGGCTTCATTAAGTTTGGCTATCAGGTCGTTGTTGTCCCAGGGCTTCTCTATGAAATCGACCGCACCGTTCTTGAGCGACTGCACTGCCAGACTCACGTCACCGAATGCCGTTATCATGACCACTGCCGGAGGGTATTCCAGTCCGCTGCGGTTCATGATGCGGTCCAGCCAGAACAGCCCGTCCTGCCCGTCCAAATGGTCCTGGCCGAAGTTCATGTCCAGCAGCACGGCATCGACATTGCCCGCACCGACAAGGGCCGGTATCAGCTGAGGATCACCGACAACGGCAACGCTCTGAAACTGGGTCTTGAGCACCAGATTCAGCGTGCTGCGCACCGCCGCATTATCATCAATCACAAGTATCCTGGCATCGGTCATATCACTGCAAAAATAGATAATATTTGCTGCCTGCCAAACAGAGGCTATTCCGATTTGACAATGGTGTAAGGTTCGATGCGGGCAATGCGGCGTATCTGGGCGGCTACGGTCAGGGTCACGAAGGCGGCCACTATCAGGAAGACCGACAGGTAGAACAGCGGGCCGTAGTTGAATATCTGCTCCCAGATGTGAATCGTTGATGATGAACTCAGCAGATGGAAGAAGGTGTAGGTCAGCGGGAACGCAATGGCGGCCGATATGAGCAGCAGCCACAGGTAGAAGCGGC
>JAZLIR010000061.1:0-79678 GCA_045617485.1 Bacteroidaceae bacterium
TGGTTGAAAGTACAAATCCGGGGCCTGGAGTCTATGACATGTCGGTCAGCGATGTAGGAATGTACGGCGCGAAGCTGAAGGCAAAGGTTACAATGCCGGAACAGATGGGAACGGATTTTGAGCTCGGCTTCGAGCTTTCGGTATCGGATGCCTTTCCAAAGGAATCGACCAAGAGGTACAAGGTGGATAATTACAATCCGGACAAGTCCTTCTCTTTTGAACTGTCTGATCTGAAGTTTAATGTGACGTACCATGTACGTGCGTATATGTTAAATCGGATGTGTCTGTACACAAGCCAGGAGAAGACATTTACGACTGTGTACAAGTGCCAGAAGCCGGATGAGTTGAATTATGTTGACCTTGGCCTGAGCGTCAACTGGGCCACCTGCAACATTGGTGCTTCAAAGCCTGAGGAATATGGTGACTACTTTGCCTGGGGCGAGACTCAGCCCAAGTCAGACTACAGCTGGTCCAGCTACAAGTACTGTGAGGGCAGTGGATCCACTTTGACTAAATACTGCTCTGATAGTTATTGCGGCTACAACGGTTTTACCGACGGCAAGACCGTCCTTGACCCGGCTGACGATGCCGCCCATGTGAACTGGGGCGGCAGCTGGCGCATGCCCACGAGAGCCGAACAGGACGAACTCCGTAACAACTGCACCTGGACCTGGACCACGATGAACGGCGTTGAGGGTTACAAGGTGGAGAGCAGGGAATCCGTTTACGAAGGCAATTGGATATTTCTTCCCGCAGCTGGGTACCGCTACGACACGAACCTCTACGTCGTTGGCTCCAGCGGTTACTACTGGTCCAGTTCGCTCAATACGGACTACCCGGACAACGCGTGCTACCTGTACTTTGATTCGGGCGGCGTGTATTGGTACTACTACAACCGCCTCTACGGTCAATCTGTGCGGCCCGTCTGTCCAAAGGATTAGTCCTGCCCTCACAGGCAAAAATGCCCGGCAGGCAGGCATTCGGTTCGCGCTGCGTGTGGTGCAAAGGTGAGCGACTGGGTCGCTCGGGCACCACAGGCGGCGCGAACCGCTTCCATGGTGCTGCTCAAATGTACATCGGGAATGGCACCCAATGAACAGTGGTGTTATGCAGTTTGGAGAATTATTTGTAACTTGCAGCAGCTAACAAAAACCACTATGAATAAAAAGACTACTGTGGCAGCGCTGTCGCTGCTTCTCGCTCTGTCGGCTGGAGCACAACAGTCGAATGTAAACCTGAGCTACAACCCTCAGAAAGATACTGAAGGGCTTATTCCTTTCAGCGCGAATTTGAATTCGCCCCAGGTGAACGACGACCATACCGTGGTGTTCCGCCTCAAGGCTCCCAAGGCGCAGTCGGTTGCTCTGTCGGGCGCCATGACTACTATTCTCGGCACACGCGGCAATATACCTTTTACAAAGGGAGATGACGGCATCTGGAGTTTGACCATCGGCCCACTTCCTGTTGACATGTATCAGTACAACCTGGTGGTGGACGGTGTCAGTATGGCCGATCCGAACAATACCTATGCCGCTTTCACAGCCATGCCGCCGTACAGCGAACTGATTGTTCACGGTGACGGCCCCATGTGGTGGGATGCAAAGGACGTGCCTCACGGATCAGTTACCCGTCACATATATTACAGTCCGGTAACCGAAGGCGAGCGCGAAATCTACGTTTACACTCCTCCTATGTACAACCCCAAGAAAAAGTACCCTGTACTGTATCTGATGGGCGGAAGCGGCGAACTGCCATCTAACTGGATGTACGACGGACGCGTCAATTTCATCATGGACAACCTGCTTGCCGAAGCTAAGGCCGAGCCCATGATCATTGCCATTGTGAACAACCAGGTAATCCACCGCAACCATCCCGAGCACGAAAAGCTGACATTCGACATAATGGAGCGCGAATATCGCGAAGCTATTATCCCGTTCATTGACAGTCACTACAAGACAATAGCCAACCCGCATGGCCGTGCCATTTCAGGCCTTTCCATGGGTGGCCGCCACACAATCTTTGTAGGTCTAAAGTCACTTGACCTGTTTGCAAACTTCGGTGTACTGAGCGCCGGCGACAACCGTCCCGAAGAGACTTTGACCGATTTTCTCAACGACCCCAAGGTCAACGACAAGATTGACTACCTGTTCATAGGTCAGGGTGGTGCCGAAGAGTCGGGCATGTTCAACATGCGAGTCAAGGGACTGCGCGATGCCCTTGACAAGCACGGCATAGAGTACGAGTATTTCTGCACGGGCAAAGCCGGCCACGACTGGTCAACCTGGCGACACCTTCTCTACGAAGGTTTCCTGCCCAACCTCTGGAAGAAGTAATTCAGGAAATCAATCAGCGCATAAAGTAAGGCGGACCTCACAATAGAGTGGGGCCCGCCTTTTACTGCAGATCTACTGCAGGTTCAGGTTCTGATATTACTTGATGTTCTTGCGGTCAAACATCCAGCCTTCCATCTTGCTTACGCCGGGTTCGCTGCCTGTGAACATTGTGCCGGCTTCCTTGTCGCCCTTGAGCTGCCACTTGAGCCATGCACCGGCTACTTTGGCGTAGTCACCGCCATGAGGCTGCATATAGGTACCTCCGTGGCCTATGCCGTCAAGACTGCAGAGGAATGCCGGCATAGTGCCGTTCAGCTGTTTGAAGTCATCGTTGCCGTTTTCCCAGGCAATATCGGTTGAACCGCCAAGAATCCAGATTACAGACTTAGTCTTCATGCTGTTGAGGCTTGCCTTGTCATCGCCGCCGTTGAAGAATCCGCTGTTCATTACCATGATGGTTTTTATGCGGGCATCATTTGACATGTGGAGAGCTTCCAGACCGCCGCATGACATACCTGCTGCTGCAATGTTGTCAAGATCCAGTTTGCCGTAGTAGGGGCTGTTCCTGTCTGCATTCTGAGCGATTACCCATTCCAGAGCCTTGATCATGTCTGCGGGATCACCCATTGACATTCCACCGCCTATTCCGGCACCACCGCCACCCATCTGTGGCATTCCGCCTCCCATAGGCGGCATCATTCCGCCCATTCTCGGTCTGCCTTCCTGGGGAGCATTGCCCGGCTCTGAGTTCTCACCATCTCCAATTCTGCTGCCACCAATCCTGCCATTGCCCATTCTTCCATTTCCGATACGGGCGCTGTCCATACGCGGGCCCTGCGGACGCTGGCCTCCCATCTGAGGCATACCGCCGCCGGTCTGACCTGCCTGAGGAGTAGCACCGGCTGCAGGCATCGGACCTATTGCTACAATGAAGAAGCCCTGTGAGGCCACTTCGCTCAGGAAATTCACATGGCCGCTGCATGACTTTGCGCATCCGCCGTTGCCCCAAAGAAGAACGGGAATGAGGTTGCCCTTGCCGAATTTGCTCATATCATCCGGACGGATGATGGTGTGCGTTGAAAGACTTGCATCCTGAGTCATGATTGCCTTGAAGGGGCCTGTGCCTCCGTCTTCAATGACTCTTGACTCCTGTGCATGCGCTGACATGGCAGCTACTGCTACAGTTGCTAAAACAAACAGTTTTTTCATAATCAGGTTATTATTTGTTTAATGGATTATCCGTCCATAAAGATACTCACAAATTGTGAACTGAACAATTGGATTACGCTTCCAAAGTGATAAATTCGCGGATGGTAATCTTTATCGGCGGACAAAATGGATAAGAACAGAACTTCGGAACTGCCTGAGAATGCATTCAGAGAACTTAATGATGGGGAACGCTATGAGCCGGTGATTCCGTCTTGCAGTTCTGTACGTGAAGCCAACCTGTGGTCAGTCGGGTGGGGACTGCTTATGGCCGTGCTGTTTTCGGCAGCCGCAGCCTATCTGGGACTGAAAGTGGGTCAGGTCTTTGAAGCCGCCATACCCATTGCCATCATTGCCGTGGGTGTGTCATCGGTCGCAAAGAGAAAGAATGCGCTTGCCGAGAATGTGATTATCCAGTCCATAGGCTCTTGCTCGGGTGCGATTGTGGCTGGCTCCATATTCACACTTCCTGCCCTGTACATTCTGCAGGCCAAGTATCCCGACATGACGGTCAATTTCATGCAGGTGTTCATCAGTTCACTGCTTGGCGGTGTGCTGGGAATCCTGTTCCTGATACCTTTCCGCAAGTATTTCGTCAAGGATATGCACGGCAAGTATCCTTTCCCCGAGGCAACGGCTACCACGCAGGTGCTCATTTCAGGTGAAAAGGGTGCCGGTCAGGCAAAGCCGCTCATAGTATCGGGCATCATAGGCGGTCTGTATGACTTCATAGTGGCCACATTCGGAACTTGGACCGAGGTGTTCTCAACCCGCGTATGCAGCTGGGGTGCCGCTCTGGCCAGCAAGGCCAAACTGGTGTTCGGCATCAATACTGGTGCCGCTGTCCTGGGTCTGGGATATATAGTAGGTCTGAAGTACGCGTGCATCATTGCTGCCGGTTCGGCACTTGTGTGGTTCGTGATAGTTCCAATTCTCCCCATGCTGGGCGATGCTTTCCTGCAGTCGGTAAATCCTGCCGTGACCGATGCCATTGCAGGCATGGAGCCGGAGCAGATTTTCACCAACTATGCCCGTCATATAGGAATAGGCGGCATAGCAATGGCCGGTATCCTTGGCATCATCAAGTCATGGCCTGTCATAAAGAGCGCAATCGGTCTGGCCGGCCGCGAACTGAAAGGCGCATCGTCACAGAGTGCTGCCGTGGAACGCACCCAGAAGGACCTTCCCATGAAGATTGTCATAATTGGCGTAATAGTTGCACTGCTGACAGTGTTCGCGTTCTTCTTCTTCGGAGT
This sequence comes from Bacteroidaceae bacterium, assembly GCA_045617485.1. Classification (GTDB taxonomy): domain Bacteria; phylum Bacteroidota; class Bacteroidia; order Bacteroidales; family Bacteroidaceae; genus Colenecus. Next base: position 4,796 of record JAZLIR010000061.1, read on the forward strand.
GATGGACTTCAATCTGCTCCATGCCGTTGTAGGCATTCTGGTGGTTGGAATCATTGCATTCCTGTTCACGACGGTTGCTGCAAATGCAATAGCCATTGTGGGAACCAACCCTGTATCGGGCATGACTCTGATGACTCTGATTCTTGCATCGGTCATCATGGTGGCTGTTGGACTGAAGGGTTCGGCAGGCATTGTATCGGCCCTTATCATGGGTGGAGTGGTGTGCACGGCCCTGTCAATGGCCGGCGGTTTCATAACCGACCTCAAGATTGGCTACTGGCTTGGAACCACTCCGAAGGTTCAGGAAAGCTGGAAGTTCCTGGGCACTCTGGTATCGGCCCTTACGGTTGGCGGCGTGCTCATAATCCTGGACAAGACCTACGGCTTTGTAGGCGAGAATGCTCTGGTGGCTCCGCAGGCCAATGCAATGGCTGCTGTCATCGATCCGCTCATGTCGGGCACAGGCGCTCCCTGGTGGCTATATGCCGTCGGCGCAGTCATAGCACTGATTATGAACTTCTGTCATGTTCCTGCTCTGGCATTCGCTCTGGGCATGTTCATTCCTTTCAACCTGAACATTCCACTGGTGGTGGGCGGCGCAGTCAACTGGTATGTGGGCAGCCGTTCCAAGGACGAGACCATCAACAGGAACCGTGTCGAGCACGGAACACTGCTGGCATCGGGCTTCATTGCAGGCGGTGCCCTGATGGGTGTTGTCAGTGCTGCTCTGAGATTTGCCGGTCTTGACCTGATGATGTCACCGGCATGGACAGGCGGTCACGCAGCTGAGTGGCTGTCGCTGGTAATGTACATTGCGCTGATTGTCTGGTTTGTACGCAGCGTAATCAGACGCAGGGAGCAGTAAAAGATGCAGCAATCGGATGCGTGGCATCCATTCTGATAGGGTTTTACTATTGGCACAACCTTTGATATGCCTTCTGAATAGCGGAGTATCACGTGATACTCCGCTATTCAGAAGGTCAATATTTGCTCATAAGCGGTTTCTCAATCAAGAACCATGAGCAGCATGCAAGAATAACCGTAAGCGCGATTGAAAGGAATAAGGCCAGCGGTTTGCTGTAACTGACGACATCAAGAAGTATAAGAGTCTGGATTACAGGAAAGTGGTATAGATATAACCCGTAAGTTATATTGTCAAACTTGCGGAAATAGTTTAAAGGTTTGAAGCAATACGCAATACCCACAAGCATCATTGGGAAAGTGGCCGGCTCAATTATGTGGCAGATTGCGGTGATGACAGGTATCTGTATGAAGTCAGCCGGCAGAATCAGAAGAACTGATGCCGGCAACAGCCATCTGATGTGTTTTATGAAAGTGTCGAAATAAATGAGCAATGTCATCCCGCTTATGAAAAAAGTGAAATACTGAATCTGCACAGGCACAAGACTGTAAACGGCGATAAAACCTGCAAACAACAGCAGTGCTGTACTCTTTTTGGTTTTTCCTATGAAATTAATCAGAATTGGGACCAGACAGTAGAAAATGACCTCCAGTTTCATCGACCATAGTGAACCGTTCATCTGAGGCATAAAGTTTCCCTGAAACGTGTTTGGCAATTCCGGCTCAAGCCAATTGCACATGATAAGATTTGTACCGATATATTTCCACGTCTGCTTGTTTGACAAAAAGTCAGGCATGTTCAATGAGGAAACGGCGATGCCTGTCAGAAGACAGAACACTACGCATGCGATATAGGCAGGAACAATTCGCACAAAACGTTTTCTGGCATATGATATAATGTCACCTTTTCTGCGCAGGAAACTGTATGTAACCAGAAATCCTGTTATGGTGAAAAAAGCCTTTACCCGGCCTCCTCCGGAGATAAACCAGAACTGCTCGGTTTCAGTAAGCGTGCAGAAATGGACAATAATCAGAGAGGCAGCAAACAGATACCGTAAAAAATCGAAGCAGTTATCCTGCCTGACATCCTGTACAATCCGTTCGGTAAGCAGTTTGTCTGAATACTTCTCAAACGATGAAGTGATAGAATCGAGTCTCAAATCGGTGAAAGGATCTTGTTTCAGATGGTGTATCAGCACTATCTGGTGTAAAACTATACATTTTTTCTGATAATAACTACATTTGCAGTTATAACTAAAATGATTTCCGATGAAAAGAGAATGTGCTCTCTACCGCTATCTGCTTATGCCGCTACTGACGTTGCTTGGCATAGTGACTGCAAGTGCAAACGATGGAAGCTACTACGTGAGCGGCGGTACGCTGGTGCCTGTACATGAAACTGATATATCCATTGCCAAGGAGGTGCTGACCATCACCATCGGAAATGACCAGTATGCGACGGTTGACGTTTACTATGAATTTTTCAACCCGAATGCTGCAAAGACCATCACAATGGCTTTTGAGGCTTCATCACCATCAGACACATTGACCGGTTTCAACAGGAACGGTGTTCATCCGTTCATATCTGATTTCACGGTAACGATGAATGGAGTCAGCATTCCGTATGACAATGCTGTTGTGGCGAGTAATAGTGAACTGAAACGAAGCGAGGACTCCACGCCGGCCTACGCCTATTTTTTCACCGCTCCGTTCAAGAATGGGAAGAACACGGTTCATCATACGTACAATTTTCACATGTACGATGATACATATTTCGGAACCACTGTGTCCTATTGGCTCACCCCCGCATTACGGTGGGCTGGTGGCCGGATAGGTGATTTCACTCTCAGGATAAAGGCGGAATCCCCAGGTACGGAGATTTGTATGGAAGACTCCCTGTTTATGAAAAAGCCCTGGAAGACCGGTCCCGGACAGTTTGCTGTCAGTACTGTTAACCATAATTGTAAAAATGCAATGCTGGACTTTGACGCTATGCAGTTTGAATACTATGGAGAAGAACATCGGTTGTTTGCAAGGCTTCATCCAGATAATGCAATAGAGTGGCATACCAAAGATTTTGTCCCCGACAGGAATATTGATATATGGGCCGGTACTTTTGAAAAGCCGGACATCTTTAACTTCAGTATGGGGCAGGTTGTCGTAGATGACAGTGACGGAAGCGCCTATATCTATTTGGGCGAGGATGACAACCGTTATCTTGTTGCTGCGGCTCAAGATTTTGATTGGATTGACAAATCATCGGCACATGTCGAGGCTTACAATGAGGAAACTAAAGAACACGAATATGTCGATCTGGGCCTGAGCGTCATGTGGGCGACTTGTAATGTCGGTGCAAAGAAACCGGAAGAATACGGTGACTACTACGCATGGGGAGAAATTTACACCAAGGACAACTATGTGCTGGACAGATATTATAAGCGTGCACCCTTAGATGTTGCTTGGATGAAGTGGGGAAGTAACTGGCGTATGCCGTCAAAGCAGGAATTTCAGGAACTGCTTGACAAATGCAAATGGGATATGACAGAGCGGAACGGTGTATCGGGATTTCAGATTACAGGACCGAGCGGCAATTCCATCTTCCTTCCGACGGCTGGAATGAAACTTGACACACGTCTGCTTTATAGTGGCAGCAGCGCTTATTACTGGACGGGCAATGTCGCCCCGGATAATCCGCGTGTATCATCACCGCTGGCATGGAATCTGTGCAATACTTCCGAAGAAATACATCTGGTTACGCTTGCCAGAGAGGTGGGACGTTCAGTCCGTCCTGTCTGCTCACCCGGACCGACCGTTCCTGTCAGGGGCATAAGGCTGCGCCAGAATGAATTTACTATGGCAGTCGGGTCAAAATGCAATTTCAAACCGGCCGTCTATCCTGTAAATGCCACCTCTGTCGACATTTCCTGGTCAACAAGTAATACGGATATAGCAACAGTTGACAGCAATGGTACCGTTACAGCCCTTTCAGTTGGAGAATTCATACTTACAGCCACCTGCGGGGCATTCAAAGCTGAGCGGAAAGTCTCTGTTGCGGATCAAAGTGAGTGGCACAGATGAAGAAAGTGAAGATTTGCGCCATCAGGAAAGTTCAGCACAATGATCTGATGGCTAAGTATGAAAACCCCATTGAACACAGCTGCGATGTCGTTGAAGGACAGACGTGGATAAGCGTTGACGGCCAGTGTCCGCCCGGTCTGTGTCCCGAAGCGTGGAAGACGATGTCGGAATTCGTACAGGCTCTTGCCAGGGGCGAGGGTAATTTCTATGATGGCTGGATGAAGAACCCCTACAGCGCCATGATAAGCTGCAATGACGGTTTCCGCCCCGTCAGTTTCTACATTGAGACACTTGAAGAGTAAGAACGGTTCTAAGTTCCTGTTTCAGAACAGCGACCAGGCGTAGGCGGCGTAGCCCAGGAACAGGACCAGACCGGACAGGCGTGACAGACGGCCCGTCTGTTTCCACGGACTTGCCATGAGAAGCAGCACAATGGCGAAAGCCAGCATTACAATAAGGTCCCTCAGGTAGGTGCTGAACTGGAACGTGACAGGGGTGATTGAACAGGAAACTCCCAGTACGCACAGAATGTTGAAAATGTTGGAGCCTACTATGTTGCCTATTGAAATGTCCATCTGCTTCTTGAGGGCTGCGGCAACCGATGCGGCAAGCTCCGGCAGACTGGTTCCGAATGCCACTACCGTAAGTCCGATTACCTTGTCGCTCACTCCGAGTGCGCTGGCCAGACTTGATGCGCCATTGACCAGAAGGTCTGCTCCGTAGCTGAGCATTGCGCATGAAAGTATGAGCAGCAGGAATGCCGCCAGCGGGCGCATGGCGCCGTCGGACTTTGCATCGGCAGCACTGTTGTCATTCATATTGTCAGAAACCGGACTTTCGTTCCTGCGGCCGTTGCGGATTGAAATAACGGTGTAGGTCACAATGAGCAGGAACAGCAGAATGCCTTCAATTCGTGAAATGCTGCCGTTCAGTGCCAGGACAGTAATCAGGACCGACGCCCCGATCATGACGAGGCCGTTTGATGTCACATCCTTCATGCCGGTCACAGTTATGGGGCAAATAAGTGCGGTAATACTCAGAATGAGACCTATGTTGACAATGTTTGAGCCTATTACATTTCCCATGGCAATGCCGGAATTGCCTTCAATGGCCGATATCGTGCTGACAAGCAGTTCCGGGGCCGATGTGCCGAAGGCTACTATGGTAAGTCCTATGACCAGTGGTGAAATTCTGAACCGGCGTGCTATTGCCACGCCGGAATTAACAAGCCAGTCGCCTCCCAAAAGCAGAAGCGCAAATCCCGCTATTAGCTGCAGGATTATGAGAAATGTTCCGTTGAGTGCCATATCGGCCGCAAAATTATGAATTTTTGCACATCCCTTTGCCTATAATTTTGTATTTTCGCAATTCAAACAAATTGAATGTATGACAGTACAGACAGGACATATCAGTCAGATAATAGGACCGGTTGTCGATGTTGCCTTTGAAGGCGGCAAGGACAGTCTGCCCTCTATCAATGACGCTCTTGAGGTCATTCGTGATGACGGCCGTAAACTGATTATTGAAGTTCAGCAGCATATAGGCGAGAATATGGTGCGCTGTGTGGCTATGGATCTTACCACAGGTCTGTACCGCGGTATGACTGCGACTCCTGTTGGAGGACCTATTACCATGCCTGTGGGCAAGCAGATAAAAGGCCGCATGATGAATGTGGTCGGTGCGCCGATTGATGACCTCAGGGAACTGGATATGAAAGGTTCGTTCCCGATTCACCGTGAACCGCCCAAATTTGAGGAACTGTCAACCGTTGAAGAAGTCCTGTTTACCGGAATCAAGGTCATTGACCTGCTGGAACCGTACTGCAAGGGTGGAAAAATTGGTCTGTTCGGTGGCGCCGGCGTTGGAAAGACCGTGTTGATCATGGAGCTTATCAACAACATAGCCAAGAAGAACAACGGTTTCTCTGTGTTTGCCGGAGTGGGAGAGCGTACCCGTGAGGGTAATGACCTTCTGCGCGAAATGATAGAATCGGGCGTCATACGCTATGGCGATGCCTTCAGGGAGAGCATGGCGCGTGGTGAATGGGATTTGTCAAAGGTCGATTACGACGAGGTCGCAAAGTCGCAGGCCACACTTGTATATGGTCAGATGAACGAGCCGCCGGGAGCACGTCAGTCAGTGGCTCTGTCAGGTCTGACTGTAGCCGAATCCTTCCGCGATGGTGCAGGAAGTGACGGTCAATACAGTGATATTCTGTTCTTTATTGATAATATTTTCCGTTTCACTCAGGCCGGAAGCGAGGTGTCGGCTCTATTGGGACGAATGCCGAGTGCCGTAGGTTATCAGCCTACGCTTGCCAGCGAAATGGGCAAGATGCAGGAGCGCATCACATCGACCGTACACGGCTCAATTACATCGGTCCAGGCAGTATATGTTCCGGCCGATGACCTTACGGACCCTGCTCCTGCCACAACATTCTCTCATCTGGATGCCACTACCGTTCTGAGTCGTAAGATTGCCGAACTTGGCATTTATCCGGCAGTCGATCCGCTGGAGTCAAGTTCGCGCATACTTGACCCGAATGTAGTGGGCCGGGCTCACTATGAGACCGCACAGCGAGTTATCCAGATACTGCAGCGCTACAATGAACTGCAGGATATAATATCCATTCTCGGTATGGATGAACTGTCCGATGAGGATAAGCTGACAGTGGCGCGCGCACGTCGTGTTCAGCGTTTCCTGTCACAGCCGTTCCACGTTGCGGAACAGTTTACGGGTGTTCCCGGTGTTATGGTGAGCATTGAGGACACCATACGCGGCTTCAACATGATTCTTGACGGTGAATGTGACGATCTGCCGGAGCAGGTGTTCATGAACGTGGGAACCATAGATGAGGCCATTGAAAAGGGTAAGAAACTTTTAGGAGAAGTAAACGCTTGATATGTTGAAACTTAGGGTTCTTTCTCCACAACAGCTTCTGTTTGAAGGCCAGGTCAGGAGCGTTACTCTGCCTGGAACCGCCAGTCCCTTTACTGTGCTTGACGGCCATGCGCCCATCATTTCCTCATTGGAAAGCGGCAGGGTTGTCTGTGTCGATAACGACGGTGAACACAGTTTTGAATCGAAAGGCGGTTTTGTTGAAGTTAAGGACAATACGGTTTCGGTTTGCATAGACTGACATGTACAAGGACAGAGGCTACATAATACTTTATTATTGTCTGATCGGGCTGATGTCCGGGCTGACGGCAGTGCTGTTCACATATCTGTTCAAGAGTGGAAACATGCCGTCACCATTCTGGCCCGTTCCTGTGTTTTTTGCACTTATGCCTCTGCTTCAGTGCGGTATAGGCAGACTGATGAAGGCAACGAAAGATGCCCTTACCATGTCAATAATGGCATACCGTGCAGTAAAACTTCTTCTTGCGTTGATTGTCATCATGGTCTGTCTGTGGACCATGAGTGAATGCAGGCTGGAGTTTGCCATGGTGTTTTTTGTGTTCTATTTTGTGCTGACTGCCGTTGAAACAGTCCACTTCATTAACCGTCAGAAACAAAGATGAGAAAAATGTTCTTCATATTGCTTCTGCTGGTATTCTGTACTGTTCCGGTAATGTCACAGACCGATTCGGCTATCGTTGAATTGGAGGAAAATACTGCGAATGCCGGTAAGGTGGATGTCAAGGAGGTGGTGTTCGAGCACTTGAAGGATTCATACGAATGGCATATCATAACTGTCGGGGAAAAGGAGTGTTCCATTTCACTTCCTGTTATACTGTACAGTAAATCAAGCGGATGGCATTTCTTCATGTCGCATGAACTGTATGAAAACGGGGGCAGTTATGATGGCTTTGTCATTGCTGAAGAGGGCTCTCATGCCGGAAAACTTATGGAGCTGATGCCCGACGGCAGTCTGGTAAAGCCTTTCGACCTTTCACTGACAAAAGTCGCCCTTGGAATAATAATCAACTGTGTATTGCTGCTGGTCATAATACTGTGTGTCGGCCGCTGGTACAGAAATCATGACTACACCGATCCCGCTCCAAAGGGATTTGTCGGAATGATTGAATTCGTGGTTGCCATGCTGGTCGATGATGTCATCAAACCGGCAATAGGCAGGGATTACCGCCGTTATTCTCCAATGCTGCTCACCATGTTCTTCTTCATTATTCTGAGCAACCTTATGGGACTTGTTCCCATATTCCCGGCAGGAGCCAATGTTACCGGCAACATTGCAGTCACCCTGTTCCTGGCTCTTGTGACATTCTTTACGGTGAACATCTTTGGCAACGGCGAATACTGGCGTGATATTCTCTGGCCTGACGTACCCGTATTCCTGAAGGCGCCCTTACCCATACTGCCGGTCATTGAGGTCTTTGGCATATTTACAAAGCCCTTTGCACTGACTGTACGTCTGTTCGCCAATATGACGGCCGGACATTCAATAATTCTGGCGCTGACTTGTGTCATATTCATTACAGGTAGGATGGGGCCGATGATAGGAACGCCAATGACGGTCGTTTCTGTCCTGTTCATGGTGTTTATGAATATGCTTGAACTGCTTGTGGCATACGTGCAGGCATACGTGTTTACCATACTTTCCGCCATGTTCATAGGTCTTTCCAGACCACAGGGGCATGAACGGGAAAAAGAAACTGAACAAATTGCAAATCAATAAAATATCACAATTATGTTAGGAACAATGTTGGAGGCAGCAGCCGGAATGGCTGCAATGGGCAAGGGTATCATCGCAATCGGTGCAGGTATTGTAGTTATTGGCGCCGCTTTCGGACTTGGCAGAATTGGCCAGGCTGCAATGGAAGCCATAGCACGCCAGCCACAGGCTGCAGGCGATGTGCGCAGTTCGATGATTCTTATCGGCGCATTCCTTGAAGGTGTTTCACTTCTGGCTGCCATTGTCTGTCTGCTGGCCCTTTACGCATAAAAGATGGACCTTCTGATTCCCGAAACAGGGACTCTTGTCTGGATGCTTCTGGCGTTCGGCATTGTGTTCTTCATTCTGGTAAAATGGGGATTCCCCCTCATTACCGGAATGGTGGACAAGCGCAATGACTATATTGACAAGTCGCTTGACGCTGCCAGAAAGGCCAATGAACGTCTGGCCGGCATCGAGAAGGAATGTAATGACCTGCTCAAGGAAACCAGGGCCGAAAAGGCACGTATTCTGAAGGAGGCGTCGGACCGTCGTGAGGAGATTGTGGCCGATGCCATGCAACAGGCACGCGAGGAAGGCGAAAAGATTATTGCCGAGGCCCGTGAGCAGATACGTCAGGAAAAGGAGGAGACACTGCGCGGCTTGCGCCGTCAGGTTGCCGACTTGTCATGTCAGGTTGCCGAACGCGTTCTGCGCGACAGGCTTTCAAAGGATAATGAGCAGCTTGACATGATTGACCGTATGATTGACGACGCAGAACGTAAGGCATGAATACAGGCACGGTAGCATCAAGATACGCAAAGGCTCTTCTTGAGTTCTCGCTTGAGACGGGTCAGGAGAAGTCTGTCTATGCCGATATGAATGCGCTTATGTCATGTCTGAGCAGTGTTCATGACCTGCGTGAAAGGCTTGCTGACCCTACGTTAGGTGCAGAGCCGAAGCTGAGGCTTCTGGAAACTGCCGTTACGGGCAGTATGGACAGGCCGTGTTCTGCTACTGACCGTTTTCTGCAGCTGGTCATCCAGTCCGGACGCGCGGACATGCTTCTGTTCATGGCTTCCAGTTTCTGTGACCAGTACCGCCGCCATGCCGGCATTGTACCGGTCAGACTTGTAACGGCCGTGCAGGACTATAAAACTCACGAGGAACGTCTGCGGCGTCTGGTAAAAATGGTATCGGATGATACTCCTGAATGGAGTTACAGTGTGGATCCTTCCATTGAGGGCGGGTTCATTCTGTCTGTAGGAGGCTGCAGACTCGATGCAAGTGTGTCTTCACAATTGCGGAGAATCCGTAATAAATTGATTGAAAAGAATAATAGAACTATCTGATGGCAAATGGAATAAAGGCGAGCGAGGTGAGTGACGTGCTGCTTGAACAGCTGCGCGGCATAGACACATCGGTCCATTTTCAGGAAATCGGCACAGTGCTTCAGGTAAGTGACGGCGTAGCTCGCATTTACGGACTGAAGAATGCCAGAGCCGACGAATTGATTGAATTTGACAATGGCATACGCGCCATAGTCATGAACCTTGAGGAGGATAATGTAGGTGCAATACTTCTCGGACCAACAGACCTTATCAAGGAGGGAATGACAGTGCATCGTACCGGCCGTATTGCGTCAATAAATGTCAGCGACAGGATGTTGGGCAGGGTGGTCAACCCGCTTGGTCAGCCTCTTGACGGAAAGGAGCCAATTGAAGGGCCTTTCTTTGAGATGCCTCTTGAACGCAAGGCCCCGGGCGTTGTGTTCCGCGAGCCTGTAAAGCAGCCGCTGCAGACAGGTCTGCGTGCCATTGATGCTATGATTCCAATTGGCCGCGGCCAGCGCGAGCTTATTATCGGTGACCGTCAGACAGGCAAGACCGCCATTGCCATTGACACCATTATCAACCAGCGTGCCAATTACGAGGCCGGTGATCCTGTCTATTGCATATATGTTGCCGTAGGACAGAAAGGCTCTACCGTTGCGACCATAGTCAATACGCTGCGTCAGCATGGTGCTCTTGACTATACCATTGTAGTTACGGCTACTGCGGCTGACCCTGCTGCCATGCAGTATTACGCACCTCTGGCAGGTGCTGCCATAGGCGAATACTTCCGTGATACCGGCAGACATGCCCTGGTCGTTTATGATGACCTTTCAAAGCAGGCTGTGGCATACCGTGAGGTGTCTCTTATTCTGCGCCGTCCCTCGGGCCGCGAGGCATATCCGGGCGATATATTCTATCTGCATTCACGTCTTCTTGAGCGTGCAGCCAAGATTATCGGCCAGCAGGAGGTTGCGGAAAAGATGAATGATCTGCCCGAGTCGCTTGCGGGGCATGTCAAAGGTGGAGGCTCGCTTACCGCACTGCCTATTATTGAGACTCAGGCAGGTGACGTATCGGCCTATATTCCAACCAATGTGATTTCAATTACAGACGGTCAGATATATCTGGAGTCCAGTCTGTTCAACCAGGGCTTCCGTCCGGCTGTGAATGTGGGCATTTCGGTATCGCGCGTAGGCGGTAACGCCCAGATCAAGTCAATGAAAAAGGTTGCCGGTACACTGAAGATAGACCAGGCGCAGTTCCGCGAGCTTGAGGCTTTCTCAAAGTTCAGCAGCGATATGGATCCCGTTACTGCAATGGTGCTTGACAAGGGCCGCAAGAACAACAGGCTTCTGGTTCAGCCGCAGTATGCTCCTATGCCGGTAGGTGAGCAGATAGCCGTGCTGTACTGCGGTATTCACGGACTTCTCAAACAGGTTCCTCTTGAACGTGTCACCGAATTCCAGGAACGTTTTCTGGAACTTGCAAGAAGCAAATATGACAAGACCGTTCTTGAACCGCTCGGCTCAGGTACGATAAATGCCGATGTTGAGGCTGCAATTCAGGAACTTGCCCGGAAAACCATATTGGAATTAGGCTTGTAGCACTATGTCACTGAAGGAGATAAAGACCAGAATAGCATCGGTGGCCGGTACCAGGAAAACCACATCGGCCATGAAGATGGTGTCAAGCGTGAAACTGCGCAAGGCACAGCAGAGCATCCAGTACGCACTGCCGTATGTGGAGCAGCTTGACCATATTCTGGAAAACCTTTCCTCAATGCCGCAGACCGGACAGATTTCTCCTCTGGTCCTGCAGCGTCCGGTTAAGAATGTGGCTCTGGTGTTCTTTTCTTCCGATACAAGCCTGTGCGGAGGTTTCAATGCCAATATGATACGTCACAGCCATGCCGTTATTGAAGAGGCATGCAAGACCGATGACAAACCGCATATCTACTGCATAGGTCAGAAAATATCGGACACGCTTGGCAAACAGGGCTATGACATTTCCCGCGCATACAGCGACATTATGGGAAAAAGACAGTACAGCGATGCGGCATCGCTGGCCGATGACCTTATGGACATGTATCTGAACGGGCATCTTGACAGGGTGGTGCTTTCATACACCCATTTCGTGAGCCCCGGCTGTCAGCGCATAGTTGACGAGCAGCTTCTGCCGGTATCGGTTCCGCAGGCCGATGACAGCCCGGAGACTGACTACATTCTGGAACCGTCGGCCGCAGTGCTTGTCCATGAGCTGCTTCCAAAGGTTATCAGGATGAAGGTCTATTCCGCAATGCTTGATTCGTATGCAAGCGAACAGGCTGCACGTGTCATAGCCATGCAGGCCGCTACCGAGAATGCTGACCGTCTTATAGACGAACTTACACTGCAATATAACAAACTGCGTCAGCAGGCCGTCACCAACGAACTTCTGGATCTGGCCGGCGGTCTGCAGGAATAATAATTACTACCTTTCGTATGGCTGAACCTAGAATAGACAGCATGGCTTTGCACTTTGTCGGCAACCAGGCTAATGAAGAACCTATAGTATTGTCCGACAGGCTTTTCGCCTTGTCAGAGGATATGAATTCACTGCTTACGGACTATTTTATAGGTTCGTTCAAAAGCGAGGCGCGTTTTCATTTCCACGATGACATGGGACTTGAAAACAATCGCGTTTACAGGCTTGTATCGGACATATTCGACAATCCCGACATGCTTTTGGACTTTTCCCGCGACATTGCCACGCATCTGTACGAGAACTGCCAGCATCAGAATATCAAGGGCGGTGACTTTTATGTGGTGCAGTTCTCGGGAATAGGTGTCGGGACCGATGTTTCCCGTGCCATAGGCCTGTTCAAGACGGAAAACAAGGAGCTGTTCCTTCAGGTTGAACATGACGAGAACGGCTTTGACATCAGTCCCGTTGAGGGGGTCAATCTTAAGAGACTTGACAAAGGATGCCTGATACTGGAATTTGAGCGCGAAAAGGGCTATATGGTATCGGTCGTTGACAAGACCAACAGCCAGAATGCAAGTTACTGGGTCGATGACTTCCTGCATCTGTCACGCCGTCAGGACGCGTATTTCCAGACGGAGAACATAATGGATCTGACACGCAACTTTGTTGCACAGGAACTTCCTAAACAGTTCGAGGTGTCAAGAGCCGATCAAGCTGACCTTCTGAACCGTTCCATGAACTACTTCAAGAACACTCCGCGCTTTGACCTGCAGGGCTTCTCACAGCAGATAATAGGCCAGCCACAGGTGGTCCGGATGTTCGACGACTACCGCCAGCGCTATGAGCAGGAACGTCAGCTTGAACTGGAGGATCAGTTCGAAGTCAATCCTACGGCAGTAAAAAAACAGAACAGACTGTACAAGTCGGTCATAAAGCTGGACAAGAACTTCCATATTTACATTCACGGAAGCCGTGACCTTATCCAGCAGGGGCAGGACGAAAGCGGAAAGTTCTACAAGATTTACTTCAACGAGGAATCCTGACCGGGAAAACGGCGTTTCAGCTCTTCGGTGAACAGGTATGGCCACCATATCTGTTTGGTGGCTATAGAATTGTCAAATGCTTGCTGGTCAACTCTTCCTCCGCGTTTGCGTATAGCATTGGCTAGTGACGGGTAGTAGTTGAAATGTTCAATTTCCTCGGCGGCACTATAGAAAATCCGATATTTTGTTGGGGAGGAAAGCAGTCCGAATTCTGAAATGTCGGCTTTTGAAGGAGAGAAGCACCAGTATTCATTGAAAAGTGTGTCATTCTGCATGCTGAGTATAAGGCATCGATCTGCACTGGCCGATATGCCGGAGCAGACCCTGTTATCAATACTCAAACCAACATTCCATTTTTTCTGAACGTAAGGAATGAAAGTGTCGACAAAGAACTCTGTCCTGTCGGTACTATTCTCCTTGCCGTTTAGACAGGCTATAACCACAGGTTCAATAGCTTCACACCACGAAAGCGAGTCTATTGTTTGCCATAATGGCTGATTGTTTGTGTAATCCCGCCCGTCCTCAATGAAAACGGCAGGTATGGAACTGCCTGATGATATACCAGTCGGAATGTGTATCATTGCGCTGTAAGTGTTGCCGTTTGAGTCCTTCAAATCGAATATTACGTTTCCGGGAGTCATTTCTGCTTTGTTGCATGAAGCGAATATGACGATTGACATAAATAGTGTTCTAATTGTCGTTTTCATAAACTGGGTAAACATTTTCAGTGATAGTGCAAAGATAGAAAAAAGGCTTGTCGCCTAAACCTATAGCGCTTTTTTTTGTCTATAAGCATATAATAATGTTAATTTGAAGGATTTTTGATTTAACCATTACCCCATACTTATATAGTAAAGGTGTTATTTTTTATGATAATTATTAAACAAACAATTATAACCAACCAACAAATGAAAAGATTTGCCACACTGTCAGCACTTCTGGTTGCATCGGTCACAATGGCTGTAGCCCAGAGTCTTTCAATTAAGGGTACGGTCTATGACTTTGACACAGCCGATCCTTTGTTCCCAGCGAACGTACAGGTCTATCAGGTATCAGGTACCGATGACTCTGAAGAGACTTATGTAAAGGGTAACACAACCGATGAAGATGGTGCGTTCGTCATTGAAAACCTTAAGGCTGGCAATTATGTTGCCAAGATATCCTACTTGGGTTTCGTTGATGTAAACAAAAAGTTCTCTATCAAGGCTGGAACATCCATGACCGATCTTGGTAAGATTACAATGAAGTCAGACGCCAAGATGCTTGACGATGTAACCATTTCGGCAGCTGTTGCCAAGGTTCAGATGCTGAACGACACCGTAATGTTCAACAGCGCAGCATTCAAACTTCCGGAAGGTTCTTCAGTTGAAGACCTGCTTCGCAAGTTGCCTGGTCTGAAGATCGACTCGGATGGCAATATTGTTGTTAACGGTAGGGAAGTGTCAAGAGTCCTTGTAAACGGTAAGGAATTCTTCGGTAATGACAAGAGTGTTGCTCTTACCCAGCTTACCGCCGAAATGATTGAAAAGGTAAAAACTTACGAAAAGCAGAGTGACCTTGCACGTCAGACAGGTATCGATGACGGTGAGGAGGAATTCGTTCTTGACCTTCAGGTTCAGAAAGGCATGGCCAAGGGATGGTTCGGTAACCTGACCCTTGGTGGCGGTCGCCCTATGGACAAGGAAGACTTTGATGCCAACACCCTCTACCAGGTTAACGCTTCAGTAAACCGCTTTGATGAGGACAAGCAGATTACACTTACCGGTTCAGCCAGCCAGTCATCGGGCGGCATGAGCGGCATGCGCGGCGGCATGGGCATGCGTATGGGCGGCGGCATAGGCGGCTTTGGCGGCATGGGCGGCTTCGGCGGCGGCATGGGCGGTGGCGGCGGTGTCAGCACCAGCTATCAGGGTGGTGCCAACTTTGCCATTAATCTTGGTGATGAAGTTTCAAATGACAACTACGAATACGAGCTTGGCGGTAGCGTTACATGGAGCAAGAGTGACAATGAATCAAGTTCAAAGTCATCAAACGAAAATTGGTATGTGTCAAATCCTTTGCAGCCTGATCATACATGGGGCAACAATGAAGGAAAGAACGGCAGCGGAAGTGAAAGCATAAACGGCCAGATGCGCATCGAGTGGAACAAGGACAACTATACCAGTCTTCTTTTCCAGCCTCAGTTCTCATACAGCAAGTCAGACAGCTGGAACAAGAACGACTCACGTACATTTACTGATGACCCGTACAAATACATGTCAAATCCTCTTGATACCACAACATATTACACCAGTTTCTCTCAGATTCCAGAAAGATTTGGCAGACTATTTGATATTGATGAGACTTCTGCTGATCCCGTCGGTGATTTGATGGATTCACTGTCATCCTATTATAACAAGTCAATCTGGAACAGCCAGAACAGCAATTCAAAATCTGTTAGCACCAGCAAGTCAGCAAGTGGCAATATTCAATTTGTCAGACGTTTTGGTAACCGTGGACGCAACGTATCAGTTAGAGGAACATATAACCTTAGTCATTCTAACAGTGAACAGTTTTCACGCAGTAATCAGACATCAACTAATGTCATTAGCAAGAAGAAGACCAATCAGTTGTTGAACCGTTACAATGATAATCCTCAGGATAGAAATAGTTGGAGCATACAGTCAACTTATTCGGAGCCTATCTCTACAGGTACATATCTGCAGCTAAGTTATCAGTTCTCATACAGTGCTCAGGAAAGTGACCGTGCTACATACAATATGGACGAAGCACTTCAGGCTTCCTGGGGTAATCCAGACTGGATTTACGAAGATAATCAGATGGTCCGTGATGATTCTCTCAGCCGCAGGTCATTCTATTATAACTATGATCAGACCATCCAGTTGCAGTTCCGCAAGAACAGTACCGATAATACCTACAACTTTACTGCTGGTCTGTCTATTCTGCCTCAGCATTCGAAGATGAACTACACTGGTATGGGACTTGTGGATACTCTTCTTGAACGTACTGTATTTAACTGGACTCCTACCTTGCAGTTCCGTTACAGGGTTACAAGTCAGGAACAGATTAATATACGTTACAACGGCCGTTCAAGCCAGCCATCTATGGAACAGTTGCTTCCTATACGTGATAATACCAACCCGTTGCGTATATCAAGTGGTAATCCTAACCTGCGTCCTTCATTCAGCAACCAGTTGAGCCTGGGCTACCAGAAGTACAATCCTGTTACAATGGGAAGCTTCAATATCAATGCAGGATTGAACAATAATATGAACTCGATCCAAAACAGATCAATACTTCTTGAAAACGGTGGTACAGAAAGCAGACCTGAAAATATGAATGAACATGGTTTCTGGACCAACTGGAGTTCAAATGCTAGCATCATGTACAACTACACCTTCCCTGATGACCGTTTCTCAATCATGTCAAATACATCGGGTAACTTCAACCATCAGGAAAGTTGGGGTCAGGTTGGAATGACATCGCAGTTGCGTACTTCAAAAACAACTAGTGCAAACGAAAATTTGAGCGCAGAATACCGTGACGACTATCTGTCAGCTGAATTGCAAGGTAGCTTGAACTATTCACACTCTACAAATGACCTGCAGCCGGACCGTAACATGGATACTTACAGTTTCAACTACGGTGCAAGCTTCACTTCTATCCTTCCCTGGAGAAACGCACGTCTGGCATCTGATATCCAGATGCAGAGTCGTCGCGGTTATGACTCGGAGGCAATGAATACAGATGAACTTATCTGGAACGCTTCGTTCTCATTCTCATTCCTGAAGGGTAACAAGGCAAGTCTGACATTGTCTGCTTACGATATTCTGCATCAGCGCAGCACAGTCAACCGTTCAATGACAGCTACCTCGCGTACTGATACTGAGACCAAGAACATTACCAGTTACTTCATGGCAAGTTTGAATTACCGTCTGTCAGTATTCGGCAATCGTGATGCACGTCAGATGATGCGTGGCCGTGGCGGCATGGGTGGCTTTGGCGGCGGCTTTGGCGGCGGCATGGGCGGCTTTGGCGGCGGCATGGGCGGCGGTATGGGTATGGGTGGCTTCGGCGGCGGTATGGGCCGATTCTGATTCCCAATCCACAACATATGATAAAGGAGGATGACATATGTCATCCTCCTTTATTTTGTGCTAATTTGCTGTCAGTGGGTATGGGTTGCAGTGATTAAGGAAACAGACTATTTTGACTGGACCTGAACGCGCAGTTCGCGCAGCGGACGGGTTGGGTCGGTAGTGGTCAGAAAAATGGAACCTGTGGCATTTTCACCGGATTTTGAAGGTGACTTTATAGAGACGGTGATCTTTCTTTCCTGTCCCGGCTTTATTGTAAGTCCTTCGTTCAGTCCGCTTACCGTACATCCCGATGTCTCTATGTTGCGGAAAATCAGGTCGCTCTTACCTGTGTTACCAATTATTACTGTCTGACGGCAAGTTTTCTTTGCCGGCTGTCTGTCAAAGTCCACGTACGACGGTTCAATACGCATTACAGGTTGTAGCTGGGATTCTGTACCTTCGAAATCATCGACCCGCAGCGCATTGATTACTATTGGCTGTACCGATGCTTCCCCGTTTGCCGTAATCCAGATGGTGTCACGTGCGTTTCCGTAGAACTGTCTGCCTTTGGGAATGGTATAGGTGATGCTGATTTTTGCTGTCTCTTCAGGAGTCAGCTCGTTGGGAGCCTGAAATGTCATGCCGTAGCGGTTACCGGTTGAGCGGACTGCAATGACAGCCTTTTCTTTGCCGGTGTTGACCAGATTGACAGTTTTGGTTACAGTCCTGCCCTGTGCCACATAGCCGAAATTGCATCGGTTCGTATTGGTTCTGACAGTACCTGACAGCTGGTGGGGATTGAGCTGTTCAAGCCCCATAGGCATTGGTATGACATTGGCAATGACAGTCAGACGGTTGAACCATTCGCGATTGTCTGTCAGCACCTCAACTTCACGGTACAGTTGTCCTTCAGTTCGTGCAGGGCTGAAATGTACTGTGATTTCTCCAAAGTCACCGGGAGCGACAGGTTCGCTCGAAAAAGCGGCGTTTGTGCAGCCGCAGCTGGTCGAGACGCTGACAATTCTTACGGGCTTGTTCGATACGTTTGCAAACCGGAAAACATGGGTTACAATTCCATCTTCCTCGTTTATGGTTCCAAAATCCCATTCGTTGTTTTCAAACATGAGGGGAGCTCCCTTCGTGGTATTATTCTGAGCCGATGCAGACAGGCACATGGCCAATGCTGCAAGAAACGTCAAACTGTTTCTGTTCATAGAAATGCTGTTTTTTCCTGTCCTATTGTTGTAGCCGGACCGTGTCCTGGAAATACCGTTGTGGCCGGGTCAAGTGTCATCAGCTTGGTACTGATGCCTTTCAGAAGTGCCGGACCGTTGCCGTCTGGAAAATCGGTGCGGCCCATGCCGTTTTGAAACAACACATCTCCTGAAAAGAGTATGTTATCCTTGACATTGAAAAATACAAGGCTTCCAGGCGAGTGACCGGGTATATGCAGAACATGAAGTTCTGTATGTCCAAATCTGACAATGTCGCCGTCATTCAGTACGTTTTCGGGAAGAATGGGGTTGACTTTTCCCTCATAATGCAGACCGAATGCCGCCAGGCGGTGGGCAATGTTTTCAATCCATGGATTGTCGGCGTTGTTCGCATGAGCCTGAACACCGTATGTCTGCTCTACAAAAAGATTGCCGAATACGTGGTCAAAATGAAGGTGAGTATTCAAGAGCAGCCTTACGGTAAGGCTGTTTGAACTAATGAATTCTGCAAGCTTTTCATTTTCACCCTTGTAAAAACACCCTGGATCAATGATGGCGCATTCATTCGTGTCATCCCAGATAATATAGGTGTTTACAGGCAGGAAATTGAATTCCAGACACTTTACGTTCATGATATCTGTACGTAAACAATTTTTTTGTCATTGAAAAACTCCTCTTCAAAGAAGTTGCTTATTTCGGTCTGTTCAAATGAATTCCGGAACTTCTGAGTTTCGGCACTGAGGTCACCTCCCTTAAGGCATATCACCCCGTTGGGATAGGCATTCAGCT
Organism: Bacteroidaceae bacterium; assembly: GCA_045617485.1. GTDB lineage: Bacteria > Bacteroidota > Bacteroidia > Bacteroidales > Bacteroidaceae > Colenecus. Next base: position 24,269 of record JAZLIR010000061.1, read on the forward strand.
GATGACGGCGGTCAATTAGTTTCTGTGCTATAGAACATAGGTCGGGTAGGGGCATTACGCCTCTTGAAAGGATAAAATCATATTTGTCCGAATCATCCTGAGCACGTTCGTGTCTGCATTCCACATTTGACAGCCCTATCTGTTGTGCTACATTGCCAGCCACGGTAATAACCTTTTTCCCTATGCTGTCAATGAGTGTAAAATGACACTCCGGTAACATTATGGCCAGTGGTATTCCGGGAAAGCCACCGCCTGTACCAATATCGGCAAGCCTTGTGCCGTCCTTGAACTTTATGGCTCTGGCTATTGCCAGTGAATGAAGAATGTGGTGACTGTACAGATTGTCAATATCCTTTCGAGAAATGACATTGATTTTGCTGTTCCAGTCGGTGTATAACGGACCGAGCGCCTCAAACTGTTCAAGCTGGCGTTTTGTGAGCTCCGGAAAGTATTTTCTTATGGAATCCATCACTTCAGATAATATGTGACTGATGTTACAACCCTGACAATTTTAATCCATGGAGTGTTGGAATCACGGTCATTGATTGAAAACTGTCCCTGCGATGCGGTTTGTATCTTTCCCAAACGTGAACCTGAATCATTGGCGAATTTCTGTGCGACTTCTCGTGCATTGCGGGTGGCAGTTTCAACCATCTGTGGTTTCAGCTCGTTAAGTCCGTTGTATTCGAAACTTACCTGATAATCATAATCGGTAGTTGTTGCAATTCCTCTGGCCAGCAGCTCGCCTTGACGTGACATCAGTGAACGAACCTGGTCTATATCGCTGGAACTGACAGTCACAACCTGCTGCATCTGGTAACGTGAGGCTATATGCTCGTTGGCGTATTCATATGCTTTGCGGTCATTAACCGTTGGTGCGGAAATGCTGATCTCATCTTCCCCTATACCATTTGACTTAAGGAAGTTAACGACACTGCCAGTCTTTTCGTTTATTGATGCATATAGGCTTTGCAGGTCGTTGTCAATGTCTCTGATAACGAGAGGCCAAATGACATGGTCCGCCACAACTTCCTGTGTTGCAAGTCCCTTTACACTGACCGTACGTTTGGAACCGGTAAATTTTCCGACAGATAGGATGATACAAACACCAAGTGCCAGCAGTCCCCAGAAATTCCATGAATTCTTCATTGTTTCAAATAAGTTTTATCCGGGTGTAAAGGTGGCAAAAATTAATGGAATAAAAAAACTTCGTCAATACTTGTCACATAAAGGGGAATAGAGTACCTTTGCGCCTGGAAAGATGCCAGAGTGATCGAATGGACCGGACTCGAAATCCGGCGTACGGCTTTGCCGTACCGTGGGTTTGAATCCCACTCTTTCCGCTAATTTTTAATGGGGGCTTCAGACCGTCGTCGGTCTTATCGGATTATCACTTTGTGGCCTCCGGCAATGTAGATGCCGGCCTTCAGGTCGGCATTTTCGATTTCCTGACCGGATGAGCTGATGACTGTCAGCGGAGCCTTGCCGTCAATGTATATCTTTCCTGCAACTACGCTGATCCGGTCATACTGTTCGGGGGTGTCGACCGATACCATGCCTGACATTTTCAATTGTGACAGAAGAACATTGGTGCGTTTCGGGAAATATTCCTCCAGAAGTCTGGTGCGTTCGGCTGCAAACTGGTTGTCAGGGGTATAGAGTTCACCTTTCGATTCATATCGGTGCATATCGCGGCGGTAGTCACCCCATCGGGCGGATTCGTCGTAAAGTGCAAGGTCTATTTGGCTGTACAGCTCGTTCCATGTGTTCATGACACTTTCGGGAGTCAGTGCTCCACCATTGTAGCAGTGCATGTAAACCCTGTCCTGAAACCGCTTTTTGAAAGTGCTGTTCAGCATAAGCTTATGAAACATCTTTGTGAGCGGACCTCTTGAATACAACACATTGCTGTCGTACAGGTGGCCGAAAATCTTTTCCGAATCCCAGCACATGAATTTGAATCCGGTTCCTTTCTTGCGGTTGGCACAGGCTACCCAGTTGCCATCGTCCCAGTCTGTATTTCCCGCGTAAAAGTTAATGAGCATGTAATCAATGAAATTGTCGATGTCCATCAGCGTTTCAAGCCTTTCAAGACATTCGTCGGCTTTCTGTCTGCGTAACTGAAGCGAATACTGCATTATTTCGTCAATGACCGATTCCATTGATTCCCATCTGTCGGCGTAGCCTTCGGACAGTTCACCGTCCTTGAAAATGTCGTAGTCTTCCTTCTTGCCACCGAAATTGGTGCTGCACCAGTTGTCGTCCGGCCTTTCGGACAAATTGTACATGCCCCAGTACATACCGTTCAGAAACAGGTGCACATACTGCGCGCGGACGTATTCGTGTCCCATTTTACGCTGGGTCTCTCTGGCCCACATCTCACGCATGTACTGTGCCTGACTGCGTTCGGAGCCGAAATGCTGCCACGAATAGTTGAAAAAGGTTCTCAGAACAAGACTGTTGTACTTTTGTGGACTGTTTTCGTCGAATAGCTGTGTATTGAGTTTGCTTGTGCCGTATTCGCTTCGAAAGGCCACTCTGAAGCTGTGCTTGGGGTTCTTGTCGGGAATCCGGCTGTATCCTCCGTGCAGCTGGATTCCGCAGTTTGCCTGAATGTCAAACCGGCCGTCGTTGTCGAATATTTCAATTGAGGCAGGACGTTCCCAGCCGCGTCCGTATCCGTCACCTTTGTCCGCTCCGGTGTAAATGTAGATGCCGCCGGTGTCTTCGTTCCTTTCATGGCTGAAAAGGTTGCCGGGGTCTGTAATTATGGAGACTGCAGGCAGCTGCTCAAGTCCCTGAGCGGCCTTGCGGCTGAATGTCTTGTTCCCAAGCAGTTCCTGGTCCATCCCGTAATCGGCCGGTGCGTTCCCGTCAAGTTCAATGAAAGGGCCCCATTCTGTCGGGTATCCTTTCGGACTTTCGGACTGGAATATGATGCTTGAAAGGAAAAGGTATGTGACGGTTGCAATATCAGGGAACGATGGCGTGTAGCTGTCATCGGATATTCCGTCAGGAATGGCTGCGGCCCTCAGGACCGTAGTCCTGTCAAATGTCATGGGACCGTCATATACAGGGTCGGAAGGGCAGGGGATGCGCCCGTCGACAGTGTAATGTATGGGATTGCCGGAATCTCCGGCGAGAATGCTGACAGTTATGGTGTCGGCATACATGCCATGAGGTACGGAGAACGAAATGCCGCCAGCAACGGCAATGCCGGACAGGAAAAGGAATATGCCGGCTGCGGTGAACCTCCTGCAGGCGTTCATAGCCTTATTGCAGTTCCTTTACAATGTCATTGGCCTTTTCAAGGTCATCTGGTCTGATGATCACTCTTGAGAAGTTAGAGTCGGCATCGGCAAAGGCATAGAGGTATTCAATTGACACTCCGGCCGATGACAGCTGTTCCAATATGCTTGCCATCGCTCCAGGAACGTGGTTGCATCGTATGAGCAGAACAGGAGTCATGCTTGCTGCGTATGAATTGGCTTTGAGCAGGGCGAATGCGCGCTCTTCCTCCTCTTTCTTCACAATGATGCGGGCAATGCCGAAATCCTGGGTCTCAGATATGTTGAACGAGAGCATGTTGATGCCGTTGTCGCCGAGAAGTCTGGCGATTTTTGCGAACATGCCGATCTTGTTCTCAAGGAAAACCGAAAGCTGTCTGATGATCATAGTTATTCGAATTTGCGGTGGTCAATGGCGCGCTTGGCCTTGCCGGTCGAGCGCTCAATGGTGTTAGGCTGTACAATCTTTATGCTGGGCTGAATGCCAATGACGCTCTGGATGCGTGAAGTCAGACGTTTCTGCAGGCGGACCAGCTCGTTGATGCGGTCAGTATAGAACTCCGGCTTGACTTCAACCTGAATGTCAAAAGTGTCAGTATTGTTCACGCGGTCAACTTCAATGAGGAAGTACGGCTCGTATTCGGGGAATTCCAGCAGAATGGCTTCAATCTGCGATGGGAACACGTTCACACCGCGTATTATCATCATGTCATCGCTGCGCCCAAGGATTTTACCCATGCGTACGCAGGTGCGGCCGCATTCGCATTTGTCATAGTTGAGCGTGGTAAGGTCGCGTGTGCGGTAGCGCAGCATGGGCATGCCCCATTTGTCAAGTGTGGTGAATACCAGTTCGCCTTTCTGGCCGGGTTCAACAGGCTTGAGGGTTACAGGGTCTATGATTTCAGGGTAGAACAGGTCTTCCCAGATATGTGTGCCGTTCTGGCATTCGCATTCTCCACCTACACCGGGACCGCTTATTTCGGTAAGTCCGTATATGTCATAGGCTTTGACTCCCAGTTTCCTCTGGAGTTCCTGACGCATGGCTTCTGTCCACGGTTCGGCTCCGAAAATGCCCACACGCAACTTCAGGCGGTCAAGCGTAATGCCGGCCTTGGCAAGCTCGTCGCTCATGTACATTGCGTACGACGGGGTGCAGGCCAGTGCGGTCGTGCCGAAATCCTGCATGAGCTGCATCTGCTTCTGCGTGTTGCCGCTGCTGGTGGGAATTACGGTCGCTCCGATTTTCTGAACGCCTGCATGGGCACCCAGACCGCCTGTGAACAGTCCGTATCCGTATGATATCTGTACAAGGTCGTTCTTTCCCAGTCCGAAGGCGGTAAGGCATCGGGCCACGGCTTCGGACCAGTTGTCAAGGTCGGTGCGCGTGTAGCCTACGACAATGGGCTTTCCGGTGGTGCCCGATGATGCGTGCAGCCTTATGATGTCGCTCATGGGTACTGCCATGAGACCGAAAGGATAGTTGTCCCTGAGGTCCTGCTTGACTGTAAAAGGCAGTCTGACTATGTCATCGATTGATTTGATGTCACTTGGGTGCACACCGTGCTCGTCCAGCCTCTTCTTATAGAAAGGTGAGTTGGCATATGCGTGTGCTACAATCTTCCTGAGCTTCTCTCCCTGCACTTCCCGCATCTGTTCGCGGGGCATGCATTCCATTTCACTGTTCCAAATCATCCCTTGGAGTGTTCTTTCAATAATAATGTGCAAAGTTAGATGAAAATTGTGGTAACTTTGCGGTGCAAACAGGAAAAAAGGAAAATGGATCAGGATGTTTATGTTCTCGGAATAGAATCATCGTGTGACGATACGTCGGCCGCCGTGATGAAGAACGGCGAACTGTTGTCAAACGTTGTAGCCAGCCAGAAGGTACATGAGGAGTATGGCGGAGTGGTGCCCGAACTGGCATCAAGGGCTCATCAGCAGAATATTGTACCTACGGTCGATACGGCTCTCAAGCGTGCCGGAATCGATGCGTCGCAGCTCAATGCTGTGGCATTTACACGCGGTCCCGGACTTATGGGCTCACTGCTGGTCGGAGTGTCGTTTGCCAAAGGTTTCGCACGCAGTCTGGGCATTCCCATGATAGAGTGCAACCATCTCCAGGGACATATTCTGGCACATTTCATAAAGACTCCCGGTGAGCAGCTTGAAACGCCGGAGTTTCCGTTCCTGTGCCTGCTGGTATCGGGCGGAAACTCCCAGATTGTAAGGGTTGATTCTTACAACAGAATGGAGATTCTGGGACAGACCATTGATGATGCTGCCGGTGAGGCCATGGACAAATGTTCGAAGGTCATGGGATTCGGTTATCCGGGCGGTCCGATTATTGACCGGTATGCGCGGCAGGGCAATCCCGATGCCTACAAGTTCAGCAAACCCAACATTCCCGGATACAACTACAGTTTCAGTGGTCTGAAGACTTCGTTCCTATATAATCTTCGTGACTGGGTGAAGGATGATCCTGATTTTGTGGAACATCATAAGGAGGACCTGTGCGCATCGCTTGAAAAGACCATTGTGGATATTCTGATGAAGAAACTGAGGCAGGCTGTCAAGGATACAGGCATTACTCAGGTGGCGGTGGCGGGCGGCGTTTCTGCCAATACCGGACTGCGTGAGGCGTTTCAGGATTATGCCCGCCGTTACCACTGGAAGGTGTTCATTCCGCGTTTCTCATATACTACAGACAATGCTGCCATGATAGCTTGCACGGGCTATTTCAAGTATCTTGACAAGGATTTCTGCGGCATAGATGTGCCTATTTATTCGAATACCAGGTTGTAATTCTTATATGGAGTTTCATAATAATATATAAAAGGGAATATTATAGGAAAAAATGTGTGGCGATGTTTGGCAAAATGAAATAAAAGTCGTTATTTTGCACCCTGTTTTAAGAGCAAAGCATAAAAACAAATAAAAATCAAATAGATATGTCAAGAATTTGTCAGATCACCGGAAAAAAGGCAATGGTTGGCAACAATGTATCTCATTCAAAGCGTAGAACCAAGAGAACATTCGATGTTAACCTGTTCACCAAGAAGTTCTTCTACGTAGAAGAGAATTGCTGGATCAGCCTTAAACTCAGTGCTGCCGGCCTGAGAACCATTAACAAGAAAGGTCTTGATGCCGCTTTGAAGGACGCTGTCGCTGCAGGTTACTGCGACTGGAAAGACATCAAAATTATTGCGTAATAACTTTTAGGAGTACATATTATGGGTAAAAAAGTAAAAGGCAACAGAGTTCAGGTGATTCTGGAATGCACTGAGCACAAGGAAAGCGGTATGCCGGGCACTTCCCGCTATATCACTACCAAGAACAGGAAGAATACTCCTGAGAGATTGGAACTTAAGAAGTATAACCCGATTCTCAAGAGGATGACAATCCATCGCGAAATCAAGTAATACAGAGCAATAGACCATGGCAAAGAAAGTAGTTGCTACCTTGCGTACCGGTAAGGTTTCAATGAGCAAGGTTATCAAGATGGTGAAGTCACCCAAGACCGGTGCTTATATGTTCACCGAACAGATAGTTTCAGAAGATCAGCTCAAGGAAGCTATCAAGTAATTTCCTTGAAACAATGCATATTGGAAGGGCAGCCTGATGGTTGCCCTTCATTTTTATGCTTCCCGTTGAAATAGTTTACTGCATTTTATTAACTTTGCAAATTAGGCATCGGGTGTAATTGTTTGTGCCAGAGTAATTGCAAAATGGGTTTGTTTTCGTTATTTTCAAAAGAAAAGAAAGAGGTTCTTGATAAAGGACTTGAAAAGACAAAGACCAGTGTCTTTTCCAAGATTGCGCGCGCAATAGCCGGCAAAACTCAGGTTGATGCCGATGTTTTGGATAATCTTGAAGAGGTTCTCATTACATCGGACGTTGGTGTTGAAACTACTTTGAAGATTATCGAACGCATTGAAACTCGTGTGGCTCGTGATAGGTATATGGGTACCGATGAACTCAATTCAATACTGCGTGAAGAAATTTCCGCTCTGTTAGTAGATGGAAAAAATCAGGAAACACAGACTTCTTTCCAAGTGCCATCAGGTCGCAAGCCATATGTCATTCTTGTTGTTGGAGTGAATGGAGTAGGTAAGACAACTACTATTGGCAAACTGGCGTATCATTTTAAGAAACAAGGACTTAAGGTAGTTCTTGGCGCAGCAGATACTTTCCGTGCAGCGGCTATAGAGCAACTTCAGGAGTGGGGTCGCAGGGTGGATGTTCCGGTTGTCCGTCAGGACATGGGCTCGGACCCTGCATCGGTGGCGTTTGATACTTTGAGTTCTGCTGTGGCCAATGGTGCCGATGTCGTTTTGATCGATACTGCAGGACGTCTGCACAATAAGATAGGTCTTATGAATGAACTCACCAAGATACGAACTGTTATGGACAAGGTTGTCAAAGGGGCTCCAGATGATGTTTTGCTAGTACTTGACGGCTCAACAGGCCAGAACGCATTTGAGCAGGCTAAGCAGTTCACTCTGGCTACAAAAGTCACAGAATTGGCAATCACCAAGTTAGATGGAACGGCAAAGGGAGGTGTTGTCATAGGTATTTCAGACCAGTTCCAAATACCGGTCAAATATGTCGGACTGGGCGAGGGTATTGATAATCTTCAGGAGTTCTCAAAGACTGAATTTGTGGATTCTTTATTTGGAGAAACAGCCAAGTGAGAAAGAATACAGTTGATATTATAACTTTGGGTTGCTCGAAGAATCTTGTTGATTCGGAGAAACTTATGGCACAGTTCAAGGCAAACGGACTGATGGTCAGACATGATCCGGAAAAGCCATCGGCACAGACAGTCATAATAAATACCTGTGGCTTTATTGGTGATGCGCAGGAGGAGTCGATTCAGATGATTCTTGAATGTGGCAGACTCAAGAAACGTGGAAAGATTGACAGATTATTCGTAATGGGCTGTCTCTCACAGAAATATAAGGCTGAACTTGAAGCGGAAATTCCTGAGGTTGATGGCTGGTTTGGCAAATTTGACTGGGACCGTATTGTCGCTCAGACCGGCAATGACTGGCATAGTGAACTTGAAAATGATCGTGTCATAACAACCCCGTCTCATTATGCGTTCCTAAAAATAGCTGAAGGCTGCAATCGTGGATGTGCATATTGTGCCATTCCTTTAATGACTGGAAAATACCGTTCACGCAGTCAGGAGGATATATTGAATGAAGCTAGACTGTTGGCATCGCGTGGAGTCAAAGAAATACAGCTTATTGCTCAAGATCTTACCTATTACGGTGTAGAGTCGGCACATAAGCCTATGATAGCGGACCTGGTGAAGCGTCTGTCGGATATTCCGGGAATAGAGTGGATAAGGCTGCATTATGGCTATCCGAATGATTTTCCATTGGATCTGCTTGATGTAATACGTGAAAGGGACAATGTATGCAAATATATGGATCTTGCACTTCAGCATATAAGTGACCCTGTGCTGAAGCGTATGCATCGGAATATTACCGGTGCAGAGACAGAAGAATTGCTGTCAAAGATACGTGAGAGTGTTCCCGGTATTCATTTGAGAACGACATTAATGGTGGGCTTCCCGGGTGAAACTCAGGATGATTATGAACGTCTGCTTGAATTCGTGAAGTGTCAGCGTTTTGAGCGTATGGGTGCATTTGCCTATTGTGAAGTTGACGGCACATATTCGGCGCTTCACTACAAGGACGATATTGATGAAGAGACAAAACAGGCTCGTCTTTCCAGACTGATGCGTGTTCAGCAGGACATATCGTGTGATTTGAACCGGCAGAAGGTAGGAAAGACGTTCAAGACGATTATTGATAGGGTCGAGGGCGACTGGTATATTGGCCGCACGCAGTACGATTCTCCCGATGTTGATCCGGAAATACTTATTCCAATCTCGACACCTGGTTTGGCTATTGGTAGTTTCTGCAATGTCAGGATAACTGATGCTCAGGAATTTGACCTGTATGCTGATATTATTGAATAGCAACTTAGCACAATAGGACAGACATGAACAACAAACATTTTTTGACCCAATTGTCGGGTAAGTGCTCAATTGATGAAAATAAGGCAGCCGAACAGGTTCAGACTTTGATCAATGTACTTCGGCAGATATGGCACGAGGGCGATGCCGTCAGCCTGTCTGGATTCGGTGTTTTTGAAGTAAAGAAGAAGAATGAAAGGATTTCAGTCAATCCTACCACAGGTGTCCGCATGTTGGTTCCGCCTAAACTTGCTCTAACATTCAAACCAAGTTCTATTCTTAAGGAAAAACTCAAATAATATCGGCCCATGGATAACAAAATCAATTTCCAGCAGCTTGTTGAGCAGTATGCACAAGCGAGTGGTATGTCAAAAAACGGGTCAGAACAGTTTGTGAAAAGTTTCTTTGACACCGTTTCCGATGGAGTTTTAGAGGAAGGACTTGTCAAGATCAAGGGTCTGGGCACATTCAAACTTGTTGAAATTGAGGACCGTGAAAGCGTAAATGTGAATACAGGTGAACGCATCATTATCGAAGGGCGCCGTAAAATCAATTTTATACCTGAAGCAGGACTCAAGGATTATATCAACAAACCTTTTTCAGCATTTGACACTATTCGGTTGAATGATAATCAATTGAATGAACTTGCCAGAATGGAGCATGAGTCCAAGAGTGGTGATTCTGAATCAGAAAATGTTCCGGCTGAGTCTCCAGCAGTTGATACAGCAAAGGAAAAAAGTGATGACAAGCCCAAGCGTGAAAAAGTCAAGGATGATGAAATCGCCAGAAAAGTGGCCGCTGTCAAGGCTATGGCCAAGGAAAAGGAGACTGCGGTCCAAGAGACTACCGATGTCGTTTTGGTTGGACCTATGCTACCGTCAGTCGGGCCTAATGACAGGGAGATACACCGCTTGCCGATATTTGTGACTGTGATATTAAAGATACTTGCATGGGTGCTGTCAATTATCGTTGCATTGTGGGTGATAGTATATGCCGTATGGCCTGCAGTGGCAGTTGCCATATTCAGAGATATGGAAGAGGAACGCAAGTACAATCATGCATCGGCCGTCCAGCAGCGATTGGAATATGAGCAGTTGATGTCATTGTATGATGATTCGGTACACACTGTTACCTGTACGACGGAATCTGCTATGAATGATTCCACTTCAATCGATACAGTGTCAGAAAATGTGTCTCAGGCTGTCGTGGAAAGTGTTTCTGAAACTGAATCTGCAAGTAAAACTGAAACGGCTGTTCAGCAGCCGGTAGTGAGGCAGCCGAAGGCTGTTATGAAGGCTTCGGCAACTGGAAAGCCTGCAGTTGAAAAGACTGTCGCTGAATCGGTTGCGAACGGTAGTCTGGTACTTCTGGATTCCGATGAGAAACGTGAACTGTCTGAATATACTGAAGCTGATACAGTCAATTATCGTATTGCAGGCTTGCTTGCTGAACATGTTGTACAGCCTGGAGAAACATTGTCGAGGTTAGCGCTTAAGTATTATGGTACCAAAAAGTTATGGCCTTATATTGCCAAGTTCAACAAGGCCGATATGAATAGAATAAACACCAATGATGTTATAAGGATTCCTGTTCTGGTTAACAAATAACTTTGGTCGTTAAGACAATTTATATGGCAATGTCCCGCTGTATGCAATAAATTTGAATTGTCACATATGTGATAACGAGATAAACTATTTGATAAGGATGACTAATATCTTGATGAAATGAGTGAAACAATTGACATTAGAGAGCTCAATGAACGTATAGAAAAGGAAAGTGCGTTTGTGACGAATCTCATGGCTGGAATGGATCAGGTGATTATCGGTCAGAAACATCTGGTGGAGTCTCTTCTCATAGGCCTGCTTTCTGACGGCCATATCCTGTTGGAAGGTGTTCCTGGTCTGGCTAAGACACTAGCCATTAAGACGCTGGCCCAGCTTATTGATGGAGAATTCAACAGAATACAGTTTACCCCAGATCTGCTGCCTGCCGATGTAGTCGGTACAATGATATACAGCCAGAAAGACAACACTTTCGTGGCAAAGAAGGGGCCTGTTTTCGCCAACTTTATTCTTGCCGATGAAATCAACCGTGCCCCTGCCAAGGTGCAGAGTGCTCTGCTTGAAGCTATGCAGGAACGTCAGGTAACACTTGGTGGTGAAACATTTGCACTTCCCAAACCATTTTTGGTACTGGCCACCCAAAACCCGATAGAACAAGAGGGCACATATCCACTACCCGAGGCGCAGGTTGACCGTTTTATGCTGAAGGCTGTAGTGGATTATCCCAAGATTGAAGAGGAAAAGAAAATCATTCACCAGCAGATCCATCATGAGGTTGGCAGTATCAAGCCTGTAATGGGTACTAATGATATAGTTCAGGCACGCAAAGTGGTGGAAATGGTTTATCTTGACGAGAAGATAGAACAGTACATTGCCGATATTGTGTTTGCTACCCGTTACCCCGAAAAATATGGACTGAAGGATATAAAGGAGCTCATATCATTCGGCGGTTCGCCCCGTGCCTCAATAAATCTCGCTCTTGCATCACGTTCGTATGCGTTTATCAAACGTCGCGGTTATGTGGTTCCAGAAGATGTACGTGCCATTGCGCATGATGTATTGCGTCACCGAATTGGTCTGTCATACGAGGCCGAAGCGACCAACGTTACATCGGACGAATTGGTAAGTCGCATTCTGAACAAGGTTGAAGTGCCTTGATCATGAAGACCAATGAGCTTATTGCCAAGGTACGCAAGATAGAGATAAAGACCAGGGGTCTGTCAAACAATATCTTTGCCGGTCAGTACCACACCGCATTCAAGGGACGCGGGATGGCGTTCAGTGAGGTGCGTGAATACCAGTACGGTGATGACGCGCGTGACATTGAATGGAATGTCACGGCACGTATGAACAAGCCATACAGCAAGGTATTTGAGGAAGAGCGCGAACTGACTGTGATGCTTCTGGTAGATGTTTCAAACAGCCTTAATTTCGGTACAGACACCTGTTTTAAACGCGAATTGCTTACTGAGATATCGGCAACATTGGCATTCGCTGCGATTCAGAACAATGACAAGGTAGGTTTGCTGTTTTTCAGTGACAGAATCGAAAAATTCATTCCGCCCCAGAAAGGTAGAAAACACATACTTTATCTGATTCGTGAATTGTTGGATTTTCAGCCACGGAACAATGGGACCGATGTGTCTGTACCGTTGGAGTTTTTGACTGGTGCGGTCAAGAAGAGGTGTACAGCTTTCCTTTTGAGTGACTTTATTGATTCGCATGATTATTTTAATGCTCTTACCATTGCTAACCGCAAACATGATATAGTAGCGCTTCGCGTCTATGACAAGCGGATGGAACAATTGCCTGATGTCGGACTAGTTCGGATGAATGATTTGGAATCCGGCCAGGAGATTTATGTTGATACGTCCTCAAAAGCGGTACGTAAGGTGCACGAACAATGGTATGCAGACATGCAGCAAAAGTTTAAGGATAACTTGCTACGCAGTCGCGTTGACAGTGTCTCTGTACGTACTGACCAGGATTACGTAAAGGCTCTGATGAGCTTGTTTGCAAAACGGAATTAATATGAAATTATACAGAACCATAATATCGACCGTTCTGTTTACGCTGATATCTTTTGTGGCAATGGCCCAGGGGAGTGTCAGTGTTGAGGCCAAGGTTGATTCTGTTATGTTATGGGTGGGCGAACAGACTGATTTCCACCTGAAAGTGAGTTGTGACAGTGGCAGCAAGGTTGAATTTCCTTTGTATGTCGATACGATAGTAAGCGGACTCGAAATTCTTCCCCCTATATTGACTGATACTCAGTTTATTGACAAGGGCAATCGTATGGTCATTTCCCAAAACTATACAGTTACTTGTTTTGATTCGGCGTTGGTGTATATTCCGCCAGTTGCAGTTGTTGTTGATGGTCAGGAGTATCTGTCAAATTCTCAAGCTGTTTCGTTCCTTGTATACGACATTCCAGAGGGACAGGAAAAGGAGATTTTTCCGCCTAAGCAAAACATGAAAATGCCGTTGGCTTTTATTGAACTGGCATGGCCGTTGTTGTTTCTGATAGTATTGGCAGGTGCAATTTTCGTATCTGTCTTCTCATACCGCAGATACAATGATAACAAGCCTATTATAAAGAAAATAAAACGTAATCCTCAAGTGCCAGCCCATATACGGGCACTTGAGGCAATTGAGGACTTGCGCAAGTCAGGGAGCGCTCACAATAAGGAGGCGAAACAGTATTACACCAGTCTTACCGATATTGTGCGCACATATATCAATGACCGCTTCGGTTTCAATGCCACTGAAATGACATCTGCCGAAATTCTTGATAATTTGCGCAGTTGCGGTGACAAGTCTTCCTTTGAGGAATTGTCTGAACTGCTTTCAACAGCCGATATGGTCAAATTCGCGAAGGCGCAGCCGCTTCTGGGTGAAAATGATCGTAATTTGTTTGGTGCGATGGAATTTGTAAAGACAACTATGGTTCAGGATACTGAAAATTCTGAGTCTGAGGTTCTTGAGGATACGATTATTGTCGAGAAACGCAGCAAAGAGGTCAGAACGGCTCTGCTTGTCGCTTTCATTCTTTCCGTTATAGCATCACTTGGATTTGCTGCCTGTCTTGTTACTAAATTGTATTATCTGTTCTTCTAAAGTAGCACGGTCATGATATTTGCCAACAGTACATGTTTGTTATTGAGTCTGCTTGTCATTCCTTTGACTGTCTGGTACATATTACGGGGCAGCAAAAGGAAGCCCAGTCTGTCAATGCCATCGACCGTAGCGTTTTCTGGTATGCCAAGTAGTTGGAAGGTATATCTGGTGCATGTTCCTTTCATTCTTGAAATGCTTGCCATAGTGCTGCTTTCAATAATTCTGGCCCGCCCGCAGACTACTGACCGATGGCAGGATACCGAGATTGAAGGCATAGACATAATGATGTGTATGGACGTATCGACCAGTATGATGGCAGAAGACTTGAAACCTAACCGTATTGAAGCGGCCAAGAGTGTGGCTTCAGAGTTCATAAGCGGTCGTCCCAATGACAACATAGGTCTTTCAATATTTGCAGGTGAAGCTTTCACACAGTGTCCCATGACAATAGACCATGCCGTTCTTCTGCACATGTTTCAGGGCGTAAGCAGTGATATAGCTGCAAAGGGAATAATTGAAGACGGTACTGCTATTGGAATGGGCCTTGCCAATGCCATCAGCCGTTTGAAGGACAGCCAGGCTAAGTCAAAGGTCATAATATTGCTGACCGATGGATCCAACAACCGTGGTGAGATATCGCCTCTGACCGCTGCTGAAATGGCAAAGAGTTTTGGCATAAGAGTTTATACCATTGGCGTTGGAACAAACGGAACGGCTCCATATCCGGTACAGACAAATTTCGGCATCCAGTACATGAATATGGCTGTTGAAATTGATGAAGATATGCTCCGACAGATAGCCCGGACTGCCGATGGCCAGTATTATCGCGCTACCAGCAACAGTAAACTCAAGGATGTGTATGAACAGATTGACAAGTTGGAACGCACCAAACTGCAGGTCAAGGAGTTCAGCAGGAACGAAGAGGAATATCAGCCGTTTGCTTTGTCTCTTATGCTTGTACTGCTCGGAATAGTGCTATTAAAGCAGACAATACTTAGAACAATACCTTAAAACATTTCAAAACTGCTTCAGATTCATGTTCAAGTTTGCAAATCCTGAATATCTGTACCTTCTTGTGCTTTTGGTGGCACTGGTTGTGTTGCACATATACTCAAATATAAGTCATAAGCGCAAGCTTGCGCGGTATGGCAATCCCGAGTTGCTGGCAAGGCTTATGCCCGATGCGTCTGACTGGCGCACCGGTCTAAAGTTCTGGCTATTAGCATCGGCATTCGGTTTGTGCTGCATACTGCTGGCAAGACCGCAGTTCGGCTCTCGGCAGGAGACTGTAACCCGTCAAGGCATAGAAACCGTAATAGCTCTTGATGTTTCTAATTCAATGTTGGCCGATGATGTCAGTCCGAACCGTCTTGAAAAGTCAAAGCGTATAGTATCCAATCTGGTAGACCAGTTCAAAGATGACAAGATAGGTCTAATTGTATTTGCCGGTGATGCTTTTGTGCAGTTACCCATTACAAGTGACTTTGTATCGGCCAAAGTGTTCTTGAGCACCATTGGTCCTGACCTTGTTGCCAGGCAAGGAACCGATATAAAGGCTGCTATTGAATTGGCAACACGCAGTTTTACGCCGAATGAGGGAGTAGGGAAGGCAATAATACTTATTACTGACGGTGAGAACCACGAGGGTGGTGCAGTTGAGGCTGCCCAGTCTGCAGCCGAAAAAGGCTATATTGTCAATGTTTTGGGAGTAGGTCTACCATCCGGAACACCGGTTCCAGCTGGTGACGGCAGCGGCAATTTCCGTAAGGATAGAAATGGTAATCCGGTCATATCCAAATTAAATGAGTCCATGTGTCGTGAGATAGCAGCGGCAGGAAATGGTTCGTATTTCTATGTTGACAATTCCAATTCGGCGGAAAGGGCTTTGCAGAAGGAGATGGATAAGCTGGCAAAAGCCGATATCGAGACAACGGTATACACAGAATTTGATGAGCAGTTCAGGATACTGGCATGGATTATACTAGTATTGGTTACAGCAGGAGTTTTAGTCTGTGAAAGTTCAAATCCGAAATTGAAAAAGTTTAATCTGCTTAATCATTTCAATGATAAATGACTATGAACAGAATAATTACGCTATTTGTCATAATGCTTGTACCTGTATTGTGCACGGCACAGCGTTCTGACCGTTCATATTTGAGGAAAGGCAATAGACAATATGAAGACAGCCTGTTTGTCAAGGCAGAAGAGAATTATCTGAAGGCAATTGATTCCAATCCTGATATGTATCAGGCATTGTATAATCTTGGCAATTCTTATACGGCCCAACAGAAGCCGAATGAGGCCATTGAGCAGTACAGAAAAGCTGCGAATATGCTTGAGGCTGAAAAGAAAACTCTGATGTCCGAAGAACCATCCAAAGCTCGTGACAGGAGACTTGCGGAATGCAAGAATGAACTTGCGCAGAATTACCATAATACCGGTGTTGTATATCATATGTCTGACCAGTATGACAAGGCTGTTGAGTCATATAAGATGGCACTCAGGAACAATCCTGATGATAATGAAACCCGATACAATATGATTCTGGCCCAGAGAATGCTGAAAAACCAGCAGCAACAACAGCAGGATCAACAACAGCAGGATCAACAACAGCAGGATCAACAACAGCAGGATCAGCAACAGCAGGATCAGCAACAAGACCAGCAACAAGACCAGCAACAGCAGCAAAATGAGCAGAATTTGTCAAAAGAGAGTGCAGAACAACTGCTTGAAGCTGCAATGCAGGATGAAAAGGACGTTCAGGAGCGTGTTCAGCAGCGAATGAATGTCAGTCCGAAGAAACAACTTGAAAAGGATTGGTAATTATGAAGATATTTCGAAAAACGGCAAAATTGTGGACACTAGTATCTATGATGCTGGTGTTCGGAATGGGAACTATATACGCCGATGAGGTCTCATTGACTGCACAGGCACCAAAGACTGTTGTCCAGGGTGAAAGGTTCACTATATCATTTACGGTGAATACACGCAATGTTGACAACTTCCGTGCTCCGGCAATGGATGGCCTGTCTGTGTTGTCAGGACCAAATACTTCTTCTTCAACAAGTTGGAGTAGTATCAATGGCAAATCAACACAAAGTTCTTCAATAAAATATTCATATACCGTGGTTGCCAATAATGAGGGCGAGTATTCTATAGATCCTGCAACCATTACAGCAGAAAAACAGCATATCCAGTCAAATTCACTTGTCATTAAGGTGCTGCCGCCTGATCAGAACAACAGGTCAGGTAATTCAGGACAGAGCTCGCAGAGTGCATCGGCACAGAGTTCAGGAGTAGTGAATAGTGACGATATTTTTATGTTGGCTACCGTTGACCGTAAGTCAGTATATGAGCAGGAGGCTATACTGCTTACATACAAACTGTATGTTGCGCCATCAGTGTCGCTTGAAGATGTCAGGGGTAAGATGCCGGATTTGAAGAACTGCCACGTTCAGGAGGTCGATCTGCCTCAGAGGAAGGAATTTGAGATGGTGCGTTACAACGGAAGGAATTACCGTACTTTGGATTATTGCCAGTATGTGTTGTTACCGCAGCAGTCTGGCAAATTGGAAATTCCTGCAGTTGATTTTGAAGGTATTATTGAGGTGCCAGTAGAATCAAACGACATGTTTGATCTCTTTTTCAACACACGTTATCAGCAAATCAGAAAAACGCTTGTTACTGGTAGGATAGATATAGATGTCAGGCCATTGCCACTTGGCAAGACCAATGCGTTCTATGGAGGAGTGGGGGATTTCAGTATCAGCTCTTCAATAAGTTCAACTGAAGTCACAGCCAATGATGCAGTCACCTTGCGTGTGATTCTGTCAGGAACCGGAAACTTGAAACTGGTCAAGACACCTCAAGTGAAGTTCCCTCAGGACTTTGATGTATATGACCCAAAAGTTGACAACAAATACAGTTTGAAGAATGGTCGTCATACCGGCAATAAGGTGTTTGAGTACCTTGTCATTCCACGTCATGCAGGCCAATATACTATTCCGGCTGTAGAATTTCAGTATTTTGATACAAAGAGCGGTGAATACCGTACAATTTCAACCGAGGAATATACTTTGAATGTGGCAAAAGGGCAGGGTGGAGAACAGGAGCAGTCGGCTGCTGCGTATGTCAGCAAGGAGGAACTCAAGTATGTAGGTCAGGATGTGCGTTTCCATTCAACCTCAACTATATTGAGACGGACTGACAGCCTTCTGTATGGTACGGCATTGTTTTACATTATGCTGGCTATTCCAGCCGTTATTTTACTTGGTGTGCTGCTGGTAAAACGCAAACGTATTCATGATAATGACAATCAGGTTGGTATTAGAGTAAAGAAAGCTGGTTCTGTAGCATCAAAACGTTTGAAAAAGGCTGCCAAACTGATGAAATCTGGACAGAAGGATTTGTTTTATGATGAAATGATGCGTGCCATTTCCGGATATCTTGGTGATCGTCTGGCAATTTCTGTCGCAGATCTTTCAAAGGACAATATACGTGAAGCGCTTTTTAAGCGTGGTACCGATGCTGCACTCGTACAGAATATTATCCATCTTCTTGATGATTGCGAGTTTGCCCGTTTTGCCCCTGGCGATGATACGGGACGCATGGACCGTCTGTTCGATGAAGCTTCAGAGACTATTGGAAAGATTGAAAATTCAATCAGGTAATTTGAATGATAATGAAAAGAACAATTATTCTGGCAGTTCTGACTCTGCTTATGCCAATTTATACGCAAGCTCAGGAGAATGTGGATAGTATTGTGGCCGCTGCTGACAGTGCATATATAAAGGGCGATTTTATATCGGCTGCTTCAATGTATCAGAATATTATTGAAACATATGGTGTCAATGCAACGATATATATGAATTTAGGAAATTGCTGGTATCAGCAGAATGAGATAGCAAATGCAATATTGTGCTATGAAAGAGCCTATCTGTTGGACCCATCTGATGAGAACGTAAAGTTCAATTTGGAATTGTCACATACAAAGACTGTAGATCAGATAATGCCAAAGAACAGGCTATTCCTTGCAGTATGGTTCCAATCCATCCAGTCAAGCCTTGATATTAATCAGTGGACATGTATGGTAATAATATTGTTCGCACTGACAGTGTTAGCGATAGGTTCGCTGCTGTTTTCAAGAAAATATATCGTTCGTAAAATTTCGCTTGGATTTGCTTCACTTTTCTTTGTTTTTTCCATTTTATCATTTATCTTCGCTTCAAGACAGATGGGAAATATCAGTAACAGAGACACTGCCATCATTATGGTGCCAAGTGTTACTGTCAAGAGTACTCCCATTGAAAGTGGAACCGATTTGGTTACCATCCATGAAGGCAGAAAGGTTGAAATAATAGATGCCAGTATGAAAGAGTGGGTGGAAATAAGGTTGGAAGACGGCAATACGGGTTGGTTACCGCTTGATGCAATAGAGATAATTTAGAAAATGGCAACAAATGATTGATATACAGAGTCTTATAGACACAGATAGGGCGGTGACGCTGTCGCTTAACGGCAGTCGTTCGCTATATCTTGATAATGTGTCAGATCTGTATACGTCTGTTTGGGTTTGGATACCATTGTCATTGGTTGCCATATACCTTATAATAAGGAATGTTCAGGCACGGAAAATCATTCCAGTTTTAATTGCTATTGTACTTACAGTAGTTATATGTGATCAGGTTTCGTCGCATGTGGCAAAGCCGTTGTTTGCGCGTTTACGTCCAACGAGAGACCTTGACATCTTGCATCAGGTTGATACGGTTGGAGGATATATTGGAGGTCAATACGGTTTTTTTTCCGGTCATGCGGCAAACTCGTTCGGTATTGCCGTTTTGCTTTTGTGGTATGTGCGTGATTGGTGGTTTGGATTGTCAGTAGGAATATGGGCTGCACTCAATTCGTTGATTCGCGTATATATTGGAGTACATTTTGTCGGAGATATTCTTGCTGGTGCCATATTCGGGTCATTGACAGGTACGGTTTTATATTGGACGTATAGACTTTTCTTCAATGGAAAGTTGTTGAGTCCGGTATGTGTAGAACGATACAGTAACTCATTTACCGGCTCAGGTTTCAAAAAAGAAGATATATTTACGTTCCTGGCTGTCTTATTTGGAACAGGCATTTTTATACTAATATTTTCATGCTTCAAACAAGTTGTTTAACCAATTTATTTTAAACCTTTTAATTAAACCTATTTACTAACACATAAAACCAATTAATATGTCGAAACTTATTTCATTTAATGAATTGCGCCAGATTAAGGCTCAGCTTCCAGAAGGCAGTATCCACAGAATTGCAGACGAACTCAATCTTGATGTGGAAACAGTTCGGAATTTCTTTGGTGGAACTGACTATAAACAAGGTTCATCTGTAGGGTTCCATATTGAACCCGGACCAAATGGTGGAAGCGTTCTGCTTGATGACACAACAGTACTTGACAGAGCTTTGGAAATCATTGCTGAATCCCAAAAGTAACATTACTAAAACGGCAGTACGCTTCTGATACATAATCACTATTATGTTAAGTAGGCTACTCTAATCGGAGTAGCCTACTATTTTTATGTGAACATTAAAAAGTATCTGAGCGAAAAATAAAAGAGCCTGACGTCAGGCTCTTTTATTTAGATTGTTATTGAGTTAACTATCACATGATTCCTTTTTCCTGCAGGAACTTTTCAATCTCATTGAATTCCTTATTCATGTTGAGTCTGTAATAAACGCCATACAATCCCATGCCCCATTTTGAAATTGCATCCGGTGCGACTTCACGATACTTTTCGTAATATGGAATTGTCTGTTTGTACAACTCGTTGATTTCGGCTACGACCTTCTTTCCTGCTGCAGAACGTGGATCAACCTTCAGGTTCTGCTGCTCAATATCTGATGCCTTGTACTGATAGCAAAGACAAAGGAAGTTGTATGCTTCACCCATTTTTTCGTCCTTTTCAATAGCCATCTTGAAATTATCAATGGCTTTGTCGTATTCTTTATTCTGTTGTGCAATGAAACCAAGAACGTAATAGTTCATTGACTTTTCAGGATCTTGCTTAATCATATCAACGACAAACTGCTCAAGAGCACCCATATCGTTTTTTTCAGTGTAATATCTGAGAAGACTTGTGTAATAGGTTTCAGATGTCGGATATTTCATAAGACCTTGTTTCAATGATTCAATCCATTTTACAGTATCACCCATGCCTTCATAACTAACACAGATAAATTCCATGGCTGCCTCACCGTTTTGTTCGTCATCAAGGGCCATATTGGCATATTTTAGACAATTCTTCCAGTCTTTCATATTGAAGCATGCGTATGCTGTATAGAACGCAATCAACGGGCTCTTTTCAGTGAATTCAACATCCTCCTGTATGGCTTCAGCCAGCAAATCAATGTCACCAAGTGACATATATCTGTCACAAAGCCAGAAAGCCTTTTCATAGTCATTCTGTTTCAGGTAGTTGACACCGCCAATGTACAGGTTTCCTGAGTATGCAATGATTTTGTCGACCATGTTCTTGCGCACTTCGTTCTTTGTCTTACCCTTTGAATCCGGAATCTGCTGGAGAGAATCAGCTATTACAGCGTAGTCAATCCATTTGCAGAGATTTGTATACATACCGAGAGTGTCGTATTTCTGACCAATCATAATGGTGTTGTTATATTCATTCTTGAAGAGGAATGAATATATATCGGCGGCAGCTACCCACGTCTGATCCCATTCCTTGATGAATTCATTCTGCATTGCCTCATCAATGAGTTTCTTCGCATGGAAACACTTGACGTTGGCATCTTCGCCTTCAATGTCCTTGCGTGCCTCCTTTACAATCTTCTTTGCTTCGGTGATGGCTTTTTTCATCTCCTTGTCGCTCATCTGGGCATACGATGTCATTGATACCCCCAGAGCAGCTACTAAAATAAAAATCAGCTTTTTCATGTTTGTAATTTTCTTATTGGTTTTTTAATTAATATAATCGGCCATATTGTTGGTTAAAAGTTAGTCCTGTTCCCTACTCTCCTGTGCCGGTACACCATCTGCTGTATCAGTTGGAGTCTCCTCTATTTCTTCAGGTTGACTGTCCACTTTGCATACGGAGCCAATCTGGTCATTCCTCTTTTCCAGATTAATAAGGCGTACGCCCTGTGTGGCCCGGCCCATAACCCTGATTTCTGACAGGTCCAAACGAAGTGTAATACCTGATTTGTTGATGATAATCAAGTCGTTGTCATCGGTAACTGCCTGTATTGAAACCAGTTTTCCAGTCTTTTCGGTTACATTCAATGTCTTGACACCCTTGGCACGTCGGCTTGTCTTGCGGTAGTCTTCAATTTCGCTACGTTTTCCGTAACCCTGTTCTGAGATTACCATAATGGTCTCTTCCGGCTCCTGGTCAACGGCAAGAATGCCAACTACAAAGTCCTCATCACCATTCTCATCGATGCCGTCAAGCTGCATACTTGTCACACCGGTCGAAGTGCGTCCCATCGGGCGGACATCCTGCTCATTGAAGCGTATTGCGCGTCCGTTGCGGTTGGCAATGACAATCTCCTTGTTTCCGTCGGTAAGCAGTACGTTGATTACACTGTCTCCGTCATTCAGCTTGATGGCGTTGATGCCGTTCTGGCGAGGACGTGAATAGTCTTCGAGTATAGTTTTCTTTATTATACCCTGACGTGTACAGAACAGCAGATAGTGGTTCTGTATGTATTCGGCATCGTTTAGGTTCTTTATGGCGATGTATGCCGTTACGGCATCATCAGCCTCAATGTTGAGCATATTCTGGATAGCACGTCCTTTGGATGTCTTGCCGCCTTCCGGTATATCATAAACCTTGAGCCAGAAGCAGCGTCCTTTCTGTGTGAAGAACAGAATATAGTTGTGCGTGGTAGCTGTGAATATGTGCTCAATGAAGTCCTCTTCGCGTTTGTCACTACCCTTGGAACCCACTCCACCGCGACCCTGCAGACGATACTCGGCAAGGGCTGTACGCTTGATGTATCCAAGATGTGACATGGTAATGATCATCGGTTCGTCGGCATAGAAGTCTTCAGGGTTGAATTCTTCGCTCGCAAGAACAATTTCTGTCTTGCGTTCGTCGCCATATTTATCAATGATTTCCTGCATTTCGCCCTTAATGACAGTCTTGCACTTCTCGGGGTCATCAAGTATGCTCTGAAGTTCTTCAATACGTGCCATAACCTGACTGTATTCCTCATGCAACTGATCCTGCATAAGTCCTGTAAGCTGACGAAGACGCATGTCAACGATGGCCTTTGCCTGGATTTCATCCAGATTGAAACGGTCCATAAGGCTCTGAATGGCATCATTTGGCGTTTTGGCAGTCTTGATTATTCTGATTACCTCATCAATGTTGTCGCTGGCAATAATCAGTCCCTCCAGAATGTGTGCACGTTTTTTCGCCTCTTCCAGATCAAACTTTGTACGGCGTATCACAACTTCATGACGATGGTCAATGAAGCACCTTATAAGTTCCTTCAGATTGAGGCATTTTGGACGGCCTCCTACCAATGCAATGTTGTTGACACCGAATGAAGTCTGCAGTGATGTCATCTTGAACAGCTTGTTGAGAACGACATTGGCATTTGCATCACGCTTTATGTCAATGACAATGCGCATGCCTTCGCGATCCGATTCATCGTTGACATTGCTGATGCCATCGATTTTCTTTTCTGTGACAAGCTGTGCAATGAACTTGATAAGTTCGGCCTTGTTTACTCCGTATGGAATTTCAGTTACAACAATCTTGTCATGCTGCTGCCCCGTTTCGATCTCAGCTTTTGCACGCATGATTACGCGTCCGCGTCCGGTTTCGTATGCTTCGCGGACACCGCTCATGCCATAGATGTATGCTCCGGTCGGGAAATCTGGTCCCTTGATGAAGTGCATGAGCTCATCAACACTGATTTCCGGGTTGTCAATCGTTGCCATACAACCGTTAAGTACTTCGGTCAGGTTGTGAGGTGGCATGTTGGTTGCCATACCTACGGCAATACCTGACGAGCCGTTGACCAGCAGGTTTGGTATGCATGCCGGGAGAACTGTAGGCTCTTCTTCCTTATTGTCATAGTTTGGCTCGAAATTGACGGTGTTCTTGTTGATGTCCTGCATCATTTCCTCGCCAATCTTTCGCAGACGTACCTCAGTGTAACGCATGGCAGCGGGGCTGTCACCGTCAATTGAACCGAAGTTGCCCTGTCCGTCAACAAGTGGATAGCGCATTATCCAATCCTGTGCAAGTCGTACAAGCGCTCCGTAAACCGATGAATCTCCGTGTGGATGGAAGTGACCGAGAACGTCACCTACCGTACGCGCCGATTTGCGGTAACCTTTATCCGAAGTGTTGCCGTCACGCATCATGCTGTAGAGAATGCGCCTGTGCACCGGTTTCAGTCCGTCACGAGCGTCCGGCAGGGCTCTTGCAACAATTACTGACATTGAATAGTCAATGTACGAGGACTTCATCTCTTCCTCAATGTTCACCCTGATAATTCTGTCCTGCTGTTCCAATTTAGTAGAATTTTAACTGGTTTTTTTCTCTCTTATGGGAGTTCTATTAAAGCATTCAAAAATAATCAAAATTGCACATCCTGCAAAGCGTGAACCCCATTATTTTAATAAGGTGTTGATAAGTTTTTCAATATTCCAGACCAATGTCAATAAAATTGGCATACGTTTTGCTGTATCTTTGTAGTATGGAAAACCGAATATCAGACAAACTCAACTCTGTACTGCTTCTGAGCCGCGAAGAGGCTGAGCGCCTTTCAAGCCCGGAAGTGCAGCCACAGCATATTGTATTGGGGATTTTGAGGGATTCTACCAATAAGGCTGCCGATATGCTGCGCAGTCTTGACATTGACCTGGATGATCTCAAACACCGTCTTGAGGCGATTCCTCAGAACAGCGAATTAGCTGGCGCCAAGGTGCCTGTAGAAAATATTGCAATGTCAGCCACAGTAACGCGGCTGCTTAGAATAAGCATGCTTGAAGCCCGCCTTGAAAGATGCGATGAAGCGTGCGTAAGGCATTTGCTGCTTGCAATCGCCCGTGACAGTTCAAGTCAGGCATGGGAAGTGCTTTCTGGGTATGGGCTTGATTATCAGTCGCTGAAGATAGTCAATTCTGAAACCTCCACCCCACCCGCCACTATGGGTATGGAACTGGGAGACGATGATGAAGATGATGAGGATTATGCTTCTCCAAATAAGTCGGAAAAACCGTCCCAGCAGTCCTCTGCTACTGCCGCTGCAAAGCCCAAAACAGGTACAAGCACGCCTGTACTTGACAGTTTCAGCACGGATATCACACGTCAGGCCAAGGATGGCAAACTTGATCCTGTTGTCGGAAGGGAAAAGGAAATTGAACGCCTGTCACAGATTCTTACACGCAGAAAGAAGAACAATCCTATCCTCATAGGTGAACCGGGTGTGGGAAAATCATCGATTGTTGAAGGTCTTGCACAGCGTATAGTTGATCGCAGAATTTCTCCCATGCTGCTTGGAAAGAAAGTCCTTTCGCTAGATATGGCGGCTGTCGTTGCCGGTACAAAGTATCGTGGCCAGTTTGAGGAAAGACTCAGGTCCATTATTCAGGAACTGAAAAAAAATCCTGACATAATTTTGTTTATTGACGAGATTCATACTATAGTCGGTGCCGGTTCTGCGCCCGGCTCGATGGATGCTGCAAATATGTTGAAGCCTGCGCTTTCGCGGGGCGATCTGCAGTGTATCGGCGCAACTACAGTTGATGAATATCGAAAGACAATCGAGAAGGACGGAGCGCTTGAAAGGCGCTTCCAGAAGATAATTGTAGAGGAAACAACCCCTGCTGAAACTCTTGAAATACTGAAGAACCTCAGATCGCGCTATGAGAACCATCATGGGGTGACCTATACGGATAAGGCGCTTGAACAGTGCGTATCGCTTGCCGGCCGGTACATCACTGACCGCGCATTTCCGGACAAAGCCATTGATGTCATGGATGAAGCCGGTTCACGCACCCATCTCGGCGGCATTTCTCTACCTGTAGAGATAGAAAACAAGGAGCGCGAACTTGACGCTGCAAGGAATGGAAAAACCCAGGCTGTGTCATGTCAGGACTTTGAACTTGCAGCACGGCTACGCTCACGTGAAAAAGAACTTGAAACGGAACTACAGGGCATGAAGCATAGTTGGGAGGAGGCTATTCGCAGTCAGAGACGTACTGTTGATGAAGAGAATATATCGGCAGTGGTTTCAATGATGACCGGAATACCTGTACAGAAACTCGCATCTGACGAAACTGCCCGTTTAAAGCAGCTAGCACCTGTTCTCAAGAGCCGTGTCATTGCTCAGGAAACGGCAATTGATACATTGGCCAGAGCAATTAGGCGCAGTCGAACTGGATTGAAAAATCCTAACAGACCTATTGGCTCTTTTCTGTTCCTCGGACCTACGGGAGTCGGCAAAACCTTGCTTGCCAAGGAACTTGCAATACAGATGTTCGGATCGGCCGATGCCATTATCCGTGTTGATATGAGCGAATTCATGGAGAAGTTTGCCGTATCGAGACTGACAGGAGCGCCTCCGGGATATGTCGGATACGAAGAAGGTGGTCAGCTTACTGAAAAAGTACGCCGCAAGCCCTACTCCATCGTATTGTTTGACGAAATTGAAAAGGCCCATCAGGATGTATTTAACATTTTGTTGCAGGTTATGGATGAAGGGCGTCTCACAGACAGTGACAGCCGTACCGTTGATTTCCGTAACACCATTATCATCATGACTTCCAACATCGGTTCACGTCAGATTCAGGAATATGGCAATGGAATAGGATTCGGAACAAGTGATACGAATACGCAGAATGCCCGTCAGGAGATTGTTCGCAAAGCTTTGAACAAGTCATTTGCACCGGAATTCATAAACAGAATTGACGAAATCATTACGTTCAATCAGCTTGACCGTCAGGCAATCAGTCTGATTGTCGATACGGAACTCGTGCAGTTAGAGAGCCGCATGGCCGGACTGGGGTATGAATTGGATGTTACAGACGGGGCGCGCGAGTTCCTGGCAGATGAGGGCTACAGCCGTGAATATGGTGCACGTCCATTGAAGCGTGCCATCCAGACGTACGTCGAAGACCGTCTTTCAGAACTGCTGCTGGATGGTGACGTTCCCGCAGGAAGTGTTTTGAGTTTGGTTCTGAGCGAAAACAGAACTGACCTGAAGGCAGTCGTTTCCAGCAGGCGGTGACAAAGAGTCAGTGCTTGTCATTCCAATAGTCAAAATGTCAGCCGACAAGACGGCTGGCATTTTTTTTGCGCCATATAACCGTAAACGCTGTATTACTGATGGCTTCATGACTGTTTCTCTTTAAAAAGATGCTTCATAAGCTTGAATGACAGCTATTTATTGAGTATAGATACTTAAATTAATACATTATGCAGAACGGTAAGATTGGAGTAACGACCGAGAACATTTTCCCGGTCATCAAACAGTTCCTTTACAGTGATCGTGAAATATTCCTTCGTGAAATTGTTTCAAATGCGGTCGATGCAACACAGAAACTCAAGACGCTGTCTTCAAAGGGGGAATTCAAGGGTGAACTTGGCGATTTGACAGTCCGCGTTACGGTTGGCAAGGATACAATAACTGTAAGTGACCGCGGTCTTGGTATGACCGCAGCCGAAATAGACAAGTATATCAATCAGATAGCCTTTTCAGGAGCCAATGATTTTCTGGAAAAGTACAAGAATGAGGCCAGTGCAATCATAGGCCACTTCGGTCTTGGATTCTACTCGGCCTTCATGGTTTCAAAAAAGGTCGAAATCATTACCAAATCATACCAGGAAGGTGCTCAGGCTGTGAAATGGAGCTGTGACGGTTCACCCGAATTCCAACTCTCCGATGCCGACAAGGCTGACCGCGGTACTGACATTATCCTTTACATTGATGATGACAGTAAGGAATACCTGCAGGATTCCACAATCCAGGGGCTTCTCAAGAAATACTGCCGTTTCCTGCCGGTAAACATTGCCTGCGGAAAGAAAAAGGAATGGAAGGACGGTAAGGAAGTTGAAACCGATCAGGATAACGTTATCAACAGTGTTGAACCTCTGTGGACTAAGACTCCGGGCGATTTGAAGGACGAAGACTACAAGAGTTTCTACCGTGAGCTCTACCCCATGCAGGATGAACCTATGTTTTGGATTCACCTGAATGTTGATTTCCCCTTCCATCTGACAGGTATCCTGTACTTCCCGAAGGTCAAGAGCAATATTGATCTGCAGAAGAACCGCATTCACCTGTATTGCAATCAGGTGTTTGTGACCGATAATGTCGAGGGCATAGTACCGGACTTCATGACTCTGCTGCATGGCGTAATAGACTCGCCGGACATTCCATTGAACGTTTCACGCTCATATCTGCAGAGTGACAGCAATGTCAAGAAGATATCGGGCTACATCACCAAGAAGGTGGCAGACCGTCTGTCGCAGATATTCAAGAATGACCGCAAGGACTTTGAGTCAAAATGGGACGATGTAAAACTGTTCATCAACTACGGCATGCTTACTGAAGAGGATTTCTACTCCAAGATGGAGAAGATTGCCCTGATGAAGGATACCGAAGGCAAATACTTCACTTTTGAAGAATACAAAAAGCTGATTGAAGGTACTCAGACCGACAAGGACAAGAACCTGATATACCTTTATGCGACAGACCGTGAGGCGCAGTACGGATTCATTGAAGCTGCAACATCGAAAGGATACAGTGTCCTGCTCATGGACAACAGTCTTGATGTTGCCGTAATCGGAATGCTTGAACAGAAATGGGGTCAGAACAGTCGCTTTATGCGCGTTGACAGCGACACCATTGACAAGCTCATTGTCAAGGAAAGCACCCAGTCAAACAACTTGTCCGATGCTGACCTTCAGATGATTACCAAAGTATTCGCCGGTCAGATGCCCAAGATGGAGAAGGCCGATTTCCATGTTGATGCCCAGCCTCTTGGTGAGAATGCCATGCCGGTAATGATTACCTGCAGCGAGTATATGCGCCGTATGAAGGATATGGCCGCAATTCAGGCAGGAATGAGTTTCTATGGTGAAATGCCTGATATGTACAACGTTGTCCTGAACAGTGACCACAAGCTCATAAAGTCCGTTCTGGCCGATGCCGGCAAAAACTGCAGTGGACAGCTCAAGCCTGTTCAGGATGAACTCATTACCCTTAAAGAACGTCAGTCACAGCTTCGAAAGGAACGTGAAGGCAAAAAGGACAACGAAATATCTGCACAGCAGAAGGATGAAATGAACAGCATTGAAAGCAAGATCAGCGAAAAGGAAAATGCTGTCAGTGAGATATACTCCAAGTATGCCCAGGGCAATAATGTGGTTCACGAACTAATCGACCTGGCATTGCTTCAGAACGGAATGCTGAAGGGCGAAGCTCTGACGAAATTCATACGCCGCAGCGTGGAACTTATCTGATTTGCATTCCTCAGTTAAAAAAAGGTGTCACAATGCTTGTGGCACCTTTTTTTTGCATACTTTTGAAAGATACACCAAATAATCAGGGAAATGATGCGTCTCAGAAAGATTATACTGCTGTTTACTGCATTGCTTGCGTTCAATGCATCGGCCCATCCACAGAAAGTCGGCCTGGTATTGAGCGGTGGTGGAGCCAGAGGCATGGCTCATATTGGCGTGATACGTGCTCTTGAGGAAAATGACATACCGATAGACTATATTACAGGTACGTCAATGGGGGCCGTAATAGGTTCTCTGTATGCTATGGGTTATTCACCCGATGAAATGGAGCAGCTTATACACAGTGACGATTTCAGACGCTGGTATTCGGGTGAAAAGGACATGACCTATCAGTTCTATTATCGCCAGCCGGCCCCCAACCCTTCAATCGTGGATGCAAGAATAGCAGTCCTAGATTCCATGACCGTAATCAGGCCTGTCACAAACAGTGTCATAGATCCTTCGCAGATGAATCTGGCCTTTGTTGACATATATGCGGGCGCATCGGCTGCATGTCATCGTGACTTTGACAGTCTGATGGTTCCTTTCAGAGCAGTAGCGTCGGATGTTTTCAACAAAGGTGCAATTGTACTTGGCAATGGAGACCTTGGAGATGCGGTACGTGCATCAATGTCAATACCCTTCGTCTTCAGCCCAATCAGAATAGATTCCATCCTTGCATATGATGGAGGTATCTATGACAATTTCCCTGTTGATATCATGATCAGCGAATTTCACCCTGACTTCATTATCGGCAGTGTAGCATCGCCCAGCAGCAATGTATCGTTACCTGATGACTATGATATTATGGGGCAGGCACTCAGCATGATAATGCAGAAAAGCGATTACAGTCTGGACCCCAGTTTGGGCGTCAAGATAAACTGCGTTCCCGAGGGAGTCGGTATCCTGGACTTTCAGCTGGTCGATGCAGTTTCAGATTACGGGTTTCAGAAAACCATGATGAGCATAAGGGAAATAAAGTCCCGCATGTCCGCACGCAGAGATACAATTGAAACCAACCGAATACGCAGTGAGTTTAAAAAACGTATTCCGGAACTGGCATTCAAGATTTCAGATGTACGTGGTATCAACAATGCTCAAAGACGATATGTAATGAGGGAATTCGGTCAGACTGAATCTGACGTAATGTCGTTTGAGGATATCAAGTCAGGTTATTTCAGATTGCTGTCAAATGACGCTGTAAGCAAGGTACATCCTTCTACTACATACGATTCCGTATCATCGGTCTTCAATCTTGATCTGGATGTCACTCTTGACGATCACCCTACGTTCAGTTTGGGCGGCGGTTTGTCGTCAAGTGTGTCAAGCCAGTTGTACGGAGCAATGTCATATAGCCATATAGGAGAATTCTCTCTGTCTTATCTGCTTGAAGGACAGATAGGAAAGGCATACAACAATGCACAGTTCCAAACCAGCATGGATTTGATTACATCAAATGCTCCGATGTCTTTGTCACTTCAGGTGGCATACAACAATATGAATTATTTCAAGTCCGGGTACATATTTTCCGATAATGTACGTCCGGCATTCAACAAGGAACATGAATTCTTTGTGAAATTGAAATTCTCACGTCCGTTCCTGAACAATTACAAATCTGTCGTGTCAATTGGTGCTGCAGACCATAGAGACTTCTATTCAAGTGCTCCAAACATCAATCTGCAATCATTCAAGTATGATAATTCGGTACACAGAATATTGGGTTCATCCCTATCTTTTTCGGGTAATACCCTTAATGCGCTGATGTATCCGACTCAGGGGTATTCAAATGAAATCAGGGCGCATATCTATACCGAAAGGGACGAGTACCGTGAAGAAGGCGGAAAATCTGATGACCGGCCCAGTGTAGCACGCTCGTGGCTTCAGTCATCCATGCATTTTGAACGTTACTTTACTATGGGCAGGAATTTCGTGCTCGGTACTCTGTTTGAGGCATATTATTCAACACGAAACCTTTCGTTCAACTATCAGAGTTCGGTAATGCAGGCCGGTTCATTCCGGCCGACTCCGAACAGTCAGTTCGTCTTTGACCCGGATTTCAGTGCAAATGCATATTTTGCGGGAGGTATCAAGCCGATATTCGTAATTAACAGCATTTTTCAGCTCAGATCAGAATTTTATGCATTCCAGCCGTCACGTCCAATCAATGATGCCGATGGTCAGGCAGAATATGGAGAAACTCTTGTTGGCATGCAGCTGATGGGCGAACTGAATTTCGTTGCCCAGTATAATAAACTGTGTTTCAATGTCTTTGCCGATTTCTCAACAAGTCGTTTCAATAAATCGAATATTGGCGTCACGTTTGGGTATCTACTACCTGGCGAATGGTTCATTGAACGATGATAACAAACTGTAGTTAAGCAACTTAATAACGTGCTACCAATGGGAACAAGAGAACGGCAGATATCAAATGTAACATGGGCTGGGATGGCTATCAATGCAGTGTTGACTGTGTTCAAACTGATTGCAGGAATAGTAGGCAGAAGTTCGGCTATGGTGGCCGATGGCGTCCATTCGTTTTCTGACTTTATCAGTGACATAATCATTCTTGTATTCCTGAAAATATCAGGCAAGAGCCGTGACCGTGACCACAGTTACGGACATGGCAAGTTTGAGACTATGGCTACATTCATTCTTAGCCTTATTCTGATTGTTGTGGCCGCACGCATTCTCTCCGACGGCATTGACAATATAAATAAAATCATTCATGGCGAGACCATTGAAGTACCGGGAACCATAGCGCTGATAGCGGCAGCAGTTTCAATCGCCGCCAAGGAATTCTGTTACCAGTTCACAGCATTTGTAGGACGCAGAGTCAATTCTCCGGCTGTGATTGCCAATGCATGGCATCACAGAAGTGACGCTATGTCTTCAGTAGGTTCTCTGATAGGTATTGGCGGTGCCATTCTGCTTGGAAATGAGTGGATTATACTGGACCCGATAATGGGTTGCGTCATTTCAATAGTAATATTTGTAGTTGCCGTTAAAATGGCCTTTCCTTCGGCACGTCAGCTGCTTGATGTTTCACTGCCTGAAGAGACGGAAAATGAAGTGATAAGACTCGCGTCATCAGTTGACGGCGTTGTCGATGTGCATAATCTTAAAACGCGCCAGAGCGGTCCGTCGGTAATCATTGACATGCATATAATGGTTGACCATAACATTTCGATAGTTGACGCTCACAGAATATCCACAAACGTTGAGTCATGTCTTTCAGAACATTTCGGTAAGGAGACTCAAATCAACGTTCATATTGAGCCTGATAACTTTTCGCACGATAATCACGAATAAGAATACCTATAACTTGCAACCAATCACATAATTATGAAAAAAACTCATTTGTTCGCCTGTATCGCCATGATGGCGTTTGCATCGGCTCAGTCACAACCGCAACTTTCAAAGGACAACATAGATGAAGTCCTTGAAGCTATGACACTTCAGGAAAAGGCAACACTTGCAGTAGGCGGTCGCCAGTCACTGGTGGCAGGTGCTGCAGGAGGCACACAGGCTATACCGCGTCTGGGAATCCCACAGACCGTCCTGGCCGACGGACCTGCCGGACTGCGCATAGACCCTACCAGACGCGGAACAGACAATACATACTACTGTACGGGCTTTCCTGTAGGTACGGTCATGGCCTGCACCTGGAATGTGGAACTGGTCGAGGAAATGACCAGGTCCATGGGAAATGAAGTACTGGAATACGGAACCGATGTCATTCTCGGTCCTGGCATGAACCTGCACCGCAACCCTCTGTGCGGCCGCAATTTCGAGTACTTCAGCGAAGACCCTCTGCTAAGCGGTAAGATAAGCGCCGCTTTCGTACGCGGAATACAGAGCCAGGGTGTTGGAGTTTCTGTCAAGCACTTTGCATTCAACGACCAGGAAATCAACAGAATGGAGAACGATGCCCAGGTTGGCATACGTGCAATTCGTGAGCTTTATCTGAAGAACTTTGAGATTGCCGTACGTGAATCGGAGCCGTGGACAATAATGTCATCGTACAACAAGATTAACGGTACATATACACAGCAGAGCTATGATCTGCTTACGACCATTCTGCGCGACGAATGGGGATATAAAGGTATGGTGATGACAGACTGGGGCAACAAGGAAGGTACTGTCAAAGCCGTAAAGGCCGGCAATGATCTTATGGAACCGGGCAATGCCAGTGAGACTCAGCGCATTGTTGCAGCCGTTCAGGACGGCACACTGAGCGAGGAAGACCTGAACCGCAATGTGCGCCGCATACTTGAGTATATTGTCAAGACTCCGCGTTTCAACGGTTATGCATATTCTGAGAAACCCGACATTGAAGCGCACGCCGGACTGGTACGCAAGGCTGCTGCCGAGGGAATGGTGCTTCTCAAGAACAACAATGCCGTACTGCCCTTCAAGGAAGCTCCACGTGTTGCCCTGTTCGGTTTGAACGCCTACAAGTCAATTGCCGGAGGCACGGGTTCAGGTAATGTGAACAAACCATATGTCCGTCATATCAGCGAAGGTCTTGAAGCCGGTGGCTTCCAGATAGACAAGACCATTGCAAACATATATGCCACATACCGTGACTATCAGAATGCCGAGAACGCCGGTGCCTCATTCCTTCCGGGACAGGCTCTTGGCGGCGGTGCTACATTCGGTGAAGGCGTACTGCCTGAAATGTCTATACGTCAGGAAGTTATCAACAATTCGGTTAACCGCAACGATGCCGCTGTCATTGTAATAGGACGCAATGCCGGTGAAGGCGATGACCGCGTGCTCGAGGCCGATTTTGAACTTGCACAGTGCGAGCGTGACCTCATTGCCAACACCTGCAACGCCTATCACAAGGCCGGCAAGAAGGTTATTGTTGTGCTGAACATAGGCGGTGTCATTGAGACCGCTTCATGGAAGAACCAGCCCGACGCAATTCTGTTAGCATGGACTCCGGGTCAGGAAGTGGGAAACAGTGTTGCAGACATACTCTTGGGCAAGTCAAATCCTTCCGGAAAGCTGTCCATGACATTTCCTCTGAACTATCTTGACATCCCGTCATCTGCCAATTTCCCCTACTACAAGCCTCAGAACTCCAGAAACAGCGGTCGTGGTGGCTTTGGCGGATTTGGCGGATTCGGCCAGCCGGCAAAGCTCAAGGACTATGACTATACCAAATATGATGAAGGTCTGAATGTAGGCTACCGCTATTTCAATACCAGCAAGGTTCCTGTATCATATCCGTTCGGTTTCGGTCTCAGCTACACCACTTTCCAATATGGCAAGCCAAGCGTGAAAGTTGCAGGTGATGGAAGCATAACTGTTTCAGTATCAATTAAGAATACTGGAAGTGCTGCAGGGAAGGAAGCTGCTCAGGTTTATATTGCCGCTCCTGCAGGAGGACTTGAAAAACCGGCATGTGAATTAAAGGCGTTTGCAAAGACCGGCATGCTTGAACCCGGACAGTCGCAGACTTTGACAATGAAGATTCCCGCATACGATCTGGCATCGTTCAACGATGTCAACAGTGCATGGGAAACTGCTGCAGGGCAATACACCGTGCTTGTAGGCGCATCGGTCGAAGATATCCGTGGCACTGTAAACTTCAAAGAAGGCAAGACACGCAGCTGGAAGGTTACCCCTGCCCTGCTGCCAGAATAAGTGCACATGCGCATTCAAGAAGGGCCGTTCCGGAGATTATCGGGAACGGTCCTTCTTTATTGTCACTGCCATATTGTACCATAAGAACGGAAGATCCAGACCGGCATCCAACTGAGTCTGGAGTCCGCCTGTAAACCGTGGATTGCATTCAAGAAAGTATGCCCTGTCTTTGTCATCGACTATGAAATCAAGACCGCATACCCCCTTGAATTCTATTGGTTCAAGCAGACGTTTTGCATATTCGGCAAGCCCTGGAAAATCTACGTGTTCGCGTAAGGTCGATGGCCCAAGCCCCTGGTCCGTTGAAAGTGTACGATAGCAGCCATATTCAAACATGCCATTGAACATGAATATATCTATGCTATAACACTGTCCGTCAATATATTCCTGAACAAGCCATTTTGCATCGGGCTTTTCTTTGGCAATAAGCTGTTCAAGTGCCCGGCGGGTTGAAGGCTTGCGCACGCCCGTACCGCCGAATGATCGGTCACGTTTGAAAATTACCGGATATGTGCCAATATCCCTAATGTCATCGAACAGATGCGGTTGTGGTATCCCGGCTTCAACTGCAAGCCTATAGCAACCTGTCTTACTGTTAAGTAACTCTATGTTTTCAGGTATGTCAACAGGTATTACTGTGTCTGATATTACTGAATTGGCATTGAAACGTGAAAGGGCCGTAGCATCGCCTATCGGTATGATAACATGGGGATTGTACAGTGTTATTGACTTTCTCAGTTCACGCAAGTATCCGCATTCGTCGCGCAGTGTGTTCTGCGCAAAAGGCATGCATCTGACCTTCAGCCCATGGCCCTCAAGCGAGCGTACTGCAACATCGGTAATATTTCCCATGCTGCCCGTCAGCAGAACATCACATCCGAAATCTGGCATAATTGAAATTTGGATGTGCGAATTTAACCAGATTCTTGTATATTATGGGTACATTTGTGAAAAGCGTATTCTTTAATGGAAAAGGTAAATCTTGAAAAGGACTACCGCAAAAGCGGTGAAGGTGCCAATGGCGACAGCTATGACTGTCTGGCCGATGAAAACATAATGCTCAAACTGTACAATCCGGGGTATCCGGTTCAGATGATTGAAGATGAACTGGAACTGGCAAGGAAAGTGTATGACTTGGGAATACCTTCACCTGAGCCCGGTCAGCTTGTAACAGACGGGAAACGTGTGGGAATACGCTTTCAGAGAGTCATAGGAAAGCGCAGTTTTGCCCGAATGATATCGCAGGAGCCGCAGCGTCTTGAAGAATACACGCGCGAATTTGCCGGATATTGCCGGAAACTCCATTCTACGCCATGTCCTGACGGGATGTTTCCCGATGCAAAGGAACAGTTCCGCCATTTTCTTAATCTGGACCGTGTTTTTGACGATAGTGAGAAATCGCTTATGAATGACTTTATTGACCTGATACCGGACTGCAAGACAGCCGTTCATGGCGATATGCATATAGGCAACCTTATTTCAACGCTTCCGGCGGGAGCGCCGATAAGTCAGGAACATACGGTCAATTTCATTGATCTTGGACTGTTTGCGCAAGGCTGTCCGCTTCTGGACATTGGAATGATGCAGATTGTATGCTTCTTTTCAGACG
The DNA here is from genome assembly GCA_045617485.1 of Bacteroidaceae bacterium. Classification (GTDB taxonomy): domain Bacteria; phylum Bacteroidota; class Bacteroidia; order Bacteroidales; family Bacteroidaceae; genus Colenecus. The sequence goes on from JAZLIR010000061.1 coordinate 61,012, forward strand.
AAGAGTTCCGTCGTGAATCGTTCCATCTGACAGGTGACCAGACGCGTGCCGTCTGGGACGTGTTTGTTGATGAATACTTCTACTCCAATGACAGTGATGCCGAAAAATGGTTTGGCCCGGGCGCTACTCCGCAGGCTGTCTTTGATGGAATACGCCCCTACTCGTCCCTGAAACTGTTTCTAGTTGCACATAACTCAGGAGCCCTGTTCCCGCATTTTGAACAGGTTATCAGACAGACCTTCGGATTTGTATAAGAAGCTGTTTTGAATCAAAACAGCTTCTAAAGCCGAAGGTCCTTTGCCGGATCTATTTCTTTTCGCGTCTTATGACTTTCTTCCTGCGGACCGACCATCCGAAGAAGCCCTTCGGATTGCTTACATCAAAGTATTCCCCGTGTGTGTAGGCAATCAGGTCCATGGCAGCCATATCCAGTTTGCCGTCCTCCAGAATGTATTTTTCATCGACCTGCACGTTCACAACCTTTGCAATGAACATGTCATGTGACCCCAGCGGCTTTATTTCAACCACCTCACATTCTATTGAAACAGGCGACTCCTCAATTGTAGGTGCAGCAATGAAATGCGATTTGCCGGGAGTGAGCTTCATTTCCCTGAACTTGTCAATGTCACGGCCGGAACGAACTCCGCAGAAGTCTGTCGCGCGAGCAAGCGCATTGTTCGTGAGGTTTATTACAAAGCAACCGTTACGCTTTATTATGTCATACGAATGACGCTCCGGACGTACCGATATGTAGCACATTGCAGGGTCGCTGCAAATGGTTCCCGTCCACGATACGGTAAGAATGTTATACTCGTCAGGAGTCGCACCGCAGCTTACCATGACGGCAGGCAGCGGATAAATCATAGTACCCGGTTTCCAGTCCTGTCTCATTTTGATTTGCGTCTTATTATCCAAACATACGTTAGCAGAATGACATTCATGAGAAGTGCATACACAATTGCCGGCAGTGCCATGCTTCCGTCATTGAATATGAATGGCGATGTGGCTATGGCAATGGCTTGAGCCGCATTCTGCATGCCTATCTCAATGTTGATTGTACGGCTTACAGCCTTTGAGAACCTGCAAAGCCTGTTCAGCAGCTGTCCAACCAGCATGGCACACAGTATAAGCAGACCGGCGGCAAGTCCCAATGTAGTGAAGTTTGCAATTATTTCCTTTGTATATTGCAGGAAAAAGACCAGTGCAAGAAGCATGAGAGCGGGAAAAGCACATTTTTTGAGAACCTTTTCGACCGCATGTGCCCAATCGGCTTTTACAATCCTGAACAAAACACCCAGAATTATCGGCACAAAAATAAGAACAATGTTCTGCATGATCAGCTTTCCTACAGGCAACACCACGGTGACGTCACTGTTGACCGATATGTATGCGGCAAAGAAAGTCATTATCAGCGGAAGAGTGAACAGTGTAATAATGCTGCTGCATGCAGTCAGAGTGACTGAAAGTGCCACATTTCCGCCTGCCAGCATTGAAAATGCGTTTGATGAACTGCCTCCGGGGGAACATGCCACAAGCATAAGTCCCAGAAAATATACCGGTGGCAGGTCAAGCCAGATGCCAAGTGCGAAAGCTATTGCCGGCAGCACAATAATCTGTCCGAACAGTCCTACTAGGACAGACCATGGCTGTTTTTTCAGTTCAAGAAAAGAATTTCTGTCAAGTCCTATGCCGAGCATGAACATCAGGACAATCAGAATTGGCATTACAATCCAGATCATATAGAATTTTCAATAAGGTCCGCAAAGGTATTCAATATTTGGCAAAATTGTTACTTTTGCTACCGTTACAAACCAGTCATTCCTATGAGAAGATTTTCAATGCTGTTATGCGGGGTTCTGCTACCCGTCGGTGCAATATGTGCCCAGAAGTCACTTCCCGATGCTCCGATAGTCAAAATAAAAGCCGGTAAGGTTCAGGGTTTCATAGAAGAAGGTACCATGGCCTTCAAGGGAATACCGTACGCCAGGGTTGAACGCTTCATGCCGCCCCAGCCTGTTGAAAAATGGGATACTGTAAGACTGTGCACCGAATGGGGACCGCAGGCTATGCAGGGAGGCCGGAATTCCACCAATCCCAAGGAGATGAGCGAGGACTGCTGCGTGCTGAATGTCTGGACCACTGACCTGAAGGGAAAGAAACCCGTCATGCTGTGGTGTCATGGTGGCGGTTTCGATTCGGGAACATCGGCCTGGAACCCCGGTATGGGACTTGCCAAGAAAGATGTTGTGGTTGTAAGTCTGAACCATCGTCTCAATATTATGGGCTTCCTTGACCTGTCGGGAACCGGAAATCCAAAGTACAGGGAAAGCGGAAATGTGGGCATGCTCGATGTCGTGGCCGCATTGCATTGGATTCAGGACAATATAGCCAAGTTTGGCGGAGACCCCGGGAATGTGACCGTATTCGGTGAATCAGGTGGCGGCGGTAAGGTTGGAACGCTCATGTGCATGCCATCGGCCAAAGGACTTTTCCATAAGGCCATCATAATGAGCGGAACCATTCTCAATGTGAACACCAACGCCATGAGCAAGGAGCTCGGTCTTGCTGTCCTCAAGGAACTGGACATCCCCGTTGACCGTGTAGAACTGATAAACGATGTGCCGTATGACAAACTGTATCAGGCCGGTCAGCGTGCCATGGCCGCAAGCATAGGCACACGGCAGCCGGGAACACCAATGATGTGGGGCTTCGGACCTACTCCCGACGGCGAAGTACTATTACAGCAACCTTTTCAACCGGGATTCGCAAGTATATCAGACAACATTCCTCTGGTAATTGGAACGACGTTCAATGAATTGCAACGTGGTCAGTATCAGCGCAGTATGACTCTTGAACAGGCAAAGGATGCTGTCAGAAGCACGTTCGGTGCCGAGACCGATGCATACGCTGACGCTCTGGCTGCCGCATGGCCCGATTTTGTGCCTCAGGACCTGCCTTCAATTGACCCTATGTTCCGTGCAAAGACCCTTATCACCATAGACAGCGAGTCGGCAAAACGCAGTGCTCCGCTCTACAACTATATGTTTACCTGGAAATCGCCTCTGAACGGTGTGTCTGCTCATGGTGCCGAACTGAACTTCTGTTTCAACACACTGCATCTTGCCGGGCGTGACCTGCCCAATCCAAGCGACAGTGATCTGCTGCTTGCTGACCGCATGGCACAGTCGTGGGCCAACTTTGCCCATGCCGGCAATCCGAATGTTGAAGGTCTGCCCGAGTGGCATCCCTACACTGCTGAAAATGGCGAATGCTTCATGTTCAGCCCTACTCCGGAAATCCGCAGCAACTTTGACCGCAGTTTACAAGAAATAATCAATTCACACTGCTTCAAGAAGCTCGAAGAATTCTACCGCACCCACTGAGAGTCCGGCTATCTATCATTACAGTTCAGTTATCTGCTCAATTGTCAAGCCGGTGCACTGACTGATCAGTTCTTTTGCAATTCCTGCAGCTGTTAAGTTTCGTGCAGTCTCCATGGCCTTGTTCAGCGCACCTATTATGTATTTCATCTCCTCCCACTGCTGCGCAGCGGGTCCCTCCTAATACAAAACAAATTCCTGAAGTTTCATGACAACGAATTTTGGAAAGTTGATAGCTTTTAAGACATCGAAATGTGCATCGTTTGTCACAATCAATTCTGCCTCGCCACAAAAAGCACAATCCACGAATTTATTATCATCAGGATCCGATTCAATCAAATGGAGAAAGTATGTTGGTGTCACCTTTTTTAAATTTGGAGCAGAGAGAATAAGTTTAATCACGGACTTTGCTATTTCAGCATTGGTTTTCTGCTCTAATATTTCCTCATACTCTTCAAGAATCTCATTTGAAACACAAATACAGACATTTCCTTCAAGAATGTCTGTCCATACCCTATGATACGGGCTAACTGACGGAAGAATAGCAAGAAGGCAATTCGTATCCAATACTATTGTCCTCATTTCTTTGCAGCATGTTTATACGGAGTGCGCAAGTGTTCATTTAAGATGGCATCAATGTCACTGGCATTGTAATTATCCGCCCAATATTTATCAATAGCAGCCTGCGTCTTTGCAGCAGTTTCATCTGATATTATCTCAAACGGTATTCTTCCTCTTTGTACAACTGCGCGTGCAAAGACATTCATAGCAGCATTTGTGCTCATTCCAAACTGTGAACAAAGTTTGTCAAAAGAAGACTTAAGCTGGTCGTCCATCCGAACAGTCATAGATACTTGTGGCATAATCAATCAGTTTTATTATCTCGCAAATATATATATATTATTGCAATATGATGCAAATTTACGTCATAATAACATCATGTAAAGACACAGTTTGAGTGTGCTGTTCTGGAACGCGGGCATGGGGTATATCCGTGTGACTTCCGCGCATTGCGCTCCATCCCTCCCACTGCTTCGCAGCGGGTCCCTCCCGTTCACGACGCCACGGGCGGCGACGGTCACCCGGACATACCCCATGCCCGCTATGGCTAATTCGGAAAATACTGTGCGGGCGGCGGGATGGTTTCCTTTATAGAACCTGCTTTAATGTGGCTATAATCTGCACATTATCTTCTTTCACTTCAATAGCTGAATATGCAGAATTCAGCGGACGCAATTCTACTTTAACGTTCCGGCCGGTGAATGGGTCTTTCTCACTGTGATATTTCTTGATGGTATATTGACAGTTGTAATCAGTATCCTTACCATATTGACGTGCAATTACAATCTGTCCTTCACGGCTACCTGAATTGCCGTTTACACCGCCATACGCCTCAAACACGCACAAATCATCGGGCTGAATTTTTGGCAACATGGACTCCCCTTTGGCGTGTACAATAAACATCTGCGCATTTGGCTTGAAGCCATATCCCGACACATCAATCCAACCTTCAATACCATCTTCTGGCAATGCGTCACCATTCTCCAACGCTCCACATGCAGTATGGAACGGATACAGCGGCAAGAAACGAGTAAAACGGTCTGCGTCAGGCACGTCTTCGGTACTGACAATCGGCAGAATTTCATTTGTTTCATTCACTGGTGTTGACTGTCTGAATAAATCGGAAAACAGTTTCCAACCATCAGTACTTCCTGCTTGGTAACAATAAGTTGCGTTATCATTATAGTACCACATTCCGTTTTCCTTGCGGACAATGCCACCTTCATAACGGATAAATTCACGATTCCAACCATTCGTAGTTCTCAGCACTTTGTGAAGTGCCTCTGCTTTGTTCTTTGTTTCAACAGCCGATGCCGTCTGTCCACCCTTTGTATCAAATATTCCTATTGTGCCATCCTTTTTTCTGTATACCCAATCCGGATAGAACAAGGCATCTTCTTTCTTTACCTCATTGAAATATCTTATGGCGAACCAGTCTTTTCCGCTATCCCCATTTTTGAACCACCACTCTATTTCATTTTGATTATCAAGGAACCTGGCAAAGGACTCTTCAGTGTCACGACCAGTATATTCTTTTCGCAGATAGAACGGTGTCAACAGACATTTGTTTTCAGGGATTGCTTCATACTCTTCTGTAAACGCATACATTTTTCGTAGAACAAATGTTTCGCGCTCTCTTTGCTCATTTTCTTCTCTACGTCTTTTCAGCTGTTCTTCCAGCAACGGATGATAATTTTTCAGTGTTTTGGTAATAAGTTCTCTGAATATACTGTTATCCCCTTTGTTGACAACATCGTTCAGGAACACTCTGTACCACCTCTCTTCAGTTTCCGATGGTAAAGCATGATATTTGAACCACAGACGGATTGCACTCTTGAGAGTTGGAACAGAACGCACCATATTGCCAACTTTACAGTCATTGTCTGTTTGTGAGCGAAGTATGTTCACCAGATGAAGAGAGAACAATTTTTCCACATCGCTACGGCTCCATTCACGTGAAGTAACGTCTGATTCTTTTAATGACAAGCCTATCTTCTCGTACTCCTTGAATATGGTATTGACAATAATCTGATGCTGGAAATCGGCTGAGACATCAAGTCCTTTTGCTGTCAACTTATCACGCAACAAATTGAAAGCATCACCTTCTTCTATACCAAAGAATGCATTGAACGTATCAAACAGACACTGCTGGAATTCTCCCGATTTACCCAAGTCTCCATAATCAACACGTGACAAGAAATCAGTAAGCAGTTTTGGATCAATTTTATAATCTTTACCTTTTCTGTTATTTGCCACAAGAGTCTTTGGCCGGTTTTCCTGTTCCGGATAATCTGCCGCTTCAACAGCCTTGCGGGAATAGTTTGTGTAGATGTAACCGTTACGGAATACCTTAGACACTTCCTGATTCATAATGGGCACCCGCAAAATGCGTCCGATTGTCTGAGTGTGGAATATCTCTGACTTTACGTCACGGAACATAACCAGAACCTGAGCTCGCGGACAATCCCAACCTGTACCAGCAGCTGTCTTGAACAACAGATACTCATATTCACTATCGTCAAGTTCCAAACCATCGGGTTTCTTCTTACCGGTAAACCATGATGCAATACGGTTGGCTTTTATACCTTGCGAAATAAGGTACTCCTTAGTTATTTCCTCCTTTGTCGGTTTTCCTTCGTTTGTAAGTTCCTCATCATCGTTCGGCAATTGAATAATGACAAGCGGATTTACATTTACGCCGAAAGAATCAATCTCCTGTTTCAATTCATTCCGTCTGTCAATGGCCAGACGCAGAAGTGCATGATCTTCGTCCTCGCCTTCATACTTCCGCAACTCTTCTTCTGTCTGGCAAATTATGTTTGCCTTTATCAAACCGGCATCTACAACATCCTGATGCTTGATGCGGACATATCCAGCTTTACTATCTTCAATCTCATCCTGCGTAGGTATGGTTTCTTTCTTGGGTGTGGCAGATACCAACAATTTGATTTTCGGGTTAAGCGGGTCAATCACATCGCGCTGTGACTTATCAGTCAGGTTCAAGTGAGCCTCATCAACAATAAGGATTATCTCAACTCCGTTATGATGACTATTCTCTACAAAATCCTCAAAATAGACACGGCTCTCGTGACGCATTCGCAGGTCGGCCGGGCGGCGATAAATACGGTTTTCTGCCGCATCTGATACCAGTTTCTGCCAATTCAGAAACAGCACGTCATTCTTTTGTAACGTGCCAAGATTAAAATCCTCAATGGTCAATAACCGCCCGTGTTTACTTGTCGGGAAGTAAATATCGAATTTATCCCTACTCTGCATAGCAAGGTCATCGGAGAAAGTAATCCATACATATGCAACATTCTGGTCCCAATCGGGCTGCTGGGCAAGATCACAAATCATCTTTTCTGTCATATAGGTCTTACCGCTGCCTGTGGGGGCTTTGAAAACAATAGGAATCTGACGCTCCGGTTTTGACCAAAGAGTCTTTATGTTGTCTATGAGCTTTTCAATAGCTTCTATTTGAAATGTTATATTTTCCATACCTGCTTACTGATTGAGTGATTTGTAAATATCAAGAATTGGCTGTGGAATGCCTTTGATTTGAACATTTGAATCATCATCAAAGTACGCCTCAAAAGGCCCTACATCGCCCCAACTGAAAATGTAAACATTCTTGATTCCCTTCAATGCTTTGACAGCGTCAACGAATTCATTGAAAAACTTTGGTCTGTAATCTTCCTTGAAATAGACTGCAGTCCATACATCTTTGTCCTTATCCTTGAATATCTGATAATTGCCTGTTGTCTTCTGTTCGTATAGCGTATTCTCAGCAAGAGCAAGCAGACACCCGGCTTTTTGTGCAAGTACCGTCTTGTCATTGTCTGTTGCCTGACCGCAATCATTTGCCCCGACAAATGCCGTCCGATAGTATTTCAGGGAGTTACCAAGACCTTCAACATCCAACCCTTTTGGTGTAACATACCCTTCAATAACGCGTTTGTTCCTCTCATAGGTTACATCACGACAAATATTGTTCTCATTTAGATTTATCAGAATACATTGCCTATGCCCTCCGTCTTCAGCATTCAACTGCATTGTAGAATGCATGGTTGTGCCACTTCCCGCAAAGAAATCTAGAATAACTGACTGTTTACAATATATCGTTCTTAACAAGTATGATATCAATACTATGGGTTTGGGATTAGAAAAAGGGGTCGTTTCATTAAAAATATCTTTAATTTCAGAATTACCTTGTTGATTAATAGGTTCTAATATCAAATTACTATATGCCCTTCCTGTTGAAACTCGTATATTTCCTTCATTATCAACTTTTTCATAAACCTTATATTTAATGGTATAAGCAGATCCTTTACTCTTACTTGATTTCTTGAATTCCAAGAATTTGTTCCGAATACCCCATTGAACTTTATCATATCCCCATTTCCATATCCAACCATCATTTTCAAATGAAGTACGTCCATTTGGGAATATTAAGCCACCATCAGGTGCTTCAATTCCATAATTCATAGAATCAGAATATTGCAATCCTCCTCGGTCTAATGTGTCATAATAAAATCGGCCACGTTCTTTAACAAACTCGTCTTCATATTTATACCTGCTTTTGTTAACAGAACTTTCATCTCTGGACCATATTTTTTCTGAAATCGTTTTTGTATGGTTTTTTGAATACAATAAAATTGTTTCTGTAATAACAGCTATATCCTTAGCATCATTCGCACCCGTTTTTTTACGCCAATCAAATTTTGCCACATAATTATTTTCACCGAAAATATTGTCGCATAATAATTTAAGATTAGCATGTTCATTATCATCAATAGAGATAAAAATTACGCCTCTATCAGACAATAATTCTTTTGCCAGCTTCAGTCGCTTTTGCATGAATGACAGCCATGCACTATGGCGGAGAGGATGATTTGCAGGCAGTTTCACTCCATCGGGAAATTTATCAAGAAACCTTTTGTCTTTGTAAGTGAAGCCGTCACTGCCAGTATTGTACGGTGGATCAATGTAGATTACGTCCACTTTGCCGTGATGCGTATAATTCAGGCAGGTAAGTGCATGATAGTTGTCACCCTCAATAAGGATATGGGTGGGTTTGCCATCATTGTTTGTGATGGCAAGTTCCGGAACTTCTTCAAGTATCGGGATTTTATTCTCGCTTTCGGCATCGAAAGCCTCTGGCACATCTATCCATTTCAAACCAAAACGGTTGTCCTCTTTCAGTTGCGCATTCAGATAGGCAACCTTACTCTCCAATTCTTTAATCTGCCGTTTTAGCTCATCAATATTTTCCTGTGCCATTAGTGATAGATGCAATAAAATGCGCTGATCTACCACTTACGTGAACGCATAAAAAGGGCACGGACCCTCTCATGCGTTCTCCGGGGCTGCCTAGGAAACAGAGACCCCTTCCAATCTACAAGAAATGCCCATGCCCAAAGCATGAACATTGACTCTTAAATAGATTGGAGAAGGTACACTTTTCCCAAGGAAAGCTACCTAACCACTATTTTTGTGTTCTTATCTCTGTTTTCGGTTTCCTAGGCCATTCAGGAGAACGCAAATAATAGTCAATGCGCGTTATTTGTTAATATGTTATGTTTCTGTACTTTCTATTTTGCTTAGTCCATGTCTGACAAAGACTATTTTCGGCTTAATTGTTAGACATTATTATAATACTCATCTGAACTTCACAATACAATCAATGCATACAGGTTTTCCAGACTGTATGTCAATGAAAACATTGGCAGGATGCATATCTTCAAGGATAATCCGGTCATTTATGAAGCTCTCTTTGAAGTCATCTTTGTTTGGTTGCAAACCTTTGGATGCAACATAATCCAATATTTCGGAATTTGTTGCAAGACGTTCACATTGAATGTATGGCTGTGATAAAATGATACGAAACAAGCCTTCGCTATCTCTTGAAAATCCAATCACACGCATAATACCAGCCGCACGCGCCCATTGCTCCACCAGCTTTTCTTGAGCCTCATCTATCTGCCAATTGCTTGGTATTGTTGCTTGGCTTTCTCCAGCATCTCCACCTGAGCTAAGGCTTGTTCGCGCGTAACTGGCGATGGTTTGCGCCCCGATGAGCACCTTACCTGCACTACAGAGTCCTGCATGCTCTGCCGTATTGAATCTATCAGCGTTGATGTTGCCATTGTAAATATCGTTAATATATTTATCAATTTGTCGTATCGTATCAGGCGTAAAGCCTTGTTTGCTTATCGACGTGAACCTACTCATGTCGGCAAAGTTAATTACCCCGAACAATTTATCAAAGACTTTCAAGGCTTTTTGCGACAGCAACAGAAATGGGGACTGCCCGCGATGGACAGCCCCCACTCTTTTGGCCGCATGTGTGCGGTTACAGTGTCATGTCAATTGACTTGAGGTCAGCATCGAGCGATGACGGACCATACAGCAGCTGGTAGCTGCCCTTGCGCAAGGCAAGTCCGTCGGCCTCCTCATTGTAGAAGTAGAATGTCTCCTTGTTCAGATCAATGCTTACCGTGGCGGTCTGCCCGGCTGCAATGTTCACGCGTGCAAATCCGCAGAGAGACTTTATTGGAGCGCCTGCATCGTCAAGGGACTTGACATAGACCTGAACAACCTCGTCACCGTCAATGGAACCGGTATTGGTAACAGGAACGCTGAGTTTCATTGATTCGGGTTTGCCCGATACCTTAGCCTCGCCGTATTCAAATGTGGTGTAGCTCATACCGTAACCGAAAGCGTACAGAGGTTCACCCTTGAAGTAGCGGTATGTACGGTTCTGCATGCTGTAGTCCTGGAAATCGGGCAACTGTTCTGTCGATGCATAGAATGTAACCGGCAGACGTCCGGCAGGATTGTAGTTGCCGAACAGAACGTCAGCAACGGCTTTGCCGCATGCCTGACCGCCGTACCATGCCTGAAGCAGAGCATCATAGCTGCTTTCAACGGCACCGAAACCTACGGCGCTGCCCGATACGTTTACAAGAACAACAGGCTTGCCTGTCTCGTCAAGAGCCTGGAGCAACTGCTGCTGGATTTCAGGCAGTTCAATGCTTGAACGGTCATGGCCCTCGCCTTCAATGTCGCTTGAAATACCGCTGACCATTACAATGACATCGGCCGATGATACCTTGTCAACAACTTTGGCAAAGTCAACAGGACCGCGGCTGTAGATGTCGAACGAGAACGATGCCGATCTGGCTTCGGGCTGGATAAGCTCAATCTGGATGTCGTAGGTCCTGCCCTCCTCTACACTGAATGTGGTCGGCTTGGCAGCGCGTCCAAAGCCACCGAAACCGCCAAAGCCTCCAAAGCCACCAAAACCGCCACGGCCGCCCTGCTGTTCGGCAACGGTCTCACCGTTAACCTTGAATATGTACTGGCCGCTGCCGCGAACCGAGTAAATCATATCGCCCGAGAAATCGGCCGTAAAACTGCCTGAATACTTTGCACTGAAACCTGTCTGGTTAAGACCGGGCTCCCAGGGGCAGTCCTCGTGTGCAAGAGCCGGCGATGTGGTGTTCAGGTTGACTTTCTCGTTGTAATTTGCGCTTGCTGCAACATCACCGCTGTAGTCAGTGCTGTTGTAGTACTCTGCGTGAAGACCCTTGCCGCCGTTCAGCATTGGAACATAATGCGTGGTCAGGAAAGCCTCGTTAAGGTCACAGCCCTTTTCATATATTATGTTGGCGTTAGGAGCAGCCTCACGTATGGCACCGAGAATGGTCTGCGTGTTGGCCTTTGAAGGATATCCGTTGTAGTTGCCAAGAATTACACGGGCATCATCGGCATTGGGACCTACAACCGCAATCGTAATGTTCTCCTTCTTGAGCGGCAGCAGATTATCCTGATTCTTGAGCAGCACAATAGCCTCGTGGGCGGCTTTGCTGGCAAGTGCGGTATGCTCCGGACTGCTCAGGTCGTCAAGCCCGAGGTCTGCCCATGGCAGCATTTCGGCAGGATCAAACATACCCAGCTCAAAGCGTGCCTTCAGAATGCGGCGTACGTTCACATCAATGTCGGCCTCGGAAATCAAACCCTTTTCAATGGCATCGACAAGTGAACGGTAGTTGGTTCCGCATTCAATGTCGGTACCGGACAGGACTGCATCGGCCGATGCGCTGGCCGCGTCGGCATGCGTACCGTGCTGGCTCTTGTTGAAGAAGTCCGATATGGCACCGCAGTCCGATACCACCAGACCGTCAAATCCCCACTTCTCGCGCAGAATATCCTGCAGCAGCAAATTGCTGGCGCAGCACGGGTCATTGTCATAGCGGTGGTATGCGCACATTACCTCCTGAACATTGCCTTCCTGTACAAGCGACTTGAATGCAGGCAGGTACGTCTCGTACAGGTCACGTCCGGTAACGCTTACGTTGAACTGGTGACGGAGAGGCTCCGGGCCGCTGTGTACTGCAAAGTGCTTTGCGCATGAGTGAAGCTTGTAGTACTTTTTGTCATTACCCTGCATGCCCTTTACGGTCTGGGTTCCCATTACCGAGTTCAGATACGGGTCCTCGCCCGGCGTTTCCTGACCGCGTCCCCAGCGTGGATCACGGAAAATGTTCACATTGGGGCACCAGAATGACAGTCCCTGATGCCATATACTGCCGTTCGGCTGGTTGACGCCAAGCTGATGGTGGTCTGTCGTGTTCCATACGGCACGTGCTTCATCGGACACAGCCGTGTATATTTCATACTGCTGTGGAGCATCGAATGTGGCACCCAGGGCAATTACCTGCGGAAATACGGTGACATCGTCGTAGCATATACCGTGGCAGGCCTCGTTCCACCAGTTGTAGGCGGGAATGTCAAGACTGTCAATTGAAACCGAGCCGTTCATCATCAGGCCTATCTTTTCGGCCGGAGTGAGCAGTGAAAGCAGGTTCTCCACCCTCTTGTCAACAGACAGTCTGGGGTTCTGGAACGGATAATCGTAGTGCTGGCATCCTGCAAGCATAAAGGCTGATGCAACGATGCACACCGATGTGGAAAATTTGTGCATAATTGAATGATTGGTTGGTAATTATGATTCTGATTCGCAAAAGAAACCATAATTTCCCGTTTGTCCAAAGAATGTGCGTATATTTGTAGTATGACAGTATCAATAACAATATGCATAGTTGTGGCAGTGTCAGTTGCCGCCATTACATACTTTGCAACAAGAAGCAAATCGGACCGTCTCGTAGCCGGTCTTGAGGTGGAAAAGCAGAGTCTTCTAAAGCAGATGGAAGACCGCAAGGCAGAAAGTGACCGCCTGCTTGACGCACTCCGCACCCAGAACGAAACCAGAGTCGCTGAACTTAACGCCCAGAACGAGTCACGCATTGCAGAGCTCAAGAATCAGCATACCGCACAACTCGAGCAGCAGAATGCGCAAGTCAGGGAGCAGATGAAACTGTTTCAGGACAGCCTGGAGCTCAGAACCCAGGAAATGCTGAAAAAACGTCAGGAAGAACTGCAGAAGGAAAACGATTCCCAGATGGAAAGCATAATGAAGCCTCTGAAAGATGAAATCAGGGGACTTCACGAACAGCTGAACAAAAACCGTGAAGACGGCGCTGTGAAAGAGGCACATCTGCAGGACATGATCAAAGGCTTTGCCGAACAGGCCACTCAGATAGGTGCCGCATCGGACAAACTGGCCAATGCCATGCTTTCCAACGGCAAGGTGCATGGCGACTGGGGCGAGCAGGTGCTGCAGCAGATACTTGAGAACTCCGGCATGGTTGAAAATGTCAACTACAGGGTCCAGTCAAGCACCAAGGATGAAGAAGGACGTGAGCAGCGCCCCGACGTCTATATAATGTGTCCGGGTGGCCGTGAAATAATAATAGACTCGAAAGTGTCTCTCACAGCATACGCCAACTACCTTGATGCCGCTGAAAAGACCGATGCAGACAAGTTCCAGGAACAGAACTACAAATCTGTCAAGGCTCAGGTTGACCGGCTGGCCGGTAAGGAATATCACAAATTGGGACAGAACATATACAGCACTGTCCTTATGTTCGTACCGAACGAAGGTGCATACATACTTGCCATGCGTTTTGACCCGGGGCTGGCCCAGTATGCATATAACAAGGGCGTGGTTATACTTACTCCTACAAATCTGATGCTTACTCTCCAGCTGATCAATGGATTATGGCAAAAGGAAAATGAGGAGAAGAACATTCAGAAAATACTCGAAACGGCCGGTGCGCTGTATGACAAGTTCTCCGGCTTCTCCGATTCCATGGCTGCCATCAAAAAGGGTCTGGAACAGTCCGCAACCGCTTATGACGAAGCTCTGAAGCAGTTGTGCGAAGGCAAGGGCAATGTGGTGAAACGCATTGAAGACCTGCGTTCTCTGGGCGCCCGCTATTCAAAGAACAAGGCAATAAACAGCAGACTGTCAGCTGCTGACAGTGAACCGGACGATACACCCGATGCATTGCCTGGCAATTGACACATACTGCCCGCTCTGCCGGGCTTGTTTATGTCTGTAATTGTATTATTTTTGTGCTGTCAAACCAAAATAGCCGTTTATGGGAAATAAATACATGGACACGACACTGCTTGACAAGGCAATAGTGTTTGCTGTCAGGGCTCATGCGAATACCGAGCGCCGCGGAAAGGGATTTCCGTATATTGTCCACCCTATGGAAGCCGTTGAAATAGTTGCAACCATGACACCTGACCAGGAACTGCTGGCAGCTGCCGCACTTCATGACACCATTGAGGATACCGATGTCACTGCCAATGACTTACGTGCCGAATTCGGCAATAGAGTTGCATCGATAGTTGTTTCTGAAAGCGATGAAATCGATACCAGTGTCAGCGAAGAGGCCAGTTGGCGTGACCGCAAGCAGGCTGCCATTGACCGGCTTGCAAAAGCATCGCTCGAATCGAAGATGGTCGCCCTTGGAGACAAACTGTCCAACATGCGCGCCATTTGCCGTGACTATGCAGAGATTGGCGATGCCCTTTGGAGCCGTTTCCACGCTCCCGGTGGCAAAGCTGACCATGAATGGCATTACCGCGGACTTGCCGCTTCGCTTGGCGAACTCGGACAGTATGCCGCCTATCAGGAATTTGTAGGGCTTATCAATCGTGTATTTGGAAATAATCAGTAAGTAAATAAGAGTCGTCCTTCTTTGACATGTTGAGAAAAACAAAAGCAGTTATATTGCTGGCCGTATTGCTGCCATCAATACTGGTATCATGTGAAGATACATTGGAAAACATTGAAATTTCAGATGTCGTGCAACCGTACGAGCCTGAACAAAAGATATCGTATGATTTACTTTCCAGCCCTCAAGCCAGTATCATAAAGGGCGATACCGCCCGTATCGTAATCAGGACTATTCCGTGGAATCTTATTGAATCGGACAGCTGCTTTATGCTGACCGATACCATCGGCCTGGAAACCGATGAATGCATTATCACCGATAAAGTCATGATGCCCGACAGCACATGGCACATAAGTATTGTTCAGAAGAAAGGTTCTTCATCATGGATAAGAATATGTGCCAATGCGGGCGATTCCATCTATCGGACCGAACCGGTAAATGTAACTTCTGTTACAATTTCCCAGTATCCGAGTATACTGGTAGGCGGCAGTAAGGTTTCTGTTGGTGACAAGACAACCGATTATTCTGTTGTCCTGCCTGCTGTTACCGACTTTTCAAACATCAAAATGACCATGGTGTGGTTTGGTGGTGACAGTGCAACTGTAAATGGCCAACTGTTTGCCGGAGCCAATAACATGGTGGATTTTTCCAGACCGGCAACGCTCACGCTGTGGAAACAGGGCGCCAGCAAGTCATATCATATAAGTGTACATAATACAGGATTGCCAGTAGTCAGAATAACGACACCCAAAAAGTCAGCCATTACAAGCAGGGACATCTGGATGGCAAATTGTGACATGAGAATAGAACTGTCAGACGGTACCGTTAACTATCAGGATACTTTGAGCATACGCTGTCGTGGAAACGCATCGTACACTGATACTGAAAAGAAGTCATACGCGCTTAAAATGGACGAAAAAGACAAGGTTCTTGGCATGCACAAGCACAAACGCTGGATACTGCTTGCCAATTTCAAAGACCGCACTCTTATGCGTAACGATGTCACATTCTGGCTTGCGCGGCATACTAGTCAGGATTATGTAATCAGCGGTCAGTTTGTCGAACTTGAAGTCAATGGCGAATATCGCGGAAACTACTATCTGTGCGAACAGGGAAAAATAGGCAAGCATAGAATCAATATCAATGATCCTGATCCCTCAAATCCCGGAACAAGCGGCTATCTGTTGGAAAGCGATGCATATTTCAGCGAAGAAAAGGACAAGGGGCTAATTGGAGAGCTTGGCGGTTTCATTTCAAGCAACATGCAGATTCCGTACGCATTCAAACAGCCCGATGAAGAAGAAATGACCCAAGAGGCTTTTGGCAAAGTGCAGAAGTTCATCAATGACTTTGAAGCGTGCCTTAAAAATGAGACAAGAGTCAGAAATCATGAATACGAGAAGTTCATTGATGTGGATCAGTGCATTGACTACGCCATAATACAGGAACTTACAGGCAACCTGGATTTCTATAATTCCTATCCAGTAAATGGCACTCACAGCATGTACTTTCATCTGGACAACATAGACAATGGCGGCAAACTGGTGTTCGGGCATTTGTGGGACTTTGACTATATGACATTCGATCCCGGTCGAGCATCCGGCTGGGTTGGCATAACCAAACATGGTTATGATTATTGGTCCGGCGGTTCACAGGAATTCTACTATTACTATCTGTTCAAGGACAGCAAATTTACTGCCCGTTTCAAGGAACGCTGGAATACATTGAAAGGCGAATTCCTTAAAGCCGTTGATTATATAGACAATACCGCCAATGTAATCAGACTGTCTGAACGTTGTAATGCCACAATGCCGGTCAAATCAGATGGTACCAAAGGATGGTTCCCCATTATAAACAAAAATGGCGGTGGTGCCAATAGTGACCAGTCAATGTCATTCCAGGATGCAATTGACAGCATGAAAAAAGGACTTGTTGACCGTTGGTTCTGGATGGATAAGGCAATTAACAGTTCATCGTTCCCGAATAATTGATTTTCTGCATTTTTTTTTGTAAAAAAAGTGCCTTGAAGGCATTGCAATCAAAAATAAGCAGTATCTTTGCACCGCAATTAAGGGAGGTTTCGTAGCTCAACTGAATAGAGCATCTGACTACGGATCAGAAGGTTCCGGGTTTGAATCCCGGCGAAATCACCAATTAAATCGCCTAAGTAACTGAAAAATCAGCACTTAGGCGATTTAATTTTTAACATTTACCCCACCGAAACGCTAAACACGGCTCACCTGCGCCGCGAGAACGAAGAACTCAAACTCTCCATCGACCGCCTCTGCACCGAGAACGCCCAGCTCAAAGAAGAAGTCCGCGGCCTGCGCCTCCAGCTCTCCCAGAAGAACGCAACCCCGCAGCCATGACCCTCCGCCAGACCGCCTTCATCCTCCTTGCCTGGCTGCTCTCCCTTGCATCCTGCTCCCGCCGCCAGTACCCACAGACGGCCACCGCCACCACGTCTGTCACCACCATAACGGAAATCCGGCGTGACACCGTTATAACAGTACAGCCCGACAGCTCCATACTCCAGGCCCTGATAGAATGCGACTCCACCGGCAGGGCCTACTTGAAAGAAATAGATCAACTGAAATCATCTGCCACCCTCCACCAGAACCTGCATCTGCAAGACAACGTCCTGACCGCCACAGCAGCAGTGGATTCAATGGACATCTACCTGACCTACAAAGACCGGTACCAGACCACCACCAACACCACCACCGAGACCCGGACCGTCACCGTCACCACCAACATCCTCAAGCCCTGGCAGAAGCTGCTCATGTATCTGGGCGCACTGGCAGCCCTGGCCATCGCCCTCCGGCTCTGTCCACGCCGCAGATAATATCCCCCGCACCTGCGTTAAAGTGTTTCGTCTTTCCGCCGATTCATTGCGGGCCGATGCCTGCAATTCGCAAGCCAACTACGCGCAATGAACCGCCGCAAAGGCGACCCTGGAGGGGGCCGATGCCCAAATCCACCCACCTGAGTATGATTTTGCCTTGGCTCCGGGCATTACAGTCTTCGAACCTCAATAATAATGCCATGCATAAATGAGCAATAACGCAAAATAATCAATACCTTAGCGCAACGAACCTTATCATCAACTCTTATGAACGTCATCAGGAAAGCATGCCTTGCGACATTGATACTCACTGCAGTGTTTGTTGAAAGAATATATGCCTACAGCTTTAAAGTAGATGGTATCTATTACAATATTTCTTCTAGTAAAAATAATACGGTGTTGGTTACAAACAACGGTTATAACATTTATTCAGGCTCAATTACCATACCAGACAAAGTCACATATAATCAGAAAGAGTATTCTGTCACCGGTATAGGAAATTATGCGTTCGACCGTTGTACCGGCCTTACCTCAGTAACCATCCCGGCCTACGTCACCAGCATACAATATGATGAAGCATATATTGAAATTACTTGTAACGGCTGCCTTTTTTGTTTCCTGTGATTCGGTAGAAATAGAAAAGACGTCCCATGATTTCTCCGTTTCACCGGATGTCATTCTGGATACCGACATCGGAAACTCGCTCGATGACCTGCTGGCTCTGGATATCCTGCACCACTATTGCCTGCAAGGCAAAATAAACCTCCTGGCCGTTATGATCAACCACGATG
>JAZLIR010000062.1:0-18832 GCA_045617485.1 Bacteroidaceae bacterium
GTCGAACTCATCTTGCAAGAATGAAAATCTTGAGTACTAACCGATATACGAACACGCCATCAGTCCTGAATAGTCAGGCGGCTTGCCTTTTAAGCGGTTGCAAAAGTAGCCACTTTTTTTGACACGCCAAACATTATGGAGTTTTTTTTTCTAATTTCGCAGAAAAGAGAAAAGTAAAAGGTATGCTCCAATCAGAGCAGGGAATAGTATTGGCATCAGTCCGCCACAACGACAGGACAAGCATCCTGAAGGTGTTCACACGCACCCACGGGACGGTTCCGTTTGTATTTCGTCTTGGACAATCCGCAAAAAGCGCCGCAAAGAACAGTTTGCAGCAGCCACTGACACGGATTGAATTCCTGACAGACTACAAGCCTAATGCTGCACTTTTGGAAATGAAGGAAATCAAGAACCGGTGTCCCTACTCAAGCATATTGTTCAGCCCGGTAAAAAGCGCGATAGCACTCTTTGCATCAGAATTTCTGAGTCATGCCCTTATGGACGAGCAATGCAACCCAAGACTATATTCATTCCTTGAAGAAAGCCTTGAATGGTTGGACTACACACCTGAAAAAAAATGCGCGAACTTCCACATAGCCGTCATGCTGGGCACAGCTTCGGCCCTTGGAATAAGTCCCGATGCCACCGGGTACAGACCGGGAGCACTGCTTGACATGAGAGAAGGCTGTTTCACCATGCAGCCAGAGCACCCTGATTTTGCCGATGCCTCAACCAGCGCCGTCATTGCCCGCATTCTGAAGTGCAGCTTGGACGAAACAAAAGACGCGCCACTCGGTCATGAGCAGCGCGTCCTGATATTACGCACTCTGAACAATTATTTCCGCCTTCATATTCCCATGTTCCCTCAACTGGAATCAATATCCGTGCTGGCCGATGTCTTTGCCTGAACCGGTGCGTCGCATCAGTTCCTCAGGGTTTCGAACATGCTGATATCCTTTCTAGTGCGGTTCACTGCCGGCGATGATTCAATAGCATCAATCAGCATGGCATTGTCAAGATCGTCATCACTGAGCGTAAACAGCGACAGAAGCTTGCGGTTCACATCGGCCGAGCCGTATATGCCATGCATGTATGAGTCAAGATTGTCATCATCTATCATCGGTATACCCTCTATGCCGAAGCCTGTGGCCAGGACTGCAATCTTGATTTCATCATCAAGCGATTCGTCAATGGCAACGCCCCAAATGACCTCAATATTGCGGTCCTCGAACTTCTCCATGAAACGACGCACATCATTGATTTCGTCAAGCATCAGTTCCTTACCCTCACCCTGACCGTGATAAATATTGAACAGTATCTTGCTGGCTTTGAATATGTCATTGTTGTACAGCAGCGGCGAATGGAGAGCAGCTTCAAAGGCCTGGTTTATGCGGTTATCGCCACTGGCCTTGCCTTCGCTCATTATTGCAATGCCACCATTTGACAGAATCTTCTTCACATCACGGAAGTCAAGGTTTATTATACCATGGCAGGTAATCAGTTCCGCAATACTCTTGGTCGCCGTGGTCAGGGTCTCATCGGCCTTGCGGAAACCCTCTTCAAGACTCATCTTAGGAAAAATTTCCAGGAGCTTCTCGTTGCTGATTACAAGCAGTGCATCGACATTCTGGGAGAGTTCATAAACGCCCTTGAGTGCCTGCTTGATTTTGGGACGCATCTCGAATTTGAACGGTATGGTCACAATAGCCACCGTCAGCATACCCATTTCCTTGGCTGTACGGGCTATCACTGGGGCCGCACCGGTTCCTGTACCGCCGCCCATTCCGGCAGTAATGAACACCATTTGGGTATCATCCTTGAACTGTGCACGTATATCCTCAATACTCTCTTCGGCCGCCTGACGTGCAACTTCCGGGTCATTTCCGGCACCAAGCCCCCTGGTTGTTTCACGGCCGAGCTGCAGTTTCAGCGGAATCTGCGAATTGGCCAACGCCTGCTGGTCTGTATTAGCAACGACGAATACAACATCGTGTATGCCCTCCTTGAACATATTGCCTACAGCATTGCCGCCACCGCCACCGACACCGATAACCTTGATTATCTTTCTAGATTCTGTGGGAAAATCAAACGGGAGAACCTCTTTCTCTTCAAATTCCCTTATCTGGTCATTCATAGTCCAAAAAAATTAAGTCAAACTTCTGTTATTTACCCTGAAGGTAATTCTCACCGGTCTCAATTGCTCTCTGCAACAGTTTCATGAAACCCGACACTTTCTTGGCAGGCTTTTGCGAGGCATCATTCTGTCCGACCGTTTCTGCTGCAAGTTCCTGTTCCCTCTTCTGACGTGCGAGTTCCTGTTCCTGCCGGTCACGTTCAACCTGAGCATCCTCTCCATCATCTGTGAAGATACTCGGCATCTCCATTTTCTGAAGTTGTCCAGGGGTCAGCTGTTCAATTGCATCCATCTTAGGCTGCATACTGTTTATCGTACAACAATTCTCGTTACCCATAGCCATAACCGCCAGCAGTCCCATTTGGGAACCGTCATTCTTGTTCCAACTGGGTTCGCCCCAATTGACAGCGACCACAGGCCCGGTAATGAATCGGGTCTTCGTATCAGGCATGAGGGCCGAGAAAACCTGCTGCAAGCCTGCCAGTCTCGAGCCGCCACCGGTAATCACCACTCCGGAACCCAATTTGTCAGAGAAACCCGAATCGCTGATTCTTGCAAGGACATTGCGGACAATTTCTTCGTTACGAGCTCCAATTATGTCGCCAATCTCCTCAATTGTGCGCTGTTTACCCGAAAGTTCTATTGTCTGCTGGGTATCGACCGTCTTTGTCATATTGCAAAGACCGTAAGTACGCTTGAGCATCTCGGCACTTTCACGCTCAATGCCGAGAACGGCAGCCAGATCCTTTGTAATGAGCGCACTGCCAAGTGGAATGACACGCAGATATCTCAGCAAGCCATTCTTATAGACCGATACCGTGGTGGTATCGGCGCCATAGTCAATCAAAGCGCAGCCCTGCTGACGTTCCTCTTCTGTCAAAGCTATCTTTGCTTGTGCTATTGGTGACACGAAACCGTCAAGGATTTCAATCTGCGCCGTTGCAAAACACTGTGCCATAAGATCCGCAACAGGACACGAAATCACCACATTCATGAAATTACACTTGATACTGTGACAAGCCACACCCACAGGATCAGTCTCAGTAGCCTTGCGGCCGTCAATTACATATTCCTGCGCCTCGTGGACAAGAGTTACCAGTGAATCGGTGTCAAGCACTTTGTCGGCTCCATACATCCCGTCAACCATTTCAGCGTCAATCACCGTTTCCGTTTCAAAATTGCGCTCCACCACACTGGGTATTGTGCGCAAAGTCCTGGCATTGTATCCCAGAAACACCTTTTCGATATGTGATTCCAGAACGCTGTCCAGTCTTGAAATCACGGTAGCAATAGCGTTTGCCGTGCGGTCTATGTTATAGACTGCACCATGCCTGATACATGACTCCACGGGAGTCCATGCATAGGCCAGAACTTCCAGAGACCCATCGGCATTGACACGTCCTGCCACACCCGAAATTTTCGAGGATCCAAGTTCTACTGCAACAATTGTTTTTTCCATATCCGATATCTGTTATTGTTTTTTCTTTCTGCAAACCACTTGGCCTTTATAAGCGACACTGATCGATGAATACTTATTCCAGCCTATTTTGTCCAAGCCATTGTCATAAAAGTTTCTCAAGCGATCAAGTTTACTTTGAAAATCTTCCATACTGCCCAGCTCCAGAATATGCGAGCCTACTCTAGGCACAATCTGCACCTGTTCCTTCGCTGTAATGTTTATCTGTTCCGTTTGAGCTTTCCAGAACTCATCTGAATCTATAATCTTCAAAAGTTCAAGCAATGTTCCCGCCGCTATACTGTGATTTACATTTCCTGTCACGACAGGAACATTCACGGCAATTCCGCGGCACGGAAGAATGCTACCGTTCTCATCAATGTAAAAGTCCTGGCCAAGACTGCTCCTGACCCTTGCAATGGGCATCTTGCTCGTTATGTCAATTCTAAGATATCCACCCGATGTCATATAACACTGGGCTGTTCTGATGAACGGATGTCGGCGCAATACCGTTTCCATGCTGTCAAGAAGCAGCTTGTCCATGGGTTTGTCCGTCGGATCAAGCCAATTGTCCTTAAGCATATCCATGACCATTGAATTACTGACCGTGCCGCATTCCACACTGTCCTTCACGACCAGCGTCACACCCTTGCACCTGCGGGACACATCGTTCCTGACATGGGTCATCACTATTCCGAACACCATGTACAGCGACAGCAGCACAGCAATTGTTATGGTCAGTACCTTCTTCACTTTTTCAATATATCTGTAATTGTTCCAACGTAATCTTCAAGATCACCGGCTCCAACGGTCAACAGCACCTGTATCTCATCCTTCATTGAAGCAATCAAGTCAGGAACGCTATCTTTTGCCACAAGTCCCCTGAATACTCCGGGTTTCATTTCATCGGCAATAATCTGACTGGTAACACCCGGAATAGGCTGCTCGCGTGCAGGATATATCTCTGTCAGCCAGACATCGTCAAACAGTGACAGCGCCTGTGCGAACTCCCTATAGAAGTCACGCGTACGAGTGTAGAGGTGTGGTTGGAATATTGCCGTAACCTTCCGGTCTGTATAAAGCTGCTTGAGCGACAGGGCGCACTGGTGCAACTCCTCCGGATGATGGGCGTAGTCACTCAAATAGATCTTCTCATTAGTCCTCAGGTGAAAGTCAAAACGGCGGTCACAGCCACGGAAGTTCCTCACTCCCTCCTTTATCTCCTGCTCTGTCGCCCCACTCATCTGAGCCATGGCCATCGCTGCAACAGCGTTCTCCACATTGATCAGAATAGGCACACCAAGTTCGACATTGTCAATATTGCCAAGGGGTGATACGAAGTCGAACATCAGATCGCCGTTGCCGGTGCGTATGTTCGCAGCGTGGAATTCCCCCTCATCACGGCTGTAGCTGTGAACTTTGACACCCGGCTGCAGATTAAGTTCCAGCTTATCCTCAAGTCCGGTATGCAGAAGAATGTCGCCGCCGGCACGTACCAGAGTCAGGTATTTTGAGAAACTTTCCCTATAAGCCTCGTATGTGCCGTAAATATCAAGATGATCAGCATCGACTGCCGTCACGACCGTACGCAATGGAGTAAGGTTGTGAAATGAGCGGTCAAATTCATCGGCCTCAATGACGACACGTTCACTTGACGCACTGGTCATCAGGTTGCTTTGTGTATTCTTGAGGATACCACCGAGAAACGCATTGCATCCTTCCTTGCTGCCGTTCAGTATGAATGCCAGCATTGACGATGTGGTTGTCTTTCCGTGAGTCCCTGCAACACAGAGACCATCCTTGGAACGTGTCAGTGTGCCTAGTACCTGAGCTCTTTTCTGTAAATCGAAACCACCGTCACGGAAGAACGACAGGCAGCTGTTCTCTGCCGGGATAGCCGGAGTATAGACCGCAAGGGTCGATGCCGGATTCCTGAAACACTCCGGAATAAGATTGCAGTCGTCTTCATATACCATCCATGCTCCCTCCTTTTCCAAAGCTCCGGTCAGAGCCGTCGGAGTACGGTCATATCCGCCCACATTCAGTCCTTTGGAAAGGAAATAGCGGACAATTGCACTCATTCCTATACCGCCTGCACCTACGAAAAAGACCGATTTGATTTCCGATTCCTCGAGTCTGGCACTGTATCCGGCCAATTTCAGGACTTCACAGGCAATTATGCGGGCGGAGTCATGACAGGCCATCTCCATGATATTCCTGTTCAGCGCTTCAAGGCGGCTGTCATCGTTCACAAGTTCAAGAGCCTCCGGTATCAGTTTTTCGCACGCATCGCCATCGGCAATATGTATTGCAGCATCACGGTCAGCCAGTGCCATGGCATTCTTGGTCTGATGATCCTCGGCAACATTCGGTGACGGAACGAGTATCACAGCCTTGCCCAGCAGACAAAGTTCCGATATTGTGCCGGCTCCGGCTCTGGATACGACAAGGTCCGATACCTTATACGCCTGATCCATATCCTTAACGAACTCAAGTACCTGAAGATTGGGGACTTCTGCCTGCTGTGACAGACGCGACTTCATTTCCTCATAGTATATCTTACCGGTCTGCCATATGAACTGCACGTTGGAATTCCGGCGTATGACATCTAGACTGGCAATGACACTCTCATTAAGAGTACGTGCTCCAAGGCTGCCGCCTACAATCAGGACAGTCCTTTTTGACGGATCCAGGCCCATCGCCTGAGCCGCCTGTTCTCTCGTCGTAGTGCTGCGGGTCAAACTTGGACGGACAGGATTACCCGTCTTGATTATCCTATCGGACGGGAAGAAACGTTCCATGCCATCATATGCCACGCAAATGCGTTTCGCTTTTTTTGCGAGCAGTTTGTTCGTTACGCCGGCATATGAATTCTGCTCCTGAATCAGTGTAGGAATGCCCATCAGCCCGGCCATCTTAAGTGTCGGACCGCTGGCATAACCGCCAACACCTACGGCAACCATAGGACGGAACTTCCTGATGATGCTGCGCGCCATAAACTGGCTGCGTACAATCTTGAACAGCACCGGAATATTTTTCAACGGATTGGAACGGCTGAATCCGCATATAGGCAAACCTTTTATGGGAAAGCCGGCTTCTGGAACACGCTGCATCTCCATACGTCCCAAAGCACCTACAAACTGAATTTCGGCATTCGGATACATTTCTCTGATTGCACACGCAATTGAAACGGCCGGGAATATATGTCCGCCTGTTCCTCCACCGCTTATAATGATTCTTGGATTTTCGTTCTTTTCCATATTATCAACAATCAATAGTTTCTGTTTCATCGTCCTGTTGTGGCAACTTGTCCGTCATTTCCGTTTCGTCAAGTGCAGCACCGATTCCAAGAATAATTCCCATTCCTATGCTTGACATAAGCATGGAAGAACCGCCCTTGCTTATCAACGGCAACGGCTGACCGGTCACCGGTCCCAGACCGACGGCCACAGACATGTTCAGAAAAGCCTGCGTTATGAGCAGCAAGCCAATACCGGCCGTCAGATATGCATTCTCCGACTGTCCCGCACGGCGGCATTTTACAACAATACGGCCAATTCTAAGCAGCAACACAAAATATATTACCATGATGCCCAACGCACCGAGCATTCCCAGTTCCTCAATGATTATGGCAAATATGAAATCGCTGTTGGCTTCCTGCAGGTAATCCCTCTCGTTGGAATTACCCGGCATTTTACCTATGATTCCACTTGTTGCAATGGCAATGTTCGCATGTGTTTCCTGGGTCTTGTCAGGAGCCACAAAACGCGCATAATCCGCAGCCGAATACTGTTCATCACCATCAAAGAAATCAAGCACCCTGGCCTGCCATGTCTCAGCTCTGCTTGGAAAGAACCTGTGGCTATCAGCCATGTCCTTAATCGTCTCCGGCGGAACAGTCTTGAAGAAAAACACAACCAATACCGCAATACCCAATGCAGAGGACACCAGAATCGTCATGCGCTTCCAGGTAATTCCACCGAACATCATCAGTATCATTACCACAAAACATATCAAAAGTGCTGTTGACAGATTCTCGCCGACAATCAGCGCACATATTATGCCCGTAAAGGCCAGCACTCTCCAGAAAATGCGTTTCTGGCTTTCCCGGTTGTCCTTTTCAAGTTTCGCAAGCATCTGTGAAACGGTCATGACAACAGCAAGCTTTGCGAACTCCGACGGTTGCAGTTGGAAGAATCCCAATTCTATCCAACGCTGAGCCTTACTGGAATGGAATCCCCTAACACTTAGCATAGCGAGTCCGGCTATTGAGCACAGTACCAGAAGAGCGGACAGAAGTCTGTAATTGAAACGCTTGAACATATGGCAGGCATACATTATCACAAGTCCGAATACTATGTGCGCCATGTGCACAATAATGGGGTTGAGGAATGATGACTTTCCGAAAGTCTGACGGCTGCTGGCGCTGAATACCTCAACCATTGAAATGCTGAGTAGTATAAGCACAGCAATCCATATCAGGCGGTCACCTTTTGGCCTTGATATTCTATCAAGCAGACTTCCCAGTTTTCCCATAGTGCCTTTACTGAACAGATATTACAACTTCCTTACACAATCCTTGAACTGGCAGCCGCGGTCCTCGTAGCTTTTGAACAGATCAAAACTTGCGCAGCACGGACTGAGCAGGACAATTTCCCCTTTCTTTGCCATGTGATATGCCGCATTGACCGCATCGTTCATAGACTGTACATCGGCAACTGGCAGTCCTATCGGATCAAAGAACGAATGAAGCTTTTCATTATGCAGGCCCATATATACCAGACCCGAACATTTTTCACGTACAAGCGGCTCTATCTCGGTATAGTCGTTGCCTTTATCCTTCCCGCCAAGAATGAGCACGCACTTTACAGGCATGCTCTGCAAGGCATACCAGCAACTATTAACGTTGGTAGCCTTTGAGTCATTGATAAAATCAATTCCACCAACTCTGGCCACCCTTTCCAAACGGTGTTCAACACCCTGGAATGTCTGCAGGGCCTTGCGTATCGTCTCGCTTCTGATGCCAGCAATGCTGGCCGATATTCCGGCAGCCATACTGTTGTACAGATTATGACGTCCTCTGAGTGACAGCGATTCCAGTTCCATATTGAATGCTTCGGGGCGGTCAAAATGCACCTCGCCATCCTGCGTCCAGGCAGCCAGATCATCACGTTTTACTTCAGCAAACGGATACAGTGTTGCCTGCAGGCCGTATTTTTTCAACTCCCTTGTAATGATTGGATCATCGGCCCAATATACGAACGCATCGCTGCCGGTCTGATTACGTATCACACGCATCTTAGCATCAACATAGTTCTGCATTTCATAGTCGTAGCGATCCAGATGGTCGGGTGTGATGTTCATAAGAACGGCAATGTCAGCCTTGAAATCATACATATTGTCCAACTGGAAGCTGCTAAGCTCAATCACATACCAGTCGCGGTCATTTTCAGCAACCTGAAGAGCCAGACTGCTGCCTATATTGCCGGCCAGTCCCACGTTCATTCCGGCCATCTTAAAAATATGGTAAATGAGCGATGTCGTAGTCGTCTTTCCATTTGAACCGGTAATGCATATCATACGGGCATTGGAATACCGGCCTGCAAACTCTATTTCCGAAATAATCGGTGTTCCCTGAGCCATAAGCTTCTGTATGATTGGTGCCTCCTTAGGTATGCCGGGACTCTTTATTATTTCATCGGACGCAAGGATACGCTCTTCACTATGATGTTTCTCCTCCCACTCTATGCCGTATTTTTCAAGCTGCTCCTTATAGAACGGTTTGATCTCCGAAAGGTCCGATACAAACACCTTGAATCCCTTTTTCAGGGCCAGGATTGCTGCGCCGGTTCCGCTCTCGCCTGCGCCAAGAACTGTAATTGATTTCTGTGACATTTATTTCATCGTATTTTAAGGGTCATGATTGTAAGTGCTGCAAGACCAATGCTTATGATCCAGGTCCGTAGCGTTATCTTGGTCTCAAACTGGAGTTTTCTGTCATTACCTGCAAATTTCACAGTACTGGTCGGGTCGGCAGCCAGCACCTGCGCCATACTTGTACGAAAATGGTCATGGACAGGAGTACGTTTCCATACCCTCCGGTGAAGTCCCTTTCTTTTGCCACTTTTGTAATAAAAACGCTGTATGATAACGGAAAGACTCTCCATAAGGAACACGCCGCAAAGACCTGGCAGAAGCAGTTCCTTGTGAATACATATTGCCGACACCGCAATTATTCCGCCAATAGTCAGGCTTCCGGTATCGCCCATGAATATCTGCGCAGGGTATGAATTGTACCAGAGGAAACCCACCAGAGCACCGACAAAGGCACACATGAACACCACTATCTCCTGACTGCCAGGAACATACATCAAATCAAAATGCCCGGCTGCCACCACATTACTTGATACGTATGCCAATATGACCACTGCCACACCTATTATGGCCGAGTTGCCCGCTGCCATGCCATCCATACCGTCGTTCAGGTTCGAACCGTTCGATACGGCAGTAACGACAAACAGAGTCAGCAGTACAAAGAACACCCATCCAGCAGGATATTTGGCATCGTCACCCAGGAAACTGAACCAGTCGGCATAATTAAGGTTATGGTTCTTGAGGAAAGGTATGGTTGTACGGGTCGATTTCACATCGGGGCTCTTTACAACCACTTCGACATTGTTCTCTATACGGGTGCTTACCTTTTCATTGATGGTAACTTGAGGACTGTATCGCAGAGTAAGTCCGACCAGAAGTCCAAGTGCCAGCTGACCGGCAACCTTGAATATGCCCCTCAGCCCTTCTTTGTCATGCTTGAAAGTCTTGATGTAGTCATCGGCAAAGCCAATGAGACCGAGAATTACAGTTGTGGCAACCATAAGCCACAGATAGACATTATGAAGGTCGCCTATAAGAAGGCTTGGGACCAGAATGGCTGTTATTATTATCACGCCTCCCATGGTAGGCACGCCTTTTTTTGCGGTTCCGAACGGATCAAGTTTCTCGTCACGCTGCGCCTCGGAAATATTCTTCCTCTTGAGAACGTCAATGAAATGGCTTCCGAACCAGCATGATATGACAATTGACAGCACCAGAGCAAAAATGGCCCTGAATGTAACGAATTGGAACATACCGGAACCTGGAATGTCATTACCCTTGCCTCCCAGCCAGTCAATCAGTTCATATAACATAGTTCCTGCCTTTTTAGAAAGTTTCCTTTATTACTTCATGGTCATCAAAATGGTGCTTCACCCCTTTGACATCTTGATAATCCTCATGTCCTTTGCCAGCCACCAGTACCACATCGCCCTGTTCCGCCAGCATGCATGCCGTATGTATGGCCTGACGGCGGTCCGTAATGGTCAGTACCTTGGACATATCCTTTTTCTCCAATCCGGCTGTCATATCGGCAATAATGTCATCGGGTTCCTCGAACCGCGGATTGTCCGATGTTATGATAACCCTGTCGCTGTACTTCACGCTCTCCTGAGCCATTATCGGACGTTTGCCCCTGTCACGGTTACCGCCGGCACCTACAACTGTAATTATCCGGCCCTTGCCGTCAAGAACCTGCGTGATTGTCGTAAGAACATTGGTAAGAGCATCGGGAGTATGTGCATAATCAACAATGGCTGTGAACCCCTTTGGAGAATGTATGGCATCAAAACGACCGTTTACGGGAACCAGCGTGCTCATAACCGTCAGCACCTTCAGCGGGTCATGCCCCAGACTGACCGCTGTGCCATATACGGCAAGCAGGTTACTGGCATTGAACTGACCTATGAAACGCATGAATGCCTCACGCCCGTTTATGTCAAGCAGCATTCCGTCAAAGCCCGATTCCAGCACCTTACCCTTGAAGTCGGACATGCTGCGAAGCGAATACGTAAGAACCCTTGCCTTGGTATTCTGTGCCATTACAAGACCGTTGCGATCATCAAGATTGGTTATCATGAAAGCGTTCTTTCCAAGTGAATCAAAGAACATCTTCTTTGCCTTGAGGTAGTTTTCAAAGGTTCCGTGATAATCCAAATGGTCACGGGTTATGTTGGTGAATACCCCTCCCGCAAATTTCAAACCGCCAATGCGCTGCTGATGGATGGCATGCGAGCTGCACTCCATGAACACATACTTGCACCCCTCGTCGGCCATTCGTCCCATGAGACGGTTCAGAGTAACCGCATCAGGGGTCGTATGTGTTGCCGGAACAGCTGTGCCGTCAATATAGTTGCAGACCGTTGACAGCAGTCCGCACTTATAACCCATGGCACGCATCATATTATACAATAATGTAGCTATAGTGGTCTTGCCATTGGTTCCGGTAACACCTACAAGTTCCAGTTTATCACTTGGATTGCCGAAGAAACGTGTTGCAATACGTCCGACGACAAGACTGGTATCGGCAACCTGAACGTATGTCACACCGTCAGCAAGCTGCTGAGGCATATTCTGACAGAGGACCGCAACAGCACCATTCTCAATGGCTCCCGGAATATAATCGTGCCCGTCAACCTGCGTACCGCACATTGCCACGAACAGACAGCCCGGTTGGACCTTGCGGTTATCCAGCTGTATGTCCGTTATCAAAGTTTCAAGACTGCCTTTGATGGCCACAGTCTGTATTCCTTCTATCAGATATTCTATTGTATTCATATTCAACTATTTCATATCAAGTATTATTCTGACCGTCTGCCCCGTATGTGCATTCTGTCCTCCATGCGGTTCCTGAGTCCTTACTTTGCCTACGCCATACATTTCAACCTTATATCCAGATTTTTCAAGCATATACAGCGCATCCTTGGCGCCCATACCTATAACGTTCGGTATGTAGCCCCGTCTGAAAGTCACCTTATCCGACATGAAACGTCCGTCTTCATAGCGTATCCTGCCGAAATCGTCATCGGCCGTCTCCTTCGCCACGATACGGTTCTGTTTTGACATTCCAAGCCCACGCAGAACATCCGAGGCACTCTGAAGATTCCCATCCAATATCCTTGGCAGCTTTTCTGAAACGGAATCAATTGCCTGGCCGATATCATTACGACCATGCATGAACATTACCTTTTCCGAAATCTCGCGAAAGACGGGACCAGCCATCGCTCCGCCCGATGCTGCCAGATTTGATTCGGCCGATGTCCTTATTGACACAATGCAGCTGTACAATGGCGCATCGGCCGGGAAATATCCGCAAAAAGAAACCATGTGTGTGGTCTTGCCCGATTTATAACCGGCAGCCCCCTTCGATATCTGTGCCGTTCCGGTCTTGCCGGCAGACTTAAACCTGCCCGTGCCTGCCGGTTGTCCCGTACCATCGGAAACCACCCTTTCAAGCAGATACCTGACAGATTTCAAAGTGCTCTCCTTGCAGATTCTGGGATTGACCACACTGACCGGAATCCTGTCAACCACGGAGCCGTCTTTTGTGACCTTCGTCACCAAACGGGGAGCAACCATACACCCGTCATTGGCTATCGCATTGTAGAAGGCCAGTGTGTTGATGGCCGGCATCTGGGTATTATAGCCTATCGACATCCACGGAAGCCGTGTCTTGTCCCAATAGCCGTCACGTCTGACCACCGGAGCACTTGAACCCAAAAGTTGCAGATCAAACGGCGTACATATTCCTGTCTTGAAAACTTCGTCAACAAATTCCTGCGGATTGGAACAGTATGCATCATTTATCAGTTTGGCCGTTCCGATATTACATGAATACATAAGCACATGTTCTGCATCAAGCCAGCCAAAACCGTTCCCTTCAAATCCCTGATGGTGACCGTCAGTCATTTTTGCCCCCCCAAAGCCGGTGTACAGACCATGTTCACAATATACACTGTCGCGTATCGAGAATTTGCCATTGTCAAGACCTATCATGAACGACACTGTCTTGAACGTGGACCCGGGCTCATACAGTTCCTTTACAACATTGTTCTGAATTTCGGAATACCCGCCGTCATCGTCACGCGTCAAACTGGCCATGGCCTTGATGTCACCGGTAGGGACATCCATCACCACAACCAGTCCCGATATTGCCTCCATGCTCTCCACCTGACGGCGCAGAGCGGCCTCGGCCACATCCTGAATGTCTATGTTCAACGTCGTCCAGACATCACAGCCGTCAACCTGCTGGACATCGGGTACTATAGTTGTGATATTCTGAACCCTCTCCCTGTGTCCTACGCCGGGAATTCCCCTCAACTGTGCGTCGTATGACAGTTCCAGACCGTTACGCGCCGAATCCTTGGCCTCAAACATACTTCCTATTGTACGTGACGCAAGAGTACCGAACGGTTTCTTTCGCGAAATCTTGGACTCCTGGCTGAAGAACCAGTATTCATGTCTGGGTTTCATCCACTCCGTGGCCAGCAGTTCCCTGTATTTGTCATACGGAATGGGGTATCTGTTTCTTGAAACATCGGGCAACAGCACCCAGGAATGCGATTTGGCCTTGTGCCCCCTTTCGTAATGCGCTTTCAGCTGTGCTACCGAATAGTTCGGAAAAAGTTTGTGAACAGTCTGAGCGAATTCATTCAAATGACGCGAATACAGCGTATCCTTTCGGTACTGATCCCGACTCCTCCGCACATCATCATCCTTTTCTGACGATGCAAAATCAAGGAATATTCTGTACTGCTTCATGCTGCTGGCCAGAAGCATTCCCTCATCACTAAGAATATCACCGCGCTTTGGAGGTATTTCGGTGTTTTCCTTAATCAGGCTCTTCTGTACATCCTGCCAGAACTGCCGCCGGACAAACATCACATTTGACATCCTGACCGCAATAGCCACTCCCCATGCAAGGAACATGACACAAAGCAATGAGAACTTAATACTCATCTTCATGCCACCAATACCGGGTTCCTTGAACAGATCTCTCAATGTCATTTCGATAGGATATATGGTGATTCGCCCTTGGCAGAAAGCCCGCTGTTGCCGTTTTCCACGATTTTCTCGACGTATGATCTCTTGCTCTTGGCCGTTACATCGCTCATCACGCCAAGAGCCTGATATTCCGTATCTACCAGCTCACGTTTCAACGTCTCCTCCAAAGCCCTGTCACGCTGATATGCATATCTGTTGGCTATGTAAAGAAGAATGAAGAACATTATTTCAAGCCACAGCATGGTATGACGACCCAAAAAGCCGCCGGTGCTTTTCAGCCATGAAATCAGTCCCTCGCTCTCTTTCTTCAGTTCTTCCATACGTTCTATCAGACTTTGCCAGCAATTCTCAGTTTCGCACTGCGCGAACGCGGGTTACGCTCCTGCTCCGTTGAATCAGGGAGTACGGGCTTGCATACCTGACGGAAAGGAACCAGACGGTTTCCGTAGAAATCGGTATGGACATTGCCTTCAATATTGCCGCTCTTTATCAGGTTCTTGACCATCCGGTCTTCTATCGAGTGATATGTGATTACCACCAGACGGCCTTCAGGCACAAGAAGATCTACGGTTGACAGAAGCATTTCTCTCAAGGCATCGACCTCATGATTCACTTCCATACGAAGAGCCTGGAACACTTTGGCCATCTCCTTCTTTTCACGCTCACGGCCGATGACAGGACGTACGGTGTCCATAAGGGCGTAAACGGTTTCTATCCTGGCGTTCTGGCGCTTCCGGCATATTGCCTGCGCCAGTTGTCGGCCGTTCTGCAGTTCCCCATACAGATAGAACAGCGAAGACAGTTTCTCCTCAGGATAGTTATTCAGGACATCGGCAGCAGTCATACCTTCCTTCTGGTTCATACGCATGTCTATCGGTCCGTCAAAGCGGAACGAAAAGCCACGGCTACTGTCATCAAAATGGTGCCACGAAACGCCAAGATCGGCCAGTATGCCGTTAACCTTGTCGTGTCCGTACCAGCGCATGAAATTGCGCATATATCGGAAATTGCTGTAAACGAATGTGAAGCGCGGACCGTCAATGATGTTCCTTATCGTGTCCTGATCCTGGTCAAAGCCGTACAGATGACCGTCCCCTTCAAGCCTTGACACTATTTCCTTTGAATGGCCGCCACCACCGAAGGTCGCATCGACATAAATTCCGGCAGGGTCATAAACCAGCCCGTCAACACTCTGTTTCAGGAGGACAGGCACATG
Organism: Bacteroidaceae bacterium; assembly: GCA_045617485.1. Classification (GTDB taxonomy): domain Bacteria; phylum Bacteroidota; class Bacteroidia; order Bacteroidales; family Bacteroidaceae; genus Colenecus. Next base: position 15,682 of record JAZLIR010000062.1, read on the forward strand.
ATATATTTCTCCACCTTCCATCATTTTCAATCAGTCATGCATTTCCGGATGTTATCTGCAAACTCGTCATCGCTCATGAATATTTCCTCCTTCCCATCCATGGCTTTTTCCTGAGCCCAAATTTCTATTGTCTGCTGCATGCCGATGAAAACCGCATCATGGTCAATTCCGACTTTGTCAAGCAACGCTCTAGGCAAAAGAATGCGACCGCTCGGATCAAGTTGGACAATCTGAGCCTCACTAATCATCTTGCGGTAAAGCATCTGCTGATTACCATCAAAACGGTTCAAACGCGAACGGACTTTTGCCACTTCCTCCTCCCAGGCCGGCATGGTATAAATTACAAGACAATTCTCAAAATAGTCTTTCCTGACTACAAGGAGCAATGGCTCCTGGTCCATAGGCACATTATTCTGGCCAAATGTCTGATTCACAGGTTCCACCATCTGTCTGCGGAATCCCGCCGGCATGAAAGCCCTGTTCTTGACATCAAGCCTCACCGGAAACTGTCCAATAAAATCCATGATACGAGCCATTTTACAACTATGGGTCAAAAATAGTGAATTTTTCACCACTTCGCCCCACTTCGCCCCACTTTTGGGGCAAAAAGTTATTAACAGCCGATTAATATCTTAAGAAGCTGCCAATAAGTCTGTTATATCTGTTAGATTGAAGTGCAGCTTTACTCGGCTACAATTTCACGGGCACGGTCTAATGCCTTGTTTATGTGGCTGCAGATGTTTTCGTTACCCAGGACTTCGGCCAGACCGCTGTCTGCAATGACCTTCATCACCCTTTCATTGACACCTGACAGCACAACCTGCACGCCCATCTGCTTGCACATTGCGCACATGTTTGTAAGATTATGTATTCCGGTAGAGTCTATGAACGGCACCTTTCGCATTCTTATTATCCTGACCTTGGGATGACCGCCCATATCGCTCATTATCTCTTCAAAACGGTTTGCAATTCCAAAAAAGTACGGACCGTTTATTTCATAGACTTTGACACCGTCAGGTATGGTGAGATGCTCCAGGTTACCCATGACATCAGTATCGGCCGACGGATCGATTTCATTGCTTATCACGCTGATATTTGTAGTCTCAGCCATGCGCTTCATGCACAGCAGACAGGCAATGAGCACGCCGATTTCAATAGCAATTGTCAGGTCGAATATCACAGTCAGCAGGAAGGTGACCATAAGAACAATTATATCGGACTTGGGATTTCTGAAAATAGCCGCAAAGCTGCGCCATCCGCTCATGTTGTATGACACTACCACCAGAATACCGGCAAGACAGGGCATTGGAATATACTTGATGAGAGGCATCAGGAACAGGTATATAAGAGCCAGAACAACGGCATGCACAAGTCCGGCTACCGGAGTGCGTCCGCCGTTGTTTATATTTGTCATGGTGCGGGCTATGGCTCCCGTTGCGGGAATGCCACCAATCATCGGCACAACCATATTGGCAATGCCCTGGCCAATAAGCTCCTGATTGCTGTCGTGACGGTCGCCTATGACACCGTCGGCCACCGCTGCCGAAAGCAGCGACTCTATAGCGCCAAGCATTGCAATGACCAACGCCGGCGAAGCCAGTTCCCTGACTACGGAAAGATTGATTTTGGGAACTGATGCCTGCGGAATACTGGCATTTATTGAAAAACGGCTTCCTATCGTTTCTATTTCTGTCACGCCCGCATTCTGCAGAAGCAGACATACGCCCGTCATTATGATGATTGCAAACAAGGAGCCCGGAAGATTGCGGTTTATCTTCGGAGTCAGTGCAATTATCAGAATTGACAGCACACCTGTTGCAAGCGACCACCAGTTCACCGTACCCATGTTCTGGAAGTAGCAGCTCCACTTCTCAATGAAGCCCGATGGCACGTTTTCTATCTGAAGACCGAGAAGGTCCTTTATCTGCGTGGTGAAGATCGTCAGTGCAATACCACTTGTAAAGCCCACAATGATAGGATATGGAATGTACTTGATAATGGTCCCCAAACGCAACAATCCCATAAGAATAAGGAACGCCCCGGCCATGAATGTAGCAACGTACAGGCCGTTCATGCCATAGTCCTGTATTATTCCATAAACAATGACAATGAAGGCACCTGTCGGTCCGCCTATCTGAACCTTACTTCCTCCAAAGAAAGAAATGAGAAAACCTGCAACTATTGCAGTAAGAATACCTTTTTCAGGTGTAGCACCGCTGGCAATGCCGAAAGCAATTGCAAGAGGAAGAGCAACAATACCTACTATCACACCTGCAAGCAGGTCCTTGACGAATGTCTCCTTACTATAGTCCTTGAAACAGGAGAACAACTTTGGCTGAAAACCGCCAATTTTCCCAGTTTTCATCTTGATTTCCAATGTTTTAAAGTCGGCGATTCCGACTGCAACCTTACACCTCTTTTATTTTCGGCCGCAAAATTACTGAAAATTTTTATCAATTGTATATAAGACTCTTGCCGGAACTGGTAAAAACACTACCTTTGCAACGCGTTCAAACGTGACAGCACGTTTCCCGCGATCCTTTAGCTCAGTTGGTTTAGAGCGCTTGCTTGACAGGCAAGAGGTCAGCAGTTCAAATCTGCTAAGGATCACTAAAATCCCCGTTAGAAGTACTTCTGGCGGGGGTTGTTGCTTAAAAACCGAAAATTTGTGCCCCATTTGTGCCCCATTTTTTTGGGGCCTTTCATCTTTGTTGAAAAAAATGTCGGGCGGTACGCATGTGCTTGCAGGTGCCGTGCATTTGTTCTGCCAAATCCGCACGTAGGTATACCCCTTGCAGCGTTTTTTCTACGGACTTGGCACCCGAAACAGCCGTTTCCTCCATTTTCGCAGCCAAATCCGTGAAGAAACCGGCCCTACAGATACTTCTGGCTGCGGACTTGGCATCAGGTTCTTCAGCTTTCCATATTACCAATAATCCAGCGCAGGATAAGATATTTTAACGTGAGTTCGACGAATTTGTATCAGAATAAAGTGAGCTGATTATCAGTTACTTTGACGATGTTGATGCATGGCTTCTTCGGAAAGAAGCAGTATGAGGCAATAGCTCCGAGCATGTTTACGACAAAATTCTCGAAAGAACGGTGTCTGGAGTGTTCGACTTGCGCAATGTTCTTCAATTCATCGTTGATG
>JAZLIR010000063.1:0-28214 GCA_045617485.1 Bacteroidaceae bacterium
GTCCAAGTCAGACTACAGCTGGTCCACCTACAAGTACTGCAATGGCAGTGAAACCACCCTGACTAAATATTGCTATATCAGCACCTCCGGTGCCGACGGCTTTACCGACAGTAAGCAGGTCCTTGACCTTGATGACGATGCCGCCCATGTGAACTGGGGCGGCAGCTGGCGCATGCCGACCAATGCCGATTGGTGCGAGCTGTGCAACACCGACAACTGCACCTGGACCTGGACCACGATGAATGGTGTGAACGGTTACAAGGTCCAGAGCAAGAAGTCAGGTTACACAGACAATTGGATATTTCTTCCCGCAGCTGGGTACCGCTACGACACTGACCTCAGCGGCGTTGGCTCCAGCGGCAACTACTGGTCCAATCGGCTCCACATCGACCTAATAACAGCGCAAACCGCTTGGTTACTCGGCTTCTATTCGGATACGTACAGTGCATTCATCATTACTCGCTTTGCTGGCTTGTCAGTCCGTCCCGTCCGTCCGTAACAGGGGAGTACTCTGCAAACTGCGCAGTTTCGGATTGACTTTTTTTATTCGGCGACGTTGAAGCCGGCCTCGCGCAGTATAACGGTGGCGCAGCCGGTGGTGTCGTTCTCAAGTCTGACAGTGAAGGCGGGGAACTCGCGACGTACGGGGTAGTCGGCACGCTGCTTCTCGAATGAATGTTCTTATTTCAGCGCTGTGACAGCTTGAAAATTGCTTCGGCCCATTGTGGTATGTCGGTTGTATATTGTTTGGCAAGAGAACCGTCAGATATGCGGAACAGTGGAGAAGCCGGGGCGTTTTCCCTGGTGTTGTCATACAGGTATATGCGGTCAACCAATGTCATTGCAGCCGCGCAGTTGCGGATTGATTTGAAATACCGGCTGACTATTTTTTCTATGGGTACGGTGTGTCCGCCGCTTATGTATCGGGCTGCAACACGGGACGCATTGATGACAGGAGATTCGGTTGATATGAAAAACATGCGGATGAAATAACCTTCGGCCCGTGCCTTCCTGATGTAATCCACTTTTTCATCGGACGAAAGTACGGTTTCAAACACTATGTCCTCGCGTTTTTCCAGCAGGTTATAACGCATTTCAGTTGCAAGCTTTGCAGCTCTTTGAACAGCTTCTTCCGAGTTCCAGTCTCCAAAGACATCCTTGGCAATCTGGTCCGGATTTATGTAATGGCAGTCTTCTCCCCATTCGTGACTGAGCAGCTGTTCGGTAATTGTAGTCTTGCCAGATCCGTTCGGACCTGCAATTATTATCAGTGTGGGACGCTTATTTTCCATTGCGGCTGCTCATTATGTCATTGTTGAGCTCATCAAAGAGTCTTGCTTCGGAGTGCTTACGGCCAGATTCAGATGCAATAGCTGCATCTTCCATAATTGCCATCAGTTCCGCATCGGTAGGCTCCCGCTCCAATGTGAAACGATAGCCATATCCGATACTCGGTTCAGCTAACCGCCGGGAATCGTTTTCCAGCAGCTGCTCGATGTAATTTTTTAGATTTTCCCCCTTGACAGAAGCCTTGGCAGACAACCTTTCAAAAGTATCGTCAGGTATGTCAATAAGTTTGCGTCTCATGCCGTATATATTGAATCCGATGCAAATATATATGAATCTTTCGGTATTGCAAAATATGTGACCAGTTCAATCTGTTCACATTTCCGCTATGTTGAAGCCGGCCTCGCGCAGTATCACGGTGGCGCAGCCGGTGGTGTCGTTCTCAAGCCTGACGGTGAAGGCGGGGAACTCGCGACGTACGGGGTAGTCGGCACGCTGCTTCTCGAACGAGCCTGTGTCGGCACGCAGACGTGCGTCATCGGACTTTATATTGTAGGTGTACATGATGGCCCGTGCAAGTATCTGGCGCGGGTTGAGTCCTGTGCAGTCAATGCTGAATTCCACCGGCTGAGCTGGCAGGGGTATGTCGGTGACTTCCCAGTCCTGGCAGGGCAGATCAAGGAAACGTGCCACAGCCTGTACGCTCATGGTGGTGCCGTTGGCCTTTCCGTCAAGCGAATAGCCGGCAATGTGCGGGGTTCCGGTATAGAGCAGGTCAAGCAGTCCGGCATCAATGCCTGGCTCATTTTCCCATACATCGAGCGATGCTGCAAGAATGGCCTTGTCCTGCAGAGCCTTTTTGAGAGCCTGGTTGTCAACGACTTCACCGCGTGAACTGTTTATGAGTATCTGGTCCTTGCGCATGGAGGCAATGCGGCTGCTGTCAAACAGATGGTAGGTGCAGTCCTGGCCGTCACGCTGAAGTGGAACGTGGCAGGTTATGATGTCGCTTTCGGCAATCAGCTCTTCCAGACTGACAAAGTCACGGAGTCCCTCCCGGCGCTGGCGCGGGGGGTCGTTGAGTATGACCCTGAAGCCCAGAAGGGCGGCAATGCGGGCAACCTTGCTGCCTACGTTGCCTACACCTATAACGCCTACGGTCTTCTGCTTGGGATCAAAGCCGTAATCTTCAGAAAGCGATACAAGGAGCGATGCTATGTACTGCTGTACCGACCATGAGTTGCAGCCGGGGGCGTTGGTCCACTCTATGCCGTTCTGTTCGCACCATGCGGTATCTATATGGTCAAAGCCTATGGTGGCTGTGGCAATGATTCTTACGCCGGAGCCTTTGAGAAGCTGCCCGTTGCAGATGGTTCGGGTGCGTGTTATAATTGCATCGGCATCTTTCACAATTTCAGCGGTGGTGTCCTTGCCGGGCAGATAGACCACGTCGGCATAGGGTTCAAGTGCGCCCTTCAGAAAGGGAATCTTATTGTCACAGACTATCTTCATAACGGTTTAATCTTTGAATCGTTCCGGATAGGCCCAGAGGCCCAGTGCCGGGTTGGAAATGTAGTATATCTCTTCACCGCATACAGTGTTCCAGCCGTCCCTGAGGGCCGGAACATTGTAGCGCGACATGGTTTCTTCAAGGCTGGCCCAGCCGAATCCCACGCTTTCAATCTCCTGACGGCTCACAGCCGGTCCGGGGCAGTAGGTTATGCTGAAGCGTCCTTCGCTTGAGCCGTGAATAAGGTGGGCGGCGGCACCAAGGTTGTCACAAAGGTCCTGATTCTCACTGACCGCCTTGAGCGTTGCCGGAGTGCCGCGGTAGCCGTACTTGCGTATGAGCGCATCAATGGTCCTGTCCTCGCCGAATTCGCGCAGGGCGGGGGCCATGACAATAAGTTCGGCACCATCGGCCAGTGCCATGCGGGTGCGATAGACGGCCTTGTTGCCAAGCCAGGTGCTCATGAACTCCTTGGGGTCAAGCCATACCAGACATTTCCTGATGGGCTTTTCAACCATAATGAAGTTGGTCTCAAGGGCAAGGTCGGCGGCACGCTGGAAGCACTCGAAATCGTCGCCTATAAAGAGTCCGCGCAGTTTCATCTGGCCGTCGTCGCCCTTTGACAGAACGGTCTGTATATAGACTATGGGCAGGTTCTTTATGAAGTGCTGTGATGCGTATTCAAGCACGTCGCGTACAGGGCTTTTTGCACGTCCCATAATGCGCTCCATGCCGTATGTGGCACCCAGATAGTGACTTTTGTTTATACCGTCAAAGCCGCCTGTGCCCACAAATATGTTCTTGTTGTAGTTGGCCATGCCAATGACTTCGTGGGGCACTACCTGACCTATTGACAGAATGAGGTCAAACGAGGGGTCAAGCAGCAGTCTGTTTACCTGCGCCTTCCAGCTGTATTCCAGCTTTCCTTCCGATACTTTTTTTATGTAGTCCGATGGAACTTCGCCTACAGTGACCACGTCGTTGCGCCAGTCATGCACGCGGAACAGTTCCCTGGGGGTATGTCCGAACATGTCGGATATCTGTCCGTCGGTCATGGGCACGTGGGTGCCAAGGGCGGGCATGACATCGGTCAGCGCACCGCCAAAGTAGTCATAGCACATTTCGGTAATGGGACCGGCGTATGAGTTCAGACGTGTGTAGTCGGGCGGGATGGCCAGTACACGCTTTTTCCGGCCCATGCCGTCAAACACGTCTTTCAGAATCTGACGGACCTCGGCGGGTGTAATGACATCGGTCCTGGAACCACGGGCAAAGTACAGCATGGCTTATCTCTTTACTCTGGCATTGCCGGCCCAGATGCTCCAGACTTGTTCCTCGTCGGCCGGCTGTGCGTAGTCGGTAAGGAAGGTGGTTGCCAGTGCGCCTGTAGCCCAGCCGAACTGAATCCACTTTTCCGGTTCCCAGCCCTTGAGTATGCCGTACAGCATTCCGCCTACAAAACCGTCGCCGCCGCCTATGCGGTCAAGAACGTGTATCTCGCGGGGCTCGACTACATGCCAGTCGTTTCCTTCAAGCATTATTGCACCCCAGTTGTGGCAGTTGGTGTTCTGCACCTGACGCAGGGTGGTGGCATAGACCTGTGCGGCAGGATACTGTGCCTTGACACGGCTTATCATTTCCTTGAAGCCATCAATCTTTGACGTTATGTCCTTGCCGCCGGCTTCGGGGCCTTCAATGCCAAGGCAGAGCTGGAAGTCCTCTTCGTTGCCTATCAGGATGTCGGCAATGCTGCAAATCTCGCTGAATATGTCATGCAGTTCCTTTTCGCGTCCCTTCCAGAACGATGCGCGGTAGTTAAGGTCAAAGCTTATGCGGGTGCCGTATTTTTTTGCGGTACGGGCAATCTCAAGGCAGAAGCGGCTGGTTTCGGGGCTCAGGGCGCCGATGAGTCCTGACAGGTGTACAATCTGCACGCCTTCCTGTCCGAATATGCGTTCAAGGTCAAAATCCTTCACGTTCAGGGTGCGTCCCACTTCGCCTGCACGGTCGTTCCATACGCGCGGACCACGGCTTCCGTAACCGCTGTCGGCTACGTTGATCTGATGACGGTAGCCCCAGGGGCCTCCCTGCGGTACGTCGGGTCCTTCAAAGTCCATGCCGCGCGAGCGCAGGTTGCGCTTTATGAACTGTGAGAAAGGGCTTCCTTCAACGAATGTGGTGAGTACCTTGACCGGGAGTCCCAGGTACGATGCTATGCTTGCTACGTTGGTTTCGGCGCTAGTGGCCTGTACATTCAGAACATCACTGCATTCGACCGGCTGTCCGGCGGCAGGTGTAACGCGCAGTCCCATGCTTGTAGGTACAAGGAGCGCATATTTGCAGTTCTTCTTCAGTTCCATTTTTATTGCTCATTTTTTAGTTATTCCATTATCATTGTCAGGTGGTCCGATTGTCTCAGCGTATTATTGCCGTCGGTCTTTTCCATAGTCCAATAGACATCGGCCCGGTCCTTTATTATATCAAGGTCATGTGATGACAGAAGTATGGTCTTTGAATGTTCGTGTGCCAGACGCAAAAGCAGTTCGATAAGTTCCCGCTTGCTCGGCCAGTCAAGAAAAGCTGATGGCTCATCAAGCAGTATGACGGGTGTTTCCTGTGCCAGGGCCTTGGCTATCATGACTTTCTGATACTCGCCGTCGCTCAGGCAGTTTATGTCCTTGAACTCCAGATTGCGTATCCGGACAAGTTCAATGGCCCGGTCAATGGCTTCTTCATCGCGCTGTGACAATGTTCCAAGTATGCCGGAGTAGGGTATCCTGCCAAAACCGATTACGTCCCTGACTGTCAGCAGACCGTTATCGGAGTGACCGGTAAGGACAATGCTTACCAGGCGTGATTTCTCACTGTCGGTGACTTTGGCTATATCGGCCGGATTATTGTCCGAACTGCCTATGCTGATGCTGCCGTCAAGCGGAGGCAGTAGTCCGGCCAGTGTTCTCAGCAGTGTGGATTTGCCAGTTCCGTTCCTTCCCGTAAGACAGCAAAGCCGCCCGTCATCAATACGGGCGTCAATACCGGAGGCAATGCAGGTGCTGCGCCTGCCGCTGCTGTAACCTATGGAAAGATTCCGGACTTCAATCATGTAACCCCAGTCAGTACTTGCGGGCCTGAATACCCTTCAATGATTCGGCCACATGCCTTATGTGTTCCGGGGTGGTGCCGCAACATCCGCCTGCAATGTTTACAAGGCCGTCCCTAGCCATTGACGAGATGGCATTTGCCGTATCGCATGGACCCTCCTCGTAACCGTGGGCAGTTGGCATGCCTGCGTTGGGATAGACGCTGACTGCGCACTTTGCAAAATCGCTTATTTCCTTGATGAACGGATACAGTTCCTTTGCACCGAATGAACAGTTGAGTCCGAAACTCAATAAACCGTACGGCTCACAGATATCGTAAAGTTCCTTGATCGATATGCCTGTCATAAGGCAGCCGCTGTTGTTCATTATGCTTCCTGAAACCATAACCGGCAGATCGGTTCCGAATTCCTTCTGGGCCATTGAAATGGCCGACAGGGCAGCCTGTGCATTGCGCGCATCAGTCACTGTCTCAACAAGGAATCCGTCAACGCCGCCTTCAATAAGTCCGCATGCCTGTTCGTTATAGGCTGACAGCAGGGTGTCATAGTCAAGTGTTTCATTGGGATCCATCATCATTTCTGTAATGAAAAGCGACTTTGATGTGGGTCCCATGCTTCCCATGACCCAGACTTGTCGGTCGGTGGCGGTAGCTGCGGCACAGTGGGCCAGTTTTGCTGCCGCCTTGTTCATTTCATGAACCCGGCTCTGCATGTTGTATCCCTCCTGCGATACGGCGTTGGCACTGAAGGAGCAGGTGCTGATAATGTCAGCGCCTGCTTCAACGTATGCCTTATGTATCTTGAATATGGCATCGGGATTCGTCATTGGCAACGCATCGTTGTTTCCATCGTATTGAATACCAAGCTGCTGGATGCATGTGCCCATGCCGCCGTCAAGAATCAGTATTCTTTCCTTGAGAGCATCCTTAATGTCCATATCTGATTGCTTTTATCTGTCAGTGTATCAATAAGCGAACATGGGATATTCGTTCATCATTGCATTGACACGTGAACGTACATCGGCAATAACCTTCTCGTTTTCAGGTGCATTCAGCACTTCCTCGATCATGTCGGCGATGGTGACCATCATGTCTTCTTTAGCACCGCGTGTGGTGATGGCGGGTGTGCCGAATCTCAGACCTGAGGTCTGGAATGCGCTGCGGGTGTCGAACGGAACCATATTCTTGTTGGCTGTGATGTCGGCAGCTACGAGTGCCTTCTCGGCAACCTTACCGGTCAGGTCAGGATACTTTGAACGCAAGTCAACTAGCATGCTGTGGTTGTCGGTGCCGCCCGATACAATGGTAAATCCGCGTGAAGTCAGTTCCTGAGCCAGCTTTGCAGCGTTCTTCTTTACCTGCATCTGATACTCCTTGAATTCCGGCTGCAGAGCCTCGCCGAAAGCAACGGCCTTGGCTGCGATGACGTGCTCCAGAGGACCGCCCTGTGTGCCCGGGAATACGGCCGAGTCAAGAAGCTGTGACATCATCTTGACTTCACCCTTGGGAGTCTTGAGGCCCCATGGGTTTTCAAAGTCCTTGCCCAGCAGGATGACACCTCCGCGAGGACCGCGCAGGGTCTTGTGTGTGGTCGATGTTACAATGTGGGCGTACTTCAGAGGGTTGTCAAGCAGACCGGCTGCAATGAGTCCTGCAGGATGTGCCATATCGATCATGAGCAGGGCGCCAACCTCATCGGCAATCTTGCGCATGCGGGCATAGTCCCATTCGCGTGAGTAGGCTGAACCGCCGCCGATGATGAGCTTTGGCTTGCATTCCAGGGCCAGCTGTTCCATCTTGTCGTAATCGACACGGCCGGTTTCAGGATTCAGGTCATAACCGACGGCCTTGTAGAGAATACCCGATGTGTTGACCGATGAGCCGTGTGACAGATGTCCGCCGTGAGCCAGGTTCAGACCCATGAATGTGTCGCCCGGTTTTAGTACTGCCAGAAGCACTGCTCCGTTGGCCTGTGCGCCCGAGTGCGGCTGTACGTTAACCCATTCGGCACCGAAAAGCTTTTTGAGACGTGTGCGTGCAAGTTCCTCTGACAGGTCAACTACCTCACAACCGCCGTAATAACGGTGGCCGGGATAACCTTCAGCGTACTTGTTGGTGAGGCATGAGCCCATGGCCTGCATTACCTGGTCGCTTACAAAGTTCTCTGAAGCGATAAGTTCGATACCTTTCTGCTGGCGCAGATGTTCGCGTTCAATGATGTCGAAAATTTCCTGATCTCTTTTCATTTTGGTTTATTGAGTTTGGTTTGAAATTTCATCTAGAAAAGAATTCCGTACGAGAATGAGAAAATACCCATGCGGCGCCCAAGTTTCAGGTCCTGCAGCTCAGTCCCGTTTTTTGTTATGGACAAGCGCTTTGAAATGTTGCTGACAACAAGTTCGTATTCCATATCGAAGAATGTGCGGCCGGTTTGGACGCAGAATCCGCAGGTGCCTCCAAAAAGGAAACGTCTTGGCGTTTCGGAAACACTGAATCTGGATTCGTCGGACACATTGCAATCATATTTTTTCAGGGACTGGATTCTCATTGAAGGTCCAGCGTAAACGGACATTTTGTAGGGAGGCCGATTAACAACACTGTAGCCAATCTGCACCGGTAGAAAAATACTGGTAATCTTGTATTCCAATTCCAGTTCATCGGGACTGAAACTGTTCAGGATATGTTCGTTCAGATTGACTTGAAAGGCCGATTTGTTCAGACCGATACCCAAACCTGTCTGAAAGAAGAAACTGTCATATCCGTACTGCATGTTGACCGATATGAAATTGCCCAGCTGTGTGTCCTGCGAATATTCCTCAAGTTCCTTTCCGTTAACTGAGGCGTTGGTCAGGTATGTGCTACATGATGTGAATCCCAATTTGCCGCCCCATGACACGTCCGGCTTTTTGTCTCGGACGCTGTTATCCACGGCTGCCGACGGCAGATGGAATAACATGGCGGAAAGCAATATTAGGATGACCTTCTTCATTGCAGTCAGATGAGCTTGATATCTGATTTATTGATGTCCTTGTTGCAGTAGCGGCAGCGCAGTACCCCGTTATGCTTGTCTATCACATCGAACACGGTTGTCATAGGCTCGTGGTTCGTGATGCACTTGGGGTTCTGGCAGCGAATGGTACCGCGTATTTCATCGGGAAGCTGTATGGTTTTCTTGTCTGCAACCTTGTAGTTCCGTATGGTGTTCATTACAATGTTCGGCGCAATAACCGATAGCCGGCGACATTCATCCTCGGTGAGGAATCTGTCGGCAATCTTGATTATGCCCTTGGTCTCCATCTTGTGGCTTGTCAGGTTTGCACCGATGGTTATTGGCGTATCAATGTGCGAAAGTCCCAGGAGACTGACCACATCAAAGACTTTGTCGGACGGAATATGGTCTATTACTGTGCCGTTTTCAAGTGCGGCGACCATGAGCGCCGGTTTCCGGTTTTCCATTTTTCAAGTGATTATAAAAGGTTCAGAGCATTGCAGATAAGGGCTTCGCGTACATACAGACCGTTTTTGGCCTGCTGGAAGAAATATGCCTTGGGATTGTTGTCAACATCCTGTGAAATCTCATTGACGCGCGGCAGCGGATGCATTATCCGTAAATTGTCCTTTGTGCCTTCCAGCATGCTGTTCTTGAGAATGAACGAGTCCTTGACCCTTTCGTATTCCATCAGGTCTGTGAAACGCTCTTTCTGGACGCGTGTCATGTAGAGTATGTCGGCCTGAGCAATGGTATCATTGTCAAGTACGCTGTGCTCCTCGAATCTGATGCCGTTCTTTCTGCAGTATTCCTTGTACTCTTCGGGCATTTTCAGTTCGTCTGGCGAGATGAAATGGAAGGTCGGGTTGAAGAACCTCATTGCGGTGAGCATGGAGTGTACGGTGCGTCCGTATTTCAGGTCTCCCACAAGGCAGATGTTCAGGTCGTCCAGACGTCCCTGGGTCTTGCGCATCGAATACAGGTCAAGCATGGTCTGTGAAGGGTGCTGGTTGGCACCGTCGCCGGCATTGATTATCGGAACTGGGGAGACTTCACTTGCATATCTTGCAGCACCTTCAAGGTAGTGGCGCATAATGATGAGGTCTGCATAATTGCTCACCATCATTATGGTGTCCTTCAGTGTCTCGCCTTTTGTGGAACTTGTGGTGGCAGCATCGGAGAAACCTATCACGCGTCCGCCCAGACGGTTTACGGCTGTTTCAAAACTGAGTCGTGTCCTTGTTGAAGGTTCAAAGAACAGGGTGGCCACAATCTTTCCGTCAAGGGTCTTGCGATTAGGCTGGGCTTCGAATTCGGCTGCTTTGTCAAGTAGCCAAAGAATGTCGTTCTTGTCCAATCCTTCGAGTGATATGAGGCTTCTTCCGTTATTGTCCATAGCGCGGTGTCGTATTTTGAGTCTTCAAAGTTACGGATAATATGCCACAAATTGAGCAGGTTGTGAATAACTTTAACCAATAAAAATAAAAGGGGTGCAAGCGTGTGCCTTTTCCGCATTAATCAAGTATATTTGTAAGTCTTATGCAATTGAAATGCCAGTTGAAATGTCAAGAAAGTCATCATCCGCTTTGAAGAAAGTGTTCATATGGATATGGGGGGTCTTTCTTTTGGGAATTCTCCTCGTCTATCTGCTGTTTGTGTCCCTGAGTAAGGGTTGGATTGGAAATGTTCCTGCGGTCGAGGATCTTGAAAACCCCATTGACAAGTTTGCCACGCAGGTGATATCGGCCGATGGCGTGGTGCTGGGCACGTACGCCTTTACACGCGACAATAGGATATGGGTTGATTTCGATGACCTTTCGCCATACATAGTCCAGGCTCTCGTTGCTACTGAGGATATCCGTTTTCAGGAGCATTCGGGAATTGATCTCAAGGCAATTTTCCGTGCCGTGATAAAGAGGGTGATATTAAGGCAGAAAAGTGCCGGCGGCGGAAGTACTCTTACCCAGCAGCTTGCAAAACAGTTGTATACCGAACATGTTGCCGTAAGTTCAGTGAAAAGAGCTTTGCAGAAACCGAGTGAATGGGTTATTGCTGTTAAGCTGGAACGCTACTATACGAAAGAGGAAATTCTGACCCTCTACCTAAACAAGTACGATTTCGGCCATAACGCCATTGGAATATATACCGCCTCAAAGACATATTTCGGCAAACTTCCGTCTGAACTGGAGGCTCACGAGGCTGCAATGCTTGTCGGAATGTGCAAGAACTCATCGCTTTACAATCCGCTGCGACGTGCCGAAAAGACTAGAGACCGTCGCAATGTCGTTATCGGTCAGATGGAAAAGGCCGGATACATAGACAGGGCGGCCAAGGATTCGCTCCAGAATCTTGAACTTGGACTTGATTACCATAAAGTCGATCATGCTTCAGGTTTCGCCACATATTTCAGACAGTACATCAAGCTCCAGATGACGGCATCGAAACCGAAGAGGAGAAGTTCCCAGCAGTACTATGAAGATTCTCTTGACTGGGCTCAGAACCCGTTGTACGGATGGTGCAACAAGAATACCAGACCGGACGGGAAGCCGTACAACCTTTATACTGATGGTCTGAAGATTTACGTTACCATTGACTCACGTATGCAGCAATATGCCGAGGAGGCTGTTGCAAAACAAATACAGGGGTATCTGCAGCCTGAATTCTTCAAGGCAAAGAAAAAGAAGAAGACGGCTCCTTTCACTTCAAATATTTCAAAAGAGGAAATTGAAAGAATCATGGTCAGGGCCATGCATGACACTGACCGGTACAGAGGATTGAAGAAAGAGGGTCTGTCCGAAAAGGAAATCCGTGAGGTGTTTGATACGCCGTGTCAGATGAGCATATTCTCATACGACGGCGATATTGACACTGTCATGTCTCCTATGGACTCTCTGCGCTATATGAAGTTTTTCCTGAGGACTGGTTTTATGTGCATGGAACCGCAGACAGGATATGTCAAAGCGTATGTGGGAGGTCCGGATTTCAGTGCTTTCCAGTATGATATGGTAACAAAGGGACGCCGTCAGGTGGGTTCCACAATGAAGCCGTTCCTTTACACGCTTGCAATGGAAAGCGGTTTCTCTCCATGCGATATGGTCGTAAACCAGCCGCAGACTCTTCTCACTGAGGCAGGACAGATCTGGCGCCCGAAGGATGACGGCAAGGAAAAACTCGGTCAGCCGGTTTCGCTGAAGTGGGGACTTTCGCGTTCTAACAACAATATTACGGCATACCTCATGAGCCAGCTCAGTCCTTATGCCTTTGTGGATCTTCTGCATGAATTCGGTCTGAGAAACCAGGCTATCGAGCCGGTGCTTTCACTTTGTCTTGGAACGTGTGACGTATCGGTCGAGGAAATGGTCAGCGCATATACAGCGTTCGTCAATCATGGTATCCGAACCACTCCTTTGTATGTTACAAGAATTGAAGATTTCGACGGCAATGTGCTTGCTCAGTTCTCGGCCCGTAGCAATGAAGTTGTGAGTGAGGACGCCACATACATGATGATTGACATGATGCGTGCGGTGATAAATGAGGGCACTGGCGCACGCCTGCGCAACACAGGCCTGTTCCCGAATCTTCGCGGAGTCGATATATGCGGCAAAACGGGAACTACTGACAACCATTCAGATGCATGGTTTATGGGATATACCCCGGAACTTGTTGCCGGATGCTGGATTGGCGGAGAGGACCGTGATATCCATTTTGACGATATGAATCATGGCCAGGGTGCACATGCATCGCTTCCGATATGGGGAATGTTCATGGATAAGGTGTATGCCGATTCCATTCATCTGGGTTATTCTCCAAAACGCAGGTTTGACATTCCTGAGGGTTTTGATCCTTGTGGCGGTGCTGTTGAAGAAACTGAACAGGTCCTGGATAACTACTCAATAGAAACATTTTAATGAAATTTGCAGCATTTATACCGGCGCGATATGCGTCAACCCGTTTTCCGGCCAAACCGCTCGCTGTTCTTGGCGGAAAACCAGTAATTCAGCGAGTGTGCGAACAAGCCTCGAAGGTCTTTGACCAGGTATTTGTGGCTACCGATGATGAGAGAATAGAACAGTTGGTAACAGAAGCCGGCTATAATGCAGTTATGACCCGTGTCGACCATAAAAGCGGTACAGACCGTTGCTACGAGGCATTTCTGAAGAGTGACAGCGATGCGCAGGTCATAGTTAACATTCAAGGCGATGAACCGTTCATCAGACCTTCGCAGCTCATTACTGTCAGGGATCTCTTCAATGATCCGAAGACTGATATCGCCACTCTGGTAAAGCCTTTTGCTCCCGATTCGACGTTTGAAAGGATATCGAATCCCAACAGCCCCAAGGTTGTGGTCGATGATGACTGGAACGCTTTGTATTTCAGCCGCAGCGTTATTCCGTTCCTTCGTGGAATACCGCAGGATGAGTGGGCTTCACATCATACGTATTACAAGCATATAGGAGTGTATGCTTTCCGTAGTGAGGTTCTTGCCAAGGTTACATCGCTGCCTCAGGCTCCACTTGAAAAGGCGGAGAGTCTGGAACAACTCAGGTGGCTGTCGGCTGGTTATACTATAAGAGTGGGGGTTACCGATGTTGAGACAATAGGAATTGACACACCGCAGGATCTTGCTGCAGCCGAGATCTTTTTAAAACAGGAAGGATGGGATTGAATAAAGGAATAACGCTTCTGGCAGTTCTTCTGACAGTTGCTCCGCAAGTGTCGGCGAGTATAATTAACACGCAAAAGGAACATGTGCTGGTCGATGGCTCGGTATATACCGGGAAAATGAAGTTCGGAAAACCTGATGGCAATGGTAAAACTGTCTTCAAAAACGGTGACATATACGAAGGCGCATTCAGAAAGGGCAAGCTGAACGGTGTGGGGATACGCCACTATTCTAATGGCGACAAGTATTTTGGAAAGTGGAACAACAATCAGTTCAACGGAGAGGGTGCCTACTTATGGAATGATGGCTCTCATTACAGCGGGCTGTGGTCCAACGGTAAGCGTAATGGCAATGGCTCTATGGAGTGGAAAGACGGTTCTAGTTACAAGGGGGAATGGAAAGACGGCTTGTTTAATGGACTTGGCCAGTTTGAAAGCCCAGTCTATTCGTATGTCGGAGAATGGAAAAACGGCAAGGAAAACGGTACGGGCGAATGTCATTTCGAATCTGGCGACACCTATATCGGACAGTTCTCCAATGGCAGTATGGACGGTAAAGGCAAGTATGTTTTTGCTGACGGTTCTGTTTTCGAAGGTGCTTTCTCCAATGGAAATGTACATGGTGAGGGGCGTTTCAGTTATGCTGACGGTTCTGTCTATGATGGCGAGTGGAGTAATAATGTCCGCTCGGGAGAAGGTACGATGCGGTGGTCAAACGGAGAATGTTACTCCGGCACATGGAAGAATGACTGTCCGGACGGAAAGGGCGAATTTACAATGACAGACGGTTCTGTACTTGCGGCAACCTTTGTTGAAGGTCAGCCTGACGGACTGGCCACAATCAGACATACCGATGGTACCAGTCTTTGCGGTCAGTATGTGGATGGCCGGCGCAGCGGCCGTTTCAGCGTGCTGGACAGTAACGGAAAAACAATAAGGACAATAAACTATTGATTTATTTGACATGATACTCGATTCTCTGGACAGGCTTGCCGGCTATGGCTGCATCAGCCCGCTGCTGGATAAGGTGCTGGATTTCCTGCACAATGCGGAACTGGAGTCACTGAAGCCCGGCAGGATAGACCTTCAGGGTGATGATCTATTTGTAAACGTGAACCTGCAGGACGCTAAAACCAGAGATGAAGCGCCAATTGAGGCTCATCGGGAATATATTGACATACAGATTCCAATTTCATGCGATGAGGAAATGGGGTATCAGTCATTGTCGTATTGTCCGTCCATATTGGTACCATACGATGCATCAAAGGATATTGCTTTCTATGATGGCCTGTGTGATTCGTATGTCAAAGTGCGTAAGGGTATGTTTGTGGTATTCTTTCCAGGTGAAGGACACGCTCCCGGTATTGTAGAACGGAGTATTCTAAAAATCATAATAAAGATACGGAAATCATGCTGAACATCATATCGCGCGACCCGTGGCTGGAACCATATTCGGCAGCAATAGAAGGGCGGCATAACCATGCCCTTCAAAAGGAAGATTGCCTTACAGGCGGCAAAATGCCGCTTTCCAGTTTTGCCATGGGTTACAACTGGTATGGACTGCATAAGGAATCGGACCGATGGGTCTTCAGAGAATGGGCACCTAATGCTACGGGTGCTTGCCTGATAGGTGATTTCTCGAACTGGCAGGAGCAGGATCTTTTCAGACTCAGTCCAATAGGTGACAATGGCGATTGGGAAGTGTCGCTTCCTCTTGACAGCCTGTATCACGGGCAACATTACAAATTGAGAATTTTCTGGAACGGAGGGCAGGGAGACCGTATTCCCGCCTGGTGCCAGAGAGTTGTTCAAGACCCATCGACCAGCGTGTTCTCGGCGCAGATATGGGATGTGGAACCATATAAGTTCAAACACAGGCGCTTTTCAATAAGGAAGACAGCCCCGCTGCTTATCTACGAATGTCATGTGGGCATGGCACAGGAAAAGGAGGCTGTCGGCACATATAGTGAATTCAAGGACAATGTGCTGCCGCGCATCAAGGCCGATGGCTATAACTGTATTCAGGTTATGGCCATACAGGAGCATCCATATTACGGCAGTTTTGGCTATCATGTGTCGAGCTTTTTTGCACCTTCGTCTCGTTTCGGCACACCTGAAGAACTGAAGGAACTCATAGATGCCGCGCATGGAATGGGACTTGGCGTCATTATGGATCTGGTGCATTCGCATTCGACAAGAAATGAGAACGAGGGACTTGGTAATCTTGCCGGAGATCCGGACCAGTATTTTCTTCCGGGCAGCCGCCATTCGCATCCGGCATGGGATTCGCTGTGCTTTGATTACGGCAAGAATCAGGTTCTTCACTTCCTGCTGTCAAACTGCCGCTACTGGCTTGAGGAATTCCATTTTGACGGATTCCGTTTTGATGGTGTTACTTCAATGCTCTATTACAGTCATGGACTTGGTGAGTCTTTCTGCAACTACGATGACTATTTCAACGGTCATCAGGATGACGATGCAATATGCTACCTTATGCTTGCCAACAGGCTTATTCATGAGGTTAATCCGAATGCTGTGACTATTGCAGAAGAGGTCAGCGGAATGCCAGGCATGGCAGCTCCGTTCAATGATGGCGGCTATGGCTTTGATTACCGTCTTGCCATGAATATTCCCGACTACTGGATAAAAACCATAAAGGAGAAACCAGACCATGAATGGCTCGTGTCAGGCATCCTTTGGGAAACAACAAACCGGCGCAGCGATGAAAGGACAATATCGTACGTCGAGAGCCACGATCAGGCTCTTGTAGGTGACAAAACGGTGATATTCCGTCTTGTCGATTCTGATATGTACTGGCACTTCTCAAAAGATTGCGGTAATGACAATACAGCCCGTGGCATTGCTCTTCATAAAATGATAAGGCTGGTAACAGCATCGACTATGAACGGAGGCTATCTTAACTTTATGGGTAATGAATTCGGTCATCCGGAGTGGATAGATTTTCCTCGTCAGGGTAACGGATGGAGTTGTAAATATGCGCGCCGCCAGTGGAGTCTGATAGATAACAGACAGCTGTCATACGATTGGCTTGGTGCATTTGACCGTGACATGGTTGAAATGCTGGCATCGGCACGAGGTTTTCTTAATACCGAGGTGACGGAATACTGGCACAACGATTCAGATCAGGTGCTTGCATTCGGCCGTGGAAACAAAGTGTTCGTTTTCAATTTCTCGCCCACCAGGTCGTATTCCGATTATGGCATTCTCGTTCCACAGGGCAGGTATGTTACGGTGTTGGACAGTGATAACGTAAAATATGGAGGATATGGCCGTCCCGACGATGGAGTGGAACATGTTGCCGTTATTGACCGGCAGTACAAAAAGTATAGAAAAGGCTGGCTGATGCTGTATCTTCCGTCAAGGACCGCAATGGTATTGGAAAGAATAAGAATATGAACGGATATCGGGAACACGAAGTAAAACAGAGAAGGCAGTTCTGCCTTATAGTATTTTCGCTTTTTTCTTTTTCATGGTTGGCCTTTTTTCAAGGTCACTTGATATGTTATGCGTATGACAAGGTAATCAGTTCGCTCGGAGGCATAGTCGGGAACTGTAACCGTTTCATTATGGCTGTATTCGTTACAGTCATTTTGGATCTGATAGCCCGATGGATACATCGCATACCAAAGTATGCAGGCGTTTTCAATGCTTTGGATTATCTGATTCCTTCAATTATACTCGGCATCATTACCGGCTTTGACAACGAAGTCTTCTTCTCGCAGACCCCGGCACAGTGGACCGCAACTGTCGTTCTGATTTTATTGCTGCTGCTGGTTACGACTGTAATCAGATACAGGAACAACATTAAGCCAGACAGCCAGAAGATTGTGTTTACTACCAATCTCCTGATTCTATTCTTTGAGATGCTGATTGTGGCTTCGCTCAGCAATACCGATGAAAACCTGCACCGGCGTGCTGCAATGGAAAGATATCTGGATAAATGTCAATATGATAAAATGCTTGCTGTTGGCTACAACGAGCAGGAGTCCGATGCGAAGATTGACTGGCTTCGTTTGCAGGCAATGTACGCCCTTGATGCTGACTCGCTTGGCACTGGACTTGCCGAGCATATGTTTCAGTATCCCATTTCAGATATTTCATTGGCAACCACGTTTGTCGAAAATTCCATATCGTCATCTGATGATAGCTTGACAAGGGAATATCTTGGCAATGTGGCAGCGTTGCTTGAACGTGATTTGCAATGTTTGGACAGCATTGACATTTTATTATATAACAAGGTGCTTCCTCGGTATTTCATGCAGGCACTCATAATTGCCGGCCGTGATTCATTGGAACAGTATTTCCCTGACCAATATCGTGAAGAAAACCGTGTTTTTGAATCGTTTATTAACGTACTTGAAGCCGCTGCGGACAAGTCTGAAATTTATCGCCGCAATGTAACATACCATGATTTCCACCGAACCTATTATTGGTTCTACAATTTTAATCTATAGTTGACCGAAAAATAAAAGCGCCTCTGATACAGAGGCGCGTTTGATATGTGCGCTGTGTTCGCTTTTATGCATTTTCGAGAGCACCCTGCGCGGCAGCCAGGCGTGCAATTGGAACGCGGAACGGTGAGCAGCTTACATAGTTCAGACCGACCTTGTCGCAGAACTTGACCGATGAAGGTTCACCGCCATGTTCGCCGCAGATACCGCACTTCAGGTCAGGACGAACTGAACGACCCTTTTCTACAGCCATCTGAATGAGCTGGCCGACACCCTTCTGGTCGAGAACCTGGAACGGGTCAACCTTGAGAATTTTCTTCTCCAGATAAACCGGGAGGAATGATGCAATATCGTCACGTGAGTAACCGAAGGTCATCTGAGTAAGGTCGTTTGTTCCGAATGAGAAGTATTCGGCACGTGCAGCAACTGCATCGGCAGTAAGTGCGGCACGCGGAATTTCAATCATTGTACCGACCTTGAATTCGAACGGCTCAACACCTTCCTCCTTGAAGAGCTTGGCCGCTGTAGCGCGGATAATCTCTTCCTGCTGTTCAAATTCGTAGTGCTTGCCTACCAGAGGAACCATGATTTCCGGCTTCGGATCCATGCCTTCCTTGCGGAGCTGGATGGCAGCACCGATAATGGCCTTGGTCTGCATCTCGGTGATTTCGGGATATGTGTTACCCAGACGGCAACCACGGTGACCGAGCATCGGGTTGTTCTCTGACAGAGATTCAACGCGAGCCTTGATGGCTTCAAGTGTGGTACCCATGGCATCGGCCATTTCCTGCTGACCCTTTACATCGTGGGGAACAAATTCGTGCAATGGAGGATCGAGCAGACGAATGTTGACGGGCAGTCCGTTCATTGCCTTCAGGATTCCGTAGAAGTCCTTCATCTGGTAAGGAAGCAGTTTCTCGAGAGCCTTCTCGCGTCCTTCCTTGTCATTGGCAAGAATCATTTCGCGCATGGCCTTGATTTTTTCACCTTCAAAGAACATGTGTTCTGTGCGGCAGAGACCTATGCCTACAGCTCCGAATTCGCGTGCTACCTGTGCGTCGTGCGGCGTGTCGGCGTTTGTGCGGACAACAAGACGTGTATATTTTGAACAGAGGTTCATCAGTTCTGCAAAGTCGCCGCTGATTTCGGCAGCCTTGGTTTCAACCTGACCGAGCAGTACCTGACCGGTAGAACCGTTAATTGAAATGTAGTCGCCTTCCTTGAGGGTGATGTCCTCAATCTTGACTGTCTTCTTGACGTAGTCAACTGACAGGGCGCCTGCACCCGATACGCAGCACTTGCCCATACCGCGTGCAACAACGGCAGCGTGGCTGGTCATACCGCCGCGGCAGGTAAGGATACCTTCGGCTGCAGCCATACCGGCGAGGTCTTCAGGCGATGTTTCCATACGGACCATGACAACCTTGTGACCGTTCTTATGCCATTCCTCGGCATCGTCGGCACTGAATACTATCTGGCCGCATGCGGCACCTGGTGAAGCAGGCAGACCGGTTGTCAGAACCTTTGCCTTCTTGAGGGCGTTCTTGTCAAATACGGGGTGGAGCAGCTCGTCGAGCTTCTGCGGTTCGCAACGCTGTATGGCTGTCTTCTCATCGATCAGACCCTCGTGCATCAGATCCATGGCAATCTTGACCATTGCGGTACCTGTGCGCTTACCGTTACGGGTCTGAAGGAACCAGAGCTTGCCTTCCTGAACGGTGAACTCCATGTCCTGCATATCGTGATAGTGGTTCTCAAGTTTGTTCTGAAGGTCATCAAGCTGCTTGTAGACTTCCGGCATTGCCTCTTCCATTGAAGGATACTTTGCCAGACGCTCCTCTTCGGAAATTTCGGCACGCTTTGCCCAACGCTGTGAACCTTCCTTGGTGATCTGCTGCGGTGTGCGTATGCCTGCAACAACGTCTTCACCCTGAGCATTCACAAGATACTCGCCGTTGAATATGTTTTCGCCGGTAGCGGCATCACGGCTGAAGCAGACGCCGGTGGCCGATGTATCGCCCATGTTACCGAATACCATAGCCATTACCGATACGGCTGTACCCCATTCGTCAGGAATACCTTCCATCTTGCGGTACAGAATGGCGCGCTCGTTGTTCCATGAACCGAATACGGCGCAGATGGCACCCCAGAGCTGGTCCATTGCGCTGGTCGGGAAGTCCTGACCGGTGCGCTGCTTAACAGCGGCTTTGAACAGAACGACAAGTTTCTTCAGATCATCGACGCTCAGGTCCTTGTCAAGAACTACACCGCTTTCTTTCTTTACCTTCTCTATGATTTCTTCGAACGGGTCGATATCGGTTTTGTTGATTGGCTTCATACCCAGAACTACGTCACCGTACATTTGTACGAAACGGCGGTAACTGTCCCATGCGAAATGCGGGTTATTTGTCTTGCGTGACAGACCTTCTACAACTTCGTCGTTCAGACCAAGGTTTAGAATTGTGTCCATCATTCCCGGCATTGAAGCGCGGGCTCCTGAACGGACGGATACCAGAAGCGGTCTTTCAACATCACCGAACTTTGAGTTCATGAGCTTCTCAATATGCTTGATAGCTTCTTCAACATCATCCTTCAGAATGGCGACAACCTGGTCACGGCCAATCCGGTAATATTCATTGCAAACATCTGTCGTGATGGTGAATCCGGGCGGAACCGGTACACCAAGCAAATTCATCTCGGCAAGGTTCGCGCCCTTACCGCCAAGCAGATTACGCATCTGGGCATTGCCTTCAGCTTGTCCGTTACCGAACTTGTAAACTCTTTTTTCGCTCATAAATAAACTGTTGTGAAAAATATATATTGAAAATCTGATCTGCCGTGTTTGGTGTCGCGCGTGTGCACGCTTGGTTTTGTGGTTGCAAAGGTACTCAAAATTCTTGAATATGTGTTTTACGTGCGCTTCATTTTTGTTGAAAATGAACTATCTTTGCCGCGAATTATAAAGCAGGGCATGTCTAATAAGAATAAACAGCAGCCGATTGTTGAAAATGTGACGATTACGGATTATGCTGCCGAGGGAAAATCGCTGGTCCGTATTGACGATCTTGTGGTGTTTGTTCCGTTTGCCGTTCCAGGTGATGTGGTTGACTTGAAAATTCTCAAGAAGAAGCACAGCTATGCCGAGGCGGTTGTTGAACGGATGATAGAACCTTCGCCTATTCGCGCAGTGCCTTTCTGCAAACATTTTGGAATATGCGGCGGCTGTAAGTGGCAGAATCTGCCGTACGAAAAGCAACTCGAGTACAAACGTCAGCAGGTCATTGACTGCCTGACTAGAATTGCCAAGGTTGAACTTCCCAATGTAAAACCTGTTCTTGGCTCGCTTGAGACTATGCGCTACCGCAACAAACTGGAGTATTCGTTCAGCAATATGCGTTGGCTGACTCAGGCCGAACTTCAGGAACTTGACGATCCAAAGACCGACGGTCGTCGCAAACAGCCGGGGCTTGGATTTCATATTCCGGGTGCGTTCGACAAGGTACTTCACATTGAAGAATGCTGGCTGCAGGATAGTGTATCGGACAAAATAAGGAATGCTGCGTTCCAGTATTCAATAGAACATAGCATACCTTTCATAAACCTTCGTTCCCAGCAGGGAATATTGCGTGACATGATGGTACGTGTGGTAACTACAGGGCAGATCATGGTGCTTCTGCAGGCCAAGGTCGAAACGCATTCCGATGAGGAATCGTTTAAGGGCCTGATGTCATATCTGTCGGAGAAATTTCCTGAAATCACGTCACTCCTGTATGTTATTAACAACAAGTGTAACGATACGTTTGGCGATTTGGATGTCCATGTGTTCCGTGGTGATGACTGCATCTATGAAACGATGGAGGGCCTGCGGTTCAAAATCGGTCCGAAATCGTTTTTTCAGACCAACAGCCATCAGGCGTACAGACTGTATTCGACCGTCCGTGAATTTGCAGGTCTTGAAAAGGATGATGTGGTGTATGACTTGTATACGGGTACCGGAACGATTGCACAGTTCCTGGCACGCGGAGCGAAAAAGGTGATAGGCATTGAGTATGTTCCTGAGGCCATTGAAGACGCAAAGGTGAACGCTGCACTCAATGGTATTGGAAACACAGAATTCTTTGCCGGTGATATGAAAGACGTACTGACGGCCGATTTTATTGCGCAGCACGGTACTCCCGATGTTATTGTAACTGACCCTCCCCGTGTTGGTATGCACAAGGACGTGATTGATGTGATTATGGCGGCGGCTCCTGGGCGTATTGTCTATGTGAGTTGTAATCCTGCAACTCAGGCACGTGACATTGCTATGCTTGACAGTGCTTATAGGGTCGTTGCCGTCCAGCCGGTAGACATGTTCCCGCATACGCATCATGTCGAGGTGGTTACAATGTTGGAAAAGCGTTAAGAAGATATAATTGACAAACCTGTACCCTTAACAATGCCGGAAGACACGTATAATAAAGAAAAAATTACAACAATGTTGAAAAAAACAATTCTGATACTCTTTTGCATATTTGCCGCTACTTGGGCATATGCGCAGGACGATTCTACCGAGGTTGGGACTGATACCATTTCAGAGGATGTGATTGTTCCGCCCGAGTTTAAAGGCGGGATGGATAAGTTCTATGATTTCCTTTATACTAACTTTCAGTATCCAGAGGAGTCTGCAAAGAGGAATGTCAGCGGAACCGTGGAAATTGAATTCGTGGTGGAGAGAACCGGCGATATCACGCATGTGCTGTTACTTAAGGGTCTTGATTATACAATCGATGATGTCATACTTGAACTGATGAAGGCTATGCCGCGTTGGACGCCTGCGACCAAAAATGGCGTTCCCACCCGTTACAAGGTTTCCATGCCGCTTACCATACGTGCTTCAAGGAATAAGAATACCCGTTCCGGTGAAGCTCTGTTTGACTATCGGACAGAATAACAGCAAAAACTAACCAACCGATTAATCAATATGAAAAAGTATTTACATTTATTCTTTCTGGCTGCAGTTACGATGATGCTTTCCGGCTGCGTCTTCGAAGGACCAGAAATGAGGTCATACGTAATAACGACCGAACCGAGAAATTGGTTTGAAGGCAATACTTCCGGTTTGAGATATCTGTATTCGGACCAGAGCTTTCCTGAGATTGATTCCTGGATGATGGAACAGGGACTTGTGGAAGTTTCAATGATAGTTCAAGAAGGCCGTCAGGTCCAGCACAAGTTGCCGTACACATTTACGGTGTGGGTTGACAAGGGGGCGGCTTCATATACTACAACCGAGACTATTCGTTACGAGGTAAGTCACGGGCTGCTGACGTTAATTATTGAATGGGGTGACGGAAATTCCTATCCCGTCAGGGATACTTATTCTTTCCGTGTGACGACTGTTGACAAATAACTGCGGATTATTGCAGAATTACATTCCCCATGGGTAGCCTGTGGAGAATGTTGCTATTTTTCAGGAGCTTGAAGAATGATGGTCGTAGCTCCCAATGTGATTATGTCACCGTCTTCGATGATGGCTCTTTCGCGGTCTCCCAAAATGCGGTTGAACAGGAATGTGCCTGTAAGGCTTGGCCAGTCGCGCAGTGAATAGGAGAGTTTCCCGTTACTGTCCTTCTTCACGGTAATTACGCAGTGCCGGCGGTCCATGCTGCGGTCTGTGGTGTCAATCGGAATGTCAATCCTGTCACCTGGATTATATCGGCCGATAATGTTTTCTCCTTCTTTCAGTGCAAAACTTTGGTTGAATCCGAAAACATTTTCCACTACCTGGATTGAGCCGAACCCGTTGTCCTGAATCTCGTGGTTGCGGTTTGCATCCTTTTGCGTGGCTTGCAAGATACTTGTACCGATGCGTATCTTGAACTGCTTGCGGCAGTTTTCGCATTCGAATACCAGTGACTGCCCTTCGGCATACAGCGTTTCGTCAAACGTGTTGTAGTGGTCACACTTTGGACAACGTACTCTTTTCATATGGGGATACTGTTCTTTTTAAAGTAAAAGCTGGCCTGTAAGCCGGGTTCTGTGCCGTCATAATGTCATCGGACAGTCTGACGGTGTCTGCCATTAATCTTGACCTGCCGTCACCGACAGGCTCGGCAGTCTTGTACGACTGCCCTCGTTCCACCCTCCGGCTCGGGCGGGCAGCCCTCTGACGCCGGTTTACATGAACTTGCAACATCCAGGATGCACAGCACCTGTGTCACCACAGGCCTGGTGGGCTCTTACCCCACCTTCTCACCCTTACCATCACTGGGATGGCGGTTGTTTTCTTCTGCACTGCCCAACCGTTGCCGACTGCTTCTTTATGGGAAGTGGATTGCCCTGCGTTGCCCGGACTTTCCTCCGCCCACGGGGGGACGGCGGCAGACCGGCCAGCTTTGATGCTGCAAAAGTACGTTATTTTATGCAGGCAATCAGTTAAATATTGGCAAAATTCAGTTCGGCCGTATAACAATGGCAAGATTCTTGCATACATTTGACAGAACGGTCAGTTGGACCGGCATTGATTATCAACTAACCTAACGGACTGATTATTATGAAAAAGACAACTCAATTCATCGTAATGGTATTGCTAACGGCTGCCTTGTGCGCATCGGTCTCTACAGTAGTTGCAAAGCATGCTGTTGAGAAAAATGAAAAGTATGCAGCTCAAACTCGTGATATCAACTCTATGAGGCCGGGTGCCAGCTTGGCGGCATTGTCATCGGGGCAACTTCAGCCTGTCAGTCTGACCGATGCCGCTGAAAAGACGGTTCATGCTGTTGTGCATATCAAATCGACAGTCCAAAGCCGTACTCGTACAGTGCAGGAATACGATTTCTTTTTCGGACCGCGCCAACGCCAATACCGCAGTGAACCGCAGTATGGTTATGGCTCAGGTGTGATAATTTCAGATGACGGATATATTGTAACGAATTATCATGTAATTGAAACGGCCGATGAGATTGAAGCCACACTCAATGACGGCAGGGTATTTACTGCCACAGTTGTCGGCTCCGATCCAAGTACCGATCTTGCTCTACTGAAGATTGAAGGAAAGGATTTCCCAACAATCCAGTTCGGCGATTCCGACCAGCTCAGACTGGGCGAGTGGGTCCTGGCGGTAGGTAATCCGTTCAACCTGACTTCGAGTGTAACCGCCGGAGTAGTCAGCGCCAAGTCTCGCAAGATAGGTGTTTACGATGAAAACAGCATTGAGTCGTTCATACAGACCGATGCTGCCATAAATATGGGAAACAGCGGTGGAGCGCTTGTCAATGTCAAGGGTGAACTAGTCGGTATAAACTCGGCATTGGAATCACCCACAGGCACATACGCCGGCTATGGATTTGCCATACCGTCAATTATTGTCAGGAAGGTCGTTGCAGACTTGAAGGAGTACGGCTCCGTTCAGCGTGCAATGCTTGGCATATCAGGCAGTAACATATCGGTAATGCGTCAGATTCCGGAAAACAAGGACAGGGATTTCGGGGTCAACGAAGGTATATATGTTGCCGATGTTCTTGAAGGCAGCGGGGCATCGGCTGCAGACATCAAAAAGGGTGATATCATAACATCGGTCAATGGCAGACAACTCAAGACAATGAATGAACTGCAGGAAACTTTGGTTCAGTATCGTCCGGGTGATAAGGTCGATGTGGTTCTTTTGCGCGACAAAAAGCAGAAGACCGTCAAGGTTGAACTCAAGAATTCACTTGGCAACACTGAGATAATCAGCAAGGCAGATATGCAGATTCTGGGTGCATCTTTCCAGGAAGTTCCTGAACAAGTACGATACAGGATGCGCATCAATGGAGGTATGCAGGTCAGTGAAGTCGGGAAGGGACTTTTTAAAAATGTCGGCATTCAGCGCGGTTTCATCATTCTCAAAATAAACAGCCAGGAAGTCAGGTCATTTCAAGATATTGAACGCATATACAGCGAAGCTAAAAAATCCCAGGACCAGGTACTTTTCATTTCCGGCATTACACAGTCCGGCAGCCGCATGAACTATGCCATCGGTCTTGATGCTGAATGACAGAAGGTTTTGAACGTTTTTGCTCTAAAAGGACAATCGTCTTGTAAAATATAAAATAAAATGCTAATTTTGCGCCCAATTCGCTTATTATGCTTTTAAATGAGACAGCTTAAGATTACCAAAAGTATCACAAACCGCGAGAGCGCATCACTTGACAAGTATCTGCAGGAAATCGGCCGTGAAGAACTTATTACGGTAGAAGAAGAGGTTGAACTTGCACAGCGTATCCGCAAAGGTGACCGCGCAGCTCTTGAGAAATTGACACGCGCAAATCTGCGTTTCGTGGTATCGGTATCAAAACAGTATCAGAATCAGGGTTTAAGTCTTCCGGACCTTATCAACGAAGGAAATCTAGGACTGATCAAGGCTGCTGAAAAATTTGATGAAACACGTGGCTTCAAGTTCATCAGCTACGCTGTGTGGTGGATCCGCCAGTCAATTCTGCAGGCTCTTGCCGAGCAGGCCAGAATAGTCAGACTGCCTCTGAATCAGGTTGGCTCATTGAACAAGATTAGCAAAGCATTGTCAAAGTTCGAACAGGAGAACGAACGCAGGCCGTCGCCTGAGGAACTTGCCGAAGAGCTTGATATTCCGGTTGACAAGATTGCTGACACTCTCAAAGTTTCCGGTCGTCATATTTCGGTTGATGCGCCGTTTGTCGATGGCGAGGACAATAGTCTGCTTGACGTTCTGGTAAATGATGATTCTCCTATGGCGGACCGCACCCTTGTTAACGAGTCGCTGTCAAAGGAAATCGACCGTGCGCTTTCCACACTTACTGACAGGGAGAAAGATATCATCAGAATGTTCTTCGGGATAGGTTGCCGTGAAATGACACTTGAAGAAATTGGCGACAAGTTTGGACTTACCCGTGAACGTGTACGCCAGATCAAGGAAAAAGCCATTCGTCGTCTTCGCCAGAATTCCCGCAGCAAACTGCTCAAATCATATCTTGGCTGATATGCGTCTCCGTTCGCTCCGTCGCGCATTCCTTTCTGTGCTGATGCTCTCTGTAGGAGTTGTGGCACAGGCTCAGAACCTTTCCAAAAGTGCTGTTCTTGAAGCAGGGCAAGGCTTGGAAATGAACCGTGGCGATTTGGAAAAAATGAGAAACAACAGTCAAGATAAGAAATCCAAAGTCGTTGACGTTTATCTTATGGCTGTATCATATTCCATAGTGGATTCTGTCATGTTTATTTCGGACATCCGTAAGATGGATAACGAAACGGTCAATAATCACCTGTTCCTTATTAATAGACAGGCATACGAGAATCAGTTCTCTTCTTTCGTGTCAGATGGCAATGATGAGACTATGATTACATTCCTGTATTTTTCCGAGAAGGAAAAGGATATATTGAAAAGGAGGTCGCATTTGCTGAAAAGAAATGCCAGAACCAATAAGTTCGAAGTGAAAAAGATTGGAACGGAGTTTTCTTTTACTTCAATATCGGAATAACTATATTTAATGTATATGAGCGCCCGAGCTGTCAGCCGGGCGCTATTATTTTCTCTATTTCTGTGTTAATGGGCGAGTTATGTTTATTAACAAAAAAGGAGGTAAAAAAGTGCTGTTAATGTTTGGTGGGTAAGTAAAAGTGCTCTACCTTTGCACCCGCTTTCGCAAGGGAACGCCCGAGCGTTGAGCGCCAGACGAGACGTTCTTTGAACAGATTTCATACAGACAAGTAGTACGACGGGCGTACGCGACTCTTCAGTGGGTTGTTGTATGTCCAAGGGTAATACGAACCGTCAATAAAAAGAACAAGGAAACTATTGGAGACGGACCTGAGCAACAAGAGACAGACGCTTCCCAGTTTTTCGGAACTTGGGTAGTCTACGGTATAATATACTAAGAAGAGTTTGATCCTGGCTCAGGATGAACGCTAGCTACAGGCTTAACACATGCAAGTCGAGCGGAGTGCCCTCGGGCACTTAGCGGCAAACGGGTGAGTAACACGTATCCAACCTTTCCCTTACTCGGGTATAGCCTTTAGAAATGAAGAGTAATCCCCGATGTGGTGCGATATCCGCATGCTTATTGCACCAAAGATTCATCGGTAAGGGGTGGGGATGCGTTCCATTAGGTAGTAGGCGGGGCAACGGCCCACCTAGCCGATGATGGATAGGGGTTCTGAGAGGAAGGTCCCCCACATTGGAACTGCGACACGGTCCAAACT
The DNA here is from genome assembly GCA_045617485.1 of Bacteroidaceae bacterium. Lineage (GTDB taxonomy): Bacteria > Bacteroidota > Bacteroidia > Bacteroidales > Bacteroidaceae > Colenecus. The sequence continues at coordinate 28,214 of JAZLIR010000063.1, forward strand.
C
>JAZLIR010000064.1:0-46366 GCA_045617485.1 Bacteroidaceae bacterium
ACCAGTTCAAGATACATCTGGATAGCCTTCTCGAAGTCCTCGATGGTAGGATTGTCGAAAATATTGTAGTGACCCTGCATGCCGATGCCGGTGATAGGAGCGCCCTCGGCCTGGAGCTTCTTGACCATATTGTAGATGTAGGTTCTCTTGGCAGGAGTCCATGCGCTGTAGTCATTGTAGAAGAGGTCAGCGTTAGGATCGGCCTCGTGTGCAAACTGGAAAGCCTTGAGGATGAATTCATCACCGCACAGCTGGTAAGCCTGTGACTGACGGAATGACTTCTCGTATTCGCAGTCAGGTTCGTTGGCGTCGCTCATGCATTCGTTGCATACGTCCCAGCAGTAAACCACGTCCTTATAACGGTTGATGATGAAATTGATATGAGCCTGCAGTGAATCGTAGAACTCTTCCTTGGTTGCCTTGGCATACTTGGGCACCTTTGTTGTTTGAGCAGCCTGGCCCTGTGGACGGGGACCGCCAAAACCGCCGAAACCGCCAAAGCCCGGGAAACCGCCCTGAGGCATAGGAGGCATCTGGCCCTGTGGCATCTGAGGCATCTGACCCTGAGGCATCTGAGGAGCCTGGCCCTGAGGCTGACCCTGTGGACGGGGACCGCCAAAACCACCAAAACCGCCCAAACCGACGAAGCTGACGAATGAAGGCTGTTCTACCCAAACGGTATCGCCGTTCTCGTCACGTTCAACAACCTGGTTTCCGTTCTCATCGTACTTGTTGAACATCCAGGTAGCGAACTGGCTGTGCCATACAAGACAGTGACCGCGCATCTTGATTCCGTTGGCCCGGCAGAAGTCTGCAATGGCATCGGCCTCCTTGAGGTTCCATACGCCCGGTTGCGGATGAATTTCACCCGGCTTCATGCAGTTTTCAGCTGTAACGCTGTTGTACTCCTTGAGGATGATTGATGACTGGAGAGAGTCACTGATGTTGCGACCTGTAACGGCAACGCCAATCTTGAAATAGTTCTTGTAAGCGTCCTTCAGACCCGGGTCCTTGGGGCCGCATGCGCCCATTACCATAGCAGATGCAACGAGAGCAATTGTTGTAAGCTTTTTCATTTAATTGATTATAATTGAGATTAATAATTGATATTTCCGTAATCAGCGCGCCAAAGATAGTTATTTTGTTTGTGAATATGCAAAAATAATCACGCCTCTTCTGAATACAGTTCGTTTAGGACCGAAATGGTTCTGTCATATTCCTCTATCAGAGCCTGCAGCAGATCCATATCGGCAGTCTCCTGACGCGGGCGCAACTGTTCTGTCAGATTGACCGCGGCATTGTACAGCACGGTCAGGCCCAGATTGCCCGATACTCCTTTCAGAGTATGGACAGAACGGAACGAGTTTTCAATATCTTCCTTGTTCACTGCATCGCGCAGCAGCTGCATTGAAGGGTCTTCGGGGAATTTCTGGAGGAAACGGAGCAGCAGTTTCTCATTTATGAGTCTCTTGCAGGCACCCTCGTAGTCTCCCCCAAGTTTTTCGTAACATTCTTTCAGTGTCATAATATACTGTTGGTTAAATACTTGCTTTGTTGGCTTCGGCAAGAGCCTCTTCGTCTGAAACACATGGCAGAGACACTGTAAAGCATGAGCCCTCGCCATACGTACTTTCTACAAGAAGCTGTCCGTCCATCATCTCGGTAAGACGCTTGCAGAGCGGCAGGCCTATACCGGCACCGCTCGATGTACTGTCGGCCTTGAAGAATTTCTTGAATATGTTTTCAATCTGTTCCGGGGTCATTCCCATACCGGTATCGCGCACATAAACATTCACGCGGTTGTCGGAAACACGCCAGCCGAAAGTGATGCCTCCCTTCTCGGTAAACTTGCATGCATTGTTTATGAGGTTCGACACAATCTGGCGCATACCAGTACGGCTTATCTTGGCCTTGGCATCATCGCCCTTCTCGAAATCGAACGAGAGGCGTGAAGGAACTATTACCGAATTAGTCTTATAGAGTTCCTCCATGACATCCTGGATGGGCAGCACGTTCAGACTGCTGCGGAGCAGCTTGTCCTGTTCCTTGGCCGACAGCAAAGCGCCATCCAGAAGGCTGAGCAGATGTTCGTTGCTCTTGCTTATCACCTCGGCGTAGTTGGCACGTTCCTGTTCGTCAATTTCAAAATACTGGTCGGCTAGCAGACTGGAGAAACCAACAATGGCATTCAACGGATTGCGGATTTCATGACCCATGCTGGCAATGAATGACTGCTTGGCAATCGATTCCTCCTCCTTGGCATATACAGCACGCATGGACTCCATGTGCGCATGCGCCTCGTCAATGGAGAAGAACATGCCCATCGGCACGTACACGCCGTCATCGTCCTTGACCTTAGTTGCCATGCACGAGAACGACATTATCTTGAATGTGCGAAAGTTGGGCAGCGAGAGAAAATCGGTGACGATATTGCCGGGGTTCACGTCCTTGAGCTTGCGGAGGACTTCCTTGTCGGCCTCGTCCATCGAATCCATATACACGTCAAGACCGATGCGGTTCGATGAGAACGAGAACCACTCGGCTGTCTTCCGGGTTATGTAAAGGCACTCGTCCCTGAACTTGAACAGATGACCTCCTGACATTTCAAGAGTGCGGGTGATAGCCTCGTTGTCAATTATGTTGATGCTCTTTGCCAGCTTGACTTTCCTGTAGTACTTGATGCTGAAAATCAGACACAGCATGGCCAGCAGGAACAGGCAGTAACCGATGAAAGGCAATGGGATTATCAGCGGGACATATTTTCTGAACTTGACAAAGAATGTGGTTCCACGCTTTGAAGTCTTGCATCGGATTTCAGCCTTTTCGTGGTCAAGGTAGCCTTTGGCTATGGTAAGACCCTGACCGGTGCCGGTCGAGAACGGATCGGCCTTATAGAACGCCTTGTATATGAACGGCAGGTCGCTGTCGTCTATGCCGGGACCCTTGTCCTTGATATACATCTCGATTGTTCCGTCTTCAATTTCCGTCCATCCGTATGCCAGCATTTTTCCGGCCGATGCATGCTGTATTACGTTGTCCACAAGAATCTGTATGACTTTCTTCAGTATCTTTCTGTCGGCACTGATTACACACTCTTCGGGTGAAAGTTCCTCCTCGACAGTGATGCCGGCTTCGGCAAGCGCATCCCTGTTGCCTTCAATGAGCGAGCGCATGAATTCCGGCACATTGAGAGGCTTGTCAACCACCAGAATGTTTTCACTTCCAAGGTGTGAAATGGTAAGCACGTTCTCAAGTATCTTGGTCAGCGACCTGGCATTGGTTTCAATGGTGTTCTTGTAATCGACCATTTCCTCGGGCGTAACCTCCATGTCGGGATCGGCCAGTATCTCGGAAAAGCCTACTATGGCATTCAGAGGGGTGCGTACGGAATGGTTCATTTCTCGTATAAAGTCATCACGCTCCTCGGCATTCAACGTACGGCGGTGCATTTCAATTGCATCGCGTTCACGCTGTTTGATATTGTCAATGGGGATGAATATGCCACGGCTGCGGATTTTGTGCCTCTTGTAGCGCGACAGCGTGAGACGGATCTCATACCAATGCTTCTCTTCGCCGGTAAGCGCAATGCGCACCTGCATGGAAAAGGTGGAAGGCGTAGTGGCCGATGACAGCGTACTGATGGAATTTGCAATGAATTCGTTTATATCATCCCTGTTCTCAAGAAGCCTGTCTATCTTATCGGCCTCGTCTATGCGTGAACTGGATATGCGTATTCTGCCGTTGTCAAGAGTGAAGAAGTAGGCACCGGTAAGATTCAATAGTCCGAAAAGCACTTTCGGTGACGCTATTTCGTAAATGTCGCCTTCCTTTTTCAGCGCCCTGTTGTACCTGAAATTGATAATCATTGCGGTTGTCATCAGAAATGCTGCAACAATGAATATTGCCACAGACACGAAAATCAGCATTTGCCAGAATGAATTGTCCTCCATTTGCTTTTCGGAATAAATCAGCACAAATATAGAAAAAAAGAATACCATGTACATATTATTTCCAAAGTTATTAACTTTGTTGAGGAACAGGAATCCCGCAAAAAAAACATACGAAACTATGAAGTGGTACAGCAAATTCATGGATATTTACGGAAAGTCCATAGAAGATGTCCCGTCGGCCGTATTTACTGAGATAAGCAGTAAAATTTCAAGTCTCCAGAGCAACGAACCACTGATTACTGTCGCCGTCATTGCGCACAACGAGGAAAAGCGTCTGGCTGCATGTCTGTGGTCGCTTTCGGAACAGAAATGCAAATATCCAATTGAGATTGTGGGAGTCAACAACAACTCGTCGGACAGAACGGAGTTGGTCTATGAGAAATGCGGAATAGACAGCCTTCTGGAAACAAGACAGAGCCCAGGTTGGGCACGCGCCAAGGGGCTTGAAAACGCACGTGGGAAATACACCGTCACCATTGATTCCGACACCGTATATCCGCCCTTCTATGTTCAGACTCTGTCTAAAGAACTGCTGAAAGACGGGGTCGTGGCGGTGGGCAGTTTCTGGAGCTATTATCCGGATAGTGAGCATTCCCGTGTCAGTCTGTTTTTCTATGAGTTAGTCCGGGACATATATCTGTGGTTCATGCATTTCAACCGTCCCGAACTTGTGGTTCGCGGCATGGTTTTCGGGCATGATACCGAACTTGCCAGGAAAGTCGGGATACGTACCGACATAATACGCGGCGAGGACGGCAGTCTGGCACTGTACCTGAAACCTTTCGGCAAGATAAAGTTCATACACAGCCGCAAGGCCCGTCCCATTACCGGATACGGCACAATGGGCAAGGACGGAGGCGTCATGAACAGGCTGATACAGGTCGCAAGGATGAGAATGAAGGGAATTTTCAAAATATTCACCAAACAGGACAAATACGAGGATGACCCGAGCAATCTGGTCGGTCCGAAATAGCTTTCGGAAAAGATATCAACAATCGGTCATTTTCCGTGTGCATTACGCCCCCATGTCATTAATTATTCGTAACTTTGCACCGACTATATAAATAATTTAAGACAATGGATAAATCGAACGTTGACATCGATCCTTCAAACTACACAGTGATGATTGTTGATGACATCCCTGTAAACACACGTCTCCTCGAAAAAATTCTTGAGAAGGAAAATTTCAAACTCAAGATTTTCAACAACAGTCTCCAGGCATTCGAAGCCCTGTCTGACGTCAATCCCGACGTTCTTCTGCTGGACATCATGATGCCGGGTCTGGACGGACTCGGGTTCCTTCAGAAAATGCGCGCCGACGCTGCATTTGACCATACCAGAGTTATCATGGTCACAGCCGTGAGCGAATCAGATGAAATCACCAAGGCAAACGCCCTGGGTGCCAACGACTACGTTACAAAGCCTATCAACTCCAAGAGACTTATTGGCTGTATTTTCAACCAGATTCGTCAAATAGATTAAATCCCCGCTATGAGGAAACTGTCCCGGCACACCGCTGCGATAGCTCTTGCTGCACTTTGTCTGAGCTCCTGCACGGGTATGCTCGACTCCGAACAGTTTGAGAAGAACCGCACCAATGCCGATGATTTCTTCTCGTTCAATACAACAGAGCAGATTGTTCTGTGCCTGGACTACGGCACTGCAGGCGCACGGTCCCTGGTCAGCCTGTATGACAGAGATCCGATGATTGTGCTTGACAGCAGTTCGGTGCTTGACGAGAGCCTGATTCCGCTGTACCGGCAGTTCACCGATGACAATGGCAGAATATCAGCATCGGCGAACCTCCCGCTGCACGAAGCCGATCAGGTATGGCTCTACAGCGAAGCCATGGCCCTTCCCCGCTGCGAACGCTGCGTGGTCGAGAATGGAGTCATATTCAATTTCCGCCACGTTGACCCATCGGCAGTCAAGGCTGCCACAAAAGGTGTAACGGGCAATCCGAAGGCATATCAGATCAAGGACAGTTTCTATTCAATTGTCAAATGGTCCAGCAAATACGGACAGCCCAACGATGTGAACGGAATAATTTCCGGCTCGGCGCTGTCATATAACGACATCAATGCAATCAAGGCGGCTGTCTGGAACGGCAGCTACTCAAAGCCCGGTTATCTGGACAACAGTTCACACACCGCAAAAAGTACGGAACTTATCAATACCGGCATCCTTTCGGCATGCCACGATGAATACGGACAGGTACGGACGGTTGAATCGGCCGAAGTGTTCGTCAATTTTGTGTATGAAAACGGATGGTACGAAAACGTCATCGGTTACTACTTCTATCCGAGTGACAATGTTCCTTCGTCGCCTGACGGTCTTAAGAAGTACATAATAATGCCGAACGCATCGCTCCCCGGCAACGGACCTTTCGGCCAGGTGGGTTTCAACAATACGGACTGGGGAAGCGGCAATGCGCCTGCAAGCACAAACCAGAAGTTCCAGCTTCTGTATGAGGATAGCGAAGGCAATATGACACCGTCTTTCCCGGCAGGTACCACGATAGGTTATTTTGTAATTGCAAACGGCTGGAACGCAACCGGCGGAAACACCGAACTGCCAAAGGAACAGACAAAGTCAATGACAAAATCGGCCATCGGCACAAAGTCTGTGCCCACGGAAACCGTTTACATCAAACCCGGTGAGACAAAGCGCATTGACCTTGGCTACTACACCAACAATACGGAATGGATGCAGACCGATTACAGCTGCGCCGCCAACAACCCCATCAATGAAAACGGCAACACGCGGTATTCCGACGTATTCACATGGACAACCGGCACTGCCACCATCACGGTGAAGCGTACCACATGGTCAGTCTGGGGTGAGCCTACCACCGAGATTCTGAAGATATTCAATATTGTTGTCACATACGAGGACGCTCCGGTCAACAACAAGGAACTGATGCCGGGCGTTATTGATTTCAGCCAGCCTGTCTATTACTCCAACAAGGAGTGGAACGACAGGGCGCGCTGCATCAATTTCAGTTACGCCGGTTATCTGATATACGGCTTTGAAGACTATGAGGACAACACTTTTGAGGATGTTCTCTTTACCGTTTCTTCAAATCCGACAGGAGCGATTCTCAACCCCGGAAATCAGGACATAATAGACGACAGCAAGGTAAAGGAGGAACAGCTGCGCATAGGCCAGCGTGACTTTGCTACATACTGTTACGAAGACCTGTGGCCATATACCGGCGACTATGACATGAACGACGTTGTAATTGAGCACAGGTCGGCCATGTATTTCGACAACGACAATGACCTGCTTGAGGTTATCGACTCGTTCACCGTATGCAACGAGAAGTATTCGTCGGGCATAGGTGTCAGGGATGCGTTTGCCGTAAGGATACCGTCAGGAGAGAGAGGCGAACTGATGCGCATTCCGGCCGGAGCCGTCGATGAGAGCGATACCGAATCTATAATTCTGTTTGAAAACGCCCAGGACAACCTTGGCGAAGTCTTTGTCATTACCAGAATGTTCAACAAGGGCTCAATGAAGTTGGGCGGTCTTACACGCGGAACCGATCTTGACCCCTACATTATTCCTGTCATGCCCGATGATGGCAGCACCTGCTATGAAAGTCACAGGCGTGAGGTGCATCTGCCGAAAAAGAGCGGCACATCTATGATCGAGCCCATGTACTATATCAACGACCTTGAGGCATTCTATGTGGCAAGGGACAACAGACATCCGTTCGCTATAAGCATTCCTCTGCCTGTTGCGCAGACATCGGCCGAAATTTCGAAGGCCAAGTACGACGGCAGCATGTTCGTGATTCCTGCTGAAATGTGTGACATTGAGAACCAGTACCCCAGTTTCGGCTCATGGGTGGAATCGGGAGGAAGCGGCAATACCGGCTGGTACAGGAAATACAGCCCAAAATATGGAGAGACTGTCAGATACGAAATGAAGAGACAATAACGATAAATGAACACAAGAAGAAAGTTAATTCCAGCACTGCTGTCATTCTGTCTTCTGACAGGAACGCTCTGTCATGCCAAGGGCGATGATGTCAGGACTATCAGGATGGACAGCACACTGATGAAACTCAACAGCATGACTGTCGAAGACTATCATGCATTGCGTATTCCGTCATTGGACTCACTGTATTGCAATGCGTATGCCATGTCCAACCGCATGGCGACTCAAGACGCCAACATTGAGTACTACGAGCGCTCGGCAAAGACCGAAAGAAGAAGGCCGCTGGAATGGGTGCGTCTGTTGGCATCGTACAACTACGGCAGCAGCGATATGGCAGCCATAGCACTTATGGAAACGACATATCAGGTCTGGACAATGAACAATTCGTCGCAGCGCAACGTATATTATAATGTGGGAGCGACAGTTTCACTGTCTGTTCTTGATCTGCTTGACGCGCGCAACCGCACCAGACAGGCAAAAGCGAAAGTTCGTCAGGCTACAATTGACAAGGAGATTGAATTTGAGCAACTGCAGCAGGAGATAATTGAATACTACTGCAACATTCAGGAAAACATAGCGATTCTTGATGCCAAATTCAAGACCGTTCTGCTTGCCAAAAGCCAGTATCAGGTTGCTGAAACTGACTTTCTGAATGGCAAGATGACTGCAGAAGAGCTGTACAGAAGCCAAGGTTTCGAATCGACAGCGATTGCAGAATTCGAGAATATCAGAAAGGAGCTCAACAAGAACCTGCTTTCTCTTGAAATTGTATCGTGTACCAAGATTTTTTAAGATAGAAACATGCGGACATTTCTCTATATTATCAAGACCCTGTACAAGAACAAATGGATTGTTCTTCTGGTGCCATTCTTCATTGCTCTGGCTGTGTATATATTCCTTTCAGGACAACCCAGAAAGTACCAGTCAAGTACGACGGTTTATACCGGTATAGTTTCCGGATACAATGTATTCTCAAGTGAATCGGGTGTACAAGACTGGATGTCGGTAAACAACTCGATTGACAACCTTATAAATATTATCAAGGCGGAATCGACACTTGAAACCGTATCGCTCAGACTTCTGGCCAGAAACCTGTCACACTGCGACCCGCAGGAAGACAACGAATACCTGACAGCGTTCTCTTCGAACGAGCTTCTGAACGAGACGCCAGACGATGTCCTTGCCCTTGTCATTGACGGTGACGAGGATTCGACATACGTAAGACTCAGACAGTACTACGACAGCGACAACACCAACTATCTGAAGCAGCTGTTCAACTGGGAGCATCACTACTACAGTTTCAAGGCACTTTCAAACATCGAGGTGTCAAGAATCAGCAACTCCGATATGCTGAAGCTCTCATACATCAACGATGACAAGTACATTGTTTACAACACACTGCTGCTTATCGAGGAGGAGTTCGTGAACCAGTACCTGCTTATCCGCTACGAGCAGACAAACGACGTTGTCGCATACTTTGAGAATGAGCTGAAGACCATCGGTTCGGAACTTAAATCAAAAGAGGACAACCTGACAAGCTACAACATTCAGAAGGGTATCATCAACTACCAGGAGCAGACCCGTATGGTTGCCGAGCATTCGCGAGACATAGATGAAGCATACGAAAACGTAATGAGGGAATACGAGGGTGCCAAGGAAAAGATTGCACTTCTTGAAGAAAAGATGGGATATGCCCTCGAAATCTACGAGAACAATGCCGAATTCATCAGACAGCTGAACAAGATTACCAATCTGTATTCACAGAGCGATGAAACCGACGAGGCTACAGAAAAGGAGGCTCTCACTACCCAGATTGACGATGAGACCGAGAAACTGCGCAAGGCCAGCATAAGCATGGCACAGACACGTTACACGAAGGAAGGTCTCGCCAACGACGAGATTATCACCGAGTGGCTTGAAGCCGTTCTTGTCAAGGCGCATGCCGAACAGGAGCTTAAGGTTCTGGACCAGAGCAAATCGGACATCAACAATGAGTTCAAGCGTTTCTCGCCTGTAGGTTCGTCTATAAAGCGTCAGGACCGTGAGATCAGTTTCTCCGAACAGAACTATCTGGCTAACCTTCAGGGTCTCAACGATGCAAAGCTGCGTCAGAAGAACCTGCAGCTGACATCGGCCACATTCCGTACAATCACTCCTCCTTCTGTGGCAATCAAGCCGGAGAAGACAAAGAACACTCTGTACACCATTGCGACTTTCATCTTTGTGCTTATCATAATAATAATCTACTCGATTGTAGTAGAGCTGTTCAACCGTGTTCCATATGACCGGCAGGCAGCAAAGAAGATTATCGGTCTGCCGGTGCTTGGCGCAATTCCGAACATCACCCAGAAGAGCAAGGCTCTGGAAATAGGAAAGGCTCTGTCATACAACCAGCTGGGCAATGCCGCGGTGAACTACTTTGACCGCACCAAGACCGCCAACATCATCAACGTGATAAGCATTGACAGCGGCGAAGGAAAGAGCGTTGTATGCGATGCACTTATGCAGCATTTTGAAAAGATTGACACAAAGCCGGTTCTCATTACCCACGGCAAGGACTTTGAAGACGATGACAAGTACTATCTGATGGCCGGTTCAATCTATGACTTCGGTGTCAATGAGAACAACTTCGACACGTTGCCTGAAGCAAACGTCATAATTGTCGAGTATCCTCCAGTTTCGACATCGTCCTTCCCTATCAAGCTGCTAGACTCGGCATCAATCACCATTCTGGTAGCTGACAGCACCAAGGCATGGACCGATATGAGCAACATCGTTCTAAGACAGCTTACTTTGAACGACAGGAATCACAAACTCGTTACAGTTCTCAACAAAGCCGACAACGACTGCGTAGGTACATTTACCGGAATGTTGCCTCCTTATACATTAAGGCACAAAATTCACTACACAATGTGGAATTTGGGTAACAATACCGCCAACGATGACGAACAATAGCGCAGCTAAATTTCTGTATCCATTGGCGATAATCGCCAGTCTGGGCGTCGCATATTTCATGATAAACGACCAGATGGCGATTGCTGCGGCATTGGCATTCGTTCCCCTGCTTCTGGTGCTGGTCTGTCTGGCATTCACAAACAAACTGTGGGGATTTCTGCTGCTGTTCACGCTCAACTATTTCATTCCGGTTCTCGGAAATTATGTGTACGATGCACCACTCGGACTTCTCATGGATGGTGCCATTGCCTTCAACATACTTGTAATCATTTGCAGTTATCTTACCGATAAGCCGAACCTGCACGTTCTTACCGTCGATCTTATTGCCGTAGTAGGTATTTGGGGCGTATATTGCGCGTTTGAACTGTTCAATCCACACATGCTCTCCATGAACGCATGGCTGTCATCCATGAGAAATATGGCCATTTACTTCATTATGGTCATAATTCTTGTCCAGCTGTCAGTCAAGGATTTGAAACAGCTGAAACAGCTGCTGACAGTCTGGTCCATACTTGTCATCATTTCGGGCCTGAAGGCCGCATATCAGAAATATGTAGGTTTCACCGCCGGCGACAGACACTTTCTTTATGACATGGACGGTCAGGTAACGCATATCATATATTATGGTATAAGATACTTCTCCATTTTCACCGATGCGGCCAACTTTGGCGGCAGCATGGGTATGGCATTGACCGTTTTCCTGATTGTAGGTTTTCACGAAAGAAGGCCGCTCGTCAAGTTCTACTGGTGGCTTGTGGCAGCCATCGCATGCTACGGCATGTTCATTTCGGGCACACGCAGTGCCCTGCCCGCCCCTGTTGCCGGAATATTGCTCTATCTTGTTCTTGTACGTGACTTCAAGAAGATGGTGCCTATTGCCATTATGCTGGCATTCGTTGTGGGTATGCTTGCATTTACTACCATAGGTGAAAGTAACTCGACCATAAGAAGGGCAAGGACAGTATTCCACCATGAAGAGGACGCATCGTACATTGTAAGAAAGGAGAATCAGGCCAAGCTCAGGACTATCATGGCAACCATGCCGTATGGCAACAGTCTGGGCATGAGTGCCGGCCGAGCACGCAACTATGGAGACTATTCCGCACTGACCGAGATTCCTACTGACTCATGGTATGTGCAGCTTTGGGTGGAGACGGGTGTTGTAGGAGTTATCCTATATTTCCTGGTAATGGGATACATTTTTATAAAATCAGGTATCGTAATATTCTTCCGGTTGAAAGATCCCGAGGTCAAGGGTATAGCGGCAGGACTGCTATCGGGTGTGGTAGGTCTGTTCGTAATGTCGTCAAACAATGAAGTGTTCACACAGTTCCCCAACGGTGTGATAGTATATACGCTGATAGGTCTGGTATTTCTGGCGCCTGAATTTGACCGGCAGGCATTGGAAAAGAAAAATGGTATCGTTCATTACAGTTGACTTCAACGGATTCGAAGCGACTTGTGCTCTTCTCCGTTCACTGCAGGAACACATTTCTTCCTGCAAGTGGGAAGTCATTGTAGTTGACAATGCCTCAAAGACCGATGAGGCTGCCAGAATCAAGGAACTGTTCCCATGGGCCGTTACAATAAGAAGCGAGAGTAACCTCGGGTTTGCAGGCGGCAACAATCTGGGAATCAGGGAGGCCAAGGGTGATTTTCTTTTCTTTGTAAACAATGACACGGAGTTCTTTTCCGATGGAGTTGACAATCTGTGCAAGGTGTTCGAGCATCATCCCGATTGCGGCATGGTCTGCCCGAAGGTAAAATTCTTCAACGACAGAAGGCTTATCCAATATGCCGGTTACACTCCTATGAAGCAAGTCCGCATGAGAAACGATATGGTCGGATACGGACAGGTTGACAATGGTTCGTTCGACACTCCGGCTGTGACATCGTTCCCTCATGGTGCAGCCATGATGGTAAGCCGCAAGGCATTGGACAGCGTCGGTCTCATGCCTGAATGCTATTTCCTCTATTACGAAGAGCTTGACTGGGGTTCGCATTTCATTGAAAATGGATGGACCATACGCTATGAGCCCACATGCACCATATACCATAAGGACAGCCTGACGACAGGTGCCGACAGCCCTCTGAAGACTTTCTACATGTATCGCGGACGACAGATTTTTGCATACAGGAATTTCAAGGGTCTGAACAGAATCGGCTCCATTGTGTTTACCCGTCTGTTCGCCGTTCCGAAAAAAGCGATAACCGGACTTTTACACGGAAAGCCGGCCATTGCGAAAGCAGCCTTCAAGGCAAACCTGGATTTTATCAGAATGTGTAAAAACAAAGAATTATGATAGTACTTAAAATTGCCAACTGGTTCTTTCTTGTAATATTGGGACTGCCTGCCCTTTACATGTTTTTCTTTGCTCTTTGCTCAAAGTTCTTCAGCACGAAATACAAGACAGACGGCAAGCGCATGCGCCGCTTCATAATTCTCATTCCCGCATACAAAAGCGATTCCTGCATACTGAGCACCGCACTGGCGGCTAAAAATCAATGCTATCCGTTAAACAACCTGCGGGTTCTGGTAATATCGGACTTGATGCGGGCCGATACCATTGAACGCTTGAGGAGTAATGAGATTGAAGTTCTTGAAGTCAGTTTCGAGGCCAGCAGCAAAGCCAAGTCGCTGCAGGCCGCCATGGATTATCTGGGTGAATCGGCCGCCGACATCGTCTCCATTATCGATGCAGACAACATTGTAAACGAAGACTACGTTTCTTCACTTGACGATATGTTTGAAAACGGCTCGGCAGTAGTTCAGGCACATCGTACTGCCAAGAACACTGACACGCCGGTAGCCGTTATCGATGCCGCCGCCGAAGAAATCAACAACTCGGTTTTCCGCAAAGGTCACTGCGCCATCGGCATCAGTTCGGCACTGATAGGTTCCGGCATGGCATTCCAATATGAGTGGTTCAGAAAAAGAGTGAATGATTTCAAGACATCGGGCGAAGACAAGGAAATGGAGCTTACACTGCTCCGTGAGGGCATTTTCGTAAACTATGCCGACCACATAATTGTACTTGATGAAAAGACGCGTACCGAGGACAACTATTCAAACCAGCACCGCCGCTGGATAGGTTCAACGTACTATCTTCTTTTCAGCGCACTGAAGGATATCAGGTCTGCCAAAATGAAGGTGGGCTATTTTGACAAGATGCTTCAGTGGGCATTCCCTCCAAGAATGATTATCGTGACGCTTCTGCCTGTTGCAACAATTCTGGCAAGCGTTCTGCATGCCGGCAATTCGCATATCTGGTGGATTGCATTAATTCTGCTAATACTGTCAATGCTGTTGGGAATTCCAGCAACAATGCTTAACTTTGATTTGTTGAAAGCACTGGCCAAAGTTCCGGCCCTGGCCGTTTCCAGTGTCATCAACCTTTTCCGCATAAAAGGGACAAAAGACAACTTTATTCACACAGAACACCAATGAAAATCGCAGTTGAAGCACAGAGAATATTCAGAGTGAACAAGCACGGCATGGACTTTGTCGTTCTTGAAATACTTCGTGTCCTGCAGAGAATTGACAAGGTGAACGAATACTATGTGTTTGTCGCTCCCGGTAATGATGTCTGTCTGGAAGAGACGCCGAACTTCCACATTGTAACCCTGAATTCAAATTTCTATCTGTATTGGGAACAGTGCCTGCTTCCACGTGCCGTCAGGAAAATCAAGCCCGACCTTCTGCACTGTACCAGCAACACAGCCCCACTCTTTCCGGGCTGCAAACTGATTCTTACACTTCACGACATTATCTTCATGGAGCGCAAGACAGGAAGCAACAAGTCATTATACCAGCGGTTGGGGCGCATATACCGCCGTTTCTTTGTTCCGAGAGTACTGAAGAAATGCAGCAGAATCATTACCGTTTCAAATTACGAAAAGGTTCAGATTGTTTCGGCAGGACTTGTGGATTCCGAGCGTATTACAGTCATTTACAACGGTTTCGGAAAGGAATTCAACGCATCGGCAGCCAGCAATAACAGGAATTACATTCTTTTCCTCGGTTCGCCAGACCCGAAGAAGAATACCGTAAGAACCCTGGAGGCATATTCAATATATCATAGGGAATCTGACCGAAAGTTGCCCTTGAAGGTGGCCGACCTGAGCCGTGATAACGTGCTTTTGTATTTGCAGAGCGTAGGCTGTCCCGAAATCATTGACAGCATTGAATGCGCCGGATACATTTCGCACGATGAACTACCCACAACATACGGCGGCGCAGCCGCTTTCCTGAGCACATCGGTACGCGAGAGTTTTGGCATTCCACAGTTGGAGGCCATGGCCTGCGGTGCCCCCGTTGTCGTTTCAAATGCATCGGCTCTGCCGGAGATTGCCGGTCAGGGAGCCGTGCTGGTCGATCCGTTCAGTCCGAAGGACATTGCAGAGGCACTGCTGCGGCTGGAACGCGATGACAAGTTCCGGGCCGATGCAGTACAGTACGGCTATGAACGTGTGAAGATGTTCTCATGGGAGAATGCCGCACGCCAGACACTTGAATTATATGAATCTGAAGCAGGAAGTAACTAAGGGCGTCTTCTTTACCGCCATTGCCAAATACGCCGGCATTTTTGTCACTTTAGGCGTTACGGCTGTTCTGTCCCGACATCTCAGTCCGGAGCAGTTCGGCGATGTGGCTTTTGCGACGGTTTGCCTGCAGTTCTTCACCGTATTCGGCGACATGGGACTGGGTCCTGCCGTCATTCAGAAGCGTGACCTGTCCGAAGATGACCTACGCGGAGTGTTCTCGCTTTCTATCTGGGCTGCCGTCCTGCTGTCGCTGCTGTACGTGGGGCTGTCTTTCGCTTTGGTAAAACTGGACAAGGATGCAGGTCCTCACCTTTTGAGTGTTCTGCTTATTCTGAGTGCGAACCTCTTCTTCAGCACTCTGAACATGATTCCGAATGCTCTGATTCTCAAACAGCAGAGATTCGGATTTGCAGCCGTGCGTTCGCTGGTCGTTCAAGTGGTGGCAGGGGCCATTGCCATTGCTGCCGCTCTGATGGGACTTGGCATCTACGCGCTGACCATCAACCCTATTCTGTCCAGCATTGCACTGTTCATAATCAATTTCTCGCAGCACCCTATCAGACCGCGTTTCAAACCCGGCAAGGCGGCTGTTGACAAGGTGTTGAGTTTCTCGGCCTATCAGTTCGGGTTCCAGCTGGTCAACTTCTGGGGATGCAACCTTGACAAGTTCCTCATCAAGTCGCTGAGTTCATCGGAACTGGGCTACTATGACAAGTCATACAGGCTCATGCAGATGCCTCTGCAGAACATTTCGTTTGTAATCACTCCGGTTCTTCATCCTGTACTTTCACAGATTCAGGATGACAGGCAGCACATAGCATACTCGTACCTAAAGGTGGTAAAACTGCTGGCCTACATAGGTTTTCCGCTGGCAGCCGCTGTGTTCTTCATGTCCGATGACCTGATTCTGTTCCTGTTCGGTGACCAGTGGGAAGCCTCCATCCCCTGCATGAGGATACTGTCCGTATCGATTGCCATCCAGATGATATCGTCGTCATCGGGAGCGATATTCCAGGCTGCCGGTGACACCAAGAGGCTGTTCGGCTGCGGGCTGTTCAGCGCCTTTACCTGTATAGCGGCCGATGTAATAGGCGTATTCGTATTCCATACAGCCGAAGCCGTCGCTGCGGGTCTCTGCATAGCATACGCTCTGAATTTCATACAGTGCTACTATTCCCTATTCATAAAATGCCTGAAGGGCGGCTGGACGCAATTCTGGAAAGAGCTTGTCCTGCCGGTTGTGCTTTGCGTAACACTGGCAGTCTGCCTGCACTTTGTCAAGCCGCTTGTAATGACCGACTATCACATTGTCAACCTGATTATACTAACCTGCATTGCCGGTGTCATATCGCTTGCCTTCATTGAACTGACAGGCGCATATAGGATTATCGACACTATCAAGACCAAATTATGTCAATTAAAGAATCGCTGAAGAAGAATGACAGAATAAAAAGTCTCTCCATAACCTTGCTTTCGCACAGAAGCCACCCGCGTCCAAGAATCTGGACCAGGCTCTTTGTGAATCCTTTCTTTCACAAGAGACGTCGTGGAAGCAAAGTGTGTCTGAGGGCACGTCTGGATGTTTTTCCGTGGCGTCATTTCTTATTAGGCAAAGGCGCCATTGTCGAAGACTGGGCTGTAATAAACAATGGCGGCGGCGATGTGATTATCGGAGACAAATCAAGAATAGGTATAGGCTCGGTTGTTGTCGGACCTGTAGTGATAGGCAACAGCACTTCACTCGGCCCTTATGTGCATATTGCCGGTTTCAATCATACTTTCGATGACGGCAACCGTGACTGGAACGAACAGGGGCTTACCCTGCGTCCCATTGAGATTGGCAACGAATGCCTGATTGGCGCCAATTCATGCATCTGCGGCGGTGTCAGAATAGGCAACCGCGTTCAAGTGGGTGCCGGAAGCGTAGTCACCAAGGATCTTCCCGATGCCTGCGTAGCAGTTGGCAACCCCGCAGTGGTCATTAAGCTGTTCAACTCCGAAAAAGGTGAATGGGAACGGGTATGAAAATACTGTTTCTGATATATCATGTTCTGGTATCGCACAGCGGAATAAGCAAGAAGATACTTTCGCAGGTAGAAGGATTGCGTGAGAACGGAGCCGATGTGTCACTGTGCACCCTGACTCTGAACGCCGACGGGAGTAAGTCAAGAACTGTTGACGGCCGATCCATAATGGATTTCGGGTTCGGCCTTAAAGCCAAGCTCAAAAAGAGACTTTCATACAGCGACATTACAGATTATGTAATAAATAACGGCTTCGGCACCGTCTATATCCGTTATGACATAAATGCCGATCCTTTTACAATAAGGTTCGTCAAGTCGTTGCACAAGGCCGGAGTCAAGGTCATCGTTGAGATACCCACTTATCCGTATGACGGGGAATTCAAGGGACAGGGGCTTGCAATGAACTTCCAGCTGTTCATTGACAAATGTTTCAGAAGACGCTTTTTCAAGTTCTGCGACAGAGCCGTTGTATATTCCAATGACGAATACGTTTTTGGATGCAGGACAATCAACATAAGCAACGGCGTAAGCTTTGAGAACATTCCGACAGCCGACTCTCAGGAATACGGCGGGACACTGAAAATGCTGTCGGTTGCCAATGTGCATCTCTGGCACGGTCTTGACCGTCTTATTGAAGGCATGGGCAGGAATCCTGAAATCAATGCGGAACTTCACATTGTAGGCGATGGCGTTGAAAGCGTTTTCAACGAATACCATGCTCTGATACAGAAATACGGACTTGAAAACAAGGTCAGGATACTTGGTCCCATGTTCGGTCAGGACCTGAATGACGAATTCAACTGGTCAAACATTACCGTGGGCAGTCTTGGACGTCACCGCAGCGGAATAACAGACATCAAGACGCTGAAAAACCGGGAATATGCGGCCCGCGGGCGCGCATTCTTTTACAGCGAGCACGACAGCGACTTTGAAGACAGGCCGTACGTATTCAAAGTACCGGCCGATGAGACACCGGTTGACATGAAGGCTCTTGCACAGTTCCGCAGTTCGCTCGTCATGTCGCCCGCAGAAATCAGGGAATCGATTCAGAATTTGAGTTGGGCCAACCAGCTGAATAAGGTCATTACCTTTTTAGCAGGAGTATGCAGAAAGGCCTGAATTTGAAACTGTAAGGGTGCCGGATTACTGTGCCGGCTATTCTCATTTTTTCACGGAAAGGAAGCCGATAGCCGTTCTGCATCATTGAAAGCAGTATTGTGCTTACAAGCTGACGGCACGCTTTCCTTGCACCTGGAGCCACGTTCCTGACATATTCGAAACAGCCGTCGATAACCGTCATATAGCCGTCAACATTACGCTTGCTGAACTTTTTTGTCATTGTCGACTCCCCCCTGAGACGGCGGTGATAGAATTCGGCGTCAAGGCTCTCTATCCGGTTGGCATTGAAATACACCTGGGCCGAGAACAGTTCATCCTCATGTATGATGCCCGGCTTGAAACGTATTCCGAACTTGTTCAGGAACGCGGTCTTGAACAGCGACATACACACCGAGCAACGGTATTTGCCATCCTTGAGCATTTCAGACATAGCTTCATACCCGACGCGTATTCCCAGATAATAGGCCGCTCTGTGGTAGTCCTGCCAGCCGGAGCCTGTCTCCTCCTCGCCGAACGAGACCGCGTCAAAAAAGCAGAAGTCCAGATTGTCCCTCTCGCACAAATCGTAGCAACGCTCAAGAGTATCGGGGTCTATCCAGTCATCGCTGTCCATAAAATAGATGTACCTGCCACCTGCTATCTTGAGCGCATCGTTACGTGCGGCAGCCTGACCGGCATTCTTTTTTGAAATGACAGTGACCCTGTCACCGTATTCAGCTATGATACCGGCGCTGTCATCGGTGGAACCGTCATCGACAACTATTGTCTCAACGCTGTCAAGCGTCTGGGCAAGGACGCTGTCGATTGCCTCCCTGAGATATTCTCCGGTATTGTACACCGGAATGATTACAGAAACCTTGATGTCAGACATCCCAACCGTTACTTTCTGTTGAAGGTCGATATTATCATTCTATGGTCGCTTACTTTGTCATCGACGATCTGTGCGCCCACACATTCAATGTCATCGCTGTACAGCATATAGTCAATCCTGATTTTGTCCTTTAGGAGCCTGTATGTTGAGCCCTTGCCGGCACCAGCTTCTATGAAGCTGTCTGCAAGGTCATCACCCTTGAGAATTCTGTACACCCTTGAATACGGCATGGAATTGAAGTCACCGGCAATTATTATCGGTTCATCGGTCTTGAACAGAGTCTTTCTGATTGACTTGGCCTGCAGTATTCTTATTTTCCGGTTTTCACGCATCATCTGGCGCATACGTGCCAGATCATTGTTGCCGTCAACGCCACGTCCGTTGTTGACAATGCTCATGCCCGTTGTACGCAGATGCACTCCTATTATTCTCAACTGCGAATCGTATGGTCCTACAAGAATGGAGGAATATGTTCCGGAACAGCCCAGATATGGTTTTCTTTCATGTTCCCAGATGGGCGACTTGGAAAGTACAGCGCACTCTTCCTTTATCGAAATGTATGGGAAATAGGAACTGAACAGATCAATGAACGTGCTGTCGGAGCCGATGGGATACATTGGGAACTCCTCTATGACAAGGACGTCGAGGTTATTGTCTCTGGCAGCCTTGAGAAGGACAGCCTCGGTTATCTCTCTCTTTCCGCCGAACGACATTCCGCATACGTTGATATGGCCTATCTTGAAATCACCCTGGGTTACGGGTTCAACCTTACTGAAATTACGGCTGTTTGCAAAATTGAAATACCAGAAACAGCCACCGGCAATGCACAGAACGGCAACCAGCGTTATGATAAGGACTTTTTTCATGCTCTACGTGATTTTTCCCATGCTGCATTACCATTGAAATTCAAATAGTACTTCAGACCGGGGAACATTGTGAAATTGGCAAACAGAAAATAATACGGGACACGCAGAATACCGCTCTTCCCCTTCCGGTCCATGACCATTCCGGCAAGTGCGGCCAGATAGAAACAGACCTGAAGGACAAGCAGTACGGTATAGAACGTACCGGCTCCCATAGCCACAAGAGCTATGTTGAGCAGAAACATCAGAATAATGTTTGAGGGGGTGAGTATCCAGCGTATGACCCTATGCGACACGAACTGGAACGCAATGACACCATATTTGAACGGATTCATAAGGTCGCGGAACATACTCGAAATCTGGTATCCGTTGGCGGCAAGCCTTACCTTGCGTTTTCTTTCCTCCCTGATATCGGCCGATGGCTTCTCCATGGCGTATGCACCCTTGCAGTACCCAATAATGTAGCCACGGCGCAGCATATTGAGTGAAATGTTCAGGTCATCGCCCAGCACGCCTGCCGGAATTGTCATCCACAGGCTGCGTCTTATGGCTATCAGTTCGCCGGCGGCGCCCATTGAAGAATACAGTCTGTCATCAAGGTCTTTCAGGAACGATTCGTATTTCCAGTAAACGCCCTCGGTTGCAGCAGCCGAGTTGCCATCGGTCATTACCTTCTTCTCGCCTGCCACGCATCCCACCTTGGGATTGTCAAACTTTCTGATAAGCCTGTAAATGGATTCCGGATTAAGGTAGGTGTTGGCATCGGTCATCACCACGAACGGAGTATCGACAAATTCCATTGCCCTGTTCAGAGCCGCAGTCTTGCCGCATCTTTCCGGTTTGTGCAGCACGGTATTCTCGGGATACTGTGACAGCATATCCGGAGTGCTGTCGGTAGAACCGTCGGTTACCCACACAATTTTCAGTTTATCCTTTGGATAGTCTATGGCACGACAGTTCTTCATTTTTTCCCCGATGTAATCCTGCTCGTTGTACGCAGCAATGAGGAGCGTCACCATAGGAAATTCTTCGACTACAGGATACGATTCCGGCTTGCGGACCGCCTCCTTTATTTTGACAATTATCCATACAAGCATTCCATATCCAAAAAATGTATAGAACACAATGAAGGCGGAAAGCCAGAACAGAATCTTGATTATTAGCATAGATAATCAGGTTTACAGTGTTTCAAAGGTATAAACAGTTTTGATAAATTCAAAACAATACATTACATTTGCGAGACAACTTTGATACTGACAGATCAATGACACGAAACGGAGAATCCATCATTATCGTTGGACCGGAGGAAATAGTTGCTATTATCAGGAAAGATCTTGAGAAGCACTACAAGGTAAAGGTATTGGAGGAAATCACTGAGAATTACAGTACAACAGCAGACACCATTCTCAGGCACTGGCCCGATGCCGTTTTCTGCGCGCTTCCGTCTGACCATCCGGATGCAATGAGCATGTACCATGCCTGCGAGCTGACTTTCTGCACCTTCTATTTCATTATCAAGCCCAACCCGCACAGCGACCGTCTTATTACCTGCCGATGGTGCAAGGAGCCGTTGAAGCGCAAATGGGCCAAATTCGTCAAGCGCAGTTTTGACATTATAGTATCGGGACTGTTCCTGATTACAATCTACCCGTTCGTATTCCTGATATGCGCCATATGCATCAAGGCTTCAGGACCGGGACCAGTTTATTTCAAGCAGCTGAGACCGGGATTCCACGGTGAGAACTTTGAGTGCTACAAGTTCCGTTCCATGAATGTTAATGCACAGAGCGACAGCCAGCAGGCCACCAAGGGAGATGCCAGAGTCACCAAATTCGGCAGCTTCATCAGGAAGACTTCTATTGACGAGCTGCCGCAGTTCATCAATGTATTCAAAGGCGACATGTCAATTGTAGGACCAAGGCCACAGCTTCTGAACTGGTCCGACTATTTCGCCCCCAAGATTCCGAATTTCTTTATGAGACACCTGGTCAAGCCGGGCATTACCGGATGGGCACAGGTAAACGGTTGCCGTGGAGAATGCTACAGTGTGGATGATGTGAACAACCGAATCAACAATGACATATGGTATATTGAAAATTGGACTCCATGGCTTGACATCAAGATTCTCTTCTTGACTGCCAAGCAGGTTCTCGGAGGTGACGAACAGGCATATTAACAAGACAATGGCAGACTTTTATTATTCATTTCAGTCAAAGGCTGTACCGACAAAGTTCTCCAAGCTGTACAAGCAGCAGATGGATGTTGTTTCAGGACTGACAATTTTCTCCAACTATGAGATAGAGGAGTACCAGTCCAAGAAAGCTACCGCATTCATTATCGGCACGTCGACTGTTGTCGGAAAGGAAAAGGGCAGTTTTGTAACCAGTGTTTTGAATTCATTTGAACCGGCCAGGTCAATGCCGTCAATTCAAAGGTCACTTGTAGGGCAGTATGTCATTGTCATAACCACCGATGAAGGCAAGTCGTACATACAGTCTGATTTTCTGAATATACGCAGTGTATTCTTTGACGCGAAGGCCGGCGAAGCCGCTTCGTCAATAGGAGCGCTTGGAGCTTTTCCCAACGGAGAAAGAGACGATTACAAGGCTTTTGAATTCAGGTCAATGAGAGGATGCATATATCCGCAATGGCTTGGAAGCGCCACAGCCCTGCCATCGGTCTCAAAGCTGAGAACCTGCCAGTATCTGGAGATTGACCATGCCACAGGCCAGATAAACGTTCACGACACCGTAATCCGCATGGACAACACCAAGCCCGCTTCGCCCGAAAAGAACGCCATGATATGCACCGGCATTCTGAAATCGATAATAGGCTCGTTCTCGAACTACCGGGCCGCATCGACAATAACCGGCGGATATGACAGCCGTATCATTTCGGCAATATGTTCAAAGAAGATTGACGATCTGACTTTGAGAATATCGACCATGGGCAACCCGGATTTCAAGGATCTGAAAATTGCAAGGAAAGTTGCAAGGGTGCTTGGCAGGAAGATGTCGGTATATACTGCAAATCTTGAAAAGGATGCCGACAATTTCTTCAACTACACAGACGGACTGACACCGTTCGAGAACTGCATTGTGACAAGCATGATGTACAGGACAGGTGACTTTGCGGTAGGTTTCGGCGGCACATTGGGAACTGAGATATTCTCGACTCTGAGGTACGTGAGCTGCGATGAGCTCATTGATGATTTCCGCCGCATTGCATCGCAGCAGGACAACGTCAATGAGGAATATGTCAAGCGCTTCGAGCAGTCGCTGAGAGACGAGTTCGCACATATCTCGACACATATCAAACTGGCGCTCAACGAAGAAAGGGACATTGTACGTCTGTTCTGGACTTTCGCTACGGCAAGGTTTGCGTCGCCTATCGTATCGGCCTTTGACATTAACGGTCACCAGATGGAGCCGTTTGCCACATTTCCCATGGTTGAGGCTGCGCTCGGAATCTCGTACGACTACCAGGGCGACTCGAAGACATACGGCCGCTTCTATATGATTCCAAAAATGATAATGAAATCAATAAGCACGCGGGTGGGCATTATCGATTCAACCCATTTCGCGCCGTTCCTGCCGTTGTCATTCTTCACTTTCCCGATGTACGTAATTGGAAAAATCAAGGCAATTATCTACTTCAGGACAAGAAAAGTGCATCAGCTTCCGTTCCTGTGGGATGCGGGATACAGAAAGTACTACGCCACCGACAAGAACTGAGAATCTGTTTTGACAATGGAACTTACAGAGAAGGAAATTCTGGAAAGACTTACTGAAACACGCAACCGGCTGCCACAGAATGTGCAGCTGGTTGCCGTTTCAAAGACCCATCCGGCCAGTGCAGTGCTTGCAGCCTACAATGCCGGGCAGAGGCTGTTCGGCGAGAACAAGGTTCAGGAAATGACACAGAAACACAGTGAGCTGCCATCCGACATAGAGTGGCATTTCATAGGTCATGTCCAGAAGAACAAGATAAAGATGATGGCGCCGTACGTAAGCGTCATTCAGGGCATCGATGACTTTGAAGCACTGGCCGAAGTTGACCGCCAGGCAAAAAAGCACAACCGTACAATAAGATGCCTGCTGCAGATTCACGTTGCCAGCGAAGAGAGCAAATTCGGCTTCACTCCCGACGGGGTGCTTGACATGCTGTCGGCCGGACAATGGAAGGAGCTTTCAAACGTGCAGATTGCAGGAGTCATGGGAATGGCCACCAACACCGACAACGAACAGCAGGTCATTTCCGAGTTCAACACTCTGGTGTCACTGTTCCACAGAATAAAGGACAGTTATTTTGCCGACTGCAGCGAGTTCAGCATCATTTCGGCCGGCATGAGCGATGACCACGAACTGGCTATCAGGGCCGGCAGCAACATGGTTCGCATAGGCTCCGCCATCTTCGGCGCCCGCGACTACTCACTCTGATTAATCAAGGATGCACCTGCCGCAGTCAATAAGCAGTCGGCGGCCGGAGCAGGCGGTGGTGGCAAAGACGTAATGCGGGCCGCCGTCAGGAACCTTGAAGCGACGGCGCAGTTCGTCGGCCGTCAAGGGGAAGTTGCGGACTGCTATGTTGGCACGGCCAATGCCGTCAAAGAATGCTGTGGCGGAACGTCTGTCAAACGGCACTGCACTGTCAATGTGGAAAATCCTGCCCGGAAAGTCATTCACCAGCGTCTCTGACACGAACAGATGCGAGTCTTCGCCCACCTGAGCAACACCGAATGCCGTCGACAAGGTATGGAACAGCCCGCTTTTCATGACCGATGCGTACGGCTCATACAGATAGTTTCCGGCAGAAAGCAGCACTCCGTCGGTATCCAGGAGCAGCCGCGCCGACTGCTCTTCCTGAAAGCCGGCACTCAGAAGCACGCCCGGCACGCCGCTGCCGTCCAGATTGACAGCCTGAATCTGCGCATTGCCTTCAAAGCCGCGTTCCATGAAGACAAGCAGTTCCTTGCACTCGCCATCGGCCGATACGGCCATTACACGCGAAACGCAGGACAGCTCCGAAAGCACCTTTTTTATATCGAGCATAGGCGACAGCTTTACCAGCACCCTTGACGACACATCAAGCAGACGGGTCTGCAGGGCCGCCACATTGGGACTGCAGTCGGCAATGGAAACCAGTTTGCGACCGCTGGAATCACGGCGTGCAGGGTCAAGGTAAATCAGGTCAAGGCTATCAGATTGCAGAGTGTCAAGGATAGCCGATGCCTCCATGTTGCTTACTATTATGTCACTGCGTCCAAGAAGCCGGAAGTTCCAAGCTGCAATGCCGCACAGCTCCGCATTCATTTCGTTGTATAGACAGGACCCGCACCCCGCCGACAGATAGTAGCAGTCAACGCCGAAACCTCCCGTAAGGTCGGCAAAGCGGAAGGACGGAATACCAGCCAGCCATTCGCGCACAAGGGCCGATTTGTACTGTGCTACGGACTGGCTGGTACACTGCTCCATTGACAGATGGACAGGATAGCGCAGACGCGGCACGGCAGCCCACTGCGGCAGTTTGTCACGGGCAATACTGAGACCGGCTATCTGAACCAGCGCCGTTTTCAGGTCAACGCCGTCGGGCGCCTTGGCAAAGGCAAGTCTGCGGACATCGGCCCCGGCGTTGGAGTCAATGAAAGCCCATGTCTCTGCTGAAAGTTCAGTATCGGTCATGGCTGGAAACGAGTCCTATAGACCGGGATTGAAAGCCGGAATGTGGAGTATTTCCAGCTTGAACAGGTTGCGGCGGTGCATGGTGTCAATCTTCTCGCGCACGGCGGCATCGTCACACACACCTTCACGGATATAACGGTCAAGCGTGTCGTAGCTGAAGCCGAACTTGGTCTCATCGGGACACGAACCTGGCAGTCCGTCGTCGGGAATCCTGTCAACCCAGTGCGAGGGCAGACCGAGAGCATGACCTATGCCGCGCACTTCACGTACACACAGCTTGCCAAGAGGCGAAAACGAACCGCTGGCATCGCCGAACAGCGTTGCATATCCTATGTAGTCCTCACTAAGATTGCAGGTATTGGCCACCATACCGTTACAGCTCTGCGCCACTGCATACAGCACAGTCATACGGATACGCGGCGGAATATTCAGGATGGTCTGCGGGGTGAAACCGTCTGTTCCCAAGCCTTTCATTCCATCGCCAAGAGCACGGAATGCATTCTCCACATCACCTATGTGCATGTTCACATACCTTATGCCAAGATAGCGGCAAATCTCATCGGCCTCGTTCAGACTCTGACCGTTTGACGGGATGCTGACTCCCACCACCCTGTCCTTGCCAAGCGCCTCGGCACACAAGGCGGCAGCCACGGTGCTGTCCTTGCCGCCGCTCATGCCTATTACAGCGCTGCATTCAGGACCGTTGGATATGAACCAGTCCTGTATCCACTTGACGCAGCGGTCTTTCAAATCAATGTAATCCATATTCTAGAAGAAACGGAAATCATAGAAGTCACATAACGACTGACCCGGCTCATTACCTTCGAACTGGAAGAACAGGCCCTGCCTGCCACCGCCCTTTATTCCCTTCAGGTCATTTTCGCATCTTACCGACAATGTTGACATATCGTCCGATGCAACATTGCCAAGCGGGAATTCCGCTATGACACGGCCGCCTTCACTTGAAGTCGGGTCTCCGACCATAACCTTGATTCTGCCGCCTGCCCCAAGGGGTCTGATACGTATTTCAAGGTTCACATCCTTACAGGAGCGGAGTTTGTCAAAATTCAGATATTTGAAACCCACAATGCTGCCCGGGGTGTTGTTAACCAGCGGGCAGTACCGGTTCTTCAGGCTGAAGCCTTCGACATTGGTCCCTTCTTCAGGGTGTGAAGGCTGTATGTAGGAACCGCTGTATATGAAGTTCGGATACTGTTCAACGGCTTTGACCGGATGCCAGAACCAGCATGCCCAACCTGCCGATATGCGGTTCAGCGGGTTAAGTCCTTCTATGCTGAAGCCCTCGGAAGTGACTTCTGCGCGTGAAATCTCCACTTTACCGTCTTTGCCTGCCTCAACCCTGACATCTATCGGAGCCACCATGGCCTGACGCGAGAACTGGTCGGTACCGGTCTGACGGTGATAGAACACCCACCACTGGCCATCAATCTCCAGAATGCTGCCATGAGTGTTGCCGTAACGGTTTGCAGTGGCAATGGCCTGACCGTTATGTGCATTGACTGCAGGCTCACGGGCATCTATTATTGTGCCTCCATAGGTGAACGGTCCCAGAGGGCTGTCACTGTATGCGTATGCCAGCGTATTGTTCGATGCAGGCAGCCCGTCTTCACCGTCATTCGTATAACGGGAATACACGAACACATACTTGTCACCTATTTTGCGCATTGACGAAGCCTCGAAGAAACGGAACTCCCCGTCATGCTTATAGTCACTGACCATGTTTCTTACAATCCTGGTGCCAGGCTTTACGGAAGCCATCGTTTCAGGGTCCAGTTCGGCCCCGTTGGATTCTTCAAACCCCCAGTATCCGTATACGCGGCCGTCATCATCGACGAACACCGCCGGGTCAAAGCCCAGTATTCCGTCAGTGCGGCGCGGATTGTGTTCGTTCCAGTTTATGACTTCAAAGGGCCCGTCGGGACGATCGCTCACGCACACCTGGCTCTGGCGTCCTCCCGCCTGATTGTTCGGGTAAAGATAATACAGAGTGCTTCCGTCCTGCTGTCTGACCGCAGCTATGTCGGGCGCGTACAGTATGTCCCCTTTGCCGGAACGGGCATCAAGAAGGTTGCCGTCGGCATCGGTCATGGACCTGAAGATTACCCCATCATAACGCCAGTCGGTCAGATTACCGACCGGAGCCGACCACACCACCTGGTCACGTCCGCAGTATGCTGTCACTTCGTTGTCATGAGAGCCGTATATGTACAGACGGTATTCACCGGGTCTGTCAGGATCTTCAAAGACATAAGGTTCCCCGTCGGGAATAAATTCCCAAAGCGGCAGATAAGGATTCTGCGCCTGAATGGAAAGGGCAGTCATGAGCGCAGCCGCCATAACATGAATTCTGTTCATAAACATGTAATTTGCCGTAAAGATATACCAATTCCCATTGAAATGCGCACGCGTTTTGCCAAAAAGCCGCAAAAGCACTACCTTTGCAGATACAAAACACAACCTGTTATGGAACTGCTGAAAGGAAAAAAAGGTCTGATTACCGGAGTGCTAAATGACAAGTCAATTGCATGGGCCGTTGCCCGCACCGCCGTTCAGGAGGGCGCACAGATAGTAATGACCAACACCGCAGTCGCCAACCGCCTTGGACAGACCGCAGCTCTGGCCGGTCAGCTGGGATGCCCGCTGTTCGAAGCCGACGCCACCAGCCTTGAAGACCTTGACCGTCTGGTTGACAGCACTATGGAACATTTCGGAGGCAAGTTCGACTTTGTGCTTCACAGCATAGGCACATCGCCCAACATACGCAAGCACCGTGCATACAGTGACCTTGACTACAGCCTGATGGGCAAGACACTGGACATATCGGCCCTGTCGCTGCATAAAATGCTCCAGACCCTGTACAGAAAGGATGCCCTGAACGAATGGGGATCGGTTGTGGCGCTGACATACATTGCCGCCGACCGCGCCGTCTGCGGATACAACGACATGGCCGATGCCAAAGCGCTGCTGCAGTCCATAACACGCAACTTCGGAGTGATTTACGGAAGCGAAAGACACGTGCGTATAAACACCGTATCGCAGTCACCTACAGCCACGACTGCAGGCAGCGGCATTGAAGGCATGGAAAAGATGCTGGAATGGTCAAACCGTGTATCGCCCCTTGGCAATGCAAGCGCCCAGGACTGCGCAGACTATGTATGCACGCTGTTTTCGGACTACACGCGCATGGTCACCATGCAGAACCTGTATCATGACGGAGGCTTTTCAACAACGGCCCTGTCACCCGCTTCAATGGAATAATTGTCGCTATTCGCAGTTCACGCCTGCCAGAATCTGCTGACGTCCCTCGCAGGTGCCCTGCTCAACGCTCATGCATACCGAAAGCAGTTCGTCAAGACGAGCCTGTCCCCCAACCGTGCCGGCATCCAGAATACTGTCCATTTCCATGGGATACAGCAGACGCATTCGCATATGACCGCTCTTTTCCGAATAGGCCACGTCAAGGTCCATACCCCCGCATGCCTCAAGCTTGGCAGCCTGCGCATCGCCGAGCGATGTCAGACAGCATGATATCAGCGTCTCCACGGCCTTTTCGGTCTTTTCGGTCAGGTTTCTGTCCAGTCCGTACTGCACACAGAAGTTATGGACTCTGCCAAGCAGATCGAACAGGTCACAGCCGGCGGAATCGAAATGGCCCGATACTGTACGGATGCGCTTTACGAAATACTGTGTGCGTTCCCTGACGGGATGGTCAAAAATCTGCTCCGGAGTTCCGTCCTCGTAAATCACGCCCTGATCCATATAGAACACACGCGTTGCAACATTGCGTGCGAACTGCATTTCGTGAGTCACAATGAGCATCGTTATGCCCCGGCTGGCAACGTTGCGTATAACCCTGAGCACTTCGCTCACCATTGTCGGGTCAAGGGCCGATGTCGGTTCGTCAAACAGGATTGCCCTGGGGTTCATTGACATGCATCGTGCAATCGCCACGCGCTGTTTCTGTCCTCCGCTGAGCTGACTGGGAAAATACTCGGCCTTCGATGCCAGCCCCACCTGATCCAGAAGTTCGCGTGCCTGTTCTTCGGCCGCATCGCGGCTCATGCCGAGAAGTTTTACCGGCCCCACCATGACATTGTCAAGTACCGAAAGATTGTCGAACAGGTTGAATGACTGGAACACCATGCCCAGACTGCGGCGTACCTTCGACACGTCAGTCCCAGGTCCGGTCACATTCACGCCGTCAATCCAGACATTGCCCGATGTGGGGGGCTCAAGCATGTTGAGACAGCGCAGGAATGTGCTCTTTCCACAACCTGACGGACCGATGATGCTTACAATTTCACCGTCCTGTATTTCGGCACAGACATCAGTCAGAACAGTAAGACCATTGTCACTGTATGTTTTTCCGAGATGTTCAATCCGTATCATCTGCGTGATTTATTTGAATACTTGTGTACGACCGGCTGCGCCTTGAGCTCCATATACCTAAGCAGCAGAGTCAGGAGCCAGATTATCAGAAAATACATGGTGGTCACTATGAGCAGCGGGAAGAACGCTTCGAAAGTCCGGCAGCGTATCATGTCGCCGGCCCGTGTCAGATCAAAGACCGTAATGTATCCCACAATCGAAGTGGCCTTGACCAGGCTTATGAATTCACTCCTGTAGACAGGCAGTGCACGCTGGGCAACCTGCGGCAGGATGAAAATGAAAAACGTGCGCAGCGGAGTGAAGCCCATGGCAAGAGCCGCCTCGCGCTGCCCCTTGTCGATGCTGTTAATAGCCGATGTGAATATCACGCTCGAATATGCGCCGAAGCACATTGAGAACGCCACCACTGCAACCGCCGTGCCGCTCAGGTTTGTTTTCCCGAACACCACATAGTACATGACCATAAGCAGCACCACCTCAGGCATGCACCGCATGAACCTTATGTAATGTCTGCTGACGGCTCTCAGCAGTCCTGAACGGCTGGCAGACTGCATGCTGAGCAGAATGCCGAGCACTGTCCCGAACAGCGCTGAGAGCAGCGATATGACAATCGTCATGAGCGTTCCCTGCAGAAGCAGTTTGTAGCGGCTTTCATATATGACGTTGCGTTCAAAGCTGTCTTTTATATGTTCCAACCGGCTTATGGCGGCACCGCCTGACGACGTGACACTGTCGATGCGAACAACGACTACCGACTCCTCCTTTATCCACGAATCCGAGAACAGCACGCTCCGGCTTCTTTCCGGTGTATTGCTTATGCAGGCGCATCCTACATCGGCCTTTCCTGCATTGAGAGCGGGAATGATTCCGTTGAAGTTCACTGACATGAACTGTATGCGGTAATGCTTCTCCATAGCGAAACGTGTCAGGATTTCAGGCTCTATGCCTGCTATTTCGTCGCCACGCTGCATGGCAAAGGGAGGCTGGTCGGGCGATGTCACAACAGTCAGGACACCCTCGTTGCAGATTTCGGGATCAGGAACAGGCATGGGACGGGTGTCGGAACTGTCTCTCCATCCGCGCATCATTTCATGGTATTCACCGGTGTCTATGAAACCGTCAAGAAACGAGTTGATTTCAGATGCAAGAGCGACATTCTCCTTTGGAAGCGGAAAAGCGATTTCTGTATTGCACGCCCCCAGCTTGAAGGAGCGCATGTCCGGATACTGATTTTCCTGGAACATCCACATAAGCGATGATGTCACTCCGGCATCGGCCTTCCTGTTGCGTATCATGAGAGGGACATCGACAATATGCTCCACGTATCTGATCTCGGAATCCTGGAAACTGCCACTGAGATAGAGGTCCTGTGCCGAGCCTATCAGCGTACAGAGAATCCTGCCGTGCAGGTCTTCCGGCTTTTCCATAAGCCCGACATCGTCAGCAGCCCCGGCACAGCCGGTCAGCAGCGATAAAGACAACGCAGCCCAGGCAAACAATGACTTTGTATTCATAATCCATGCCATATAGATATCACAAAGATAAATCTTTTTGATAATTTTGCGTCTGGAATAATCTTTGTATGATGAAAAAAATTCTTGTTACCGGTGGTACCGGATACATAGGCTCACACACGGTGGTCGAACTTCAGAACGCAGGATACGAACCTGTCATTGTTGACAAGCTGTCCAATTCGACTGCCACAGTCGTTGACAGGATTGAAAAAATCACAGGGAAACGGCCGGCTTTCGAACAGGTTGACTGCTGTGACAGCAATGCAATGGAAGCCGTCTTCCAAAAGTATGCAGGCATTGAGGCAATCATTCACTTTGCCGCATACAAGGCCGTAGGCGAAAGCTGCGAGAAGCCGCTTGACTACTACCGCAACAATCTGGTGTCGCTCATCAACCTTCTTACCCTGATGCCCAAGTACGGCATCAAGGGCATTGTGTTCTCGTCGTCATGTACAGTTTATGGTCAGCCCGAAAAGATTCCAGTAAACGAGCTGACGCCCATTCTTCCGGCAAACTGTCCCTACGGCAACACCAAGCAGATCTGCGAGGAAATAATCCGCGACACCATAGCATCGGGCAGCCCCATAAAGAGCATACTGCTGCGCTATTTCAACCCGATAGGCGCCCACCCCACATCGCTCATAGGCGAACTGCCCAACGGCGTTCCCATGAACCTTGTTCCGTACATCACACAGACCGCAATGGGAATACGCAAGGAGCTCAGCGTGTTCGGCAACGACTACGACACCCGCGACGGCTCATGCATACGCGACTACATTGACGTTGTCGATCTGGCCAAGGCGCACGTCCTGGCCATAGGACGTATTCTTGACAGGGAAACCGACAAGGTTGAAGTGTTCAATCTTGGCACAGGCAACGGTACGACCGTACTTGAACTTGTCAAGGGATTCGAAAAGGCAACCGGAGTAAAGCTCAACTACAGGATTACAGGCCGCCGTGCAGGTGACATCGAGAAGATTTACGCCGACTGCACCAAGGCCAACGAAGTGCTTGGATGGAAAGCAGACACTCCGCTTGAAGAGACCCTGCTCAATGCATGGAAGTGGCAGCAGAAGCTTCGCGAGGAGGGTGTGATGTAATTTGTCACACCTTCATGGCGCGGGCCATCTCGCGCTTGTCCTCGTTCTCCCTTATGGACTGACGCTTGTCAAACTCGTGCTTGCCCCTGGCAAGCGCAACGACCAGTTTTGCCAGGCCCTTTTCATTGATGAACAGCCTGGTAGGGACGATGGTAAAGCCGGGATTCTTTGAGTCCTGCTGCAGCTTGCGCAGTTCCTTTGCAGTGAGCAGGAGCTTGCGGTCGCGCTTTGCAACGTGATTGTTGTATGAGCCGTAGAAATACTGTGCCACATGCATGTTCTTGACCCACAGTTCACCGCCGATGAACGTACAGAACGAATCCACAAGACTGGCCTTTGACTGACGTATGGACTTTATCTCGGTGCCGGTCAGAACCAGTCCCGCAGTATATGTATCTACAAGTTCGTAGTCAAAACCTGCTTTCTTGTTCTTTATGTTGACGGCTGCGCTGCCCTTACCCTTTGCGGCCATTTTCAATCAGAAATCAAAATTCACAGATACCGAAACTGCGTGGTCCAGCATGGGATGACGCCAGTATTCCTTATCCGAATCAGCCCTGTAGGAACGCAGCGAATCCGGAGTCACAATGGTAAGGATAAAAGAATCCTTTTTGAGTTTGGAAAGCCCCTCAAGTATGGAAGTGCGGATGTTCTGGTTGACAGCATCGTCACTCGGTTCACGCAGCGAAGCCATATCAAAGCACAGCAGCGACTGCGATGCCTGTGCCTGCGAAATATCAATATCGGGAATGTAGGAATACAGTCTGGCAAAGAGAGTGTCATTCCTGAAAACCACCGGATCAAGCTGGAATTCGGCTTCGGCACCCGATTCCGGAATGTAATAGATTGGAGCTATGTTCACAATATGCCCGACGGCCCAGATGGAGGGATACTTCACATTGACCAGAGTAAACGGGTAGAAATGATAATTGTAGTTCAGCGTATCGGCGGGCTTGCGGCCGGCAAACTTGGAAATTTCAAGCTTCTGAAGTTTGTCCAGGGTAATCTGATTGTTGTACATAGTCCCTACGGCATTGAAATCCATGACAGCAATCACACGGTCATTGTTTTTCACACCGAACTTTTCCATGTCGGCCTGCGTCCTGAAATTGCGTAAGTCAAACGATTCAGGCTCATCGTCCCCTATGGCATCCATTGTTATGTACGCCTTGGTACCGAGCGAATTGAGTTTTACGGTGCCTATGCGGTAAAACCGCTCATAATAGGTTGACGGTTCAAGCGGTTCGCACGAAACGGACAGTATGGCACAGACGGCAGCCAGCATGACAACTGACAATATTTTAGGAGCATTCATATTACTTTCCCGTTTGCATTTATTTTGTGGCAAAGATAAGCAGAAAAAGCTGGAAAAAAGACTAACTTTGCAGACTGAAACTGAAGATTCGGTTTTTTATATAATATTTCACTTATGATTTACTCAAAAGAAGTAGAAAACATGTGCGTGGTTCAGAAAGGACCCAAGCACGGACCCGCTCCAATTCCTGAAGAGGGCAAGTGGATCAAGGCCAAGGAGATCAAGGACATCTCAGGCATGACTCACGGTATTGGCTGGTGCGCACCTCAGCAGGGCGCCTGCAAGCTGTCACTCAACATCAAGAACGGCATCATCGAGGAAGCTCTGGTTGAGACAATCGGTTGCTCAGGCATGACTCACTCAGCTGCCATGGCCGCTGAAATCCTGCAGGGCAAGACTCTGCTCGAAGCACTGAACACCGACCTCGTATGCGATGCCATCAACACCGCAATGCGCGAACTCTTCCTGCAGGTTGTATATGGCCGCACACAGAGCGCTTTCTCAGAAGGCGGTCTTGTTATCGGCGCCGGTCTGGAAGACCTCGGCAAGGGACTCCGCTCACAGGTTGGTACCATGTACGGCACCAAGGCCAAGGGCGTACGCTACCTTGAAATGGCCGAAGGCTATGTAAACCGCATTGCCCTTGACAAGGACGATCAGGTTTGCGGCTATGAGTTTGTCAACCTTGGCAAGTTCATGGATGAGATCAAGAAGGGTACCGATGCCAACGAAGCTCTCAAGAAGGTCACATCGACCTACGGACGCTTCTCAAAGGAGGCCGGTGCTGTCAAATTCATTGACCCACGTAAAGAATAAGGAGATACGACTATGATTAGAGAAGTTAAGTTCGAATCACAGGACCGTCGCATCAAGCAGGTCCTCGCAGCTCTTAACGAGCATGGAATCTCCTCTATTGAAGAGGCTAACCAGATTTGCGAAAGCTACGGCATCGATCCTTACAAGGCTTGTGAGGAAACCCAGCCTATCTGCTTTGAAAACGCAAAGTGGGCATACGTCTGCGGTTGCGCCATCGCTCTGAAGGAAGGTGAAAAGACCGGTGACAAGAGCGCCGTAAAGGCTGCCGAGAACATCGGTATTGGTCTGCAGAGCTTCTGCATTCCCGGTTCAGTAGCTGACGACCGTAAAGTAGGTCTCGGTCACGGTAACCTGGCTGCCCGTCTGCTCAACGAAAAGACACAGTGCTTTGCATTCCTTGCAGGTCACGAGTCGTTCGCTGCCGCCGAAGGTGCCATCAAGATTGCCGCAAAGGCCGACAAGGTCCGCAAAAAGCCTCTGCGCGTCATCCTGAACGGTCTTGGCAAGGACGCTGCCATGATTATAAGCCGCATAAACGGTTTCACATACGTACAGACCAAGTTTGACTACTACACAGGCAAGCTGAAGGTTGTCAAGGAAATAGCTTACAGCGACGGTCCCCGTGCCAAGGTAAAGTGCTACGGTGCCGATGACGTACGCGAAGGCGTTGCAGTTATGTGGAAGGAAGGCGTTGACGTTTCCATTACCGGTAACTCAACCAACCCCACCCGCTTCCAGCACCCGGTTGCAGGCACCTACAAGAAGGAGCGTGTACTGGCCGGCAAGCCTTATTTCTCTGTAGCATCAGGTGGTGGTACGGGCCGTACCCTCCATCCGGACAACATGGCTGCAGGTCCCGCTTCATACGGTATGACCGACACCATGGGCCGCATGCACTCGGACGCTCAGTTTGCAGGTTCTTCATCAGTTCCCGCACACGTTGAGATGATGGGCTTCCTGGGCATAGGCAACAACCCGATGGTAGGCTGCTCAGTAGCTTGCGCCGTTGACGTTGCTCAGGCTCTCGCTGCCAAGAAGTAACTGACGGACAACCTTCCGCAGACTATCCGGACAATATAGGAATCTCCCCCGAGGCGAATTTGCCGATTCGGGGGAGATTTTTATGTCGCAAAGATAACGGCCAGCATAAACTTACAACTCAGCGACCTGTTCCAATGTCAAGCCGGTGCATTTTGCAATTACATCGGTTGGAATGCCAGCGGCCTTCATGTTCCGTGCAGTTTCAAGTTTGCCGAGTTCCAAGCCTTCTTCGCGGCCTTTGGCTTCGCCTTCGGCCAGGCCGTTTTCGCGGGCGGTTTGAATCTCGCTGTTGCGGTTCAGTATCCAACGCAATTCGCTCTCGTACATTTCCTGATTCTCTTCGCTCATGTCGGCAAAGTTAATTACGCCGAACAACTTATCAAAGCTTTTCGACTTGAATTCATCGGGACGCTCGGCCATGCTGCCCGAGTTCTTTATCACGTACAGCTGCTTCTCCAGGGCGTCAAGCTTGGCAGGGTCACTGCCCAGCTTGGGCAGTTCAACCGTTATGCAGTGCCAGTCATCAAACAGCATGTCATGCGGATGCATGTCGTTGCGAACGCTGTAACGGTTCACCACACGGCCGTTGGGTTCCACGCCGGGCATCAGGAAGTCCAGTATGCCTATCACATAGACAGGCTTGAAGCTGTAGATGTTCCCGCCGGCACGAACGCTGTCGCGGATGGGGAATCCCGAGTAGTACATCATCCTGTTGGCAAAGTCCTTCTGCTGGGCATACTGCATCTCGATGATGAAAGATTCGCCGCTCTCGGTGGTGCAGCTGACATCGAACACGGCCTTGCGCTGCGTGCGTCTGTCGGGCATCTGCTCCTGGCCGGTCAGTGTTACCTTGCAGATGTGCTTTTCGGGCAGCAGGGCCGTGATGAGCTGCAGAAGCAGGTCTTCGTTGCCGTGACGACCATAGACGTATTTGAATGACCAATCGAGACGGAGGTCGATGAACTTGAATTCATGGTTTTCCATAGTTTCACTGTGTTTTCGTGTTTTGTGTGTTGGTATAAATGTCAGTGCAAAGATAGCGGCCGATGCGAAATGCCATTAATGGATTTCACAAAACTTTCAGGCAGACGGTATTTTTACTATCAGTGACGTGTTACTGGAACGTATCCAACGCAACTCGCTCTCGGATATTTTCTGGCCCTTCTTGCTTATGCCGGGCTACAGAAACGTGTTACACGGCTATAACATTATGACGGACACTTTGGAATTGTCCATTCCAGGCATAGTGTTACCAATCTCGGCATTGATGTAGGTCGGATCACATACAAGATAGCGGTGACCGTTCAGGACGATATAGTCGCCGGGTATGTTCTCGTTAAACTCAACGGCAGTCGCCAGATGTCCGGGATAATAAAGTAGTACCACCTGCAGCCCCATAAGGTCGCGTACAAGACGTGAATATAGAATTCTAATTGAATGATTATAAAGCAAAAAAGCATTAAGCCGTTTCACTTGAAAAACATCCATTTAGTCGGACAATCACTTGCGAATGTATAAATTATTTTCACATGTGTACGTTAAAAGGCTTGTTTTTATACCATATCACATTGTCGAATAGCAATTCAAGCGTGTGAAGTCACCGACAATTCCACACGCTTGATGCCATATAAACTCATGATGGCCTTATTGGCCTATATTATACCATTCAGCTACTTGCTTCCATATCCGGCAAACGTGCCGACACCGCCAAATGGTATTGGTATTCGTAATACTTAGGTATATGCTGAAGGTCACTCTATGATTTCCAGAGGCTGGATCTCGACCTGGCTGCTCCTGTAGTACATAAGGTTCTCGCCAAGACGCTGGGTGGCACGGAACTCAAGATTCTGCTGACGGTACTGGCGGTACCTGCGCTGCACCTTTTCCACATACTGAACGGTCTCTACTCCCATGAACTGTCCGTTCCGGCACAGGCTGTCGTTATAAACGCTGTCAAAGGCAAGCGACTGAAGCACGGGAGCTATGTTCTCCCACTTGTAGCGGTTTATTCCATCACGTCCTGCCAGACGCATGGCATCCTGTATGTGACCTGCGCCGGCATTGTAACTGGCAAGAATGAAGTTAAGACGTTCGGGCATACTGACAAACGAATACTGCCCGTCAAGATTATGCAGATAATGTACCGCTGCCATCACATTCAGTTCCGTACTTACAAGATTCGTGTCGATGTCCATTTCACGGAGCATCTGCCTGTATGTTGACGGCATCATCTGCATAAGGCCCGATGCGCCCACGTATGAACTTGTAGTTGTATCAAATTTCGATTCGATGCTGGCAATGGCGGCAATGAGCAGCCAGTCAAAAGTGCTGTCCTGACATTCTCTGAAAAGCTCGTCAAAGTCAGAGATTTCAAGCCATGTTTCCACGTACGGCCGAGGTTGGTATTCAAAATGGGATATCTCACCGCCATCGCCTTTGACCGAACATGTTCTAAATGCAAAGAGTGCCACAAGCAGTGCGGCAGTGGTCAGCAGGACGACAACTTTGCCGGCACTCATCTCCGGCCCACCAAATTCTGTCTTCATACCGGGCGCAAAGGTACGAAAAAATACGTCCCCCGCGAAAATAAAAGGCTTCAAACCTTTGGAGTTCCCGTCCGAATGGCATAACTTTGCGCCAAATATGAGAAACGTATTCCATCATATCCACCATCATCGTTCCTGCAGACCATAAACGGCAGGCTTGATGGTCGTGCATATAGTTGGAAATATGAAGCTTGCCAAAAGACATGGCAGGCTTTTTTGTTATACAAACCAAAGAACTTAAAATACAATCATGCTTAGAATTGCAGTTCAATCCAAAGGACGTCTCTACGAAGAGACAATGTCACTTCTCACAGAATCGGGAATCAGTCTTGGTGCCGGAAAGCGCACACTTCTTGTACAGGCCGGAAATTTTCCGGTAGAGGTTCTGTTCCTCCGCGACGATGACATACCGCAGTCGGTTGCCGGCGGTGTGGCCGATGTAGGCATTGTAGGTGAAAACGAATTCGTTGAGCGTCAGGAAAACGCCGAAATTGTAAAGCGTCTCGGTTTCAGCCGCTGCCGCCTTTCTCTGGCAATCCCCAAGGCTGCCGATTACAAGGGTCTTGAGTGGTTCAACGGAAAGAAAATAGCCACCTCATACCCTGGAATCCTGAAGAGCTTCCTGCAGAAGAACAACATCGATGCACAGACTCATGTCATTACCGGCTCAGTTGAAATTGCACCCGGCATAGGACTGGCCGATGCCATTTTCGACATTGTAAGCTCAGGCTCCACACTGGTAAGCAACAACCTCAAGGAAGTTGAAGTCGTGATGCAGTCCGAAGCCCTGCTCATAGGCAACCCGAATCTGACCGACGAAAAGAAGGATATACTCAAGGAACTGCTCTTCCGTTTTGATTCAGTCAAAGCCGCACAGGGCAAGAAATACGTAATGATGAACGTTCCTAACAGCCGTCTCACCGACATCATAAGCGTTCTGCCGGGCATAAAGAGCCCCACTGTCATGCCGCTGGCACAGGAGGGCTGGAGCTCGCTGCACACCGTGCTTGACGAAAAATGCTTCTGGGAAATCATAGGCAAGCTCAAGGCATTGGGCGCCGAAGGCATTCTGGAACTCCCCATTGAAAAAATGATTCCATGAACAAGATACTGAATCCGGACCGTTCACAGTGGCCCGAGCTGATAAAGCGCCCCGCGCTCAGCGTAAGCGGACTCTATGAGAGAGTCCAGACCGTTCTTGACAAAGTAAAGGACGGAGGCGACAGTGCCCTTCTGGCTCTGGAGGAACAGTTTGACCACGTAAAGCTGTCAGGGCTTGCCGTATCGCAGCAGGAACTGGACGAAGCTTCCGCTAAAGTGCCCGAAGACCTGAAGCAGGCCATTCAGCGTGCAGCATCCAACATACGCAGGTTTCATGAGGCACAGCTGCCAAAGACCGTCGAGGTTGAAACATGCAGCGGCGTAAAATGCTGGCAGAAGGCAGTGCCTATAAGCAGAGTCGGCCTCTACATTCCAGGAGGCACAGCCCCGCTCTTTTCGACCGTGCTCATGCTGGCCATACCTGCCCGCACCGCAGGCTGTCAGGACATTGTTCTGTGCACCCCTCCGGGACCGGACGGTCGTGTAAACCCCGCCATTCTGTACGCCGCACAGGTTGCAGGCGTGAGCCGTTTCTTCAAGCTGGGCGGTTCACAGGCAATAGCTGCCATGGCATACGGTACGGAAAGCGTTCCCAAGGTCAGCAAGATATTCGGCCCGGGCAACCCGTACGTCACCGCAGCCAAGCAGATAGTTTCGCTCAAGGACGTAGCCATTGACATGCCCGCAGGCCCCAGCGAAGTGCTGGTAATTGCCGACGCTCAGGCCAACCCGGCATTCATTGCCGCCGACCTTCTCTCACAAGCCGAGCACGGACGCGACAGCCAGGTAATCATGCTCACCTCCAGCAGAGAGTTCATAGGCAAGGTTGAAGCCGAAGTGGAAAGACAGCTCGCTCTTCTGCCGCGTGCCGGCATTGCAACGGACGCCCTGTCCAACAGCCGTCTCATACTGCTGGACAACGATGACCAGATTATAGAGCTGAGCAACATGTATGCCCCGGAGCATCTCATCATACAGACCGTCAACTGCGACGAACTGGCACAGCGCATTGTCAACGCAGGCTCGGTGTTCATCGGCCCCTACTCGCCCGAAAGTGCGGGCGACTACGCATCGGGCACCAACCACACCCTGCCCACCAGCGGATATGCAAAAGCATACAGCGGCGTGAACATTGACAGCTATATGCGCAAGATAACATTCCAGAAACTGTCTCAGGAGGGTTTGAAGGACCTCGGTCCCATTATCGAGACCATGGCTGCCGGAGAATTGCTCGACGCACACAAAAATGCCGTAACAGTCAGACTTAACCAAATCAAGCAATGAAAGATCTGAAAGAACTGCTCA
The DNA here is from genome assembly GCA_045617485.1 of Bacteroidaceae bacterium. Classification (GTDB taxonomy): domain Bacteria; phylum Bacteroidota; class Bacteroidia; order Bacteroidales; family Bacteroidaceae; genus Colenecus. The sequence goes on from JAZLIR010000064.1 coordinate 41,099, forward strand.
GGCCCAATATTGCAGCCCTGAGTCCTTATACATCGGCCCGCGACGAATACAAGGGAAAGGAGGCTCATGTCTTTCTCGATGCCAACGAGAACCCCTACAACCAGCCGTACAACCGCTATCCGGACCCGGAGCAGTACGAGCTCAAGCTTGAACTGCAGAAAATAAAGGGTGTTGCACCCGAATCCATTTTCTTTGGCAACGGCAGTGACGAATGCATTGACCTCATGTTCCGCATATTCTGCCGACCGGGCGTTGACAATGCCGTGGCCATAGAACCCACATACGGAATGTATGGCGTCACAGCCGCCATCAACGACGTGGAATACCGCCGTGTGCTGCTTGACGACAACTTCCAGCCCGATGCGGACAAACTGCTCGCCGCCATTGACAGCAACACCAAACTGGTGTTCTTCTGCTCGCCCAACAACCCGTCGGCCAACGACATTGACCACAGTGTGATTGACCGCGTGCTTGAGTCGTTTGACGGCATTGTGGTCATTGACGAGGCGTACATTGACTTCACCAGCCAGCCTTCGTACACAAGGAAGCTGGACCGCTATCCCGGACTTGTAGTGCTGCAGACCTTCTCCAAGGCATGGGGTATGGCCGGTATCAGACTCGGTCTGGCATTTGCCAGCCCGGCCGTCATCTCAGTAATGAACCAGGTCCGTTATCCGTACAACGTGAATGTGCTCACCCAGCGCACCGCCCTTGAAGAAGTCCGTCAGGCCGGCCGCGTTGCCAAATGGGTTGCCGAAATCATTGAGGAACGCGAGCGCATCATGCCTCTGGTTGCACAGCTGCCCGACTGCAGTCAAGTTTACCCGTCAAGCGCAAACTTCTTCCTGGCCCGGTTCAATGACGCCAAGGCCATGTACGACCACCTGTCCGAAAACGGCATCATTGTACGCAACCGCAGCAAGATTACCCTGTGCGGTAACACCCTGCGCATAACCGTAGGCACAAGGGCCGAGAACGATGAACTTTTGGAATGCATGAATAAATTCAGATAATATGAAAAAGAGAGTCCTGTTCATTGATAGAGACGGAACACTTGTTGAAGAACCCTTTGACGAGCAGCTTGACAGCTTTGAAAAGCTCAAGTTCGTTCCCGGAGTATTCAAAAGCCTTTCATTTCTGAGCGAGCGCATGGATTTTGAGTTTGTCATGGCCACCAACCAGGACGGGCTCGGCACCCCGTCGTATCCGGAGCAGGATTTTCTGCCCACTCAGAATTTCATACTTGAGACTCTGGCCGGCGAAGGCATCAGGTTCAGCGACCTGCTCATTGACCGGAGCTTCCCCAAGGACAAGCTGCCTACACGCAAGCCCGGCACCGGCATGTTCTCAAAATACCTGACCGATGAATACGACCTTGCCGGAAGCTATGTCATTGGAGACCGCGCCACCGATGTGGAGCTGGCCTTCAACCTGGGCTGCAAGGCAATACTGCTGCAGGACAGCACCGATGTCCTCAAGGACGGAGGCATAGCCTGCACATCAGAGCAGCTGCTTGACACCTGCGCCTTTTACAGCCGCGACTGGTGGAAGGTGGCACAGTTCCTCTTTGCCGGTCAACGCTGTGCCAGCGCACACCGTGCCACCAAGGAAACCGACATTCTGGTAGAACTGAATCTTGACGGCAGCGGCAAGTGCAACATCAGCACAGGACTGTCATTCTTTGACCACATGCTCGAACAGATAGGCCGTCATGGCGGCATGGATCTGACCATAACAGCCAAGGGCGACCTCAACGTTGACGAGCACCACACCATTGAAGACACCGGCATAGTGCTGGGCCAGTGCATACGCGAGGCTCTGGGCGACAAGCGCGGCATAGAGCGCTACGGGTTCGCCCTGCCCATGGACGACTGCCATGCTCAGGTCACCCTGGACTTTGGCGGACGCAGCTGGCTGGTATGGGATGCAGAGTTCAAACGCGAGAAGGTTGGCGACATGCCCACCGAAATGTTCCTGCACTTCTTCAAATCACTGAGCGATGCAGCTCAGATGAACTTGAACATAAGCGCACAGGGTGACAACGAACACCACAAGATAGAGAGCATTTTCAAGTGCCTGGCACGCGCCCTCAAGGCCGCCGTCAGACGTGACGTATGGCACTACGAACTGCCCTCCTCCAAAGGTCTTCTGTAGCGCACACGGTTTTGGGGTATAACACTCCAGAACTACGCGCCTTCGGCGCTATCCCTCCCACTGCCTTCGGCAGCGGGCCCCTCCCGCTCACGGAGCCGCGGGCGGCTACGGTTCTGGAGTGTTATACCCCAAAACCGCTTTCCGGAACACAAAAAAAGGATGACCATAGCAGTCATCCCTTTTTCTTATTATGTTGATTCTATCAGATTACTTGAAGTAGTCTTCAAGAGCTGCGTCAAGTTCCTCACCGCGAAGGTTGCGGCCTATAATGGTGCCGTCGGCATCAATCAGGAAAGTTGAAGGAATTGCTCTGACAGCATACATGGCAGCCGGAGAGTTTTCAATTTCCTCGCCATTCCACATCTGAGGCCAGGTCATGCCCTGCTCCTTTACGGTACTCTTCCACTCGTTTATGTCTTCATCGACCGATACGCTTACAATCTGGAAGCCCTTTGAGGCAAACTTTTCGTATGCGGCCTTCATATATGGAAGTTCGTTCATGCATGGAGTGCACCATGTTGCCCAGAAGTCAAGCAGGGTGAGCTTGTTGGCTGAAACGAAACTTGACAGAGCAGCCTTGCTGTCGCTGGTCATGGCATTCTGGTCAAGAACATCACATTCAAAATCCAGATACGGTGCTCCGGCAGCTGTAAGCATCTGCATCGAAACCATCTGTGACAGATCCATAAGTTCCTGCTTGTCTCCGAACGAAGGCGTCAGAGCCTCAATAAATTCGGTCAGTTCTTCCGGCTCAAACATGTCATAACTCTGGAACAGCTGCTCAAAACCGAAAACCGTATGCGAATTCTCCATAATACTACCGGCAACCAGAGCACGGTACTCATCCTGAAGAGAATTGAGTTCGTCAACAATACCGTGACCGTCACCCTCGGCAGCAGCTGTGATTCTGAGTTTGTCCTCCAGCTCCATAGCCTTTTCATTCAGAATGGTGGTCTCAGCATAGAACTTCTGGAACGCATCATTGTTCACAGTTCCTGCCACACTCTGTTCACCAGAAAGGGCATTGTATGTAATTACTATTTTTCCATTTTCCAGGAAGAACTGGCAAGCACCCTGATCGTCTGCGTTTTCATAAGCGGCCCATGCAAGACGACAGGTATCGGTCTGTCCCTTGAAACTGAATTTACCGTTTATTATCAGTGCCGAATCGATAGTAGAAATCTCGTCAGTATCAACGACATTGAGAGTAATCACCGTGCTGTCGGGCACACCTTCAAAAGTACCTTTTACAGTGAACGATCCTTTTCCACATGCAACCAATGTTGTTGCAACCAGAAGTGCGGCAAGAGTCTTTTTCATAAAATGCGGATTTATTTGATTACGTATTGTGAACTGATTGATTCGTTGCTTGTCACGCGGCGTATAGTTTCAGCAAACATCTGCGCGATTGAAATCTGCTTGAGTTTCTTGCAGGGAACGGCATTGCGATAAGGAATACTGTTTGTGAAAACAATTTCCTCAAGGGCCGAGTTATCGACTCTGACAGGCGCATCGCCAGACATGACGCAGTGTGACGCAAGCGCACGTACCGATTTGGCACCTGCGGCCATCATGGCATCGGCAGCCTTGCAGATGGTGCCTGCGGTATCGACAATATCGTCAACAATGACTACATCCTTGCCTTTGACATCGCCGATGATGGTTATGCTGTCAACAACGTTGGCACGGCTACGGGTCTTCTGGCAGAGCACCAGAGGACAGCCCAGATACTTGGCGTATGCGCTGGCACGCTTGCTGCCTCCAACATCGGGAGCAGCCATGATAAGTTCTTCAAGTTTGAGGCTCTGGATATAAGGCATGAAAACCATCGATGCATACAGGTGGTCAACCGGAACGTCAAAGAATCCCTGAATCTGGTCAGCATGTAGGTCCATGGTGATAAGGCGGTCTATTCCGGCCACTGACAGCATATCGGCAACCAGTTTTGCACCTATTGACACGCGCGGCTTGTCCTTGCGGTCCTGTCTTGCCCAACCGAAATAGGGAACAACAGCGTTGACGCTTCTGGCCGATGCCCTCTTGGCTGCATCTACCATAAGCAGCAGTTCCATCAGATTGTCTGAATTCGGGAAAGTGGACTGAACGACAAACACATCGGCTCCACGGATTGACTCCTCGTACGAGACCGCAAATTCACCGTCAGCGAAATGGGAAACAATCATATTACCCAGCGGACAGTTCAGATAATCACAAATTTCCTTTGCCAGGTACATTGTATTTGTACCGCAGAACACCAGAAAAGGATTTTTGGAATCCATGTTGATAATTACTTGAAGAATTTATGTTTGATATTTGGGTCTGCAAAGGTACAAATAAAAAACAAGGGCAAGTCTCTTTTTACAGAATTCTTGAGGTTACTCGGCAAGCGACCAGACATAATTCCTACACACGTGGGTTTCAATGCTTTCACTGCCCGACAGCACATCATATAAATTGTCCGTAATGCCAGTTCCCCTTAATTTCAGCACAGCCTCCTTACGTGTCCACAAACGTGTAAATTCCATGTCGGGATTATCATCGGCAAGAATCATCGACAGCTCTGTCCTGTTCATTGTCCTGCGCATCAGAGCATCACCGGCATGACGAAGACTTTCCACATCAATCCCTATGGGCCGGTCACTCAAAGCCACAGCCAGAGCTGTCCTGCAGTGGCTTATACTGAAATGCAGGTCATCATGCCCTATCAGGAACGGCTTGCCATGTTCACCGTACCCGAATGTCATATCCTCAAATCCAGTCAATTCGGCCAGCATGATATATGACTTGAGACAGGAATACTGACCGAACGTAAAGCGGAAACGCTGTGCCTGCTCCGCCCTCTGACGGGAGACCAGAGCAAGAAGTCTCTGTACCTCGGCATCGGTGCATTCCTCCATCCTGTCAAATATCAAAGTCTTTGTCATGTGCTTATACAACCGTGACCTTCTGCAAATATACTGTTATTTCCCATTAAATCGAGTAGGAGGAAAACAAAGGTAGTTTCCTCCTACTTTTGTTTTCCGACCTCTCACACCACCGTACGTGCCGTTCGGCATACGGCGGTTCTTCATTGTTCAGTGCAATTTGACGTAGTAGTCCATAAGACAAGGATAG
>JAZLIR010000065.1:0-2067 GCA_045617485.1 Bacteroidaceae bacterium
GCCGCCAAACTCGGCGTATCCCCTCAATATGTCAGCCGCATCCTTTCCGGCAATACCAATTTCTCTTTCAAGAGCGTTGCTGAAATAGAAGGGAAACTTGGGATATCGTGTATGAAGTTTGCCCTGGCATAAAGAGTATAAAGCTCGGCACATTTGACAACCGGATATGCCTAAGCCGCCTAAGCATGTATGTTTCATTCGTCCAGACAGATGAAACAGCATCAGCAATTCACGTTCTACTCCAACAACCGGAAAAATATTCACACAATATTTTCTGTAAGATTTCCACATCTACGCAAATAGATTTCGTTCATATGAAATACCTTTGCAGCCACTAAGAAAAATAAGCACTAAATTCCACAACAGATGAAGCGGTTCATGCACATATCACGACAGGCTCGATTTCATAGTTTTACCAGCTTTGAACAGAGCAGTCATTGCCGCCAATCAGCCGCATCTGGTGCAGGATTACCATTCAGCGAACATAGCAGTTTCCTTATAGAATAGAAATACAAAAGGAACAAAAAAAGAATATGAAAGTTGGAAGATCCTGACCATCGGGAACTTCCAACTTTTTTCATTTACAACTTACAGAAACTGTTATGCCAGCAAATAAGAATGCCTTGATAAGGTACAAGACAATTGACACCTGTCTCAGAAACAGGTACAGGAGATGGACGCTTGACGACCTGGTCGATGCGTGCTGCGATGCGCTCTATGATATGGAGGGCATTACAAAAGGCGTATGTGCCAGGACTGTCCAAATGGACATTCAAATTATGAGGTCCGACAAGCTAGGATATGAAGCGCCCATCGAGGTTTATGACAAGATTTACTACAGATACTCAGATCCGAATTACTCCATCACCAATCTGCCGCTCACCATGGATGACTGTCTGCTGCTGAAGGAGGCCATCGGCCTTTTGAACGATTCAGCCGACACTGACAGGGAGAAGACAATACAGGTACTTGGAGCGGTAAAGGACAGACTTACATCACTTTTGAATTATCTGTAAGATTTCTACAAGAACGAAAAAAGACTGCATTTGCCATCCGTAGCTTTGCAGACGATTTGAAAAGGGAAGCATGGGTGAGTGGCTTAAACCGGCACACCGCTAACGTGCTGGACCGAAAGGTTCCGGAGGTTCGAATCCTTCTGCTTCCGCAAATGGTGAGGTAGCCCAACTGGAAAGAGCAGCTGCCTACGAAGCAGCGGGTTGCGGGTTCGAGTCCCGCCTTCATCACAGAGAATGGAGCTTTGGCAGACTTGGTGTATGCGCAGGACTGAAAATCCTGAGAACGTGGTCCGATTCCACGAGGCTCCACCCTATATGGAGTTTATAGTTCAGCGGTAGAATGCCAGATTGTGGCTCTGGTGGTCGCGGGTTCGAATCCCACTAAACTCCCATGACCGGTTCATCTAACAGGATAGTATGACAAACTTTCGATGTGTTCACACGAGTTCAAATCTCGTACCGGTTACATCAATGAAATTGTAGTCTGCGGCTATGCAAAGTATCTCAACTTCCCAATAGACATTTTGAGCACTATCAGGAGTTCAATAGTCTTTCTGACAGCAGTTCTTTCCGCTCGTAAACAGCCCACATCACCATAAGGAACATGGCATATTGCGCTATCAGGCCGATAATGTAGTTAATGTCAAATCAGCACGTTCTAATTTTTATGGCACAAATATGGGACGCCATAAGCATCCTGGATGTTCGGAATCAATAACCATCGAAAAGCATCCGTGCGATGCTCCTTCTTCCTATGTTTTCCTTGTCTTTGTATCCCTATTAATTTGGTACAAAATTACAGACATTTCATCATAGTCATTCGGACTGAACTTTCCGACTTTTGCAATATGTCCTGTTTTTGTTGCCGCCATGAGCTTCAAGATACCCGAACTCTGTCAACTGACGAAGATAACGTTTGGCCGATGTTTCAGCAAATCCGAACTCGCCGACAATCATCTCTGTCCTGATTTCCTCCTTATCGGCCACATAGACTAGAATATCGGCCAGTTTGTCGGCCAAAGAAGGCTTTATTGACCATTTATCGACCATT
>JAZLIR010000066.1:0-26110 GCA_045617485.1 Bacteroidaceae bacterium
GGAATGTACCAGGTGGTCGATTCAAAGTAATCCTGCAGTTCTTTGCTGTTGAAAATGTAGCCCCGATACGCAAATGGCAGATTCCTGGCTATGCGGCGCTGCTCCGGCGTGAAACGGTCATAATCATCGTCTTTTGGTGGAAGAGGCATATACTGTTTTGAGAAACTTTCAAAATCATAATGTCCGGGCCAGGTCCACGCTGCGGCAGATATGTTCAATTCACCGTCAGGATGAAAATTCTCCTTGTGGAATCTGATGCCGCCATGCTGCATGTGGAACTGGACTCTGTCAGGTATGCCGGCTGCAACAGGAGCATATCTGCCCTTTCCTAAGATTTCCCATTCATCACCGTCCTTCCAAAAGGTGGGCTGAATGTAAAACGATATGCGGTCACCCATGTCAACGAGCAAAGTGAAGTCATCAATCTGGTGGTTTGCCCAACGGTTGGCTGCTGTCAGAACGTATGGGAAATAATTGACCCTGCCATTAAAGGCATCAGACAAGTCAAAGTCATAAGTATGCTGGATGATATTCAGTCCCGGGCGGAACTTGGCCGTGAAGTAATAGACATAGTTAAAAATGGGCTCAATGCATTCCAATCCGTCCAGTAACTCCTCGCACTCTTCCTTGGGCATGCCTTTAATCTGCCCGTCTATGACATATTCGTCTGTTACCTTGTGCCCATTATCATATGTATAGTCTATGTGAGCGATATCAAATGTCTGCGGTTCACCGTTTATTACAACCTTGAAGTTCCGTATTGACGGATGCTCTGGGAATGCAGGTCTCGGATCTTTGCCGAAACAGCCATCATCGGCCTCGAATCCGACCAGCAGTTCCTTTTCGGCCGATGGGTTGAAAAACTCGTAATACACATTGACCTGCATTATGTCTCCAACGCGGTTCAAGGTCAGGACTTCCTTTTTGACACTGATGTCCGTTTCATTGACAGGTATCAGTTGGTTTCCAGTGGCATACAATGCCCCATCGTTCGCAAACGCCGAAATGCATGAAAGGCAGCATACAATAAAAGGCAGGACTTTTTTCATATCTGAGTGTTTTGGGTGAGTGTAAAATTGCGGTTTATCGGGGTGAAGATATGAAAATATACATCATTGACGAAAACAAATACCATTTATCTGGCGGCCACCTTGTGTGTTTGAATCAAGCATTGAAAGTGGCTGGATAATTGGATCTGTTAACTGACACACAAACGGTATCAAATCAGTTTAGTCAGTTTACTCCTTATATATACACCCTGACTAGACTGAACTGGTTTTTTGAAATGTGGAATCATGGTCATAAGTGCCCATACATCGGTGTTCGCAAATGAAATCTCCTGAAATATAAACACGTTCAGAAGTTCTTTTGGACAGGCGTGGTGTTCGCACAGTGTTCGCAGAGCATGAAAAAAGCACTTGCGAATACTCGTAAGTGCTTGATTTTCAGTGTGGGCCATCTAGGGCTTGACTGCGAAGCTGATGAGGGCCTTGCGCCCGAATAACCGTAGGTGAAAGCCCGGCAAACAAAAAAGTCGTTCCAGCGGAACGACTTGTGGGCCATCTAGGGCTTGAACCTAGGACCTCCAGATTATGAGTCTGTTGCTCTAACCAACTGAGCTAAAAGCCCGACAAAGATGCCTCGGGTGGCTTCTTCCGAGTGCAAAAGTACGGGAATAAGCGGAACTGACAAAGTTTTGCGGCAAAAAAATAACTAACTTTGCGGCATGTCTGAGATGAATGATTCTTTTGCAGCAACGATAGGCTTCTTTGATGGAGTCCATCTGGGTCACAGGCATTTGTTGGGACAGCTGTCGTCAATTGCCCGCGAACGTGGGCTCAAGAGCATGGCCGTGACATTCCCCGAACATCCAAGGCAGATTCTGCAGTCTGATTTCAGACCCCGCCTGCTGCTGGCGCCTGAAACAAAGGTGGACATGCTTGAGAAGTCCGGGATTGACTTATGCTTTCCGCTGCATTTCACCACCGAGCTGGCATCAATGGACGCACGCAGTTTCATGCACGATTTCCTGCAGAAGAAATTGGGTGTCAGGACCTTGCTTATGGGACATGACCATCATTTCGGGCACGATTCGCATACGGCGTTTGAAGAATACAGAAAGATTGGACAGGAGATAGGCATGGAGGTTTTGCGTGCCGATGCGCTTATGTATGGTGAATCTCCCATAAGCAGCTCACGCATTCGCCGCTGTCTTTCCGAAGGCAATGTGACCGATGCCGCCGGCATGCTCGGTTACAGATACACGTTGAGCGGACAGGTCATACACGGACTTCAGAACGGCCGCAAGATGGGCTTCCCTACAGCGAACCTGGGGCCATACTGTGAATTCATGCAGATGCCGGCCGATGGTGTCTATTGCGCTCTGGCTACGGTCGATGGCGAGACGTATCCGGCAATGGTGAACATAGGGTATCGGCCCACTTTCGAAGGCAAGGCCCGTACAATCGAGGCGCATCTGCTGAATTTTGACCGCGACATATATTTCAGGGAGCTTACGCTTGAATTTGTGAAATTCATACGTCCCGAACGCCGGTTCCAGTCTCCCAGCGAACTTGCAGTCCAGCTGGAGTCGGACCGTACCGCTGTAGAACAGACAATCAGAGAGACTGACCGATGAAAATCCGGAAGACAGTTATTGCCCTTGTAATCTGGTTCGCGCTGCAGTTGCTTGGCGGAGTTCTGTATAATGTCGGTGCAGCAGTTTACAGTCCCGAATCGGCCGGTTATGCACGCAATATGGGCAATATGCTTGCCATCGGCCTTCTTATATCGCAGATAATCGAGCTACTGGCGTTCTGGGGATTGAAGTATTTCAAGCCGGCCGAAACGGTAAGACCGTTCCCGGGTTGGAAGACACTTGCCGTCTCACTGCCTCTTGGTTTTGCCTGCCTGTATGGGGTCAATGTACTTACTCTGCTGACCGATGCCCCCGACCTGCTGGCCGATGAAATGAAGCAGATGTGCCAGAGCGCTGTCGGCATTCTGTCAATAGCCGTATTAGGCCCCATATCGGAAGAGGTCCTTATGCGGCGCATCATACTGCGCGATATGGAGGCGGCAACCGGCAGCGCATGGGGCGGAATACTGATATCGGCTGCAATCTTTGCAATTATACATTTCAATCCTGCGCAGATACTGTTCGCGTTTCCTGCAGGAGTGCTGCTTGGCTGGCTCTACTGCAAGACCGGCAGCCTGCTCACCCCTATATGTGTCCACATGCTGAACAACAGTTCATCGGTCATTGTTGCCAATATGGGTTTGGACGATGCGACAATGACTTTTGATATGGAGGCCTTGCTTGCGGTTGCCGTCTGCGCGGCCATATCGGTTCCGCTCGTAATGTGGCTGAACCGCCGTTATCCGTCCCTAAAATCTGTCAAATAGTTTTCAACAGGCGCGCCGATTTGTGCTCCGGCGGGGCGTTTTTTCCCTGTATTTTGCTTATCTTCGCTGAAATATGGAAAACGAGGAAGTACTTTTTGACCAGACCCCTGACGGGCAGCCTGCACAGCCGCAGGTTCAGTATGACGAGGATAACATACGCCACATGGACGATATGGAGCATATCCGTACCCGTCCCGGTATGTACATAGGCAAACTGGGCGATGGCAGTGCGGCCGATGACGGCATATATGTGCTTCTCAAGGAAATCGTTGACAACAGCATTGACGAGTTCCGCATGAATACCGGAAAGCGCATTGAAATAGACCTGGCCGACGGTCGCGTGTCGGTCCGTGACTACGGACGTGGCATCCCCCTTGGCAAGCTGCTTGAGGTTGTAAGTGTGCTGAACACCGGAGGCAAGTTTGACAGCAAGGCGTTCAAGAAGAGCGTGGGTCTGAACGGCGTGGGCCTGAAGGCTGTGAATGCGTTGAGCAGCTACTTCAAGGTCTTCAGCTGTCGTGACGGCCAGAAACGCACCATGGAGTTCGCTTGCGGAAAGCTCAGGAACGATGTCACCGAGGCGAGTGCCGAAGAACACGGAACCGGAATAGTCTTCGAGCCTGACAACACCAAGTTTGTAGGGTATCAGTTCCGTCCGGCCATCATAGAGACCATGATGCGCAATTATACCTACCTGAACACGGGTCTCACAATAATGTACAACGGACAGCGTTTCGTGTCGCGCAGCGGTCTTGAGGATCTGCTCAACGAGCGTATGAGCGCACAGAGCCTGTACCCCATAATCCATCTGAAGGCAGATGACATTGAGATTGCCTTTACCCATACCGACCAGTACGGCGAGGAATACTATTCGTTCGTGAACGGTCAGTACACATCGCAGGGCGGAACACATCAGAGCGCATTCAAGGAGCATATTGCACGTACCATCAAGGAGTTCTACGGCAAGAACTTTGAACTTGGCGACGTACGCAACGGTCTGGTTGCAGCCATAGCGGTAAACGTAGAAGAGCCGGTATTTGAAAGCCAGACCAAGATCAAGCTGGGCTCCACCACCATGACGCCGAACGGCGGTCAGTCGCTTAACAAGTTCGTGGGCGATTTCATAAAGAAGGAGGTCGATGACCTTCTGCATAAGGATTCCGACCTGGCCGATATCATACTGAAAAAGATTCTGGAATCGGAAAAGGAGCGCAAGGACATAGCCGGCATTACCAAGCAGGCCCGTGAACGTGCCAAAAAGGCCAATCTGCACAACCGCAAGCTGGCCGACTGCCGCATCCATCTGAACGATGCACGTGGCGACCGTCAGGAGGAGAGCTGCATTTTCATTACCGAGGGCGATTCGGCAAGCGGTTCGATCACAAAGAGCCGCGATGTGAACACTCAGGCAGTATTCTCGCTCAGGGGCAAGCCGTTGAACTGTTTCGGCCTGACCAAGAAGGTGGTCTATGAAAACGAGGAATTCAACCTTCTGCAGGCGGCCCTGAACATTGAAGAAGGGCTTGATGACCTGCGCTACAACAAGATAATAGTGGCGACCGATGCCGATGTTGACGGTATGCACATACGCCTGCTCATGATAACCTTCTTCCTCCAGTTCTTCCCGGAACTTATAAGGAAAGGTCATGTGTACATTCTTCAGACTCCGCTGTTCCGTGTGCGCAACAAGCGCAGAAAGAAAGGCAAAGCGGTCCAGGGTCAGGTTGAGGGTGTCGTTACAGAGAAGGGCGAGTTCGAGACCATTTACTGCTACAGTGACGAGGAGCGCCGCGTGGCCATAGAGAAACTGTCACCGAACCCTGAAATTACGCGATTCAAAGGACTTGGCGAGATTTCACCCGATGAATTCAAGAATTTCATCGGTCCCGACATGCGTCTTGAAATGGTGACTCTTGAAAAGACCGATGCCGTTGATGAGCTGCTGTCGTTCTACATGGGCAAGAACACTATGGAGCGCCAGAACTTCATTATTGACAATCTGGTTGTCGAAGAGGACCGTGTCGATGAGGATGAGGGCGAAAAATTCTAAATGATCTGCATAAAAGGCTGAGCTATGAAACTTTTATTTCCCGGAACATTTGACCCGTTTACAAAAGGTCATGCGGATCTTGTAAGCCGTGCGTTGGAACTGTGTGACGAACTGGTGATAGCCGTAGGCATCAACGGACAGAAGTCTCCAATGTACAGCGTTCAGGAACGTGTAGATGCCATAAGCAGGTACTACAGCAATGACCGCCGTGTAAGTGTGATTTCATACAGCGGTCTTACGGCCGAAGCCGTGCGTCAGACCGGAGCTGCCGCCATGCTGCGCGGTGTGCGTTCCGATGCCGATTTCGATATGGAACGCACTCTGGCCGATGCCAATCTGGCCGTGTTGGGCGTTGAGACGGTTCTGCTTGTTGCCAGACCGGAACTTCAGCATGTGTCAAGCAGTCTGTGCCGCGAACTGGACTGTTTCGGTCACAGTACCGATGAACTTGTAATTGACACATTCAGAAAGGGCGGTTCCAAATGAGACTGAGACTGTTGACAGTACTGATGGCGCTGCTGCCAATGACGCTTGCAGCACAGCGGGGCCGTATTACTGCCATTGATGAGAATCTGCAGAAGCTTCTTGTGGCCGAGAGTGCCATTGCGAGTCTTTATGTTGATGACGTTGACGAAGGGGAACTGGTAAAGAATGCCATTGTGGGCATGCTTGAGAATCTGGACCCTCATTCCACATATCTGACCCCGAAGGAAAACCAGAGTTCGCAGGAAACTCTGACAGGCTCGTTTGACGGCATAGGCGTGCAGTTCAATATGGTGGAGGACACGCTTTTTGTCGTACAGCCCATTGTTGACGGCCCGTCTGAAAAGGTGGGAATCATTGCCGGAGACAGAATAATATCGGTAAACGACACTGCCATTGCCGGCGTGAAGATGTCTCAGGAAATTATCATGAAGCGTCTGAGAGGCCCTCGTGGAACTAAGGTGAAGTTGGGCGTAGTACGTCGTGGCGTGAAAAAAACCTTGTTCTTCAATGTGACACGCGACAAAATTCCTGTAAATACGGTCGATGCCGGCTATATTATCAGATCTGGAATCGGGTATATACGTCTGTCAAGTTTCGGTGCTACGACCGTCAGTGAGTTTGAAGAGAAACTGGCCGAACTCAAGGGGCAGGGCATGAAGGACCTTGTCCTTGACCTGCAGGGCAACGGCGGCGGACTGCTCGTGGCGGCAGTGGGCATTGCCAACGAATTCCTTGAGCGTGACCGGATGGTGGTATATACCGAGGGCAGGACATCTCCAAAAAGTTCGTATCGCAGCGACGGTCGCGGAAAGTTCCGCAGCGGACGGCTGGTGGTGCTTGTTGACGAGTATTCGGCATCGGCCAGCGAGATTGTATCGGGCGCAGTTCAGGACTGGGATCGTGGAACCATAGTGGGGCGCAGAACGTATGGCAAGGGTCTGGTCCAGCGTCCGGTCGAATTTCATGACGGTTCGCTCATACGTCTGACCATTGCACAATACTTCACGCCGTCAGGCCGATGCATACAGAAACCGTACGGCAAGGATATTGATTACGCACACGACATTGTGGAACGCCTGCAACACGGTGAACTGACCAATCCCGACAGCATTCATTTTCCCGATTCGCTCAAGTACAGCACACTCGTTGAGGGTCGCACCGTATATGGTGGAGGCGGCATAATGCCCGATGTGTTCGTGCCGCTTGACACGACCCGTACCAACCAGTATTACCGTGACGTGACGGCAAGTGCCGTGCCTTTGCAGTCGGCGCTCCAGTATGCTGAAAGGAACAGACGCCAGTTGCTTCGCCGATATGATGATGCCGATGCTTTTCTGAACGGCTGGCAGGTTGGCAGTGATGTCTATGACATATTCAGAAAGAAGGCTGCCGATGCCGGAGTGGCGTATGACGAAGAGCAGTTCAACCATGTGAAACCTATTTTCGATGTACAGCTCAAGTCTCTGATAGGGCGCAATCTGTATGGAATGCAGGCTTATTGGAAAGGTATGGAGAGTCTGGACAATACTCTGCAACGGGCTTTGGATTTATTGGAAAATGGTCTGTGATTATTTTAGAAGTTGTTTTGAAACATGTCCTTTAGCGGGCGGAATTTTTTTTGTATGTTTGCGACTTGGAATATTACTAATCAATTAATAAAATAACAAATTTATGGCTAACGAAGTTAACAACGGCTATTACAAGCTGAGCTGGGGTCAGAGAATCGGTTTCGGTTCGGGTGACCTTGCCCAGAATCTCATTTTCCAGACGGTTGCATGTTTCCTGATGCTGTATCTGACTACAGTATTGGAAATTGACCCGAAATTTGTGGCTGGACTCATTCTTGGAGTCAGAATCCTGGACTGTTTCTGGAGTCCGGTAGTCGGCAAATACATTGACAACAACAATCCCAAATTAGGTAAGTATCGTACGTACCTTCTCTATGGCGGTATTCCTTTGACAGTTGCAGCATGTCTGCTCATGCTTCCTGCAGCAGCCACCTGGGGTATGACAGGAAAGATTATCTATGCTACACTCAGCTACACAATCCTCAGCATGATCTATTCAGTTGTCAACATACCTTACGGCTCGATCATGGCAAGTATGACTCGCGACAACGACGAAGTCCTTATTCTTACTTCGACCCGTATGGTCTGCGCCAACATCGGTCAGATTATTGTTCAGGCCGGATTCCCAATTGGTCTTGCATTGTTCGTAGGTCAGGCTGTTGACTGGAACCAGGCAGTGTTCATGGCTATCGGTACAATTCCTGCATTCATAATTCTGCCTTCTCTGCCCATACTTAAGAGATGGTTTGGCAAGAAGGGCCTGTACTACCTGCTCCTTTCTGTAGGTTTCGTAGGCTTTGCAATACTGTTCATAATTGGCAAGTTCTTTGATGTTCGGAACTTGAACACTCTGGTTCAGATTGCAAAGGTCATGACAGGCGTTGGTCTGCTTGTAGGTTCACTCATGTGGGCTCTGGTTCCTGAAGTTATTACCGAAGCTGAATACCGTACCGGCAACCGTCCTGCCGCTACCGTCAACGCTCTTGCTGGTGTTGCTTTCAAGGCAGGTTTCTCACTGGCAGGTTTCATTACCCCGCTTGTAATGGGATGGGTTGGTTTCAACCTTTCAAGCGAATCGGCCGCACTTCCAATTGCACCTGATGCATGGTTCAAGGTAACTTGTATTTTCGCAATCGTGGGCTTTGCACTTCTGTTGTACTGCTTCTCGGCCAGCAAGGAAAATATTACCACCACTCCTGAAAAGCCGGCTTCTTTTGCCGATATGTGGCAGGAATTCAAGGCAAACAAGTGCCTGCAGCTGGTTCTTGGCGTGTTCATCGTAGTGTTCCTGGCATCGTTCATCAGCGCTCCTGTAAATGCTTACTATCCAAAGTTGAATGACTACAACGAGATAGAACAGAATGCAATCCTGTGGTTCACCACCATCATCCCGGCACTCCTTCTTCTTCTTGTCGGCTATCTTATCTACAAGTATCCTCTTACCGATGAGAAGCTTGACGAAATGAACAAGGCAATCGAAGCAAAGGCTGGAAAGTAATAATTCCACCATTTGATACTTCCAGAACATAAGCGGCCCTCTTCACGGAGGACCGCTTTTTTATGCTATGTCTGCAATTGGCCGCCGACAGGCTGTTGTTTAGAACTGAAAGTAGATGAAAGGTTGGACATCGCCTCCCTGAAAGAGTAGGGCGACATAGATTACCGCAATGCTCAGCAGTATCTTGATGGCAATGGGAAGGCGGGAAACGGCCTGCTTCATATTCTCATGCCATGTGTATGGAATGAAATGAAGAATGTAGGCCGTCAGTATGATAAGGAATACCTTCCAATAGCTGATAATGTATGTCGGAATCATATCGGCCTGCATGGAAGTACCCACCTGATGCAACATGTCATGTACTGTCTGCATGTCGCCGGCGCGGAAGAATATCCAGCAGAAGCATACAAAGTTGAAGGTTACAAGAGTGCTCAGGAAACGTCTCCACGGGGTCATGTCCTCACCGCAGACTTTCATTTCGGGGAATATGTTCATTGCCAGTTTATGAAGGCATAGAGCCAGTCCGTGCAGTCCGCCCCAGATTATGAAGCGTATGGCCGCTCCGTGCCATAGGCCGCCAAGCAGCATGGTAATAAGCAGATTCAGGTACATTCTCAACTTGCCTTTTCGGTTGCCACCCAGTGAAATGTACAGATAGTCTTTCAGCCAGGTTGAAAGCGAAATGTGCCATCGGTGCCAAAAATCCGTGATTGAAGCTGCCTGATAGGGCAGATGAAAGTTCTCGGGGAAGCGGAAACCCAGCAGCAGAGCCAGGCCTATGGCTATGTCGGAATAACCGGAAAAGTCGCAGTAAATCTGTATGGCATAGCCGTATATGGCCATCAGGTTTTCAAAACCGGAATACAGCAGCGGGTTGTCGAATACACGGTCAACGTAGTTGACGCTTATGTAATCCGATACCATGATCTTCTTGCACAGACCGACGAGTATGAGTATCAGTCCGTAGTTGAACATCCTCCCTGTGGGGAATGGCTTACGGTATATCTGCGGAATGAAATCCTTGGCGCGCACAATGGGGCCTGCCACCAGCTGCGGGAAGAATGACAGATAGAACAGGTAGTCAATCCACTTTTGGGTAGGTTCCAACTTGCCACGGTAAATGTCAATCACGTAACTCAGTGACTGGAATGTGAAGAACGACACGCCTACAGGCAGGAATATGTTGCGTGCGGTGAATGGTTCGCTGGAGAACAGCGAGTGCAGCAGTTCCAGAAAGAAGTTGGTGTACTTGAAATAACTGAGCAGTCCAAGATCGATGACAAGACTCAGCGCCAGCAACAGTTTTTTCTGTATGCCATTTCTTTGTCGGTTTATGAAGAATCCCAGCGAAAAGTCGCTTACCGACATGAATATGAGCAGCCAGAAGTACAGGCCGCTTGACAGGTAGTAGAAATAGACCGAGAAAGCAGTCACATACAGCACTCTGGCGTTGAAGTTCTTTTTCAACAGATTGAATATGACCAGAAATGCTGCAAACAGCAACAGAAAGCCCTTTGATGTGAACAGCAAAGGGCTGGCGGGGTTGTATTGCCAGAAATCTATGAACGACCTGAAGTCGAACATGGTTTACTGATTGTCCTTTTGGGTGAAGGAAACGTTGCCGTTGATGACGGCACCGCGGTTTACCTCAATGGCAGCAGTTTTGATGTCTCCGGTAACGGTGGCGCTTGCCGTGATGACAATTTCCTTTTTTGCGCTGATGTTGCCGTTCACTGTTCCTCCAATGTTAACGACACTTGCGTTTATATTGCCGTTGATGACGGTGTCCTGGTTAACGGTGACTTTATCGGATGCGTCAATATTGGCATTGAGTACCTTTGCTCCCACGCAGACCGAATTGCCTGAAATGGAACCGCTTACAATGCCGTTTATGGTAACACGGCCTTCGCTGGAAATGTTACCGTCAACTGTTCCGGCAATTTCAATGTCGCTCTTCGTTTCAATGCTGCCATGGACTATCATGTCACTTTGAATGACCGACTGGACACGCCTGGCAGCCTGTGCCGGTTTGTAGGTCGCAGTGAAAATATCGGAATTGTCGCCCCTGCCGGAAGGCTCTTTGACAGCACCCTCCAGAGAATCGGGGATTGCCTGCTGTTCGGGCTGGTCATGATTTGTTGAGAAAGCCTTCAGAAAATCTTTGAAATTTGAGCTCATATTATTTTACTTTGCTGTAATGTCAAAAATACCGGTCGCCATTTTGTCCGACAGCAGCCTTCCGCCTTCAAACCTTATGTGTGTGTAGTCTTTGGCAGCCCATCCCTTATTAACCAGTTCCTTCATGGAGCCTTCACCTCCCATTGCCTGGAAAGTGTCCCAGAACATTACACCGCATTGCATTGAGGCTTCACGTTGGCTGGCAACCATGGGCCGGACGGCAGGAGCTGTAACCACGGTACCATCGTTGTTCCAGCCTACATCTCCCACGCTCATCACAATAATGACGCTCTCGGGAAAGCAAAGATGAACAAAATTCACAACATTTTTGAGCTTCTCGGCAAAAAAACTGTAATCGGTTACGGTTTTCTGCATGACATTCAGACCATATTCCAGAACTATGATGTCCTGATTTACAATGTCTCCGAACTGACGGTTGAGTTCTCTGGATGTACCGACAAGATTCAGGCCGCTGTGTGAACGCAGGGCAAAATTGTCAACATACACACCGGTGCCGCCCCTGAATTCGACGCCGTACCCTACAAAATCGTCACATTCCGTCAGCCTTATTTCCAGACTTTGGATATTGGCGGTCAGTGAAATCTCCTGGATTTCGTTATCGATTTCCAAATCGTAATGCAGCGAATCCTGTTCATTGATGATAACATCCATGTGGCCTGCCGCCCTGTTCTTGAAAATGATGCTGGCATTGGAACAGCCCAAACCTTCGCCGCCACGTGATTTGAAGACCGCCTTGGCTCCAGCTGTCGGGATACTGATGTAGCCGTTGACCGCAAAGTCTCCCCGGTTCCTTTCTGGTGCGCTCTTCTTTTTCAGCAGGCTGTAGCAGGTCCAGCCGCTGGCTGTCTGCTCAATGGACGGCCGGTTGTTGGCGCGTGGGTCATTGAATGGAATGTAGCCAATACCATGGCCTCCGTATGTTTCCTGCAGTTTCTCTCTCAGGGTGGATGTCAGAATGTCGCCTTCAATGAATGAATCTCCAAGGAACGATATATGTATGCATTGCCTGCGGCTGTTGTGCGAGAGCAGTTCGGCCAGTTTGCTTGTCATTTGCTGTCCTTCGCTGTAGTCTTCAATCGAGCCTGCCTTTACATCGGCTTGAGTGTACTGTCTGCATATAAAAGCCTGTTCCGCTGCCGTTCCCGCCGTATCGGGCTCAGTGGGAGGCTGGGCAGCAATGGGCTGTACGTCCGGCTCAATTACCAAAGCAGGGCTGGCGTGCAGTGCGGTAATCTGTCTGACAATGTCTTTGGGCACTTCTGCCATGAAAGACGTGTCAATGATGTCCTTTGAGGTAAGTGTTTTCGTGCTGTCCTGAAATTTGATGAAATCGGAAAAAACGTTTACCCGGCGGACGCTGACGGAACCAAGAGTGAAAGGGGGGACATAACTTATGACCACAAACACCAGGACGATGATGATTGTTGAGAGAAGTATAATCGATGACTGGTCGTCGGTGTTCTTGAGTTTTCTCATTATCTGCGTTTGACTTGCCCTTTGTAATACAAAAGCGCGCCCCCTTTCGGGGACGCAAATGTAATAACATTTTTTTTGTTTCCAAGGCACTGGTCGCTGCCCTTTTGCGCTTGGACGGGTTGGAACAGGTCTTTTTCAGCTTCTCAGAAGCCAAAATCGAGATTGTCCGTACTTATGCTCTGCTCCTGTTCGGCAAGCCGTGCTTCAAGATGTACCGGATTTCCTTCGATATGTACCGCATGGGCAGGACAGATGTATTCGCAGCCGCCACAGCCCACACACAGTTCCTGATCGGCTTCGGGAATGGTAAGGCCGTCCCTGAACGGAATCATGTGCAGAGCCTGAACCGGGCAATGCTCGGAGCAGGCACCGCAACTGGTTCCCTGTATGTTGACAATGCATCTGTCAATGTCAAATACAACATGGCCGGGTTGCGTCCTGTGCTTCTGTTCGACTGTAAGCGGCCTGATGGCTCCGTTCGGGCAAACCTGGCTACATATGTTGCAGTCATAGTTGCAGTAACCCTGATCGAATTTCATTACGGGCTGCATAATGCCGCCAATGCCATATTCAAGACCGGCAGGCTTCAGAACATGCGACGGGCACTTGCTCACGCACAGATGGCATGCGGTGCAATGCTGCAGCAGGTTCTCATGGCTTATCGAACCCGGGGGCGACATTGGGACGCGTTTCCCGGTACTCTCTCCAGTGACTTTTGCCTGAAGTGACTGAGGCACCAGAGCTGCTATGGCGAGTGCCGATTTGAGGAACTGGCGTTTCGATTCATCGACGGTTTCCTCTTTGACCGGAGCCTGTTTTCTGCGTGGAAGGCCGTATGTCAGAGCCTTATGTCTGCAGGCATCCAGGCAGTCGAAACACCCTACGCAGCGTGAATAGTCAATGGTCTGATTCTTCGAGTCGATGCAGAAGGCCTTGCACTTTTTGCCGCATGCCTGGCAATGATTGCATTTGTCGGCGTCAATGCGTATGCGGAACAGTGCAAAACGTGAGAAAACCCCCAACACGGTACCTACCGGACAGAGGGTGTTGCACCAGGTCCTTCCATGATGGTATGCAATGTGTCCCACTATGAGCAGCGTAAGTATTGCGACAACCAGCGATGTCACCGACTTCAAAGACAGTATCACTTTGAAGAACCTGTAGCTTCCTGTCCTTTCCGATATCCATGCAAACAGGTTGTTACCAAGAATGTACAAGGGCTTGAGAAGTTCATCGGCCATGCGTCCGTACGCGCTGTACGGTTCAAGCAGACCCACCAGAAATGTGAATCCCAGCAGCCAGCTGACGACCAGAACGGCGAGCGTTCCGTAGCGTAGCCATTTGTTTTCAGACTTGTAGCCGTATTTTTTCTTCTTGTCAGTTTTTTTTGACAACCAGTTGAAGAAGTCCTGGAAAATGCCAAGCGGGCAGATGACGGAGCAATATAAGCGGCCGAAAAGCAGTGTGGCGGCTGTCAGGCAGACCAGCGTAACAATGCTGAGTGACAGCAGGGCCGGCCCGAACTGGATTTTCTGGATGAACGGGTTGTCCAGGACTCCGCCCAGGTCAATGAACCCGAACGTGAGCATTCCGAAAACCGCTATTGCCAGAATGGTTCTGACGATTCTGAGTGCGTTCATGTCAGAGCTTGATTTTCTGTACGTTGATGGCATCCAGATTCATAGTTCCAAGACCCAGTTTCTGTCCGTCGGATATGTGCTCTATGTTTTCGAACTTGATGTCCTTGTTCAACTGCGTGAAGAACTTGCCCGCTGCTGTGTCAACGGCGACGATATCGGTCGATGCGAACAGAGCCTTGGTAAGTGCGACGTCGCTGGCGCTCTTTCCCTGCGGTCCATTGGTAACCAAAGTGCGGTATGCGTCAACAATGTGCAGCGCTGCCGGCTTGTATGTGCAGATGTCGGCAATGCACTGGTGTAATCCTCCGCGGTGTACGGCCATACGGTCCCATACAATCCCCATGTGATTCTTCATTGCGGCGGTCATCAGAGCGCCTCCGTGGTTCTTCAGAATTGGCAGGTTGAACCAGACATCGCAATCCACTATTGCCTTGTGAACCAGTGCGTTCTTGAGTACCTTACCGTTGGGAATATGTACGCTGACATATTCTGACTGCTGGTCTGCCGGAACCATGATGCCGCCGGCTTTCTTTACGGCCTCTTCAATGCCGCTATGGGGATAGCAGTTGGCCTGGCGGTCGCAGGTGTGGTCAAAGACCTTGACTTCCGATGCTCCTGCCTCGAGACACTGCCTGATCATTTCGGCCACGATTTCCGGATTGGTGTTGCCGGCAAGTTCGGGCTTGCGGTCCCAGCCTATGTTCGGCTTGATGACCACTTTCTGTCCCTTCTTGACGAAACGGCCTATCCCCCCCAGTTCCTTGAGGGCGGCTTGAAGCATTGGCACCGGTTCGCCGTTCATGATTGCTGCAAGGTCAGCATATTTGGATTTGGAATCGGTGGCCGGACTGGCCGATGGCAGGGCCGATGCCATCACGTCCATCATCCCGCTGTTCTTTACTGTAAACATCGCACCTGCGGCTGCAAGTGTCTTCAAAAAATCTCTTCTGTCCATGTTGTAAGTGTGGATTGTTGTTACGGGCGCTAATGTATGAAATTTCTTTTTTCATGAGACTAAATATGGCTCAAAAGGTTTGATTAAAAGGCGATAATTCATTACTTTTGCGCTGAACAAAAAGGCAATTAACACAACCCACTTAATAATGTCTCAAACTAAAAGAATTTCAGCAGCGCTGGTATCGGTCTTCCATAAGGACGGGCTCGATGAAATCATTGCAAAACTTCATCAGGAAGGTGTTACGCTCATATCAACGGGCGGCACTAAAAAGTTCATCGAATCACTTGGCTTTCCATGTCAGGCAGTAGAGGATCTGACCGGTTACCCGTCAATACTCGGCGGTCGTGTAAAGACTCTTCATCCGAAAGTTTTCGGTGGTATTCTTGCCCGCAGGGAAAACGAAGAGGACAGACAGCAGATGTCTTCATACGATATTCCCGAAATCGACCTTGTAATTGTCGATCTGTATCCGTTTGAGCAAACCGTCGCCAGCGGAGCACAGGAGCAGGACATTATCGAAAAGATCGATATAGGCGGCATCTCGCTTATCCGTGCGGGAGCCAAGAATTTTGCAGATTCCGTAATTGTTGCCAGCAAGGACCAGTATAAGCCACTTCTCGATATTCTGAACGAGCGTGGTGCCCAGACCACCCTTGAGGAACGCCGCTGGTTTGCCAAGGAGGCTTTTGCAGTTTCATCGTACTATGACAGCTGTATTTACAACTGGTTCTCGGCAGGTCAGGACGATGACCACTACCGTCTGGCTCTTGACGGACACAAGGCAATGCGCTATGGCGAGAACCCTCATCAGAAGGGTGTCTTCCACGGAGACCTTGATGCCATGTTTGACCAGCTTCACGGCAAGGAAATATCATACAACAACCTGCTTGATATAAATGCTGCCGTTGACCTGATTGACGAATTCCAGGATACTACATTCGCCATTCTCAAGCATAACAATGCCTGTGGCGTAGCTACACGTCCTACTCTTGTCGAAGCGTGGAAGGATGCTCTGGCAGGTGACCCTGTATCGGCCTTTGGTGGCGTGCTTGTAACAAACCGCCCCGTAGATGCCGCCACTGCCACTGAAATCAACAACATTTTCTTCGAGGTTATCATCGCTCCCGATTATGACATGCAGGCTCTTGAAATTCTCGGGCAGAAGAAGAATCGCATCATTCTGGTGCGCAAGCCTCAGGCTATGCCGGCAATGACGGTGCGTTCGGCTCTGAACGGCGTACTGGTTCAGGAAAAAGATCTCAAGCAGGAAACGCCCGAAGATCTGAAGTTTGTCACTTCACGCAAGCCGAGCGAACAGGAAATTCAGGATATGCTCTTTGCTAACAAGATTGTAAAGAACAGCAAGAGCAACTCGATAGTATTTGCCCGTAACGGCCAGTTGCTTGCAAGCGGCGTAGGCCAGACATCAAGAGTTGATGCTCTTAAGCAGGCAGTAGAAAAAGCTCACAGTTTCGGCTTCTCCCTGGAGGGCGCTGCCATGGCGAGCGATGCATTCTTCCCGTTCGGCGACTGTGTCGAGCTGGCTGACAAGGCCGGTGTCAAGAACGTGATACATCCGGGAGGTTCGGTCCGTGACCAGGAGTCGATTGACTATTGTGAACAGCATGACATGACAATGGTCATGACTGGTTTTCGTCATTTCAAACATTGATTATTAACAATTTAATCCTACATAAATGGGACTCTTTTCGCTGACACAGGAATTTGCGATGGACCTTGGTACTGCCAACACCATTATCCTGAACAATGACAAGATTGTTGTAAATGAGCCTTCGATTGTTGCTATGAATGACCGTACGGGCAAAATGGTGGCTGTCGGAAATGAAGCAAAGCTGATGTACGAGAAGACAAATAAGGATCTTCGTGTGGTACGTCCTCTTCGCAACGGCGTGATTGCGGACTTTGATGCATGCGAAGCCATGATGCGTGGACTCATTGGCATGGTTGATACCGGACATCATCTGTTCTCTCCTTCGCTGAAAATGGTTATCGGCGTTCCGTCGGGATGTACCGAAGTTGAACTCCGCGCCGTACGTGACAGTGCGGAACATGCCGGTGGCCGTGAAGTATATATACTTTTCGAACCGATGGCAGCCGCAATAGGCATAGGACTTGATGTCCTTGCACCAGAGGGCAATATGATTGTCGATATAGGCGGCGGTACCACTGAAATCGCTGTCATCTCATTGGGAGGCCTTGTCTCAAACACTTCGGTCAAAGTTGCAGGTGATGATTTTACAGCCGATATTCAGGATTATATGGGTCGTCAGCACAACATCAAGGTAGGCGAGCGTATGGCCGAGCGCATTAAGATTAGTGTCGGTGCCGCAATTACGGAACTCGAGGAAGATGCTCCTGAAGATTACATTGTGAACGGTCCGAACAAGATTACAGCCATGCCGATGTCAATTCCCGTATGCTATCAGGAGATTGCTCATTGTCTTGACCGTTCCATTACCAGGATTGAGCAGGCTATCATGAGCACTCTTGAGAACACTCCTCCGGAACTGTATGCGGATATTCTGAAGAATGGCATTTATCTGTCAGGCGGCGGTGCCCAGTTGCGCGGTATCAGTGCACGTCTGGCCGAGAAAATCGGAATTCCGTTCCATGTGGCTTCCGAACCGCTACTCAGCGTAGCTCGCGGTACTGGTATAGCACTCAAGAACATTGAACGCTTCTCATTCCTGAGAAGATAATCCTGTTTGGGGAGTGCGGGCACTTTTCGACTTCTTCATCAAACACGGCAGTGCCTTCCTGTTCATCATACTGGAAGGCCTGTCTCTTTTGTTGTTCTTTACAACGAGCGAAAGCAGAAATGCCGCCATACTGACCTCGGCCGGAAACATTTCCGGGAGCATTCTCAAAGTACGTTCATCGGTAGGCCAGTATTTCGGTCTCAAAAGGGAAAACACGTCTCTTGCCCTTGAAAATGCACTGCTCCGTGAGCGGCTCTGGCAGTATGAATCCGATTCTGCGTTCATGGAACGTGAACAGTTGGAAACCATGCTTTCCAATCCGGAACAGACGGTGCTGGCACGTGTTATTGACAATTCCACCCGCTACGATGACAATTACATGACGATTGACCGTGGAACCATTGACGGCGTTGAGAATGGAATGGGGGTATATGACAGTAATGGTACCGTAGGTATAGTCATGATAGCGGGGAGCCGCTATTCCATCGTGCTCCCTATCCTGAACAGCCGTACCAGTATAAGCTGCAAAATCAAGGATTCCGAACAGTTCGGTTTCGTTGAATGGAAAGGCGGAAGCATTTATGAGGCTCAGCTAGTTGACATTCCTTACCATAGTACTGTACAGCTGGGCGACACCATTCAGACCAGCGGTTTTTCATGGGCTTTCCCAGAGGGCCTTATGGTTGGTACCGTATCCTGGGTGGAGCATAAACAGAATGCCATTACGCTTGATATTGGCGTCAAACTGGCCTCGGACCTGAGCAACCTGGGCTGGGTATATGTTCATCAGGGCTACCCCAACGAAGAGATTGATGTAATAAAGGAAATGATATCCCAAAGTGACAACTGAAACAGCGTGAGGTTATGAATGTGATATCCTTCTTCAAACATTTTGGAACACTTCTGTTGCTTGTAATACTGCAGGTATTGGTGTTCGGCAGAATAAACCTGTTCGGGTATGCGACGCCATTGTTCTATTTGTGGATGATTCTGCACATGGATTCCAGAATGTCCAGGTCAGGTGTGCTGCTATGGTCTTTCTTTCTTGGACTTTTGGTCGATATCTTCACTTCAACTCCTGGTCTGAATGCAGCGGTTTCCACGCTGACCGGTCTGCTGCAGCCTGTGGCACTGCATATCTCAACGCGTATTGATTCCCATGATACGCTGAGGCCTTCGTGCGGCACGTTGGGCTGGCGCCGTTTTATGCTGTACAGCATGTCGCTTATCCTGATACACAGTTTGGCATATTATCTCTTGCGCGGTGTACCTGACCAGAATACCGGTATATTGATAACCAGCGTATTGAGCAGTTTCGCAATTACATTCATGCTGGTATTCTTCATAGATTTGGCATATTCCGGAAAATTGAAAAGCCGTCAGTCCTGAACTCTATGATGAATCACAAGTTTGACAACCGCAAATATCTGATAGGACTGATAGCCATTCTGGTTGTGCTTGTCTATATTGTACGGCTTTTCCAGCTTCAGGTTCTAGACAAGGGTTATCGTGAATCGGCCGAAAACAATGCCCTTCTGTATCATACCGTATACCCCATGCGAGGCTCGCTTCGTGACCGTCAGGGACGGATTATTGTAAGCAACCAGCCGTCGTACGACATAATGGTGACGCTCCGCGAGGTGCACGATCTTGATACGCTTGCTTTCTGCGCGTCTCTTGGAATCACCAAAACGGAATTCGATGCTTACATGGCTGATATTAGTGACCTTAGACGCAATCCGGGTTATTCAAGATATACGAGGCAATTGTTTATGTCCCAGTTGTCGGCCGCCGAGATATCCAATTTCAAACAGGAACTCTACCGTTTCCCAGGTTTCGAGATTGACAGCCGCACAGTCAGACATTATGAATATGAAGCCGGTGCCCACATGTTGGGCGATCTTGGCGAAGTGTCGAAGATAGACATGGAGAAGGATCCCTATTACAGCAAGGGAGACTTTATCGGCAAGCAGGGCATAGAGAAATACTACGAGAATGTGCTTCGCGGAGAAAAGGGTGTTGAAGTTCTTCTGCGCGATGCCAGAGGTCGTG
Source organism: Bacteroidaceae bacterium (assembly GCA_045617485.1). Classification (GTDB taxonomy): domain Bacteria; phylum Bacteroidota; class Bacteroidia; order Bacteroidales; family Bacteroidaceae; genus Colenecus. Next base: position 20,053 of record JAZLIR010000066.1, read on the forward strand.
TCCAGGGCCGGTACCGTGATGGCCTTCTGGATCGTGAGGCAGTTCCTGGAACTGACCTCCAGCTTGGCGTGGATATTGAACTTCAGCAGTTGGGCGAGATGCTCATGCAGCACAAGATAGGCAGTATTGTGGCGATTGAACCTGCCACCGGAGAAATACTCTGCATGGTATCATCGCCGACATTCAATCCATCGGAACTTACGGGCCGTCATCGTGGGGAGAATTTCAACCGTCTGGCAGCACAGTATGACAAGCCTCTTCTGAACAGAACCATTCAAGGTACATATCCTCCCGGCTCCACTTTCAAGACAGCGCAGGCGCTCACTCTTCTACAGGAAGGCATCATTGACGAAAACACTATGTACCAGTGCCGTCAGGGATTCCGGTATAAGGGGTTGAAGGTCGGATGCCATGCCCATGCGGCTCCTCTCTCCCTGATTCCCGCCATTGCCACATCGTGTAACGGTTATTTCTGCTGGGGATATTACTACATGATAGGTGACAACAAATATGGCACACCGCAGAAAGCCCTTACCGTCTGGAAAGACTACATGGTCAATATGGGCTTCGGATACAAACTTGGCGTTGACCTTCCGGGCGAGGCCAGGGGTATGATACCCAATTCCGATTATTATGACCGTCATTACCGCAATTCATGGAACGGTCTTACAATAATAAGCAATGCCATCGGTCAAGGAGAGGTGACTCTTACTCCTTTGCAGATTGCGAATCTTGGAGCAACCATTGCCAACCGTGGTTATTACATTACTCCTCATGTTGTCAAGACAGGCCAGGTCGATGCAGACAGCAGTTACACCGAACGTCATTATGTGAATGTTGACACCTGTCAGTATAATTTGGTTGTGCGTGGCATGCGACAGTCGGTGCTTACCGGAACATGTCATTCTGCCAACACTCTGAACTACGAACTCTGCGGAAAGACCGGTACGGCCGAAAACAGGGGAAAGGACCATTCGGTATTCATGGGTTTTGCGCCGATGGACGATCCTAAGATTGCCATAGCGGTGTATGTCGAGAATGGCGGCTTTGGAGCAGTTTACGGCGTTCCTATCGGCGCTCTCATGATAGAGCAGTATCTTATGGGCGGTCTGTCTGTAGAGAGTCAGAAAAAGGCCGAGGAAATGTCTCAAAGGGAAATATACTATGGGGAGTCGAAACGCTGAAATAATAAGGAGTATTGACTGGATTACCATATTGCTGGTAGCCGCGCTTATGATATGCGGCTGGTTCAGCATTGTAGGCTCCAGTTCCGAAAGTTTTTCAACTGAACTGCTTTCATTTTCCACACGTCCCGGCAAGCAGTTGGTATGGATGTTGTGTGCGGTGGTTCTTGCACTGATTGTAATGTCAGTCACGCAACTGTTCTATAATTCGTATTCATATATCATATATGTGGCGCTTATGCTCCTGCTGCTTGCCACTATATTCCTGGCACATGAGCACAAGGGATCGCGTTCGTGGCTTGACATAGGTCCTGTCAGTCTGCAACCGGCCGAGTTCGCGAAATTCGCCACCGCTCTGGCGCTTGCAAAGTTCACTGACAAATTCAATTTCAATGCACATGACCTTCGAGATATTGTCAGGGCGGGAGGACTGGTTCTGCTGCCGATGCTTCTCATTGTCATGCAGAATGAGACCGGTTCGGCTCTGGTTTATCTGGCGTTTGTCTTTGTCCTGTTCCGTGAGGGACTTACAGGTTTTATACTGTACCTTGGGGCTATGGCCGTCGTGATTTTCATAGTGGCCTTGAAATATGCGGCCGTGCCTGTCGGTGAAATGCCGTTCCATGTGGGCAAGTTTGCAGCATTGCTGATTATCGAACTGCTGATACCTGTGTTATGCTGGTTCCTGCAGCATGACAGGAAAACAAGTCTGATATTCCTATCGGTTGTCATTGGCGGAACCGCTGCAGGGCTGCTCTTTTCCGGATTTGTCATTCCCTTCGATGTCACTTACCTTCAGGTGGCTTTGGTTGTCGGAGTCTCGCTCAGTCTTGTGTTCCTCAGTTTCAAGGCCATTGCCCGAAAGTATCTTATTGTAGCGGGCTTTTCGCTTCTTGGTGTGGTGTATCTGTTCTCGGTCGATTACATGTTCAACGAGATTCTGCAGGATCACCAGCGTTCCAGAATTAATGTCATTCTTGGTCTGGAAGATGATCCGAAGGCGGCGGGTTATAATGTGAACCAGTCGATGATTGCCATAGGCTCGGGCGGTTTCAGCGGAAAGGGCTTTATGGAGGGAACCCAGACCAGACTCAAGTATGTGCCGGAACAGGATACAGACTTTATTTTCTGTACTGTCGGAGAGGAACAGGGTTTTCTGGGCTCTTCGTTCGTGCTGTTGCTTTATCTTGCCCTGATATTGCGTCTGCTGTTCCTGGCAGAGCGCCAGCCTTCGGTATTCGGGCGTGTCTATGGATACAGCGTGCTGTGCATCCTGCTGTTCCATGTATTTGTCAATGTCGGCATGGTACTTGGCATAACACCGGTAATCGGCATACCGCTGCCATTCTTCAGCTATGGCGGATCATCCCTGTGGGGATTCACCATACTGCTTTTCATCTTCCTCAGGATAGACGCAGAGCGTATGCTCAGTTACTGAGCACCGGTATTGCCGGAATCAGGCTTTGAATTGGCATTGCGGTTTCCGTCCCGGTTCCCGTCGGTATTCCTGTGTCCGTGGTGGTGTCCGTGTCTCTGCCCGTGGTGCTGTTTCTGTACTGGGCCCTGTTCCGTACTGTCCTTTGGCTGGCTGTCTGCCGGGCTGTTCTGTTGGCCGGACTCTTCGTCTTTGCGGTTGGCGGCCTGTGCGCCATCCTCGTGGTGATGCGGCTTCTTTTTCTTCTTTTTCTTCTTGTCGAAGCGTGACAAATCGCCCTCGTCCAGTATGTCCGATGTTATTCTGGCATCGGCAACGCCCTGACCCTCGTCAAGGTTAAGGGGCTTCTGGCCTTCGCGGTTCATCTTGATTACCTCCAATGCCCTGTCGGCGCTGATTGTTACCAGATTGGCGGCAAAGACCTTGTCAGTAGAATATGACAGCATGCCGGACAGAATATCGGCCTTGAAGAAATAGTATGTCGCGTCTTTCGTTTCCAACTGTATGTCGCGGGCGGGGAAGCGCTTCTGGGCTTCGACGTAGGCATCGACTTCGTAGTTCAGGCAACACTTCAGTTTGGCGCACTGCCCGGCCAGCTTCTGCGGGTTCATGGACAGATCCTGAAAACGTGCCGCTCCGGTAGACACTGAAACGAAACTTGTCATCCAGGTGGAGCAGCATAACTCGCGCCCGCAGGGGCCGATGCCTCCGATGCGGCCGGCTTCCTGCCGTGCACCGATCTGCTTCATTTCAATGCGTATATGGAAGGCGGCGGCCAAATCCTTTATAAGTTGTCGGAAATCGACGCGTCCGTCGGCAATGTAGTAGAATATAGCCTTGGCTCCATCGCCCTGATATTCAACATCGCCAATCTTCATTTCCAGTCCCAGATTCTTGGCAATCTGGCGTGAACGTATCATGGTGTCATGCTCCAGTGCCTTGGCCTGTTCGTATTTCTCCATGTCAACCTCGCGGGCCTTGCGGTAAACACGCCGTATTTCGGCATCGGCCTTCAGGTTGGCTTTCTTCATCTGGAGGGCAACCAGACGGCCTGTCATGGTAACGGTACCTATGTCATGCCCTGGGTTGGATTCGACGGCGACTATGTCACCCTTTTCAAGCGGCAGGTTGTTGGAATTCAGATAAAAGCCCTTGCGGGTGTTTTTGAACTGTACTTCCACATAGCCGCAGTTTTCCTCTTCACCCGGTATTCCTGCAAGGTAATCAAACGAGTGGAGTTGTCCCATGCCGCGACCGCAGCCTTTGTAGCAGATGGTGTCGCTTCCGTTGCCTATAATGAAGTTGTCTTCCATACAATGTTATTTTTTCAGTAAAAGTATGGCTTTCAGAGAAAAATCAAAGAAAACCATCTTTGAGTTGACATTCTGTTCTATGTCTCTTTGGGCCGATTGGAGTTCTTCCATAAGGCCGATAATGTTGCTTTCGTTGACGTAGGGTGCAAATTTGGTTGAAAACGCCTGCTCCCTTTCTGTCATGAAATTCAGGTCGGGAATGTGAAAATTACATATAAAGTTCTCCCTGACCATACGCTGGCAGTATGTAAGGAAACGCTTCTGCCATTCGCGTCCCTTGGCTGCCATAGCTTCGGACCATATTTTCAGATCCTTGACCTTCCGCGCGTATGCAAGACGCATAAGCTGCATGAAGTAGTCAAGAAACTCTTCGCTTTCGCTGTCAATGCGCAGCGCTTCAATTGCCTTCAGCCAGCTGCCTCCGCTAAGGTGTGCAATACGCCGTGCCTGGTCTGCCTGCAGCTCATATCCGGGACCTTGCAGCCTCTCTTCTATGACCTGCCCTGGCAAAGGTCTGAAATCAATTCGCTGAGTACGGCTTTGAATGGTCTCCAGAACATTTTCTGGCGCATCGGTCACAAGCATAAAGACAGTCTTTGACGGAGGCTCCTCAAGCAGTTTCAGCAGAGCATTGGCGCAGTTGTCATGAAGTTTTTCCGGATGCCAGATAATCATGACCTTGTAGCCTCCCTCGACCGATTTCAAGGAAACCAGAGACTGTATTGTATCGCTTTCCTTTGTACAGATCTGCGCCTGCTTGTTGTCGGCACCCAGTTCTTCAAGCCATTCCTGGTAGCTGAAATATCCTTTTTCCAGAATAATCTGCCGCCACGATGTGATTTCATCGGACGATTGCGTGGGATTATCGGACTTCCTTCTGTTGATGACCGGGAATATGAAATGCAAATCCGGGTGCACAAGTTTGTTCATCTTGACGCACGAGGGGCACTTGGCACATGAATCTTCTCCATGTTCCCTGCACAGCAGGTAACGTGAAAAAGCCAGGGCGGTCTGAAGCTTTCCTGTTCCTTCAGGGCCTGCAAACAGAAGGGCATGAGGGACAGTGCCGCTGTCCGCCATGCGGCGCAGCCTGTCCTTTATATCTTCCTGTCCGATAATGTCCCTGAAGTACATATTTCCAAAATAAGATTTTTTTGTGTGCCTCAGCAAGCGACTGGAAAGTAAAAACCGTTAAGTTTTTACGCGGCCGGAGGCCGCCCGTTTGCAGAGCAAACTAAAACAAGGTCATTTTTTCAGACAGTTAAAGAATTGTGCAATTTGCACAAGGCTTCAATTGCTTGAAGAAGTCGTTGCCCTTGTCATCGACCAGAATGAATGCGGGGAAGTCCTCGACCTCAATCTTCCAGATGGCCTCCATGCCAAGCTCGGGATATTCTACGCATTCAATTGACTTGATGTTGTTCTGTGCAAGAATGGCTGCAGGGCCGCCAATTGAACCCAGGTAGAAGCCGCCGTGCTTCTTGCAGGCATCGGTCACAGCCTGTGAACGGTTGCCCTTGGCCAGCATGATCATTGAACCGCCGTTATCCTGGAACTCGTCAACGTACGGGTCCATGCGTCCGGCTGTGGTCGGGCCCATTGAGCCGCAGGCCATTCCGGCAGGAGTCTTGGCGGGACCTGCATAGTAGATGGGGTGCTCCTTCATATACTGCGGCATACCCTCACCGGCATCAAGGCGGGCCTTGAGCTTGGCGTGTGCAATGTCACGGCCAACTATGATTGTACCGTTAAGTGACAGACGGGTGCTTACCGGATACTGTGAGAGCTGCTTGCAGACCTCGCTCATGGGGCGGTTCAGGTCAACCTTAACGGCATCGCCCTCGCCGGCCTGACGCAGTTCTTCGGGAATAAGTTCGTATGGTTTGTCATCCATCTTCTCAATCCATATGCCGTCCTTGTTGATCTTGGCCTTGATGTTGCGGTCAGCGCTGCAGCTTACGCCAAGTCCGATGGGGCAGCTTGCTCCGTGGCGCGGCAGGCGGATTACGCGAATGTCATGAGCCAGATACTTGCCGCCGAACTGTGCGCCAAGACCTATCTTGTATGCTTCCTTGAGGAGCTGCTCTTCAAGTTCCACGTCACGGAAAGCGCGACCGGTCTCGTCA
>JAZLIR010000067.1:0-7973 GCA_045617485.1 Bacteroidaceae bacterium
GAGTACAAGGGAGCACCTGTTGAACTGACCGATGAAGTACGCGAACTCATTCGTCAGTTTACATCGCAGAGCGTGATACCGCTGCCGGAAGGCATTAACGCGCAGTTGCGGCCATATCAGGAGCGAGGCTTCTCTTGGATGTACCGCAACATGAAGATAGGCTTCGGCAGTATCATTGCAGACGACATGGGTCTAGGTAAGACCTTGCAGGTCATAACCCTTTTGTTAAAAATGAAAGAAGAGGGTGCTATGGACAAGAAGAAAGCCCTTGTGGTAGTGCCAACCGGTTTGCTGAACAACTGGCAGTCTGAGGTGAAGCGCTTCGCCCCACAGCTGACAACCGGTGTGTATCATGGTACTGCACGTGACCTGAAGGACAATGATTGCAAAAACGCTGACATAATCCTCACAACATACGGTGTGGTGCGTTCCGATGCCGACAAACTGAAGAAACAGAAATGGCAGGTGCTCGTAATAGACGAAGCGCAGAATATCAAGAACAGCGACACCGCACAGAGCAAGGCAATACACAGCATTCCTGCCGACTGTCACATAGCAATAAGTGGTACACCGGTAGAGAATCGTCTGTCGGAATTCTGGAGTATCATTGACTTCACTAACAATGGATACCTTGGTTCGGCAAAAGATTTCTCTGAAACATACGCCAAACCTATACAGAAATATGGCGACAGTCACGTGGCAGAACGTTTCCGCAAGGTAACTGCACCGTTTATGATGCGTCGCCTGAAGACAGACAAGAGTATCATCAGCGATCTGCCTGACAAGATAGAGCGTAACGAGTTGGCATTGCTTACTCCTGAACAGGCTGCTCTATACCAGGAGACAGTCAACAAATGCATGGCAGTTATTGAAAGCATGGAGGGCGATGATAACCAGACACTTTTCAAGCGTCAGGGGCTTATACTACAGATGATGCTTGCCCTGAAGCAGATTTGCAATCACCCTACGCAGTATCTCAAAGACAATCGCATGGATTCTACGCTATCGGGAAAGACAGAAATGCTGCTTGACATGCTACGCAGTATCATTGATGCCGACGAGAAGGTACTCATCTTCACCCAGTTCCGTGAGATGGGCGATTTGCTCCAACATTTTATCCGTACCGCCCTTGACGAAGAACCGATGTTCTATCATGGTGGTTGTTCGTTGAAACAGCGTCAGGAAATGGTTGACCGTTTCCAGAACAATCATGGTGACCGCATTTTCATTCTTTCATTGAAGGCTGCCGGTACCGGCCTCAATCTCACGGCAGCAACCCACGTCATACATTACGACCTCTGGTGGAATCCTGCGGTTGAAGCACAGGCAACAGATCGCGCATATCGTATCGGTCAGCACAAGAACGTACAGGTGCATCGTTTTATTACACAAAACACCTTTGAGGAACGTATTGACGCTATGATACAGGAAAAGAAACATCTTGCCGATCTCACAGTATCTTCAGGCGAGAACTGGATTGGCAAACTTTCAAACAAGGAACTGCACGAAATCTTTGGATGAGCGACCCTGAAATATTAACGATAGAGAAATCTCAAAAGAACTCGAAAGGTTGACCGAATGCCATAGACCGCGTTGACAACAGATAGGAGAAGGAAAAGCGCACAAAGTGTCAGGAAACCCGCTACCCTACCATGCCCAGAACAATGCTCCGCTACAGCATTGAGAAACTCAATGACACCGACCGCTTTCACTTCATGCAAAAGCCCAGCTGACCCCTCCAGCCCGCTACACGTCCCCATCAAATGAGTTGATGGGTTTCAGATCTATACCGCATAAAGAGGAATATTGGTCATCGATTCCTGCTCTTTGTAGGGTAGCATGGAATATCGTTCGGCATGTAATTCCCTGCGTGATTGAAGCAGCATCGAGAGTGAATTGCTACGTACATTGCCCTCTGCCTTCACCTCTATTGGCAGCAGTTTGCCCTCTCGCTGTATCAAAAAGTCAATTTCAAGACGCGACTGATCGGTGGTATGGTAGTAGATGCCTTCTGTGCCTTTGCTCATCATCTGCTGGAGCACATATTGTTCGGTCATGCCACCCTTGTATTCCTTGAACACATCATTGTTCACTAAAACCTGTGACGGTTGCACATCTGCCATTGCTCCAAGTAGTCCCAAATCAGAAAGATAGAGTTTGAATGCACTCTGCTCCACATAGACTTTCAACGGCAATTCGGGTTTGGACACTCTTTCTACACGATAAACCAAACCGGCATCACACAACCACTGAATGGCTATTTCAAAGTCCTTGGCACGCGCCCCTTTACGGACTGCGCCATAGATGAACTTCTTGTTTTCCTTGAACAACTGTGCAGGAATGGTCTGCCAAATCATCCTGATTCGCTCTACTTCATCCGCAGGAGCATGTTTTGAGAAATCCATGTCATAACCCTTGAGAATCTCTCGGTGTATTCTCCTCACCGACTGCAATCCCTCGGTGTCTATGTACTCCTGTACGGCTTCGGGCATTCCCCCAACATAGAAGTACTGACGCAGCAAGTCGGTGTATTTCTCGTGTAGCAGACTGATTGTAGTGAAGTCTCTTGAGCTAAGGAGAATCTGCATCTGCCTTTCACCTTTAGCCAACAGGAACTCCTCAAAATTCATAGGATAGACATTTATTGTGTTTACCTGACCTACTGGATAGCTGGTTCCTGTATGTATTGACAGCCCTAACAGCGACCCCGCAACTGCTATATGATAGTCGGGAGCATCCTCGCGGAAATACTTCAAAGCCTCAAGAGCTTCGGGCACGTCTTGCACCTCATCAAGAATGATAAGCGTATCGCCTGGAGTGATATCAACGCCTGTTAATGCGCGTAAAGCCCGCAGAATCCTCTCTATGTTGAAATCCATGCTGAAGATTTCCTTTACCACAGGACTCTTTCTACACATCACATACGCCATCTTTGCATATTCTCGCTGTGCCAATTCCTTCAGCAGCCAAGTCTTTCCTACCTGACGCGCACCATTGAGTACAAGAGGCTTTCTTCCCTTTGCGCATTTCCAATGTATAAGCTGCTTATATACAAATCTTTCCATTCGCGTTTTACATTTTCTCGCAGATGTTTGTGCTCATTGATAACATTATTCTGCACATATTTTGGCGCAATATTACACAATTCCACAGATAAAGCAGTATGATTTATACATTTTTTGACCAGCTTGTTTCCACACCACCCATGGTCGTAGCTCTGACCTTGGAGGCCTACACCTTGGCCCCATACAGAGCGAGCAATGACTTGGCGCACTAAAGAACATTGATTACAGCAACCCATTACCACGTGGCGCTTCATACGCTCGTAATGGTATGGTGCAAGAGATAAACTTCTCAGGCAACATCATTACTGCGAAAGTGAAGGGAAGTCGTCGCACACCTTACAGCGAGACCATCAAACTGCCCGAGTTTTCCCAAAAGGATATTGACAAGCTCATCAACCTTATACAGGAACAGCCGGTAGTACTGAGCAAACTCTTCAACCGCCAGTTGGATGAATCATTGGCAAAGATGCCAAACTGTCACATTATCCTCTGGAACAATTACCTGATTCACCAAAAAAATTTCTACTTTTACATACAAATTCTGCAATGAATCACAGATTATGAACAGACTGCTTGAAACAATGACCGGCGCTGCGGACCAGTCACAGGTTGAAAACCTTTCGCGCTTCTTCAAGACCGGCAGGGGCCAGTACGGTGAAGGCGATGTCTTTCTTGGCATAAAGGTGCCTGTAACCAGAAACATAGTCAGGGAATTATGGAAGGATGTAAGTTTCTGTGACCTTGAAGAATGTATTGCAAGCAGGTATCACGAACTTCGGCTTGCCGCCCTGCTGACACTGGTGCAGATTTTCAAGCACGCCCGCAAGGACCAGGCTCTAAGGCAGCGCTGCGTTGACTTCTACCTTGCCAACACCGCATACGTCAACAACTGGGATCTGGTGGATCTGAGCTGCTACGAGATTCTGGGGCCTTGGCTTATGGACAAGGACCGCTCCATTCTCTATGACCTGGCAAAAAACGGCAGCACCATCTGGCAGCAGCGCATCGGCATTGTAAGCACAATGGCTTTTGTGCGTGCCCATCAGTTTGACGACACCCTTGCCATAGCCGACATTCTGCTGTCAAGGCCGGAACCGATGCACGACCTGCTACAGAAAGCCGCAGGCTGGCTTGTCCGTGAAGTAGGCAATCATGACGAACAGATTATGAAGGACTGGCTGGAACCCCGCTACCCCACCATGCCCAGGACAATGCTGCGCTACTGCATTGAAAAGCTTGATGACACTGACCGCCTGCACTTCATGCAAAAGACACGCTGAACAGCAGCACGCCAAAAGAAGTTTGCAAATTCTTATTCCACCGCAACCGCGTCTTCCGGGCCGAACCAGTCGTCAAGGGTGGACTGGACGTGAGCCTCCATGGTGGGGGTGAGCTTGTCCTTGACTTTGTTGTAAACGAACATGGCGGCGCCAAGGTCATCAAGAGTGCCAACCCAGCGGAACACGGCCCTTGGTAGCAGATCGACCGGAATGATGATGTAGGCTATTGCGCCAATCAGCAGGGCACGGTCCAGGGTGCTGACATCGCCTTCCTTGAGCACGTAATAGAACTGAAGCACCGGACGGGCGGCTACCCTACCCGCCTTGATTCCGTACTTCCTGATTGATGCCAGAAAACCATCGGAAAATCTTTTCCAGTCAATGCTACGGACTCGTCCCAACAATTTGTCAACAGGCTTACCCGTAAGGGAATAAACCAGAATCAGAATGCAGATTGTAATTATCATATTTCAGTTTGTTTCAATTTGTCCTGTCGTGGAGTTTTGTGTCTCATTCAATTGTTTGACAGTTTTGTCAAAGTCGCTTTCCAGCATACGTATCTCACGCTCACGGTAGATTTCGAACTCACGTTCCGCTTTCTCAATGGCTTCTGAATGCGATATGGAGCCATTTCCCTCCAATACGTTCTTGCGAAGGCGGAGAATCTGGTCATCAAGCGCCTCTATCCAATCCGCCATGTTCATAGGGTTCTGCTCCAATGCCTGGAATTCAGCATAGTCCAGGAATTGCGTAGTCAGCAGGTTCAGGCGCTGGAGTTCCAGTTCAGACAGGTAATTCTTGGCAATCCTGACATCATCACGCGTCACGTAATTCCCTTTGAAGTTTGTCATTCCAACAAATGGCTTTTCATTATCCACGCGCTCATATATCAGTTCTGCCGCCGTATGTTCGTGCACAGCATAATGCATCTTGTTCTGGACGGTCGAGAAGGGAAGTACCGGTTACCGCCCTGTTTCAGCCGTTCATCATCCAAGGCAAAGCCCTTCTGTATGTATTCGTGCAGCCGCTGTGTTGCCCAACGGCGGAAGCGTACAGCCACCTGCGACTGCACCCTGTACCCAAGGGCAATAATCATGTCAAGATTGTAATGGTCGATGTTCCGACTGACATTGCGGTTTCCTTCTTGACGAACTAATAAATATTTTTTATAAGTTGCTTCTTTGGCCAATTCTTCGTCAGCATAGATATTACGTATGTGAATGCTGATATTCTCTTGCGTAGTATCGTAAATCACAGACAGCTGCTCTTGAGTCAGCCACACATCCTCATCGGCAAAGCGTACATTTACTGACACCCTACCCTCATTGTCCGTATATAATATCAGTTTGTTATCCTTATTATCCATATTATTCTGTATTGTTTCGGTCCATGTCAATCATGCTGCGGATGCGGGTGCGGGCGTCCTTGCGGGTGCGGTTGCAGAAAAGCAGAAAAACTATAACAAGCAGGCTGGAAATGAAAGGCAGGGCATCGGCCGACATCAGGAGCGAGTCATATATGCCGTGAAGCAGGACGGGAACGAAATATGCCTTCAGCATGTTGCCACGCCGCTGTGAGTCCGATGCGCTTGAGAACTTGGCCAGCGATATGTGATAGCCCATGACCACGGCAAAGAAGAAGTGGCCTGGAACCGCGAACAATCCCCTTACTACGGCTATCTGGACCAGATTATCCAGATTTTCGAATATGTACAGCAGGTTCTCGAACCCGGCAAAGCCCAGACCTACACAAGTGGCATAGACCACGCCGTCAAGGTGTTCGTCAAAATGCGGGTTCTTGCGCAGAACAAGCCACAGCATAAGCATTTTGGCGGCCTCTTCGGGGACTGCGGCATTGAAGAAAGCAGTCACAACAGCATTCTGAAAATCTGACAAAGCCAGTGTCCGGACAGGCAGACTTATAAGGGTTTCCAACAATATTGCCACCAATGCCGAAAGCACACCGTACCACACAGCCTTCCACAACCATCCGGCCGGCTCGGGCTGAATCCTGTCCCGCCGGTAGATGTACCAGAACAGCAGCCCGGCAGGAAGCAAAGCAGAAAGTGCCGCAATCAGTATCATATTCTTTTGCAGATTTTTCAAATATACACAAAGTTACTGCAAAAAGCAGGCCAACACAGAAAAGAGGTCACTATTTTGGTGCCGTTTCTTGGGATCACCCGAAAAACAGTGGGGGATAAAAAGCGAGTATATACGGGACACTACGAAATGGAAAACTGCCCTACAATACGTTCTACCGCGGTTTCCGCAAACGTAGTGTCCGCGCTTTGGGCCAAAACGGCACTTTCCCGGGACACTACAGACGGGCAAACTGCCCTACAATACGTTCTATCGCGGATTCCAGAAACGTAGTGTCCGCGGTTACGCAGGTTCGTTCTGTATTTTCTTTCATACTTGGTATCTGCAGGCTACTTCTGTTCGGGTGAGCCTTTTCTCATGTAACCGGCAGGCAAAAAAATCAGAGCCGCGGTTCCGATGGCAATGCTGCAACGGGACCGCGGCTCAGGACATTATTCTGATAAAGTTTCGCGTACAGCTACGCTTCAGTCCTCATCGGGGGCTACTTCCTGCGGATTGCCAAGAATGGCTGCCATAATTTTCTGCTCCAGTTCCTCGGCCAGTTCAAGGTTGTCCTGCATGAGCTGCTTGACGGCGTCACGGCCCTGTGCCAGACGGGTGTCACCGTAGCTGAACCATGAACCGCTCTTCTTGATTATGCCGTATTCCACGCCCAGATCCACAATTTCTCCGGCCTTGGAAATGCCCTCACCGAACATGATGTCAAATTCGGCCTTGCGGAAGGGAGGCGCCACCTTGTTCTTGACCACCTTGACGCGCACCTGGTTGCCTATTGCGCTGTCACCGTCCTTGAGCTGTGTCACACGACGTATGTCAAGACGGACCGATGCGTAGAACTTGAGGGCGTTGCCGCCGGTGGTGGTTTCGGGGTTGCCGAACATGACGCCTATCTTTTCACGCAGCTGGTTGATGAATATGCAGGTGGTGTTGGTCTTGTTTATGGTCGATGTCAGCTTGCGCAGCGCCTGTGACATGAGACGTGCCTGCAGACCCACCTTGTTGTCACCCATGTCACCTTCGATTTCGGCCTTCGGGGTAAGGGCTGCAACCGAGTCAATCACAATGATGTCGATTGCGCTTGAACGGATAAGCTGTTCGGCTATCTCAAGAGCCTGTTCACCGCAGTCGGGCTGGGAAATCCACAGGTTGTCAATGTCAACGCCAAGCTTGGCTGCATAGAAGCGGTCAAAGGCGTGTTCGGCGTCAATGAAGGCGGCAATTCCGCCGTTCTTCTGAGCCTGTGCGATTGCATGGATTGCCAGGGTGGTCTTACCCGATGATTCCGGACCGTAGATTTCAATTATCCTTCCACGCGGATAACCGCCCACGCCGAGAGCGGCGTTGAGTCCTATGGAACCGGTCGAAATTACATCGACGTTTTCAACACTGTCGTCGCCAAGCTTCATGATGGAGCCCTTTCCAAAACTCTTCTCAATCTTGTCTGTGGCGGCCTGAAGCGCCTTGAGCTTCTCGCTCAGAGCTGCATTCTGGAGGCCTTCGCCTGCCGGATTGTCCTTTTTTGCCAT
>JAZLIR010000068.1:0-3073 GCA_045617485.1 Bacteroidaceae bacterium
AGGAAAGATGTAGAAAAGTTTGGGAAAGTAACAAGGCCTACAGATACCTGCAGGCCTTATTACTGTGGTGCCACCGAGAATCGAACTAGGGACACAAGGATTTTCAGTCCTTTGCTCTACCAACTGAGCTATGGCACCAGAAGCATTTCGTTTCCTAATGCGGGTGCAAAGATACTCACTTTTTCATTACCTGCAAGTTTTTACAGCCAAAAATGTTCTTCTCTCAAAAAAATGGATTACCTTTGCATTGTCAAAACAACAAGATCGGAATGTAGCGCAGTTGGTAGCGCACTACGTTCGGGACGTAGGGGTCGGGCGTTCGAGTCGCCTCATTCCGACCATAGCACAGAAGCTCAATATTCAAAAAACGAGCTTCTGTTCTTATTTGCAACAGACATTTGACTTCCTGCAAGCCTTCTGCACCCAATTTTGGCTCATCCAAAAATTACAGCTTGCAGGTGTTTTCAAAATACCTCTGGCGGCATTCTTCAAGAACAGACAGGGCATCGGACTTGCCATGGTAGTCACCGACTTTTACAGAAATGTCCTGCAGGGTCTTGTAGTTGCTGAAAAAATTGGCAATCTCTTTTAGAATAAACGACGGGAGGTCCTCCAGAGTGTGAATGTCGGCATAACGCGGATCACAGTCCACGACAGAGATCAACTTGTTGTCCTGCACTCCGGCATCACTCATCTCCAGATAACCCAGGACGCGGGCCGGAACGCGGCAGCCGGGAAATGTAGGTTCGCTGCTTATGACAAGAATGTCAAGCGGATCACCGTCCATGGCAAGAGTGCCCTCTATCATGCCGTACTCGGCCGGATAGGTCATGGCAGAATACAGGACACGGTCCAGATGGACACGACCGGTTACATGGTCAATCTCGAACTTGTTTCTTGAACCAAGAGGTATCTCAATCAGAGCGTCAACTACATCTTTCATATATTGCTTCCTTTAATCTGTTCAATGCCGTAGAGAGAATGCTGCGAGGACATCCTATGTTGAGACGCATGAATCCGATGCCCTGGGGACCGAACATTTCACCGTCATTCAGAGCCAGACGTGCACCATTGACAAAAAGACTGACCAGCCTTTTCTGGTCCAGTCCAAGAGCGCGGCAGTCAAGCCAGACAAGGAACGACGCCTCGGGACGCACACATTTGACTTCCGGAATATTTGCTCTTAGCCAGGAGTCTATAAAATCAATATTACCTTGAACATATTCAAGCATTTCACGGCGCCATTCATAACCTTCCCTGTATGCCGCCATTGTAGCAATGGGCGCAAAGATATCGGCCATATCAAGTTCACCGCCGTCCAGATAGCTGAAAAAACGGCTTTTCAATTCAGGATTACGTATGATGACATAAGATGACACTACACCGGCAATGTTGAATGTCTTTGAAGGGGCCATGAAAACAATGGCGTTGTCATAAGAATAAGGATGATGTCTGAAAGGAGGTAAAGCCATATCCCCGTGAATTTCGTCACTGATGACAATAATATTGTGGCTGATGGTGATTTCTGAGAGTCTTCGCAAAGTGTCATTGCTCCAGCAAATACCTGCCGGGTTGTGGGGGTTGCAGAGAATGAGCATCCTGGTACGTTCGTCAATTACGCTCTCAAGCTGTTCAAAGTCCATTTCATAAGTCACTATCCTGTCTTTGTCATATACCGGCTTGAGAGGATTGAACACTACCTCATGGTCTTTGGCCTGAGGCACCAGACGGAACGGATGATAGACCGGAGTCTGGATTATGACCTTGTCACCGGGCTTTAGAAATGCCTCAATGACCATACCTATTCCCTTTACTATGCCTGGAATGTAACGCATGTCAGCGGCATCGACCTTCCACCCATGCAATTTGTATATCCAGTCCGATATAGTATTGAAATAGCCCTCAGGGAGTCCCGTATAGCCCATGACCGGATGTTCCAAACGTTCACGCAACGCCTTGATGATGAACGGCGGTGTGGCAAATTCCATGTCCGCCACCCAAAGCGGAATAAGGTCACTGCGGCCAAACAGATCCTTCATCATTGTGTACTTCAATGCGCCGGATCCGGTACGGTCAATCACTGTATCAAAGTCGTACATGGGCAAGGAATTTGTCAAGAGCCTCTTTACGCTTCACCTCAAATTCTTTTGCAGAGGGAGTATCCTGCTTGAGCGGACGGTGCTCCATCATGCTGTGAATATGTTCTGCCTCCTTCAGGCTTTCCCTTTCACTGTCATCCAGTATCCAGTCCATGAAACGTTCATACACATAGTCTGCTGCCTGCTTTGATGGATGCATCATATCATCGGCATAGAAACGGTAATCACGGAGTTCGTCCATCATTATCTCATAAGCGGGAAAATAATGCGCATTGGGATACCTGTCAACCAGTTTCTGAACGCCAAGAAGCAGAGTGGACTTGCTCAACTGGTTTAGATGCGCGCCGTCAGAAAGATGCCTGACAGGACTTACGGTAAAGATCCACTGCCGGTCGGAATTGGCGGGAATATACTGGTTTAGCATCTCATAGACCTGGTCAGCACTTATCATCTCACGCTCAAAACGGTCCTTTGGCAGTTTATGGCAGTTGCTCACCACCTGTCCCGTCTCCCTGTCGCGATATACGAATGCCGTTCCAAGCGTAATGACAACCCACCCATTTCTATAAAAAAAGTCCGATGAAAACGCAAGTTTTTCATTTGCATCGTCAAGAAATTGCTGTGCCGTAGGACGGGCAAAACTGCCGTGGTGATGAAAAGAGCAGAATCCGCCCGAAGTCTCAATGACGTCTTCCGGAATGAAACTGCACCCGTAACTGTTTATGCCATACCCTTCAAGCAGGCCCAGACAGTCGGCAATTGAGCAGGGGTTGAAAAGCACTCCGAACGGATTGACATGCACGTCAAAATAACGGTCCTCCATACGCCTGCCTATTTCCTGAGCAAAGCAGGAGCCCACAAGCAGCATGCTGTCACGGTAGGTGAACCGCTTTTCAAGAGGCTTTATCTCAACGCTCGTCTGCAGTTTCATCTGTCTATTCCGTGATAGGTCTCACAGACCTTATGGTATGATT
>JAZLIR010000069.1:0-3534 GCA_045617485.1 Bacteroidaceae bacterium
TGAAACTGCGCGTATGGCACGAAACGCTCATACGCGAGCCTTGAGTTCTGATCATGCCTATGTTGTTGCTGGTCATTATAGTGCCGGGCATGTCACTATGCATGCGAATAACACCGCACGGAAGACCTGCCAGCATTCTCAACATAGAAGAATCACTGAACGCAATGCTTTTTTCAGCATCGGTCCCGGTTATTTCAATTGAGAGTCCATGTCCGTCGGAAAACTGCCTGCGAAGCCTTTCAAAACCGCTATAAACCATTGTTATGAAGTCCGATGCCTGCCAAGCCGGCACACCGACAATAGCAGTACATACACCTGCAATTGAGGCATTCGCGCTGCCGCCGTCAATACCATACAGCAACAGGGCAGGGCAGCAGTCATACAGCAGCGAAGCCAGGGCATGAATGGCATTGATACGGTTCCGGCCTATATCAACGCCTGAATGTCCGCCTGTGCCGCCGCCAATTGCAATACGGTAGGAAATGAAATCATCCGGCACAGGAATATCCATCGATTCAAACTCGGCAATCTGAAGATATGCCCCCGCCGAACCCACTGTTATGGTATCAAAGTCCTCACTGTCAAGATTAATGACTTTTCGGCCTTTGATGAACTGCCCGGACAATCCGGCAGCTCCGCTCATACCGTCTTCCTCGTTGGACGTAGTCAGAACCTCTATCGGTCCATGTATCAAATCGTCACTTGAAAGAACTGCAAGCGCCATACTCAAGCCTATGCCGTTGTCGGCACCCAACGATGTGCCATGCGCTTTCATCCAACCGCCGTCAATATATGGCTCTACGCCCTGAGTCAGCTTATTGAACGGACGTGAGCCGTCACCTACAGCCACCATATCCATGTGGTTGAGCAATACGACTGTCGGAGCGTTTTCATGTCCGACCGATGCCCGTTTCCTGATTACAACGCAGTTCCTGTCATCACGATCATATTCAAGTCCATGCTCACGGGCAAAGGCACATAGGAAATCGGCAATCTTCTCTTCGTGATGCGACGGGTGTGGAATTGTAGCAATTTGCCGGAAAAATGAGAGAGTCCTATCTTGAAAATCAACGACATTCATTATCTAAAGCATTCTTGGAATCAGTTTATGAAGTTGTCTGTCCGCAATTGAAGCCATTCGTGAAAGAGAAAAGCATCAGTTCGGTTTCAAAATTAAAATTAATTCTTCATTTTTTATCAAGTTGTAAAAATTACCTTACTTTTGTTGCAATTGGTCCAAGAATAGGACCTGTTGAGTAAAAAGAGTGAGTTATGGTAAGTTTTCTATATGCAGTTGGAGCATTCACCTGTGCCCTGGTAGTGTTGGTGCTACCATTGAGAACCCGCAAAAACCTGATAAAGGAACAACGTCAGGACAGAGCATTCATCAACTTGATAAAATGGACTGCATTATTCTGCATCTCTGATGGTATATGGGGTGTTACTGCCAGTGATTTAGTTTCAAATGACACCCTGCTTACCATCAACTCATATTTGTTTCATCTGCTGGCAGCGTTCACGCCACTTATCTGGCTGCAATTCATATTGACATATGTCGGAGAGGTAAAAAACAGGAAAATCTATTATTCCATTTCAATGATATTATTTGATTTGGAAATAATGCTTCTTATCTCAAATTTCTTTACACACAATGTCTTTCACATCGCCGCAGACGGATCATACAGGAGCGGCAACGCACGTCAATTCCTGTTCTACGCTCAATACATAAACTATGTGATCATTGCCATATTGGCTTTGTACAACATTGCCAAGAAAAAGAATGAGTCACCTGACTATCTGGCAATTCTCACTTTTGTTACAGCTCCGATAGCATCCGGAATTTTCCAGTTGCTGTATCCCGATGCTCCAGCATACTCAATAGGCTACATGCTCGGATTCTGTGTAATCTACTCGTTTATAATAACCGGAATGCTTGAGTCACGCATATATGAAAATATCAGCATAAGCAGTGCAAACAAAGCAAAGACGGTCTTTCTAAACAACATGAGTCATGACATTCGCACCCCGATGAATGCCATTACAGGCTTCAACAACATAGCTCAAGCCTCAATAGGCAACGATGAAAAAGTGAAGGACTGTCTGAACAAAATTGGCAAGGCCAGCGACACTCTTCTTACCATTATCAACGATATTCTTGAAATCAGCCGTATTGAGGCAGGTAAAGTCTCCATTTCAGAAGACAGGTGTAATATTGAATCCTCATTTGCCGACATAGAGGCCATGGTACAGGAACTGGCAAGGACAGCGGGCATAGAACTGACATTTTCGTATGGAAAGATTGATGACAAATATGTGACATGCGATATTGCCCATTGTGGAAGGGTGTTCACCAACCTTATTACCAACGCCATCAAGTACACCCCAAAAGGCGGTCACGTTCATGTGCATTGTGAACAGACCGGCCGCCGCGATGACGGATATGGTATTTACACCTACACATTTAAAGACGACGGCATCGGTATGAGCGAAGAATTCCAGAAGCAGCTATTCCAGGCGTTCTCGCGTGAACGGACAGCGACCGTAAGTAAAATTCAGGGTACCGGACTTGGACTGGCCCTGAGCAAGAATCTGGTGGAACTTATGGGTGGCACAATATCATGTTCCAGCAAGCAAGGCAGTGGCTCGACATTCACGGTGGTACTTCCATTCAAAATTCTGGAAGAACAATTCAGCGAGTCCGAAGACAGCACCAATGAACAGACAATAGCGCTGAACGGCAAGAACATTCTGCTTGTTGAAGATAACGACATGAACCGCGAGATTGCCAATGTGATTCTATCTGAAATGGGCGCAAGTATCACTGAAGCCGCCGATGGTTCTGAAGCCGTAGAAATGATGACTAGTGCCGATGCCGATAAATATGACCTGATTCTTATGGATGTCCAGATGCCTACGATGGACGGATACGAAGCAACGCGCCAGATACGCGCCCTCAACACCCGGGCATCGCGCATTCCAATCATTGCCATGACTGCAAATGCATTCGAAGAAGACCGCAAGACAGCCATTGAAGCCGGCATGGACGGTCACGTTGCCAAGCCCATCGACATTGACGCCCTTACATCAACACTGAAAAGGTTCCTGCATTAACGCCATAGTGCATGCCTTGATTTCCATAGGAATACCGGTCAACATACCTCGGATGTCCGGAGTATCACGTGATACTCCGGATGTCCGAGGTGGGTAAAAGGTATATCGGCCGTTATTTCAAATATTGCAGGATGGTCCTGAGCGTGTGCCGCTGGCTGCTACCTATATAGGGCGGGTCCGTAAGAGAAAAATGCGCAGGTGCGGGCGTATTCATTGCCATCGGTTCATCGGTGGCGGGATTCGGATACTGAAAGGTCATCGTACCGGCACCGGACATCATCTGTCTGTATGAATGACAGTAAGGTGCCCACAAACTGAGAGGGTCGTCCGGAATCAACCGGACGGCCCTCTTCTGGTTATATTCTTGCCTCAGGCCTAATAGCCTTGGGCACAATTGGGAACTTGTTAATCTGTGACGGGACG